>JAJDTX010000065.1 GCA_022826925.1 Bryobacterales bacterium
GGTAAAGGCGTCACCGCCGGTGGCGTCGGTTCCGGTGAAGGCCATGCCCGTCACCGAGACTCGATTGACCGTCCCATCGGCAGCCTTGCCTTCGACTCTCGCACCGATCGCAGCGGCCGTAGTACCGTTGGTCATATCCCAAGCGCCGAGCACTGCCAAGGGCCCGCTCACGCCGAGGCCGACGAATTGCCCCTCGACCGTATCCGTGGCGCTGCCCGCCGCAAGCCATTCCGTGTTCCGCGTGGCAATCTGACCTGCTTGTACCGACCTGACGGTAACTACCGAGGTTGCGCTGGTCGCGACAGCCAGCGCCGCATCGACGTTAACGTTGGAGATGTCGATAGAGACCACCTCTTCGAGGAGATGGGTAGCAGAGGTGTTGTTGCCCGTGCTCGTGTCCGCATCCAGGTACAGCGGCGCGGCGGTCGCCATGTTCTCGAGGTCGCTGATGCTCATGCTGAGGCTCGCGCCGATGACGTCGTCGGCGTTGCCTAGCGTGCCATCGGCACCGGCCGCGCTGCCCCACAGCACCTCGATGTCCACCGCGCCCTCGAAGAAGGCGTTTCCTACGACTGCGATCGTGCTGCCTTCGTAGGTCATTCTCGCGCCGTTCGGGTACCGCGGGTCGGTCAGGCCTTGGTAGGCCGTCTTGGCGAGCTGGCTGTAGGCGAAGGAGCTCGGTCCGTCACCTTCGGCCGTTTCGGTCCTCCGGCCCCTGCCGTAGCCTGTCTCTGCGTTCCTGCTCGTCTCCCTTCGCCACGCGCCGAAGCGGGTGAAGTCGGTGCTGCCGACCGCGTACTGCACTCTGGAGACCTTTCTTCCCCACAAGCCGTCGACGGTCACCTGAAGGTCGTTCGCCGTAAGGCCGTCAAAGATCCCGCCGTCGCCCAGCGCCGACTTCAGCGCGCCGTTGCTCCCCAGCGCTTCGAGCGCCTCCGCGGCCGCGCGGACGAAATCGTCGTTGCGGCTGGCGCTGTAGGCGTTGCCGAGCGTGCCCGGAAGGTCCGCGACGGCGTCGGTGAAGAGACTATTTGCGATCGCGTTCTGGACTGCCGTCCAAGCCGCCGACTTCACGCTCTCGCTGAGGCCGATGTCAGACTCCAGAATCCTCAGCTGCTTCTCGATCGCCGCCTTCGCGATATCGACGTGCTTGGGTCCGTTGGCCCACTTGAGGCCCCCGTCGAGCGCGGCCGCGAGGTCGATCTTGTGGACCCGGTACTTGGCCTGATTGACGGTATTGGTAGCGAGGTCAGTCCCGGTCGAGTCCTCGCCCGGGTCTGGGTCTGCGTCCAGCATGGGCATCTCGTCCGCGCCATACTGCCTGCCGGTCACGGTCAGCGTGCCTCCGGAAATGGTCTGCCCGCGAGTGTCCTTGGCGTCGCTCCCGTCGTACGAGAACCGATCCACCGTGGCGTCGGTGCCCGTAAGGGTGTCCATATAGGTGTCAATCGCACCGCGGCGCGCGTCCTCCCTCGCGCCAGCTGTGGCGTCATCTGCGAGGCCGTCGAGCGCGGTCGTGATCGCCTCGTCAAGCGCGGTTTGCTCGGCCGCGGTGAGATCCCTCCGGATGTCGCCGTTCGGCAGGATCTTCGTCTGCGAGCCCTCCCCGGCGTCCGGCTCGGGCCGGATGTCCGGCAGGTCCGTGCCGCGCGTCGCGCCGAAGCCGCCCGCCAGGTAGTTCTTGCCGTCGCCCGAGGTTCCCAGGCTCCACACGCCGGACGCCTCGTTGCCCTGGTCGCCGGCGTCCCTGCCGAGCAGCTGCCCCGCGAAGCTGTAGGGCGCTTCCACCGGCCGCGGAACGCCCGCCCGGGTCGAGTACACGACCGTGGCGTTGGTGCCGCTGCCAGTCCAAGAGGCATTGCCGGCCAGCCGCGTATCCGGCAGGATGATCTCCGCCACGTCCGTGTTGCCGTAGAGATATTCCCAAGCGCCCGTCGCGCCCGTCAGGTTCGTGACCACCGCGTTCACTCTCTCGGCGGCGAAGCGCACCTGGATCTCGATGTCGCCGGAGAAGAAGTTCCCCTTGCCGTCGACCGCTTCCGTGCGCCCGGCGTAGAACGCGTTCCCCGTCCCCTGGCGCACGTGCCGCGTGCGCAGCGTCTTCAGCGTCGCGGTGGTCCCGTACGCGAACGCCCCCAAGGCGTTGGCGGCGGGATCCGCGAGCCCGGAGGTCGCATTGCCGCGCTCCTTCTTCCAGAAGGCGCCGAAGCGCGTGTTGCCCAGGGCTCCGAACGTCGCGACCGCCTCCACCTTCTCGGCCTCGAACGCCGAGGCGGCAGCGGAGCCGCTCAGCCCCGCGTCCTCGAACACCCCGCCGCCCCCGGACGCGGTGGCCGCCGCGAAGGCGTCCGCGCTCGACAGCGCGTCGATGATGTCGTCAAAGTCGTCCAGGATGCGCTCGTCCCTGCGGTTGCTCGCCAGCGTGACCTTGTCGCCGAAGACGCTGTTGACCTGCGTCTGCACGCTGGTCCAGAGCCGGGTCAGGGAGCTCGACAGCCCTGCGTCCCCGGCCTCGAACACGTCCAGCGTCGCGACCGCCTTCTGCCTCAGGTCCCGGATCTCGCCCAGGGCGTCCGAAACGATCGTCGACTGGTTGTCGCCGACCCTGTTGGCCATCCCCGTGCCCAGCAGCGTTCCCAGCGAGAACGCCTCGCCGCCCACTTTCAGGTGGGTCCGCAGCTCGTTCGCAACGGTCTTCTCGCCCTCCTCGATCCCCATCGCGCCGAGCACCACCGGGTCGTCCTGCACGCTGAGCTCGGGATTGCCGACAGCGATGTTGTAGCGGCCGTCCTTCTGCGCGTCGTCGAAGCGCGCCCCGGCCAGCATGCCGCCGTCCATCCACACGTGGTAGCTGGCACCGTCCACGGTGATGTCGCCCACGCCGCTGGCGGGCAGGGTCGTGCCGTCGACGTCGTACCCGTCATCAGCCTCGCGCGTCATGGCCGTCAGGCCCGTGCCCGCGATCTCCATCGACTCCGGCTCGAAGCGCGCCGTCCATGCGCCGTCGGTGTACCACAGCGTGTACAGGTTGCCGTTGTCCGACGTCACCTCGCTGCCCACGCCGACCGCGTCCGAGCCCAGCCACTAGGGCATGTCCTCGGCGCGGACGAGCGTGACCGAGCCCTGCGTGCCCAAGGCTACCGTCACCATCACCTGCTGGTACATCGCCGACCAATGCGCGTGGCCTTCGTGCTCTTCCATCGTCAGCACGTACACGTTGCCGTTCGCCGCCGTGTACTCGTCGCCGTTCTTGACTTCCATCTCGCCGATCCACCAAGTCATGTCCTCGGCCTGGGTCACGGTCACCGTGCCGCCCAGCTCGCCCAGCATCACGTCCTGCATCGCCGCGACGTGCATCACCCCGATCGGAACGCCTTCCGGCGACAGCACCGCCGCGTAGACGTTGCCGTTGGCGGCCGTCACTGTCGTCTCGGCCGTGATCATCATCTACTCGCCGTCGATCATCGCCGAGAAGGTCTGGTCCTCGTTGCAGCGGACTTCCACCGACGAGCCGGAGATCCCCCCAGCGGGATGCTCATGGCCGGAGGCTACACGTACTCGGCGCTGAACATGGCGTCGACGCCGATCATCACCGTGCACATGTTGCCGTTCTCGGATGGGAACCCATGTTCGGCTGTCAGGAGATGTTTGAGGATCACGTACAATCTTACAAATTGAGCCCGGAATCACTTGGACTCTGAGTGCTTCCTGCCGGCCTGGCGCAGGTACTTCCAGTCCTCCTTAGGTGGTTCAGCTAGCACAGCCTTGAGGATGTCATTAGAGTGTCTGGGATGAGCTCAGGCATCGGTTACTTGACCGGGCGGCCACGAGACGCTTGGGCTGGCTTGGGCGCTTCACGGCTTCGCTCGCTCTTGTTCCGCGAATACATTGACGAGCATGTCCACTCGACCCTCAAGCCGGGCCATGCGCTCGCGAAGATCCCCTACATTGGCTTGCAGCATCTGCTGTTGGATGACAATCCATCCCAGCAACGCAAGTACCGCAGTTGCAACCACCGTTTGGCTCTTGCCGTTCATCTAGGACCCGCGTAGCAGTAAAGGGACCGCTGCGCTGTTTGCGCGGTACTGGTGGCTGATCGATGCCGCGCAGCGGCTTAGTCCAACGGCGTCTATCGCTGTGGTATGCAAGAATGTGGTGACAAAACACTGCATAACCTTCGAGCATCAGTCCACCAGATGTGCAGAACAGCGACCTTCAGCGGGACGCTCCGAGAATTCGCGGCGGCTGTGGTTGTGGGCCTATCTGCAGGGGGTGGGATTCTGCGCTTCATCAGGATGGCCATCGTCCACACCGCCGACCCCGAGACCCCGAGACTGTGCACGGCGGCATCGCGAGATGCTCCCACCGACTGCAGGGCAGAGCCCACAGCAGAGAAGCGATCCTATGAAGCGGCAGCGCGACGCTCGGTATTTCCGCGGCCTCTTGGTTCCCGGAGACCGAGTGCGGATGCACTCGCTCGGGGGTGGCTTGATCCTGCGTGTCGGCAAGTCCGGCGCGAGATCGTGGGTCCAGGGCATCACTATCAAAGGCCGCCGCAAGGATATCGGGCTCGGATCGACCCGTAAGGTCTCGCTCAAGCAAGCCCGGGAATGGGCGAACCTCAACAAGTACCGCGTCCTGACCGGGCACCCCGATGCAGTCGTTGGAATCGCCGACATGCGGTGGCAAGATCCCTCGACCGTGCCATACTTCGGCGACTTCGTCAGGGCGGTAGTCGAATCCCGTCAGGACCTGAAGCGCGATGTGCAGCGCACGCATTGGATTAGCACGTTCGAGAACCACTGTCGGTTGCCCTATCGCAAGCGAATCAACGAGATCCGGCGACAGGACATCATCGCCGTATTCGAAGAGAGAGTGGAAGGCGGCGAGATCCTCTGGAAGGCAAAGCCCGCTGCCGCGAAGCTAGCGCTCCAGCGTCTAGGCTACGTGTTCACGGTCGCCATGGGCCGCGAGATCATTACTGAGAATCCGGCAGCTGAGGCGCCGGTCCGGGCCGCCTTGCCGCGTCTCAGGAGTAACAGCAGGATACGGCATCACAAGGCGATCCCCCATACCGAACTAGGCGCGTTTCTCGCTCGGCTGGCCCCGTCGAGGACCGCACATTCCACGATCCTATTTCTTGCTCTGACGGCGACTAGACGGACCGAGGTTCTCGAGGCGGACTGGAGCGAGGTCGAAATGGAATCGCGATCATGGACAATTCCAGCTGGTCGTGCGAAGACCAATCGAGATCAGGTCGTCCCATTGAGCACAGCAGCGATCGGCGTTCTAGACGGACCGCACGCGCGGTCGAACGGGGCTGGGCGGATCTTCCAAATTTCCCGTACGGCAGTGCAACGCGTGTTCGCGGATAGCAGCGGGACGGCTCACGGAGTCCGCAGCGCCTTCCACTCTTGGTGCCAGGATGCGGGCAAGTCCCGCGAAATCGCCGAACTGTGCCTCGGGCATCGGATCGGCAGTGCGGTTGAGCAAGCGTATGCGCGGTCGAACCTGCTGCAACAGCGTCGCGAACTCATGAGCGAGTGGGCCGAGTACCTCGGCTTGCAGTAGCCCTGGGAGTTTGAAGCGGATGGCATCCCCGCTGCGGTCTCCCCAGTCGCTATGCAATTTCTCGGCGAAGGATTTTGCTTGACTCTGTGATTCTGCGCGTCATGCGAAATCGCTATCGCCTCAATGGCGGCCTGCTGCGCAGCCGCGGGAGAGGCTGCACTGAGCGCCGGTAGGGTCTACAATGCAGGCATGGCGGCGACGTCGATAAAGGAGCCGACCGCGCCGGCAGCGGGCGCGACTGGCGTTCGAGGCCTCTACCACGAGGATCTCTGGTCTTGGGCGCAGCAGCAGATCGAGGCCATGAAGCGGCGCGACCTCGACGCCATCGACTGGGACAATGTGATCGAGGAGATCGGAGACGTGGCGGGGCGCGACGAGGATGCATGGGTTTCGTACTGCAAGAACGTCGTCTCGCATCTGCTGAAGATCCACCACTCGCCGAAGAGTCCGGATCTCAACCACTGGCGGAAGGAGATCGAGGACTGGCGGGGCGAGATGCATGGCAAGCTTGATCGCAACCCCGGCATGAAGGGCATGCTGTCCGAGCTGCTGGAGGGGGCCTGGCGGCGGGGCCGGGAGATTGCGGTGAGGAAGCTTGCCGAGCACGGCAGTCCCGAGGATGCGGCGCACGAGCGGCGATTGCGGCGGGCCTGGGAGTCCCGGCTGCCGACGGAGCGCCCGTACGCTCTCGAGGAGATCGCCGGGTACGACCCCTTTGCCAAAGGCACCGCTCCGGACCCGGATTTCTGGCCGGCGGGGGTTGCGAGTCGCCTAAATGACGCGCTGGGGACCGACTATCCCGTCGGCTACCGGGCTCCGGAGCGCGGGGAAGACCTCTCCCGTTGAGCGGCCTCGGTACCGTCGCGTTACACGCGCCGCGGAATCTCTGCACTCGGTGGCGACATCACTGCTACAGTGGCCGATCCTCTTGGGTCCCCTCCAAAGTGCGCCCCCTGCGCGTCCCCTCCGCTAGTTGATAGTCACTGCACTACCGGAATTCATAGGGAGTCAACGGCAGATCTTGCAAGCGAGTCACGCGCGAGGCGGCGGGCCTGCTAGGCTAAGGGCATGAGCGCGGAGCTCATCGGCATCTTGGGCGTCGGGGTGGCGCTGCTGAGCGTGGGAGTGGCGCTGGGCGCGCTGATCTTGGCTGGGCGGCGAGACACGGCGCAGCGGTTGGCGGACATGGACAGGCGGCTGGCCCGGGTGGAGGGCCTACTAGAGGGACTGGGCCTGTCTGGCCGTGCCAGTCCGGCGGCTGGCGACTAGCGCGGCCCGGGAAACCCCCAAGAGGCTGCCCCGCTGTGGAAATCTGTACAACAGGTTGGTGAACCTCTGGTCGGGCCACATTGCGCGCACTTGCCAGGGCACGGCGGGCGGGCCTCCAGCCGCCACGGGTCCAGCCCCCAGGGCCCTACGAACGCCGGCCGTTCGAACGCTGCACCGGTGCGCTCCGGGGAGCCCGCGAAGGTCATAAGCGCTAATGTAGGTCGGTACATGCGACCATTGGAAGTGCTGCCAAGATGCCCGGGACCAAGATCGGCCACTTCCGTGACCTCGTTCAGCTCGCCAGTGGACCTCTACGGCCCGTAATGGAGTGTGTCCGGGCTCTCATTCTCGAGATCGATCCGGATGCCTGCGAAGTGGTTCGCCTTGGCGAGGAGGCGGCTTCGTACGGTTGCGGGCCTCGCAAGATGATTGATGGTTACGCCTACATCATGCCCTTCCGCTCGTGGGTCAACCTCGGCTTCTTCCAAGGCGCGAGCCTCGCCGATCCGCAAGGCTTGCTGGAGGGCACGGGCGCAAAGTTGCGCCATCTAAAGCTTCGGACAGTCGCTGACACCGAAAAAGCGGGCGTTCGGGCGCTGGTCAAGGAGGCGTACGCCGAACGCAAGGCCGCATCGCGCTGATTCTCAAAGGTGCCAGACGGAGGGTGAGTCCTTCGCCTTGCCAGCGTCGATCTTCCTTTCGAAGCGGGCACCCATCAGCGCACGGTATTGCATCCAGAGAACGGTTGTTGCTGCCCTGATCGCACCACTGTGAGCTCAGTCAAGACGTGATCTGCCAGTAGGCAGTTGGGGCTAGTGGCGAACCGAATGCCAGCAGGCTCTTCGTCGTGGCCTTGCGAGAGGATCCGCTGGCGGGGCAGGGCGAGCCACCTCAGATCTCCGTGCCACGGCGGCAAACCTGCACCGTTGAAGCCCCGGCCACAGGCCTGATTGCAAGTAGCGGCGGCGTGCGAGAGGCTGTGGCCTGCGGCCCACAAGCCCGCACCGTGTATGGCTGACGGCCAACCTAGATGGAGTGCGATTCGGAGACGATAGGTATACTAGAGCCAGCGATGGGCGTGATCAGCACGGAAATGTATGAAGCGCTGCTGCTAGCGAACGTCCCAGAGGACAAGGCCAAGGCTGCGGCGGCCGAGGTTGCGAAGACGCAGGATTTGGCCTCGAAGACCGATTTGTTGGAGTTGGGTGCGCAGTTGCGCGCCGAGATGGACAAGCGCTTTGCCGCAATAGAAAAGTCGCTAGCCGTGGTAAAGTTTGCGGTTTTTTCAGGGGGATCGATCATCCTTGCCCTTCTGGTCAAGCTTGTCTTCTTTCCATAGGGAACTGCCCGCAGTGCGGTGGGCGGTGCCTGGTATCCCTCGTAACCGAATCATCTCTGTTCTTCTGCCTTGGAGATGTGATTCCGCTTGGGCGAAAGTCACTGCCGGTTGCGTGCTTGGCTGTGGCTGGTCGGTGCGAGAGGGGCGTATCGGCTGCCGAGGTGAGCCCTAAAGGTAGCTAGGCTCCGCCTTGTAGTGACTTACGCTGCCGACAGGCGTGCCTCGTTATCGGAGACGATGAGCTATCCTCCCGCCAATCGAGATGTAGATTGTCGGAAGTGGACTGACGATAACAGCCCTAACATGACACACTTGCCGGGCGTGAACGGTGTTGTCGCACGGCGGGGCCAATAGGAGGATCGCACGACCATCACCGAATCGCGGCAAGTCTGGGCTCTTCGCGGGAAGAACGGTAGTTCCAGAGGGACCCGGAGCCCCGGCGAGGTGGCATGTGCTTCTACAGCTGTTCTTGTCTGGCCGGGAGCGCCGAAATCACTAGTGTCATCAAGTACAAGGTGTCGGCTGCCGGAATAGGCGGGGAGTCAATAGGAAATCATTCAAGCGAGTCGCGCACGAGTCCTGCTATGTCGGCGGGCCCGCTAGGCTAAGGCATGAGCGCTGAGCTCATCGGAATCTTGGGCGTTGGGGCGGCGCTGCTGAGCGTGGGAGTGGCGCTGGGCGCACTGACCTTGGCCAGAAAGCGAAACACGATGCAGCGGTTGGCGGATATGGACAGGCGGCTGGCCACTAGCGCAGCCCGCGGAACCCCAAAAGACAGCCCCGGCGTGGCAATGTGCATAGCAGGTTGGTGAAACTCTGGTCGTTGTCACGTCGCGCGCACTTGTAAGGGTGGTTCGGTCGGCAGCCAGTAGTCGAAGCGTCGCGTGCCAAGGTAGTGCCGGCGCAAGTCCTCCACGCTTGGGTCGAGCAGCTCTCGGACCGCCCGCTCCGATCCACACCGGCTATGTCGGCACCAGCGCAGGGCAGCGCTCCGGGCAAGCAGCGGCAAGGTGTAGCGGCTGCTCCCTAGCTGTGCTGCAATATTAGGTGAACACTGCTGTACAGTGGCCTTAGCGCAGCCGGATTCCGGCTGCGAAGAGCTATCTGTACGGTCGGTGATTCGGGCAGCACCGTTCGCAGGGTCTTCGTCAGTGTTACCCGCAAACATTCGCGATCGGTGCCTGCCCGCCGCAAGCGGAAGGGTTGATGCGCGCCGAGACTCAGTCGCACCGTTTGGGAGCGGATCGTCTCGGCGGAGCGGATTGCTGGTTGATGGTGCAATATGGGGGAGCACGAGTGTTCTCCGTGGTTTGATGCAGGCAAGGGATATGACTGTTCGCATCGTTCGCCGGCAAGCGCGAACTGGAACTCTCCCCAGGGGAATCCAGCCCGGGCCTGAGCTCGCCGGCGAGCAACAGGTCAGCCCGCCGCGGGCAATACCCCAGAGCACCCTTCGTTGGACCCCATTGGTTACAGCAGGCGCGGATGGCGACAGCCTCGGCCGAACCCAAGTCTCGACCGTCTCGGCCACAGTCGGCTTCCGCAAACAACAGGCTTCCGGATAGCTCCCATGTTCCGAACGACAAGGCGAGGCGCAATCCGATCAGCGTTAGGAGGAGTCTTCATGGCACCGTTGACGACAACTACAAGCAAGGCCGCCGGCGGTGGCGCGGAAGGCCAGCAAATCGTTCTAGGCATGTCAGCTGCGTTCTCGGGCCCTTCCAGGGGTCTCGGGATCGAGCTGTACCGAGGGGCCAGCGCGTACTTCGAGCATGTCAACAGCGCCGGAGGAGTTCACGGCCGAGAAATCGTTCTCAAGACCTATGACGATGGGTACCAGCCAGATCCGTCGGTGCAAAACACGATGACGCTGATGCTGGAGGACAAGGTGTTCGCCCTGTTCGGCTATGTCGGCACGCCAACGGTGACGCGCGTCCTCCCCATGCTGAAGAAGTTCCAGGATCAGACCGTCTACCTGTTCTTCCCGTTCACCGGCGCTCAGCCCCAGCGGGAACCGCCCTACGCGGACTTCGCGTTCAACCTGCGCGCGTCCTACCGCCAAGAGACTGCCGGCCTCGTTGACAATTTCGTCTCGCTCGGCAGGAAGCGGATCGCCGTGTTCTATCAGGCTGACGCCTACGGCCGTAGCGGCTGGGAAGGTGTCAGGAGGGCGCTGAGGGAGCACGGCGAGAAGATCGTCGCAGAAGCCACCTATCGCCGGGGCCAGAGGTTCGAAAGCAGCATGGGTCGCCAGGTCGAGATTCTAAAGGCTGCGAATCCCGACGCGGTGATCTGCATCGGGGCCTATGCGGCCTGCGCCGCCTTCTTACGGGACGCGGTCGACTTGGGGTTGAGCGTTCCGGTCGCCAACCTGTCCTTCGTGGGCAGCGAGAGCCTGCTGCAGCTGATAACCCAGTCCCGCCCGGACAGGGACCGCTACACCGACCTGCTGGTCAATTCACAAGTTGTCCCCAGCTACGAGGATGTCCGGATTCCCGCCATCCGGGAGTACCGCCAGCTGATGCTGCGGCACAACCCGGATCCACCGCAAGACCTGCTCGAGCAGAGCTACAGCGCTCTTCCCCAGAGCTTCGTCAGCTTGGAGGGTTACCTCGACGCGAAGATGATGGTGAAGATCCTCGACGTGCTCGGCGAGAACCCCGATCGAGCGAACTTGGAAAGCGCAGTATTCCAGATCCAAGACTACGACCTCGGAATCGGGGAGTTGGTATCGTTCGGCCCGGACCGCAGGCAAGGCCTGCAGAGCGTCTACTACACGATCGTCGACGCGGGACGTTTCGTTCCCTTGGACGATTGGAAGCGCAGGTTTGCCTGAGATGAGCCTCCAGAGACTGTTCCAAAAGACCCTGTTCGGGATCTTCTTCCTCTTCGGGATTATCGGAGTTGCGACCTCAGTACTTTGCATAAGGACAGTCGACGGCTATCTGTCGCGGGAGTACGAGGCCAACAGCAAGGGCATTGCGAAGACGATTGCGGACGCCAGCGTGGATATCATCCTGAACCGCGATCTGTCAGTGCTGCAGTCCCTGATCGACCAGTTCGTCGAAATCCAAGGAATCAGCTATATCTACATCACCGACGAGTCCGGCGAGTTCCTCGCCCACACGTTCGTGCCCGGGATCCCGGAGGAAATCAGGACCGGCTACACGGGTAGC
>JAJDTX010000180.1 GCA_022826925.1 Bryobacterales bacterium
GTCCGTGCGATGTTCTCGACAAGGCTCGAGAGCAGGATGTCCTCTTCTGACAGATCGGTGACGATCGCCGGGATCTCCGTCTGCCCGAGCGCGAGGAAGGCTTCCATCCGGCCCTGGCCGTAAACCAGGTTGTAGGCGACTTCACCGTCGGCGCCGCGGGCCCGGCTCACCTTGATGGGCTGTTTGAGGCCGACCTTGTCGATGCTGTCGACGATCTCCGCGAACTTTCCGGCGTCCCGGATGCGGGGATTGAGCACGACGATGCGCTCGATGGGGATTGTCTCGATCACGATATCGGTGTCGGTATTGTTCATAGTGCGATCTCCGAGATTAGGGCCCGCGCGGCCATGGCGTAGAAGTTGTCCAGCGTCTCGAACCGGAACGCATCGAACATCAGGCCGTTTTCCTCGGCGAGGCGGATGCGGTTCGTGTCGAGAATAGAAAGCGGCAAGAGGTAGTAGTCGAGGATCGTTTCATTGGCGTCGTCCATGCGAAGGGCGACCGTGAGGTCGGGTGCGAGGCCGGTGTCCAGCCTGATCTTCCAGCGCCTGGAACCGGTCTTAGTGTGCCGGCATCGGGCTACGACGACGGAGGCGGTGAACTCGCCGTTCACGGTGAGAAGATCCGTGACGGGATCCTGCGAGACGGTTCCACCGATCCTTTCAATTTCGGCGATCGCCGTAGCGACCGCGTCGGCGTGGATCCGCCGAAGCGTCCGGTTGATCTCGATGTAGCGGTAGTCCCGGTCGGGTGTGAAGCCGATCCGCCGGTAGGCGCGCACCAGGCTGCCGAAGCGCGCGGCGTAGCATCCGCTGGACGGCATGTTGTCGGCCTCGTCGATCACCAGACCCGAGAGAAAGCCCTCCTTCTCGAGCAGGCCTCTCAGCCGGTCCAGCATCTCGTCGTCGGAGAAGCGGCGGTTGCGCTCCCGGATCATGCCTTGGGCGGTGTAGAACGGCTTCTCGTCGACGATCGGCTCGAAGGCGCCGTCGGCCCGGATCCATTCTTCCGGTGGATTGTTCTTGTGTTCGCCTTTCAGCTTGTAGGAGTGCCGGTTAAAGATGCAGTTGCCGATATATTTCTCGTTGGTCAGAACCTGGTGGACGGTGCCGCGCGTCCAGGGCCGGCCGAGATCCGTCACGATTCCCTGCTCGTTGAGCAGCGCGGCGATCTCGCCTTCGAGCCTGCCTCCGTCGATGAACTCGCGGTACATCCACCGGACGGTCTCAACTTCCTCTTCCGGTCCGGGCACGAGGATCACTCTGTCCGTCTGCAGGCTCTTGCGCTGACCCCTGTCAAGAATGCCCTGCGGCTCGCGGCTCTGGTCGATGCGCATGCGGCGCAGTCCATAGCCCGCCATGCCCCCCATGCGGTAGCCGAGCTCGATAAGCCGGCACTGGCCGGCGAACACCTTTTCCGAGAGCACGCGGCTGTGTTCGGCGGCCATATATCGCTTGAGGCTCTTGATCACCGTCGACATCGGGCTGCCGTCGTTGACGAATTGCTCCATGCAGTAGTGGACTTGGACCCTGGCTTTTCTGCAGGCGAATTCGAGGGATGCACCCTCGTCCTGATCCTGAAACCGGCCCCATCGGCTGATGTCGTAGACCAGGATCGTGTCGAAACCGGACTCCGTGCACTGTGCATCTGCCAACATTTGCTGCAATTGGGGACGATTCTCGTATCGCAGGCCACTTCTCGCCTCGTCCGAATAGGTGGCAACGATCTCCATGTCGTTTTCGGCGGCGTAGCGTTCGATGACCGCCTTCTGGTTTTCGGTCGAGTACTGCTGAAGGTCAGTCGACATCCGGACATAGGCGACCGCGCGCCGTCTCGGCTTCGACTGTTCGGAATTCGAATCCGGTTTGGGGTTGGGCTTGCCGGTCACTGGGACCTCATCTTCGACGCCGCCCCGCCCGAGGGCGCGGCGGCGTCCCTTGTTGCGGCACCGGCGGGATGGTGCTTGTGGGCCGCTGATTCACGCCCGCACTCGTTGGCCATGTGGCGTTTCAAAGACTTGGAGATGCCGGATAAGGGGGGCTCGTCTTCGCTGAATCCCTCGGCGCAATAGTGCACGTCGATACGGGCCCGGCGGCAGGCAAACTCAAGACAGGCGGTCTGGTCGGGAGTGTGGAAGCGGCCCCAGCGGCTCGGATCGGGGAGCAGAACGGCGTCGAAATCGCCCGCGCCGATTTCGAGGGCGCGCAACATCTGCTGAAGAGCGGAGCGGCCGTCCGTCGTCAGGCCGCTCCTGCACTCGTCGCAATAGATCCGAATGAGCTGCATGTCGCGGTCGCGCGCGAACCTGACAATGGCTTCAAGCTGCTCGTGTAGCGTGTCTCCTTCGAACTGCGTCGCCGAGCGGAGATAGCCCGCGACGGGCCGTTTCGAAGCAAGCCGTCCCGGCCACGCGACGATTCTCGAGTTCGGATCGAAATCCACCGAAATCTCTCCCTTCTTGCGCATGGTTTGCCGTGCCGAAGCAACGGTTCCACCATGCAGTGCAAACCGGGGGAAGATTTCCGGAGGGCGTGGCGAGAGTCCACAACCCAAAAGTAACCTTTCAAATCCCGAGGTAACCAGTTGGTTACTTCTCGAGAACTATCCGCCTATTTCGATGAAGAAGAGAAGGGCAAACCGATAATTCCCGGCTGTCGGGCTGGGAGCGCTGCAGTTGCCTCGCCGGGCGTGGTCCCGACGCTGCGAGAGTGCTTGTCGCGAGAGCCAACCCGTTGCCTGCCTGCGGGATCAATGATCTCAAAGGGAGGAATACCGATGGGTAAGATTGATCAATCGCTTGGCAGAGAACTTCGACGCAGGCGAACAGCCGATGGAGACACGCTCGATAGCCTCGCGGAGAAACTCGGGGTCTCGGACAAGACTATCGGGAAGTGGGAACGGAGCGTGGCGATGCCGTCCGCGACGAGCATTCGCATGCTCGGAAAACTCGGCCTGATCAAAGATTGGTTGGGTAGAAACGGCAGCGGCGACAAGCAAGACGGGCAATCCTCGCATTCCCAGAAGAACGACAGGGTCATTCAAACGCCGGGGGATCCGGAATTGGAGATGCAGGTCAGGGTGCAAGTGATTCGGGACGCCGAAGACCGTGAGATCGTGGCGCTTTTCGGGGCATTCTCGGCCGATGAACGGAGGACAATTCTGGAGGTTTTCCACTTGGTGATTAAGACCCACCGCTCCGGTGACTGACCGCATCGCGGTGCCGGAACGAATATGTGCGTGAGCTATGGCGCGTCGATCTGGATCAGAGCCCGCAACACACCCAGATTGTCGCAGAGCGGCGGCTCGACCGGTCGGTGATCGCTGCGGGGGATCACAGCCGGAGTAGAACGCAGCCCGCCGACTGAGCTGTCGACGGCCCGCAGGTGTTGAACGTGGGTGCCGCCAGGGCGGCGCTGGAGGCGAAGGTGCGCGGGGTCAGACAGCGTAAGGATTCATTGGTGCCTTGGCGGGATACGAGCTTGGGCAGCGCTGCATGAGAATTGAGGCGGCCTGCCGTTGGGAGGTTTTGGCGGGCCGCCCCTAAGGGGAGGCGGGAGGAAGAAGGTCAGGCGTGCCGCTACGGCTCGCTTCATGCTGTCGGCCGCGGCTTGTATCGCTTGACGTCGATCCGGTGCTGCCCCTTGCGGGCTTGCACGAGATCGTAGGTGGTCTGGCGGCGCAGCCAGAACTCCGCACTGGACCAGCCAGCCTTTTCCAGCCGAATGGCCATTTCCGGGGAGATCGCCGCGTGGCCGTTCAGGACCCGCGAGAGGGTGTGACGGGCAACGCCCAGCACTCTTGCCGCCTCGGAGACAGTCAGATCGAGCGGGTCAAGGCAGTTCTCCCGGATGCTTCGTCCGGGATGCGGGGGATTGCTCATGGTCATGGCGCCGTCTCTCGCCAGTGGTAGTCGACCAGGTCGACGTCGTAGGCATCGCCATCCTCGAATCGGAAGATCAAGCGCCGGTTGCCGGCTATCGAGGTGCTCGAGTATCCCTTCAGGGCGCCCTTCAGCAGGTGAAGGCGGTATCCGGGCAGGTCGAGGTCCGAGGGGGTGCCCGCATCGTCGAGGTCGGCCAAGGCGAGCGCGATGCGATCCGCTAGGTCGGGGCTTACCCTGCTGCGATCGTCTCGCTCGTACATGCGCTTGAGGCCGCGATGACGACACCTTCGGATCATGAAAGGATGTACCGTCTAGCAGTACACATGCCAATCCGAACACCGTCGAGGCCGCTCTGCGTGCAGCCTGCACTGCTGTTCGGCGCCCAATGTTAACCTTACGGGGTCACAATAAATCAACGAGTTAGCACGCCGATCGGCTTCCAATCTACACGCCGATCAACAGCGTTGCTTCACCGTCCAGCGCTGCTCGGGCGCCGAACAAGTCACGAACGGTCTTGAGCGCCCTGGAGGTTGCTTTCGAGTGATACCCAAGGATTCCACCGTTGAACGCCAAGGCTTTAGAACACGCACGTCGCTCCCTGCCATCGTGCAGACGTCTCTGGGCGACCACGCCCGTCTCGCTCGACTTTCCCTTGAATGGCCGCCCATGATATGGTTAAGCCATACGCGCTCCACCCAGGCAACGCTGCGATGAAGACCACGCTCAATCTGAACGATCAAGTGCTGCGCCAGGCCAAGGGACGGGCGGCGCGCGACGGCATCACGCTCACCAGATTTGTCGAGGACGCCTTGCGCGCGCGCCTCGCCGACGCGCGCGCCAGAAAACGAGGCTTCCGTCTGCGACTTGAGACGGTGACCGGTACTTCTCCGCCCAACGTCGACATCGCCGACCGCGACGCGCTCTACGAGGTGATCGACCGCGCGTGATCGCCGTAGATACCAACATCCTGATCTACGCCCATCGCGGCGAGACTGATCTGCACCGCGCGGCCACCTTGCGCCTCACCGCTTTGGCTGAGGGCGTGGAGCGGTGGGCTCTTCCGATCTTCTGCGTCACTGAGTTCATGCGGGTGGTCACGCATCGGCGCGTGTTCAATCCGCCGACCACCGTGGCCCACGCCGCCGCGTTTATCGAGGGGCTCATCGCCGCCCCTAGTTGTGAACTGCTCCAGCCCGGACCCGAGTTTCTCGATCTGCTGATCACAAGTGTCCGTGAAGCCGATGCAAGTGGCAACTTGATCTTCGACGCGCAGATCGTCGCACTCTGCCAAGAGCACGGCGTCGACACCATCCTCACGAACGACCGCGACTTCGGACGCTTCGATCCGGTGCAGGCACGTCGTCTTGAGTAAGGACACATCGCCCGCGTGCAGCACGCCGGTCGCGCTTCGGACATCGGCCCGATCGGGAAGGATGTGGAGCCATTTGCTTTTGCTAGAGCTTAAGCGACGGTCCGAAGGCGTAGCGCTGACAATTGGCGTCTGGCGGCGCAGTGGCGAGGCGCATGGAAGGGCGTTGGCCAAGAGGGCAGAGTGGAGCACGGGCGATAGCGGAGCGACGTATCGCCAAGCGGGACGCGACCACGGTGGGGTGATGCTGGCCATTCGGGCGATGGCGTGTAGCGCCGAGCGCGGGATGGCGATGCCGTTCGTAGAACGGCGAGCCGTGGCTGGCGCATTGCATCTCTAATTGTAGGGAGAGGCTGGGAGCATTCGGCGACGGCGCGGAGTGCTGGGCCGAAGCGTTCGCAGGTCGCGATACTCGAGTGGAGCGCGAACGATAATGGCGCGATAGCGCCGAGCCGTGGAGCGCGACACGCATGATGGGGAAGGCGCAGGAATGGCCGTGGAAGGGAGGAGGCCGCAAAGCGACGAGCGAACGACGCAGCGGGTTCGTCGATGCCGGAGGCGGATCATGGGGAACGACGGGCGAGCGTTTGGCGACGGCGCGTAGACGCCGAGCCGGACGCGAGGCCGGAGTGGACCGCGCTGTACCGCTGATGAACGATGGGAGCGCGAGCAGCGCCGGCGCGAAGCGCCGCGTTGCGATGTGTGACACTTGGCACAACGCTGGATGATCGGGCCGATCCCTGCCGAAGCGTGGGTCGACCCTGACCGGAAGCTGAAGCGCCTCCTCTATTGGGCGACGCTGTAGACGGGATGCCGAGACGGCGGGTCTTGTCGACGAGGCGGTGATCCCGGAGCCGGGGAACGTCGCCCTGTGACAAGGACGCGGCCGTTCACGGGGACAGTTGTCGCGACGCTACGGATGGAGTGCGAAATCATGGCATGGCGTTGATAGCACCCGTTGGACCGCCAAGAAGAGTCCAGATCAAGCGTGACCGGCAGGCCCTTCGGGATGGTGGCAAGCGACGAGGGTCTCGCCTATCTGCCTGAGCGCCGGGTGCTCCAGCCCACACTTCTCGGTGGCGATGGGGCAGCGCGGCGTGAGCGGGCAGCCTTCGGGCGCGACCTCTTCGCTCGCATCGGCGAGTCTCGCGTTCTCGTCGTCGATCAGATCGCTCGCCGCCTGGAGGCCGCGCGTGTAGGGATGAAGCCCGCGACCGTAGAGGGTCTCCGCCGTGGCGGCTTCCACGATTTCGCCGGCATACATCACCGCGATCCGAACGGCGACGTAGCGCACCGCGGTGAGGTCGTGGGAGATGAATAGCGCGGCGAAGCCGGCCTCCGCCTGGAGCTCGCGAATCAGATTCAGGATCTGCGCCTCCACCGAGACATCGAGCGCGGAGACCGCCTCGTCGAATACGACGAACTTGGGATGGGTGATGAGCGCCCGCGCGATCGCGACACGTTGCCGCTGGCCGCCGGAAAGCTCGTGGGGATAGCGCTTCGCCAGCACCGGCTGGAGGCCGACACGCTCTAGCATCTCCCCGGTTTCCCGCCGCCTCTCCTCCGAACTGCCCAAACCGTTGATGACGAGCGGTTCGGCGATCGAAGTCCCGACGTGGAGCCTCGGATTGAGGGACCATTGCGGATGCTGGAGCGTACGTGATTGCCGACGCGGCCGGGTGCCATGCAATCATCCTCGACGTGATCTCGGACGGCGGTGAGGAGGAGTTTGCTCGCCGCAAGGCGTGGTATGGGAGCTTCGGTTTCGCGGCCTTCGCAAGTAACCCCGTGCGCATGTTCGTCGCGATGACTCAGGTGCGCGCAGTGGTTCAGGCAAACTTTGGAGACGCGAACGCGTAGTGTGCTGCGTTTCGACAAAGCCTTTACCCGGAACGCTTCTCGCCTCGAGGTGGCGGGACCGCAGTGGAAGGGCTCAGAGCTCACGTGTTCGGCGGTGATCTCGACGTCGAGGACCGCGGTCGGGTGCATCCTGACGTTTCCCGGGATACTGCTCCGCTTTGGACATGTCTTCTCTGTGCTCTTTTCTCGTCCGTATTCAGCGTGGCGACTCTCGCTGTCAGTCGGCGCCCGACTTCGACGCTGATCGGCAAACCAACGTATCGATATCCGTGGACTGTCTGGGGTCAAAACTGGGCGAAGAACCACGCCCGTCGGACCCGACCGATGCCGCAGTGCCGTCAGGAGCTAAGTCATCCGGCAGGATGTTCGCGCCGATCGCGTCCGCCACGCGCGCTGCGGCCTCCTTCACGGCGTCTCCGCCAAGATGCGCGTAGCGCGACGCGCTCTTCATCTGGGAGTGCCCAAGAAGCTTGGCAATGACCGGCAGGCTCTCACCGAGAGAGAGCGCGCGGCTCGCAAAGGAATGTCGCAGATCGTGAAGCCGAACGTCCTCCAGTTCCGCTCGCATGCGGATGCGAAACCAATGGTCGTACAGCGACGACAGCCGCTGCCCCGGACGACTACCCACGATCACCCACGGATTGCCGGCCAAGCGCGGCACCGCAGCAAGAACCTCCGCTGCCGCCGGCGACAGTGAGACCACGCGCGGGCCCGTCTTTGCGTCGCGCAAGCGCAGCTCGCCCGCGCCCAAGTCCACATCCTCCCACCGCAGGGTCATGACCTCGTTGTACCGGCACCCGGTCAGCATCAGAAGCCGGATCGCCGCTATGGCATGCACAGGCGCCTCGTCTGCGGCCTCCATCTCATCGAGCACGCGGCCGAGGCGGCGAAACTCGATATCGGTCAGGAAGCGCTCGCGACGGCCCTCCCTGTAGCGCTGCACCTGCCGGCACGGGTTTGCTCCCTCGGGCACGAGACCCCACACCGCAGCTTGCCCGATCAGCTGCGAGAGCGTGTTCAGAGCATGGTTCGCCGTGTAGGGCCGCTCGCGCAGCCCGTAGTGCAGATCGGCCACGTGCTTGGGTGTCAGCGCCGCGATCGGCACACCCCCAAGCGCCGGCACAATGTGTTTGTCGATCACCGTCCGGTAGTGGACCACTGTCGCCGGTTTGCATCGGACTTCGACATGCTCGCGGAGAAAGCGCACCGCCACTTCGGCCACCTTCGGGCTCTTCCGTCTCGGCGCCGGCGACAGGCCCGGCTCCTCGCCCGCCTTAATGCGCACGATCGCTACCGCTGCACGGCGTCGGGCCTGGTTCGCAGTGATCACTCCGTGACGGCCCACCGTGACCCGCTTCGGCCCTTCAGGCCCCCTCGTCTGCACGATGTACACCTTGGACCCCGAGGGATAGACCCGGACCCCGAAGCCCGGAAGCTCCCGGTCCCAGAACACCGTGTCCTTCTCAACGTCCAGCGCGTCCACCGTACGTCGCGAGATCGAGCGGTACTTGAGCTTCGCCATCGACCCGGCTCTCCTATTCCCCTTCTCCGCCCTCTGGCCCGCCGCCACGGGTATGCGCGGCAATGTCGGCGCCGATGCTCGCGCCCACCCTGCCCGCCGCAGCCCTCTCCGTCTCGCGCGCAAGATGCGCGTAGCGCGCGGTGCTCTCCATGTCGAGATGGCCGAGGAGCTTGCCGATCATCGAGAGGCTCTCACCCAGCGCCAGCGCGCGCGAGGCGTAAGAGTGTCGAAGGTCATGGATGCGCAACTCCTCAAGACCCACGCCCTCGCGCAGCCAATGCCAATCCGCATAGAGGCTTTTCAAGTGCCCCCCCGTCCGGGCGTCGGCGATCACCCAGGGATTGCCGGGGATGCGGGGGATCGACGCAAGCACGCGCCCCGCCGTCGGCGTCAGCGCCACCTTGCGCGCCCCGGTCTTTCCCGCCCGCAGCCGGAACTCCCCCGCCGTGCGGTCCACGTCGTCCCACCGAAGGGTGAGGATCTCCGTCAGCCGGCAGCCCGTCAGCATCAGCAGACGGAAGGCCGCCACCGCATGGCACGAGACCGTGCCGGCAGCCTCCGCCTCGGTGAGTGCAGCACCCAGGCGGCGGTACTCGTCCACCGTCAGGAAGCGCTCGCGCTTGCGCTCCTTGTACTTGCGCACGCCCCGGCATGGGTTGGTGCCTTCGGGCAGCATGCCCCAGACCGTCGCCAGGGAGAACATCTTGTTCAGGATCATCAGTGCGCGGTTTGCGGCGCGGGGTGTGTGGCGCATCTGGTAATGCAGCGCCGATATATGCCCGCCGTCGACGGCGGCGACGGGCTTGGATCCGAGCGCGGGCAGGATGTGGTTCTCGAGGGAGCCGCGGTAGATGCCTGCGGTATGAGCGTTGCAGTTCTGCGCGACATGGCCGGTCATGTATCGCCCGGCGAGATCGAGGACGGTGAGGTCTGACTGCGCCGTTGAGGTTGTCGGGTCCTCTCCTTTCTTGATGCGGTCGATGACGGCGGCGGCGTGCTTTCTGGCCTGGTCTGCGGTGATGTCTCCGTGCTGGCCGAGATTGACGCGCCTTGGGGCGGAGTGGGCTCTGGCCTGCGCAACGTAGACCTTCCGGCCCGAGGGGTAGACGCGGACGCCGAAGCCCGCAAGGTCTCGGTCCCAAAAGACGGTGTCGGAAGATTCGACGGCGAGGGCGTCGACGGTTCGCTTCGAAATTGAGAGGCCGGCACGGGCGGGCATGGTCATCTCTTGCTTACGGTATCTGCCGATTACGTAATCACCTTATGCTATCCGTCATCACTTCGCAATTAAATGACGTCGAACTGGCGCGTATTGGAGCGTAGGAAAGTCAGGGATGCAAGCTCTGAAGAGTACTCTAATCACTTGTATTATATACTAATTTTGGACATTTGTCGTGCTCACGCGTGCTTGAGCGTACGCGTGTCAGATTAGCGCGGTTACAAAACGAGGCCTCCCGACGAGGCCTCTTCATTACCGTGACGTTTAGCCATATTCAATAACCGCTC
Organism: Bryobacterales bacterium; assembly: GCA_022826925.1. Lineage (GTDB taxonomy): Bacteria > Acidobacteriota > Terriglobia > Bryobacterales > UBA6623 > VXMF01. The sequence continues at coordinate 10,141 of JAJDTX010000180.1, forward strand.
ATGCGGCTATATCGCCGCACCTCGCGCTGTGTTCGCAAGTGCTGGCTTCCGCCGAAGCCGCATTCGGCTTGAGGCGGTAGGTAGCTGGTGCAATGCCGTCTTTAAGGCTAGCGAATAGGACGTCAGTGGAGCCGAACCACAACTCAACGACAGCGAGAGGCCTACCCTTTATATTTCGCTGCGTAATACCGTGACACCGACAATGGTCTCCAAAAGAATTGCAGTGACTATATGAGATCTTAGAACTCCGCTATAAGCTCGCACGTACAACACGTGCTCCGCGATGGTGGTCAGGGCCGTCTTTGCCTGGTCTACGATAGCGACCACGGTTGCGCCACGATCCCGCGCCCGCTTGGCGACTTGGATTGTATCATCCTTGAAAGGGTTTTGGTCACTGCTCGGGCTAGTGGAGATCGCGAATACCACGTCGCGGCTTGTAAGTTCGGGCAAAAGCGTTTCCCAAGCGAGTTTGCTACCCGTTATAGTGTACCAAGTTCCGAAATTATCACTACCGAGATAGCCCATAAAGCTTGCGTTTGGGTAGTTTTCTCCTGACCCGATAACGAAAACGCGATTCGCATTCATAAGTTCGTCAATCACACGGTCTAGGACGGCTCGGTCTATGAAGTTGAATAGAAACTGAATGTCTGCTAACGACGCATTTCGAAAGAGATTGAGTTCATAGTCGGTTACTATACTTTCCGCTGCCGGGCGCAGGGCAGTGACTATTGATTGAGAACTGTCGGGGCCGGCGTGATCGCTGTTGTCCAGACTCATTTTCCCTCTCCAAAACTCTTGCACGCGGGTCAAGGTGCAATCTCGCCACTTGTACCCACGGGGTGTCGTTTCACTCTAGGCCGTGCGGCCGCTGATTTTCTGGTTAGGACGTCGGCGCAGTGCAGGATCATTCTGTGACGATCTTCTAGCGGCGCACCGGCGCGTGAGACGGGTTGACTCGGTTCGGACGGATTCTCCCTGTTGTTAGACGAAAGACGCATTCCCACTTCCATCTACCGCATATGCCATCGAGTTGACCTTCGAACTCCTCTGCAGTTGTATCTAACAAAACGCTGGTTTTTGAGTGCCTTATTGGATGCCCATACCCTTCATGTGATCATCGATGATTATATATATCATAAAAATGCATCTCATCATATCTAAAAATGCATGTACAGTCAGATAATTTGAGATAATTCAATTTATTGTTTCTGATTCAATAGGTTAGACTTACTATGAGTTCCCATCTGCAATGCGAAAATACGTGTATGGCGATCAAGACTCGGCGTTGTGCAATAAGACGGACCATACAAGTCGCCATTTCAAGTCACGATAACTACTTGTCGATACATATCATCGCAGAAGAAATATGTTTCAGTCAAAATATTACTTTAGACCATTCGTTCTGTTTCTGGAGAATGGCGGCAGGGCATTGTTGGTATCACTTCAGAGCATTGCCATGCGCACGAGGTTGACAACATTCCTGATACTCTGACCGGCACGGCAACATACAACGGCACGGCGGTAGGCCAGTATGCGATCTATCAGCCCCTCGGCATCCTATCCGAGTCGCGCGCGTTCGGGAGCGTTGGCCAGAGGTGGCGATCGTGCTACGCGCAATCTCTGGCTTCGCCCGCGAGGGGCTGATGGCCTGGTGCGAGGCGAACGGTGGGGTGGACTATGTCTTCGGGCTCGGCCGCAACCGGCGCCTGGTCGAGCATATCTGTGCCGCCCACGCGGGGGCCGAGCGCGACGCCTGCCCTGAGCGGCGAGATGGCACGGCGCTTCGCCGACTTCCCCTGGAGCACGCCCAAGAGCTGGAGCCGCGAGCGCCGCCTTGTCGCCAAGGCCCGGGCCGTCAAGTGTCGCCAGAACCTCCGTCAAGTCCGAACGGAATCCCCGTCAAGTGCCGCCGGATTTTGCAAGAAGGCGGCCTCAGAGCTTGTTCCTAAAGTCGCGGGTGGCCTCAAGACATGGTAATCCATCGGGTGTCGAGACCGATATGGAGGGTACCATGGCTTGGACTGAGGCCACCCAGGTGAACTATAGACGAGCGCATGACCATCGACAAAACGATC
>JAJDTX010000114.1 GCA_022826925.1 Bryobacterales bacterium
CCGCGCCGCCGCAAGGCATCGTCGACAAACTCCTCCGTCGCGGCATCGAGGGCGCTGGTGGCCTCGTCCAGAACGAGCACCGTCGGATGGCCCACCAGCGCACGGGCGATTTCCAGCCTCTGCCGCTGGCCGCCGCTGAAATTCACCCCGCCTTCGTCGACGAGGGTCGAATACCCTTGCGGCCTGAGCAGGATCTCCTCGTGGATGCAGGCGTCCCGCGTTGCGGCGACGATGACTTCGTCCGGAACAGCCGGGTTCCACAAGGTGATGTTGTCGCGCAGGGACGCGGAAAAGAGCACGGCCTCCTGATCCACCATGGAAATGGACCGCCGCAGCACTTCCTCGGGAATCTCATCCCGCGGATGGCCATCGAACAGGATATCCCCCGACCAGGGCTGGCAGATCCCCGAAACCAGACGCGCCAGCGTCGACTTCCCGGAGCCGCTGGGACCCACCACGGCAACCCTCTGCCCCGGCTTGATCGCAAGATTGAAGTTCTTTATCAGCGGCGGCCGGCTCCTGTTGTATCCGAAGGTGACATCGCGCAGCTCGAGCCGGCCCGCAAGCTGAAGCCGGCGGTTGAACGTGGGGATCGACTCCGATTCGGGACTTCGGCGGCTGGCAACGGGGTCTTCGGCGGTTTTGGAGATGTCTTCCAGCCGTTGCAGATCGGTTTCGAGCGCGTGGCGTTTGTCGGCGAACTCCAGGAAACGCCCGACAGGGGCCAGGAACATCTCTGCCAGGATATAGAACCCCACCAGCGTCCCCAGGGTCATTCCCCCTGTCATCACCAGACTTCCCCCGATGCCCAGGATCGCCGCGCTGCGAAATATGGCCACCAGGCCCGGCAGCGCGGCATTGATGGAGCCCAGCTCGGAATGGAGCTGGCGCGCACGCAGTTCGCGTGCCTGCTGGCCGCTCCAGCGCGAGAAGAACCGGTCATCCGACCCCGTCATGCGCAGGTTGTCCGCATGACTCAACATCTGCATTCCGAAGCCGATCAGCAAGCCCTGTTCGCGCCTCATGGCTTGGCTTCGAACCGCCCGGTGTGCGTTGAGAAAGTGTGCCAGCGCTCCGTGCAGGAGTGCCAGAAACAGCACGATCAGAGTGAGCGGGACGTGGTAGGCCAACATGACGATGAGCAACACCGCGCTCATTGCCATGTCGACGATGAGCACGAGAAACTGCTCCGTCAGATTCTTCGCGACCCGGTCGATGGACGAGACCCGGTCGGTCAAATCGCCCACCAGCCTGTGTTCGAAGAACTCCACCGGGAACCGGAGCATCCGCGACAGGCCCCGGTCGTAGCCGATTACCGAAATCCGGACCGCGAGTCGCTTGAGGAACCGGTGCTTGAGCAGGGACAGGACGTATACGAGGACTCCGCCGCCCAGCAAGGCGGCCACCAATCCGCCCCAGGGCCCGTGGTTTTCCAGAACGCCGTCCACGAACACACCGAGAGATGCGGGCACGATCAGTGCCAGCAACGTCAACATGAGTCCGCAGGCTATCACCCCGGCAAGCACGCTCCATGATCCGGCGAGCAAGCCGCCCAATTGGCTGAGCAGGCCGGGCCGCTCGCCGCCTGGCTTGAACCCGGCGCCGCGCTCGAATCGCAGCGCGATGCCGCTGAAGTCCTTGGTGAACTCTTGCGCGGATAGCGTCCGCCGCCCCGTGGCCGGGTCATTGAGGTAGAAGTTGCGGCCGTCGAATCCTTCGAGGACGACGAAATGGCTGAATTGCCAGAACAGGATCAGCGGCAACGGCAGCCTTTTCAGTTGATCCGCGCGTACGCTGAGCCCCTTGCATTCGAGACCATAGTGTCTGGAGGCGCGCAGGATGCTCGCCGCACTGCTGCCGTCCCGGCTCACTTCGCATCTCTCGCGCAACTCGGTGAGCGGCACCCAGCGCCCGAAGTAGGCGAGTATGCTGCCGAGGCAGGCCGCACCACATTCCGATGCGTGCATCTGCAACAGGATCGGCGTGGTCACCCGTCGTTTCGAGGAGTCCGATGCGGTTTTGTCGCTTGCCCCTTTGGAGGCGCGTGGCGGCATCCTAGGATCGCCTCGTTCGTAATAGTGCGACCGGAGATTGCCTGCCGAGTTCGATGACGATTCGGCATTCCCTTCCCGCCAGCGAAGCGGAATCGAGGCTCTTGTCGAGCTTGATATCGACGCGGTACGCGGACACCGGCGCCGCGGACTCGAACGCCGCCAACCCCTGGGACACGGGCAAAGCGGAAATGGTCGCGACCTTGCCGTCAAGTGTGTCTGCTGTCTCGTCCCCCGTACCCAGCTCTATCACAGCCGGCAGGCCGGCCTTGATATGTGGTGCGACATCGCGCTCGACCCAGACGAGCGCTTGCACGGACTGGTTGCCCTCGACCACGTGTTCGCCGGGCTCTACCAGTACGCCGTCCACCGCGATGCTACGGGCCACGTTGCCAAAGAAGAGCCATCCAGCGAGGACGAACAACGACAAAGCGATGACGGCGACAAGCAGACGCTCCCACGGCGTGGAGACGGTCAGCAGCCGGTCGAGTTGTTCACGTTCTTCCTTGGCTTCTGCAACGGTATTTTGAAACGAGTCGAATGGATTATTGAACACGGCCGTGTGTAGCCTCCTCACGGAGATCGGGCAATGACAACGAAATCGCGGGCGGCTTGTGAAGGCTTTGAAGATTATATGCAATCTCGATCAGGCAAGGTCAAGTCCTTGGAGTGTTGCATAATCGATCGTTCCAGAACATTCGTAGTGCACAGACCACCCGGAACTTAACCTTTCCGGGGAATCTGGATACAATGCGACATGTCCATCACGGGACCCGTGCGGATGTTCCCTGACCACGAGACCGCCGGAGAAAGCCTCATCGGCCAAGGCTGGACGAACGGTTTCCCGTGCCTCCGGGTCGCTTCGTTCAGTGTCCGGGTTCTGGCACTGGCATGCCTCTGTCTCTTCCCGGCCCATGCACCTGCCCTTGCCCAGGAAGAAACGCCCGAGGACAAGGGCCTCAGGATCGCGCGCGAAGCAAGCGCCCGCGACGACGGCTTCGGGGATTTCACCGCCGGAATGACCATGGTGTTGCGCGACCGGCACGGTCGGGAGAGCGTCCGTCAGATGCGGTTCAAGGTGCTGGAGGTGGCGGGGGACGGCGACAAGAGCCTGTTCGTGTTCGATCAGCCGCGGGACGTGCGGGGGACCGCCCTCTTGACCCACGCTCACATCAAAGGCCAGGATGACCAGTGGCTGTATCTGCCGGCCCTGAAAAG
>JAJDTX010000138.1 GCA_022826925.1 Bryobacterales bacterium
ACGCCATCATGAATTGTTTCGACACGTCTACAGCGGTTCACTCGCGTTCGACTCCGCGGCCCTCACCTGACAGGGTTCGCGCCCTGCCTTTTCCCAACTCGCTCCCCACCACGCCTCTTGAGCGCAGCAGCAGTTGGGTGGTTTGAAGCCTCCGCCTGCACGGCGGCTTCGGGGGGTCTGCCCCCATCTCTTGTGCAGCATGGCTGCGTGGAGAGCCTCCGCTCCCCTCTGCGCCTTCGTGGCACACGTGTACGTCAGAAATCTGAGATCTGCTCAGGTTGCGACTGATCGATGGGCCCAAAAGTCTTCGTAACGATCCGATTGGGTGCAGCAGCGTAGGCCGAGGATGGCGTTGGCACCGTCGACGGTCCAGCGCATTCCGGACCTTTTTAGGCGCATTCCGACAATGCTCTTGCAAGCGCTTTCTACCACCCCCGAGCCGACGCACAATCCGGCGGCACGGAAGTCCGCGTAGCGCATCCGGTCGCGATTGCGCTCCATGTAGCGGACACACTCGCCGGCCTTCTTGCAGTCGCCGGCCGAGCGCAGGGCCGCCAGCACCGCGTCGAAGCGGCCGCTGTCCAGTTCCTCGCAACGCGCCTCGGCCCAAGCCTCGATGGCGGCCTCGTGGCCCGCGTGCAGTTCCTTGGAGACGTCCCACAGCCACTCGTGAGCGTGCCACAGGTCGACGATCTGAATGGCGCCGGGGAACATTTCCTGACATAGCGACCAGATCCACAGGGCTCCGTCGCCGAGCACGACGCGCCGCTGGGCCTGCGGGAAACCGCGCCGCTCGGCCTCGCGCCGCACGCGCTGGGCGAAGGCACTCGGGGCGGCATCGGTGTCGCGGCTGGCCGCGCTCTCGATCGCCCCGCAGTAGCTGACCGAGCCCGGGTCGCGCTGGGGGCGGCCAGTCTTGGGGTGGCGCGCTTCGGCGGTCCAGGCAGTGACCAGCTTGGCCTCACGTGTCTTGGCCGAACCGTCGGCTTGCTTGCCCGCCCGGCCGGCAGTCTCGCTGCTGCGCACCGGCACGCCCGTGCCGTCGATGCCGAGGTACATCGTGGGAGCGCTCGGCGGCTGTGTGGCGAAGACCTCGCCGCCAGAGCGCTCGGCGGCGTCAATCTGCTCTCCCAGTGCCTCGGCGGCGCGTTCGACGCGCTTGGCGTCCAGCCGCACGCCGGCCAACTCGGCCAGCAGCAGGGAGGACTCGGCGAAGCTGACCAACGCGGCAGTCAGGCCGGTCACGCGCAGCACGCCCGGCGAGAGCGAGCTGTGGGCCAGTCCGAGGCTGGCGTCGCGCGGGAAGAAGCCTTTGGCGCAGCGGCGGCAATGATAGTAGGCCCGCCGCAGCGCCAGCGGCCCGAGCAGCGTGCTGAAGGTCTTGGCGGAGCGGCCGGCATAGCGCGCCGGCGCACCGCAGGAGCAGGGTTGGACAGCTCCCTGCCAGTCGCTGCCGTCGCGGTTGAGACGCTCGGCGAGCATGCGGCCGGCGAACTCCAGGGCTTTGTTGCGCAAGTAGGTTTCCAAGGCCTCGAAGTCGAGCTGGTCGGCACAGCCGGGGCCTACGAAGCGCTCGAGCTCGGCTTCGACCGCCTCGACGAAATCCTGCGCGCAGGGTTTTTTTTAGCGGCGGCCGGGGCGTGCTTGGCGGGCTGCTCGGCTTCCAGTTGCGCTTGGCAAGCCTGGTCGCTGACCTCGATCAGCTCGGCGACGAGGCGGCGCAAGCGCTGGCACTCGGCGATTTGCGCGCGGGTGGCGGCGAGCTGGTCCGGCGGGATGCTGCGCGTGCGGGTTTTGCCTTGGACGCTGTGGGTGAGGATCCAGCGCGGGCCGTGGCCGGGATCATCGGGGGCGGCGCAGTGGCAGTTGGGTTTGCCGCACTTGCGGTAGGAGGCTACGAGGGAGCCGGGGCGCAAGTCACCGAGCGCGGCGATCTGCTGCAGCAGTTGCTGGCGGCGGGCAGCGGGGGAATCGGTGGCGGGCAAGGGAGTGGACACGGGGCCTCCTTAACTGGAAGCATTATACACTTCCAGACAAGAAAACAGCAAACAACTTGCCCTATCAAGCGGAATCGGTTTCCAGCAAGAACAATCAGTCCGCTCTTATGCCGAAATCAGAACCGTGACGTACACCCCGAGCAAGGCTGCAAATTGCACCGAGGTCGCGGGATAGGCTAAGATAACAGCACCGGCTGTTCAGGGAACCGGCCGGCCTTTCGTAGACCGTGACGCGGCGCAGCGCTCCTGCGGACGTAGGCACGGTGTTCACACAAATCCACGAGGGACGCGGACCAAGGTACCTTTTGCGGACGGGTGGCCGAGCGGTCAAAGGCAACAGACTGTAAATCTGTCGGGCTACGCCCTACGAAGGTTCGAATCCTTCCCCGTCCACCAGTGTTCGTGGCGGCCTTGAATTCGCGTTTCCGATCGCAGCGTAAGAGGACACAGAGACATGGCAAAGGAAAAGTTTGATCGCTCGAAGCCGCACGTGAACGTGGGCACGATCGGGCACATCGACCACGGCAAGACGACATTGACGGCGGCCATCACGCGGGTGCTGTCCAAGCACGACCCGTCCAACCAGGTGCGCTC
>JAJDTX010000133.1 GCA_022826925.1 Bryobacterales bacterium
CGGCGCCTTCACCGCCGCCACGTTCAGCGTGCCGCGCAGCTTGTTGACCACCAGCGTGGCCAGCGCCTCGCCCTCGGTCTCCTCGGAGATGATCAGCAATGGACGGCCCTGCCGCGAGACCGTCTCCAGCACCGGCAGCAGGTCCTTCATGCTGCTGATCTTCTTCTCGTGGATCAGGATCAGGGCGTTTTCCAGCACGCACTCCATCGAGTCCTGGTCGGTGACGAAGTAGGGCGAGGCGTAGCCGCGGTCGAACTGCATGCCCTCGACCACGTCCAGCTCGGTGTCGATCGTCTTGCCTTCCTCGACCGTGATCACGCCGTCCTTGCCGACCTTTTCCATCGCCTGGGCGATGATCTCGCCGATGGCCCCGTCGTTGTTGGCCGAGATCGCGGCCACTTGCGCCACTGCGTCGCCCTCGACGGGCTTGGCAATGCCGTGCAGCTGGTCGCACAGGGCGTTGGTGGCCTGCTCGATGCCGCGCTTGATGGCCATCGGGTTGGCCCCGGCGGCGACACTCTTGAGGCCGTCGCGGTAGATCGCTTGGGCCAGGATGGTTGCGGTGGTCGTGCCGTCGCCCGCGACATCCGAAGTCTTCGATGCGACTTCGCGCACCATTTGCGCGCCGAGGTTCTCGAGCTTGTCCTGCAGCTCGATCTCCTTGGCGACGGTCACGCCGTCCTTGGTGACGTTCGGTCCGCCGAACTTCTTCTCGAGCACCACGTTGCGGCCCTTTGGGCCGAGCGTGACCTTGACGGTGTCGGCGAGCTTGTTCACGCCGCTGAGGATTGCTTGGCGGCAATCTTCGCCGTAGACGATGTTCTTTCCAGCCATGTTGCTTCAGCTCCTTTTCGCTTTCTTGCTAGCTGATGATGGCGAGGGCCTCATCCTCGCGCATGATCAGATACTCGTTGTCGTCGACGTTGACTTCGTTTCCGGAGTACTTGCCGAACAGAATCGTGTCGCCGACGCTGACGTCCAGCGGCACCACGGTGCCGTCGTCTTTCTTCTTGCCGTTGCCGACTGCGACGACCTTCCCCTGCTGCGGCTTCTCCTTGGCCGAGTCCGGGATGATGATTCCGCCACTCGACTGTTGCTCCGACTCCTCGAGCCGCTCGACGAGGATGCGGTCGTGCAAGGGTCTCAAACTCATTCTGATTGAATCCTCCTACCGATTCAGCGTTCACGTTGGGATCGCGGGCGGATCAGGAAGATCCGCTGCTCATGAAACTTGATGCTACTGCTATCAAGTTCGCGTCTCCAACAGTGTACCCATTCGGCTGGAGCAATGTCAAGCGGCGATTTCCAAGAAATTTCGGGATCGGATGCGCCCCTCTGCTCCCGCCCAAGCTCTCGCGCGGCGCAGGCACGCGCGCCCGCAACAATGCAAGAATGGAGGTTCGAGCCGGGCCATGTTTAGGTTCGAGTCGCCGTGGATGTTGCTCTTGCTGCTGCCCTTGGCGGCGTTGGTCGCCTGGCGCTTCAAGGAGCGTGTCCGCCTGCGCTTCTCGTCGACCGCGACCGCGGCGGCGATAGCGGCCACGTGGCGCTCCCGGCTGGGGCGCTTGCCGCTGCTGCTGCGGACGCTGGCCCTCGCGGCCCTGGTCATCGCGCTCGCGCGGCCCCAGCACGGCACGGAGCGTGTCCGCGATGTCTCGCAGGGCATCGCCATCGCGATGGTGGTAGACCGGTCCTCCAGCATGGGCGAGCGGATTCGCTACGCCGGCCGAAACCTGACCCGGCTCGAGGCGGTCAAGCAGGTCTTCAGGGATTTCATCGACCCGAACGAAGGCACGATGGGCGGCCGGCCGAACGACTTGATCGGAATGACGGCCTTCGCGCAGTACGCTGACTCGGTCTGCCCGCTGACGCTGTCGCACGCGACCTTGGTCCAGCTCTTGGACAGCGTGCAGCTGGTCGTCGACCGTCGCGAGGACGGCACCGCGATCGGAGACGCCGTCGCGCTGGCGGCGGCGCGGCTGCAGCGCGCCGAGGAGTCGCTCGAGCGGGTCGGCGAGGCCGCGCACGACTACGAGATCAAGAGCAAGATCATCATCTTGCTGACCGACGGCGAGAACAACGCCGGGGATCGCAGCGTGCGCGACGCGGGCGAGTTGTGCAAGCGCTGGGGCATCAAGGTCTACGCGGTCGGCGTCGGAGACGACCGAAGCGTGAACACGGCGTTCGGGCGGCTCACCGCGCCGCTCCGCCCCGGGTTCGACGACCGCGCGTTGCGCGCCGTTGCGGAGTCGACCGGCGGCAAGTACTGGCTTGCCACGGATTCGGAAGCCTTGCAGGCCGTTCATGCCGAGATCAATGACCTGGAGAAGAGCGAAATCGAGACCGTGCGCTACTCCGAGTACCGCGAGGCCTTCGTTCCGTGGGCGCTGGCCGCCCTGGCCCTGCTATCCATCGAGACGCTGCTGCGTCAAACTTGGTTGAGGACGAACCCGTGAGCGACTTCCGCTTTGGCGACGTGGTCATGCTGCACGGGCTCTGGCTGCTGCCCGTGCTGGCAGCGCTGATGCTGTACGCGGCGAGCCGGCGCCGGCGGGCGTTGCTGCGGTTCGTCGAGGCCGGCTTGCTGGCTCGCTCCGGCGGCCATGCGCTGGCCGACCCCGCGCGGCGAGTGCTCAAGGCCGCCTTGCTGCTTGGCGCGCTCGGATGCCTCATCGTCGCGCTGGCGCGCCCCGCCTGGGACCAGGTGCAGGAGGAGGTTGTCCAGCGCGGCAGGGATGTCGTCTTCCTGCTGGATGTCTCCCGCAGCATGCTCGCGCAGGATCTGCCGCCGAATCGGCTGGAACGGGCCAAGCTGGCCATCCGGGACACGGTCGACCAGTTGCAGGGGGATCGCGTGGCCTTGGCCGTATTCGCCGGCTCGACGGTGGTGAAGTGTCCTCTGACGCTCGATTACGGATTTTTCCGCATGGCCCTGGCCGATGTCTCGCCGTACAGCGTCTCGCGGGGGGGCACGCTGATCGGCGATGGCATTCGCAAGGTGATCAGCGATGTGTTCGACCAGCAGCGCAGCAACTACCGCGACATCGTGCTGATCACGGACGGGGAGGATCACGAGAGTTTCCCGGTCGAGGCCGCGGTGCAGGCCGGCGAGCAGGGCGTGCGCTTGATCGCCATCGGGCTCGGCGACGAGCGGGTCGGCCAGCGCATTCCCGTGGTGCGGGACCAACCGGGCGCCGCCGCGCAGAAAACCTTCCTGCAGCACCAGGGGCAGGAAGTGTGGTCCCGCCTGGACGCCGCCACGCTGCGCGAGATGGCCGACGCTACCCCGGGGGGCGTCTATCTCAACGTCGCTACCGGGGCGGTCGACCTGGGAGAGGTGTACTTGCGGCTGATTGCTTCCGCCGAGGGCCAGGAGGTCGGCTCCCAGGTCTTGGAGAGGGTGGAGGAGAAGTTCCAGATCTTCTTGGTCGTGTGCGTTCTGCTGCTCTTCCTCGACATCGCACTGCGCGAGCGGGGCGCCCGCAGGGCACCCGGCGTGGCGCCGTACCTGCTGGCCGCTCTGGCGCTGCCCGCGATCGCTTCGGCGGCATCGGTGCGGGGCCTGGTCAATGACGGCAACGAGTCCTATCGCGCGGAAGTCTACGACGATGCGCTGGAGGCCTACGATCAGGCTCTCGAGCAAGATCCGGGCTCGCCCTACGCAGCTCTGAGCCGGGCAGCGGCGCTCTACCGCAGCGGCCAGTTCGCCGATGCGGCCGATGCTTACTTGTCAGCCGTGCGCCAGAGCCTTCAGAGAGGCCTGCCGCAGATCGAATCTGCAGGGCTCCACAGCTTGGGCAACGCGCTCTACCGCCAAGCGGAGGAAGCGGCGCAATCGAACCCCGGGCAAGCGATCGATCACTTGGTGCGCGCCTCGCGCGCCTATTCGGACGCCTTGCGGGTCGACCGCGGCCGATCCGATTCGGCCCACAACCTGGAGTTGACGCGCCGCTTGATCCAGCAACTGCGCGACCAAGCCAGCCAGCAGTCCCAACAGGGGCAGGGCGACGAACAGGGGGAGTCCCAGTCCGGCGAGCAGAATCGCGCTGATGCGCTTCGACAAGCCGCCGACGACCAAGAGCAGCTGGCCGATGCGAGCGAACAGTTAGAGAGGGATCGCCAGGAACAGGCGGACGAAGCCTCGCGCCGCCAACAGCAGCAACGCGCCCAGGATCTGGCAGGACAGCAGGAGGAGCTCAACGAGCGCACGGAGCAGCTGGCGCAGAATCTGGACCCCGCAGCCCGAGATCAGGTGGAGGATGCCTCCCGCCACCAGCAGGAAGCGCAGAGCCAGCTGGACCAGAACCGGCCGGGGGCCGCCGAGGACGAACAGCGCGAAGCGGCCGACGCCCTGCGCCAAGCCGCGCAGACCGAAGCAGCCAGGGGCACGGACCAGGCTCCACAGCTTGAAGCGGGCGATCAGCCGGTCGAGCAGGTCGACGGCGAAGCGCAAGCACAGGCCGATCCGGTGCAGCAAATGACCGTCGAACAGATCCTGGCGAAGGAGCAACAGGATCGGCGCGATCGGCAGCTGCAGCGCGTGGGCATCGTGGCGGTGGAGAAGGACTGGTAGATGAGCTGGCGCAGTCTAGGCGGCGCATTGCTGGCGTCCGCGGCCATCGTGTCCGGCCAGGCTCCGGCCCAAGACGAGCCGCTGCGGGCCGCCGCCGCCGTGCAGAGCCGACAGGTTTACGTCGGCCAGCACTTCCTGCTGCAGATCCAAGTCCAGGGCACGGACCAGCCCGACCCGGTGGACATTGGCCCGCTTGAGGACGACTTCACAGTGAGCGAAGCGGGCGGCGGCGCGAGCAACAGCACCTCCGTCAGCATCGTCAACGGGCGCATGACCCGGCAGGTGCAGCGCGGCTACAACTTCAACTACAGGCTGGCCGCTCGCAGGGCGGGAAACGTGCAGATTCCGGCGCTGCTGATCAGTTCCGGCGGGCGCTCGGTCCGCACGGCGCCGATCGCCCTGCGTGTCATGCCGCCGCAGGAAAACGACGACTTCAAGCTCAGGCTGGGCTTGTCCGAATCCCGCGCCTATATCGGACAGCCCGTGACGCTGACGGTGGAGTGGTATCTTGCGCGCGAGGTCAGGGAGTACTCGTTCACGATGCCCTTGCTGGAGGATCGGCGATTCGAGATCATCGACCCTCCCGCGGCAGGCTCCGGGAGTGGATCGAAGGACGAGATCGAAATCCAACTGGGCGATCGTCGTGCGACGGGCCGAACTTCCAGGGGGCAGCTGAACGGTCGCCAGTACACGGTGCTGCGCTTCCAGAAACTGCTCATTCCGCGCGAGGCGGGCAATATACGCCTGCCGCAGGCGACCGTCACCTTCACTTCGCCGCAGCCGGGGCAGCAGCGCAGCCGGGGCTTGTTCGACGACTTCTTCGGCGGGGGGGCATTCTCTGGGGTATTTGGCGGGGGACCGGTGTTGGAAACGCTGGCGATCCCGTCAGGCCGGCCCAGCTTGGAAGTATTGGAGCTGCCAACTTCGGGCCGGCCCCGCGCGTTCAACGGTTGGATCGGCAACTTCGAACTGCGAGCCGAAGCGGCGCCGGCCAGCGTAAAGGTTGGAGAGCCCATCACGCTTCGCCTGCAGGTGACGGGTTCCCGCGTCTCGTCTACGCTCCCGCTGCCTGCCTTGGATCAACAGTCCGCCCTGGCCAGAGATTTCAGGGTTCCGCGCGAGATCGGCGCAGGGGAGAGCCGCGACGGCGCCCTGCACTTCACTCAAACGCTGCGTGCCCGGCATGATGCGATCGACGCGATCCCGCCGATCGAGCTCCCCTACTTCGATCCCGATCTGGGGGAATACGCAATCGCCGAGAGCCAGCCGCTTCCGTTGTCAGTCGAGCCGTCGCGGATCGTCACCGCGGAGGATGCTGAAGGCCTCGGATCGAGCGCGCCCCGCCAGCTGGAGGTCGAGTCCAGCGAGCAAGGCATTGGGCACAACTACACGGATGCGGCCGCCTTAGTCCAGATGCAGGGCGGGGCGGGGGCGTGGCTGCGGCCGCTTGGCCCGACATGGCTGGCGCTCTTGCTGCTGGGCCTGCCGCCGCTGGCGTACGGCGCCCTGCTTGCCGGCAACCTGCAGGGCCAGTCGAGGCGCGTCTTCGCCTGGCGCTCGAAGTCGCCGCATGCGCGCTGGCGAAATGCCGTCGGAGTATCTGCCGTTGAACGGTGGAGCGAGTCGGAAGCCGCGCAGGCCGTGCTGGCCGCGCTGCGCGAGTATTTCGGAGCCAGACTTGAGGGCCGCGCCAGCAGTGCGGCGGCGTGGACGTATTCCGATATTGAGGCTCGTCTGGCTGCGAGGCTCAGCCGGGGCGACGGCAACGGCGATGCCGTCGATGCCGATTCGCTCGCGCTGCTCCGGAGTGTGTTCGAGCGCTGCGAAGCCAGCACGTACGCTGGCGGCGGCGCGCAGGACACTGACTGGGTGCGGCACCTGGTGGATGACGCGAACAGTGCCGTCCTCAGCATCGAGGAGGCGCTGCGATGAGGTTGGCCGCAAGGCTCGCTGCAGCCGCGTTGCTCACGCTGGGCACGTCCGCGCTTGCCCAGGACGACGCCGCCCTGTTCGCCGAGGCGAACGATGCGTTTCGCCAAGCGAACGAGCTTCGGCCGAGCGATCCGGACCAGGCCGCGGACCTCTACCGCCGGGCTGCCCTGCGCTACGAGCGGCTGCTCGGCGAGCGGGGAATCAGCAACAGCAAGCTGTATTGCAATCTGGCCAACGCCTATTTCCAGGCGGGCGATATCGGACAGGCGATCCTCAACTACCGCAAGGCCGAGCGCCTCGATCCCGGAGACCGGAACGTGCAGCGGAACTTGGCGTTCGCGCGGACCAAGCGCTCCGACAAGCTCGATCCAGCTTCAGGCGGGCAGGTCGTCAAGACGCTGCTCTTCTGGCATTTCGAGTGGTCCAAGGGTACCCGTGTGCGCCTGTTCGTTGCCGCGTGGGTCCTGATGTGGGCCGTGCTTGTGCTCAGGCGCTTCGGCCAGCTCTGGGCGCCCCGCGAGATTGCGGCGGGCACAGCCGTGGCCGCGCTGCTGCTGGCCGGGTCGATGGCATACCAGAGCTTGGACGAGGCCCGCAGCGTTGCCGGAGTGATCGTGTCTCCGGAGACGGTGGCGCGTCAAGGGGACGGTCCGAGCTACGAGCCGGCCTTCCGGGAGCCGCTGCACGCCGGTACGGAATTCAGCGTCCTCGAGGAGCGCCCCGGCTGGTGCCATGTCGAGCTGCCGGACGGGCGCGTCTGCTGGCTTGACGCCAGCCATATTGCTTTCGTGCGGTAACTCGGCACCGTTGCCGAGGCTGGCGTTCGATGCGGCCCCTACGCGCGCCGCGGGCGCGCAGCCCGATCAGCCGGGGGGTGGATCCCGCGGACCGAAAATCGCCGTGCCGATGCGCAGGTGGGTCGCGCCTTCTTCGATCGCTACTTCGAGGTCGTGGCTCATGCCCATCGAAAGGCCCTCGATGCCGTGGCGCTCTGCTAGTTCGCGCAAGTGCCGGAAGTACGGCCTGGCGTGTTCTGGGTCCGCGCTCCAAGGTGGCATCGTCATCAGGCCCGAAAGCCGCAAGTTCGAAGCTGCAGCCACGTCTTCGAGCACGGCTCCCAGCAGCCCCGGGTCCATGCCGCTCTTGGATTCCTCTGCGCTCAGCTTGACTTCCAAGAAGACTTCCAGCGGCTTGCCGAACCGATCCAGCCGCCGGGCAAGCTTGGAGCTGTCGAGCGTGTGGATGGCGGAAAAGAGCCCCGCAGCCTTGCCCGCCTTGTTGCTCTGCAGCTTGCCGATGAAATGGAAGCGGGCATCGTCAAGCGGAGGGAGCTGTTCGCTCTTGGCCGCGAATTCTTGGACGTAGTTCTCGCCGAAGTCTCGCTGGCCGGCCTCGTAGGCTGCCGCGATGTCCTCGGCGGGCTTGCGCTTGGAGACAGCGATCACGGCGATCGAGTCTGGGTCCCGGCCGATTCGCGCGGCCGCTGCTTCGATGCGTTCCCGCACGGTCGCGAGCCGCGCGGCGATCGCAGGTGCTCGGCGCTCGGAACTCGACATGCTGGCAGTTTGGCGGCCGCGCGACCGCCCGGTCACCTATATATCATTGGGGGATTCTCGTGCTCCAAGGCAAGCGTCAGGCAGTCTTGGCGGCCTTGGCGACCGAGCGCTGCGCTACAGCAGTTCCTTGGAACGGAAGCGCCACAGTGCCACCAGGAGGAAGATCGCCGCGACATCGAGGGCGTAGAGGGTGAGTGTGAGGATGTCCTCCATCGCGATCAGCCGTCCCTGCATGATCAGCGAGGACACGTTGAAGAGGTCGTAGCTCGGCAGGATGAAGTGGAGGGGATTTGGGGAGGAGAAGAAACTTGCGCTGGCGAAGAAGGCGATGACGGCGGCGACGAGCGGGTGCACCAGCAGCGAAAGCAGCAGGGCAGCGGAGCCGACCATGAGGTTGCTGCAGAACATGAGCCAAGGAGAATACAGGGCCGCCGGTCCCAGTTCCAGGGCGTTGCTGCGAGTGAAGATCACGAGCGCGATCCCGGCCAGCGCGGAATAGCTGAACATGACCGCGATCGCGCCGCAGTACTTCCCCAACAGGAACTGCGTTCGAGAGACGGGCTTGGCGAGGACCATGCGGATGGTGCCGCGACGGAGGTCGGTTGCCACTGCCGTGCAGCAGATGAACAAGGTGACGGCCGTGCCTCCGAATGCCGCGAACCAATAGAACGCCGCCAGGAAAAAGGACCCTGCCATGTCGATCTGCTGGCGCGCCTCCTGCAGCCCCTCTTCGTCGAGGCCGGTGCCTTGGGCCTCGGCGCCCGCTTCGGCGGCTTGCAGAACTGATTCCTTCATTTCGGTCACTGCCACCGAGAACGCCGCGGTCAGGCCCAGCATGACCAGCATGAGCGCTACCAGCAGGCGCTGGTGCAACAGGGCGCGGATGCTGTCGCCGGCGATAAGGAGCGTTTCCCTCATGAGGTGCTCTCCCGGTCGATCGCGCCGAAGAAGATCTCCTCCAGCGACTGCATGCGGGTTTCGACCCGCTCGACCTCGACGCCCCATTCTTCGAGGAGCCGCTCGACGTCCTGGTGCACGGCCTCGCTGTCGCAGGCAATGGTCGACTCCCCGCCTCGCAGCGTCAGGCGTGCCTCCGTTGCGGACAGGGCCTCGATGGCGCCTGCCGGAAGCTGCTTGACCGTGACGGTGGCCCCGGCGGCGCCCGACAGCTCCTCTAGGGTGCCCGCCCGCTTCAGTTCGCCCTGTTGGAGGATGGCCACGCGGTCGCACACCGATTCGACCTCGGAGAGGATGTGCGAGCAGATGAATATCGTGGTGCCCGCGGCCTTGAGCTCGAGCAGGATGTCGCGGAAGTCGCGGCGCGCGACCGGGTCCAGGTTCGACGTAGGCTCGTCCAGGATCAGCAGTTCCGGATCGTTGATCAGCGCCTGGGCCAATCCCAGGCGCTGCAGCATTCCCTTGGAGTACTGCGAGATCTTCTGCCCGGCGGCGTCCAGCAGGCCCACCCGCCCCAGCAGTTCCTCGGATCGCCGCCGGCGGTCCGCCCGCTCGACGCCTGCCAGCCCGGAGTAGAACTCGAGCAGGCCCTGCCCGCTGTAGTAGGCGTGCAGGTTCACAGACTCTGGCAAGTACCCGAGCCTCTGCCGGGTCCGCGAGTGCGTCGTGGGCCTTCCGAAGAGGGAGGCGGTGCCTTTGGTGGGCCGGATAAAGTTCAGCAGGAGCTGAATGGTGGTGGACTTGCCCGCGCCATTCGGGCCGAGGAAACCGAACACCTCGCCCGCGCGCACTTCGAGGTCAAGCCCGCGGAGAGCGTGCGTGCCGCCCCTGTAGGTCTTGCAAAGGTTCTCGGTGCGGATGACGCACATGACTCTGTCTCGCCTGAAGCCCGCCGGGACCGGCCTTATTGCGCCAGTCGCTCCAGCAACTCGCGCAACTCGCCCTCCTTCCCCGAGTCGTAGCCGACTTGGACCCACGCGAGGCGGCCGTCCGCGTCGACCACCACCTGGGCGGGAATGGCAGCGACCCCGAAGCGGCCGCCGATAACTCGGTCCTCGTCCGCCACGACTCGGAAGGTGTATTGGTGTCGCTCGATGAAGTCACGGACGCTCCCGGGATCTTCGCCGAGATTCACGGCGACAATCTCGACTTGGCGCTCCTTGAATTCCTCGTGCACTTGCTGGAGCGCTGGCATGGACTGGAGGCAGGGCGCGCACCAGGTCGCCCAGAAATCGACCACGACCGCCTTGCGGCCGCGGAGTTCCGAGAGCACGACCGGCCTCCCTTGCAGATCGGTGGCGGAGAAATCGGGCGACTCGCTTCCCACTCGGAGGTCTCCCATCCGGTCCGAGGCTGCAAGCCCGCGACGCTCCATCTCGACCTTGACCTCGTAGTGAAGCTTGAGGCTCGCGAGCGCGAACAGGATCCCTGCCGCGCCCCAGATAATTTGCTGCTTGCTGGGATTCACTCTGGCTACCGGGCCGGAAAACCTTCCCTCTAGCCTAGCCGCTCAAGCTTCTCGACCTTGCCCGACCGGACATGCCGCGTTGCCTAGCCTTTGGTCGGCATGCCCTAGGCGTCGCGATCGTCGCGCTTCGATCTACGCTGTCGCAGCGATGTCTCGCTTGAACGCGAGCCCTATGCCAGAACGTCCTCGATGACTTCGCCGTGGACGTCCGTCAGGCGCCGGTCGATGCCGTTGTGCCGGAACGTGAGCCGGGTGTGGTCGATGCCCAGCAAGTGCAGCACGGTGGCGTGCAGGTCGTAGCAGTAGATCGGCTTGTCGGCCGCCTTGTATGACCACTCGTCACTGGATCCGTACACTGCCCCGCCGCGGACTCCGCCGCCGGCCAGCCACGAAGTGAACGTGAACGGGTTGTGGTCGCGGCCCAGCGTTCCTTGGCTGCACGGCATCCGTCCGAACTCGGTCGTCCAGTAGACGATCGTATCCTCCAAGAGCCCGCGCGCTTCCAGGTCGCGGATCAGGGCGGCGGCCGGCTTGTCCATCTCGGTTCCCATCGCGCCGTGGTCCTTGCGTATGTCCTCGTGGCTGTCCCAGTTTCGGCGCGGAAAGCCGTTGTCGGCGCCGCTCCAGACCTGCACGAAGCGCACCCCGCGCTCGAGCAGGCGGCGCGCCGTCAAGCAGCGCAGCCCGAAGTCCTGCGTGATCGGCTCGTCGATTCCGTACAGTTTCTTGGTGGCGGCTGATTCGCCCGAGATGTCCAGCACCTGCGGTGCCGTCACTTGTAGCCGGGCGGCCATCTCGTAGGCTTGGATGCGGGCTTCCAAGCGGCTGTCGCCCCCGCGCGAAGCCAGGTGTCGGCGGTTCAGCCGCTCGAGCAGGGCCAGCCCGTCCCGCTCGCTCTCCGGCGTGACAAAGTCCGCCGACGCGGGCGGGAACAGGTCATGGATCGGGTTTTCGCGACCTGCCCGGATCATCGTGCCTTGGTGCTGGGCGGGCAGGAATGCCGCAGTGTGATTTCCCGGACCGTTGGGCGCGAATCCCCTCGCGTCCGGAAGCACCACGAAGGACGGCAGTTCGTCGGTCAGCGCGCCCAGGCCGTACGAGATCCATGCCCCCATGCTGGGAAATCCCGGTAGCACGAAGCCGCTGTTCTGCATGAACGTTGCCGGCCCGTGGACGTTGGATTTCGACACCATCGAGGGAAAGAAGGCCATGTGGTCCGCGCACCCGGCCAGGTGTGGCACCAGGCTGCTCATCCACTTGCCGGATTCGCCGTGCTGCTTCCAGTCCCACGGGCTCCGCATCACCGGCCCGGGGCTGCTCTGGAAGAGTTCCACCGTGCCGCCGGGGTCGAATTCCTGCCCGTTGCGCTCGATCAGCAGCGGCTTGTAGTCGAACATGTCGCACTGGCTGGCGGCGCCGGACATGAACAATTGCACGACTCGCTTGGCTCTTGCCGGGTGGTGCAGGCCACTGCTGGCGGGCGCTTGAGCCGCGACAGCCTCGCGGCCGAGCAGCTGGGCCAGCGCGATCCAGCCCAGCCCGCCGCCCCAGTGCTCGAGAAACTTCCGCCGGTCAGTCAGCGTTGCTGCGCCTTGGTTCGGCATTGGCTTAGTCGACGAAGATGAACTCGTTTCCGTTGAAGAGCAGGCGGGCGGCGCTCTCCAGGCCGTGCCTGTCGGAGTACTCGGCCAAGGCCGTGACTTCGGAATCGGAGGCGCTGCGTCCGTACGCGAGCCGGAAACCGTGCCGGAGGCGCTCTGCCGACTCCGCAGAGGCCGCTCTCATGCGGTCGGCGAAGTGTCGCGCCTGCTCGATCATCAGCGGGTCGTTAAGCAGCGCCAGGGCTTGGATCGCGGTCAGCGTGCTGCTGCGCTTGGGCACCAGCAACGACGGGTCTGCGCAATCCAAGCTCTCCATGAACGGATCCTGCACGCTTCTTACCAAGAAGCGGTAGACGCTGCGCCGGCGGGCCGCGGCGCTGCTGAAGTCAAAGCGGGTGTAGTCGTAGACCGGCGAGTGATCGTCCTTGAAGAGAAAGTGCTCCGCCGAGGGTCCTCCCATCTGCAGGTCGATCCGGCCGGCCACCGCGAGCACGCTGTCCCGCACGGCCTCGGCATCGAGGCGGGTGCGGTTCATGCGCCACAGGAATCGATTGCCGGCATCGATTTCGGCTTGGTCGGAACGCTTGGCCGAACTCTGCCGGTAGGCCGCGCTGAGCAGGATCAAGCGGTGCAGGTGCTTGAGCGAGCCGCCGCTGTCGCGCATCTCCGCCGCGAGCCAGTCCAGCAGGGCGGGATGCGTCGGCAATGCCCCCATGCGGCCGAAGTCGTTTGGCGTTTCGACCAAGCCGCGGCCGAAGTGGTAGTGCCACACCCGGTTGGCGATGGATCGCCACGTGAGCGGGTTGTCGTCGTGCGCGAGCCAGGCGGCCAGCGCGGCCCGCGCCGCCCCTTCCCCTTGCGCGGAATCTGCGCCGAAGCGCGCCTCCAAGCCGGCCACCGCCGTGACCGCGCCGGGCTGCGCGAGCTGCTGCGGGGACTCGACGCTCCCCTTGGCCAGCAGGTAGACGGGGCGCGGTTCCCCGGCGGGCATGAAACGGCCGTGCGTCTTGAAATAGTTCGCCGCGCTGTAGACATATTGGGGGTCTGGCAAGGCCGCGAACTCAGCGTTCAAGGCGTCGAGCTGTTCGGACAGCTCCGAGTATCGCGCTCGATCCGCCGCGGACATCGCGGCCAGCGCTAGAGCCTTGCGCTCGGCGTCCAATTGCTTGATCAGGCTCGAGATCTCTTTCCTGCGCGCGATCGACTCGGGCGTGTCGATCTCTCCGACCTTCGGCAGCAGGTCGGTGCTCTCCTGACCCAGCGCGGACTTCTGCTCGTCAATGCGCCGGATCTTCTCGCCGGTGGCTTCCTCGATCTTGCGGCGGAAGGGCCGCAGCGCGGCCTCGGTCTTGCCGACCCCGAGCCACAGGCGGCGTCCGCGGGCGTGCGTCGCTGGGTCTCGGAAATACGGCTGCTCGGCCCGATCCACCCCGGCGAACACCGCCTGCAGCGCGTAGTAGTCCGCCTGCTGGATCGGGTCGAACTTGTGGTCGTGGCAGCGGGCGCAGTGGACCGTGAGGCTCGTGAACGACGACATGGTTGCAGCCACCATGTCGTCGCGGTCGAGCAGGCGCGCCAGCTTCTTGTCCTTCGTGCCCTCGCGCAATTCGGCGTGCCCGACGTAGTCCCAAGGGCCTGCCGCCACGAATCCCGTCGCGACCAGGCCGTCCGGATCGCCCGGCCAGAGGACGTCCCCGGCAATCTGTTCGCGGATGAAGCGCGCGTAGGGCTTGTCCCGGTTGAAGCTCTCGATCACGTAGTCGCGATACGGCCACGAGTTGCGCCGCGCCTTGTCCTTGTCGTAGCCGTGCGACTCGCCGTAGTGCGCCACGTCCAGCCAGTGCCGTCCCCAGCGCTCCCCGTAGCGCGGCGAGGCGAGCAGGCGGTCCACCAGGCGCTGATAGGCATCTGGCGAGCGGTCGCGGACAAACGCGTCGACTTCTTCTGGCGACGGCGGCAGGCCGTGGAGGTTGAAGCTGAGCCTGCGAATGAGCGTGGTGCGGTCCGCCTGCCGCGATGGGCTGAGCCCCTTCTCGGCGAGCCTCGCGGCGATGAAGCGATCAATTTGGTTCGCGCCCCAGGCCGACGCCGGCTCGGGCACCGAGGGCCGCGAGAGTTCGCGGAACGACCACCAAGTCGGATCCCGCGACTCGTCGCTCACCGTGCCTTGCGGCGCGCCGGCGGCGATCCAACGTTCCAGCAGGGCGACTTGCGACGGCGTGAGAGGCGCGCCGACCGGCGGCATCTCGGGGTTCTCGCCTGAAACCCTGCGCAGCAGCAGGCTGGCCGAGGGATCGCCCGGAACGACGGCTGCGCCGCTATCGCCGCCGCGCAGCACGTCTGCGTGGCTGGCTAGGGAAAGGCCGGCCTGCCCTCCGCTGGAAGGGTGGCAGGCGCTGCAGCGGGCTGTTAGCAGGGGCTGGATGCTGGAGTAGTCAGGAGCCTCCGACGGCGCCGCCGCGAGCAGCAGCGGCATTGCGATGCAGGCCGAAATCCTCATTGCGAGGCCGTGCCCCGCTCGCACAGCGACGATGCCTGTCCCGCCCAAACCGCTTACATCTTACAGGAACAATCGCCGGCCGCCACGCATCCGCACAGCTGCCGCTTGCTGCGCAAGCCCACGCGCGGGAAGCCTTATCGCTTGTCCGGAACGTGGATCACGACTTCGCCCGGCTTGGACCAGCCGAGGCGCTCCCGTGCGCGCTTTTCGATGCCGAATTGGCCGGGCCCCAATCCGTCGATATCCCGCTGCAATTCGGAATTCTCTCGGTTGAGTTCCTCGATTTGGCGCTCCAGCCTGTCCTCGTTGGCCAGCGCCTCGATCAGGGGCTCGATCGGGTTCTGCCCTAGCAGGTACAGCCCGATAAACAGCGGCAGCATCACGAAAGGCACGCCCGCCAGCCAGATCGTCCGCGGCGACAAGCGCAGGCGCGACGGTTTCCCCTCCTTGGTGCCACGCGGCTGCCGTCTACGTGTGGGATCGTCGCTCATGTCCGAAGTTGCAGTATTAGCTACTACAAATTGTGTGAATATTGTAGCACTACAACCAAACGGAACGCTTTTGTCTGGCCGCGGGCCGCGCTCCGCGTGCCTGGCCCCGAGCCAAGTCCGCTCGCTCGCAGCCCGCTGGCGGGCAGTGCCGGGCCTGCGGCACAGCGAGATCACTGTTATAGTTGCTGCACGATGCGAGTGCGATCTCACCCCCACGCCTTGGCCCGCAGGGACTTCCTGCGCACTGCCGCGACTGCTGCCGGCGGCGCGACCCTCGCGGCTGCGGCCGGGAAGCGACTCTTCTTCACGGCATTCGTGCCGGGCAGCTTGGGCGTCAAGGCCGACCAGGCAAGGGCGATCGCACTGGCCGCCCAGCACGGGTTCGAATCCGTGCAGCCGTTTCCGGGCGACTTGCTGCGCGACGGAGTCGACGTGCATCTGGAAGCCTTGCGGCAGCACGGGTTGCGGTGGGCCGCGGCGGGCCTGCCGGTGGAATTTCGCGGGGACGACGAGGCCTTCCAAGAGGGCATGGCTGACCTGCCCCGGGCCGCGGCCGCCCTGCAGCGGGCGGGTGTCGACCGGGTCGGCACCTGGCTGCGGCCCTCGAGCGACGAGCTGACCTACCTGCAGAACTTCAAGCGCACCGCGGCGCGGCTTCGGCAGGTGGCGGAGGTGTTGCAGGACCACGGCTTGCGGCTGGGCTTGGAGTATGTCGGCACCAAGCGGAACTGGACCGCCGGGCGGCACTCCGCCGTGCACACGATGGCAGGCACCAAGGATCTGATCGCGGAAACCGGGGCGGCGAATGTTGGCTTCGTGCTCGACTCGTGGCACTGGTGGACGTCCCGCGAGACCGCCGACGACATCCGCACGCTCTCTGGCGCCGATGTCATCTCGGCCGACCTCAACGACGCGCCGCGAGGGGTGGCGCTCGAGGACCAGTACGACAACCAGCGCGAGCTGCCGCTGGCCACGGGCGTGATCAGTGCCCGCGATTTCTTGCAAGCGCTGGTCGATATAGGTTTCGACGGGCCGATCCGGGCCGAGCCCTTCAATCGGGTCCTCAACGAGATGGCCGACGACGATGCCTGCCGGGTTTCGGTCGAAGCGCTGAACAAGGCCTTCGGCCTTGTCGGCTAGCAGCCATCTCGATGGCATCGTCCCAGCCGCGCAGCGGGCCTGCGCAGGCGAATCGGGAACGGTATGGGAAGATACAACGTAGCGATTGCAGGTTGAGGGTGGGAATGTCCCGTTCATGTGCTCTAGCCGGCACCTTGGTCCTCATTTCTTCCAGTGCGGCGTGGGCGCAGGCTGACGTCGCGGTTACCTGCACAGCCTCGGCAGCTGCCGCGCCGGTCCGAGCGGCGGGCGTGGCCGAGACGCTGCCAGACATCCTGCTGAGCTGTGTCCCGGAGAGTCCGCTGCCGCCGGGGCCGCGGGACGACCTGAACCTGTCGATTTCGGTCACGCTCAACGCCAGCGTCACCAACACGATCAGCCCTGGCTCTGCCGGTGACATCAGCGACGCGGTGCTGGTCGTAAACGGCAATGACTGCGCGACGCCCAGCGCGACCGGCTCCACGTATGGGTCCTGTGACGCGCCGCTGGCCACGGTGCAGGATCCGCAGTTCGGACGCCTCGCGGGCGTGACCTCGCTCACTTGGACAAACGTAAGCCTGCCGTTTCCCGGGGATCTTCCGCAGGGGGGCTCGACACTCGAGATTCGGGGCATTCGGGCCAACGCCTCGCAAGTTCGACTCGGCGGCGGGTCGAGTTCCGGAGCGCCCGTCGCAGCGGCCTTGGAGCTGCGCTCGGCCTCCGGGGTTGCATTGCGCAACGCCAGTCTGCGGCTGGCGAACTCTCTTGCCGGGATACGACTCGCGGTGGCCAACACGGAGCCGGCGGCAGCCTGTGGCGGGGATTCTCGCGGGACCGCCACCGTGGTTGTGCAAGAGGGCTTCGCCAGCGCGTTTCGAGCGGGCTCAGAAACGGCCCTTCCGGCCGAGCCGACCCGAGTGATGCTCGACATTCAGGACGTGCCGGATGGAGTGGAGCTGAGAATTCCATCGTTCGTGGCCTGTCATCAGCCCGATTTCGACGGGTCGGCTGGCGTTTCTCGCGACTCGCTGGCACTGGCATTGGTGGACGGCCACGATGCTACCGGGGCGGGCGGCTCGGCGGGGGCCTCGGGGACTGGCACGGACATGCCGGTCCTCCTAGCGGATGGGGTTGGACGCGCGGTTTACGAGGTTGTGGCGGATGACCCCGGCCAAGTGGAGGACTGCCATATTCCGGTGCTGTTCGAAACGTCTGACCAGCGGGTCGGCAGCGCCCGGGCGATGTTCGCGGCGAGCTTCGCGCCTCGCAGTGCGGTTTCTCGAGCCGCCGCCAGCGCTCCCTCGCCGCGTTTCGCGCCGGCCTTGGCGCTGGCAGACGCCGAGGTGAGTCTCGCCGCGTGCAGCACGCGGCTGCTGTTCCCGTTTGTCACCAACCAAGCCGGATTCGACACGGGCTTGGTGATCACGCACGGCTCCCTGCAAGCCCTGACGGACACTGTGCCCGAGCAGGCCGGATCCTGCGATCTGCACTTCTACGGGGTGGGTGGCGACGGCGAGGACGAGCTGCTGGTTCAGTACACCACGGCAATCGATCCCGGCGAGCAGCTGGTCTTTACGTTTTCGGGCGGCAACCCCGCCCGCAACATCATTGGCATGGACCAGTTCCAGGGCTACTTGATCGCAGACTGCGGATATCCGGGCGCTCGGGGCTACGTGTTCATGTCGGACGGCTTTGGAGGCATCGCCGACTTGGCTATGGGCTACTTGGCCCCCGTGATTCCTTTCGACGCCGAGGGTAGGCGTCTTCCTATAGGCGGCGATGCTCCCTAGGCTCGCGTCCTCGGGTTGGCCCGTGCCGAGGTCGGCCCCAGCGCCCCGTGCCCGGCGAGCGTTGATCGGCGCCATGTTCGTTGGCGCTGTCCTCTCGAGCGTCGCTTCGGCCCAGCTGATATCGCCCGTTTCTAGCGCCGAGCTTGGCCAGATCCGCTGTTCGGCGACGGCACTGGCGCCCTTGGTTAGGATCGAGGGCACCAGCGAACTGGTCGGTGACATCGCGATCACGTGCGAGAACCGCGGTCCCGGTCGACGTTTCGAACCCAGCGGCTTTCTCGTGGTCGACCTCGCGGTGTCCCTAAGCGTCGGGATTGCGAACCAGAGCGGCTTCGGCCTCGGCGCGGATGTGACCGACGCGGTGTTGGTGGTCAACGAAAAGACCTGTTTGGCATCGACGAGCGAGCGCTTGTTCAGCGACTGCGGTGCCAGCGGGAGCACCGTGCAGGATCCGATGCTGGGGCGTCGTGGCTCCGCCAGCCCGCGCATGCTGCGCTGGTCCGGCGTGGCGCTCCCCATTCCCGGGGCGGCCATTGGCAGCGAGTCCGCGCGCGCGGTTCCGCTAGAGGATTGTGTCGGTCGTTACGGAGTGCCGGGCGGGTGTCATCCGACTACCACGAGCGTACGCCTGACCAATATCCGGGTGAACGCCGCCGAGGCAGGCGTCGGCGGCGATGCGCGGTCCGGGGCGATTCCAATCGAGGCGGTCGTATCCATGTCGTCGGGAGGGGGAAGCGTTGTCTTGGAAGCGGGAACGCTGCCAGTCGCGCACGCGGCCCCGGGGATCTCTGCGCACGCGCGCTCCGTGCAGGCGGGGCGACTGTGCTCGGAGGGCGAGGCGTTCGGCGAGGTTCGGATCTTCGAGGGTTTTGCCTCTGCCTTCAAGGCGGCCGGCGGGCAGTCGCTCGAGCCCGGCCGGCCCGGCTGGAGGGATGACTACTATCCGACTGCCGCCGGCGCGGCGGCCCATCCGAGCCCGACGCGCGTGAGGATTGGCCTTTCTGCCATACCCGAGGGGGTCTCGGTCGCGGCCCCGCCGGCTCCCGCGTGCGTTTCGGAGGGCGGGACCGCGAGGTTGCGTCTAGGATTGGTCCAAGGGGCGTCGGCGAGCGGCTTGGGCGGCACAGTCGTGTCGGGCGAGCCGGCTCCTGATGTGCCATTGACGGTGAGCGAGACTGCCGAGGCCTTTGCGGTCTACGAAGTCCTCGCGGCCGACCCTTCCGCGCAAGAGGAATGCAGGATTCAGTTCCGACTGACCCCGTCCGACTCGGACGGCCACGCCATACGCGGTGGACAGGTGGCAGTGGACGCCAGTCTTGCCCCGCTTGGTCCGCCGGCTAGCAGTGGGCCGCTTGGCGCGCGGCCGCGCTTCGTGGCTCCCGAGCGCGTGCCGCGGCCGTCGTTTCCGATCGACGAATGCGGCACCACGCTGTTCTTCCCGTTCGTGACAAACCAGACCACGTTCGACACGGCCGTAGTGCTGGTGAATACCTCTGCTGACCCGCTCGGCACGCGCTATCAGCCGGGCAGTTGCAGCCTGACCTTCCACGGAGCCGGCTTGGAAGGCGAGCAGTCTGCGACGTTTCGCCGCACGGTCGAAATCGATGCAGGCGAGCAGGTTGCTTTTAGACTCTCGAGTGGCAACGCGACGCGCGGCGTCGATCCGCTGCCGGATTTCCAGGGCTACCTTGTGGCGCAGTGCAGCTTCCAGTACGCGCACGGTTTCGCGTTCGTGACCGAACAGGTGGGCGGCGCCTCGGTGCTGGCGCAGGGCTACTTGGCCGAAGTGGTGTCGCAATCCGCCGAATCTGCGCGTGCTGACCCCGCTCCATAGCGTGCTCGTATTGCTAAATTGGTCTCAATGGAAGGGGTTGATTCTGTCGTCCGCGAAGCCGCGCCAGACCGCTCTTCGCAATCCGCCGATGTAAGGGAGATCGGCCGCAGGGTCGAGGCCGAGGCTCCGGTCTTTGCCGCAGTCCGCCAAGAGCTAGCCCGCGTGATCGTCGGCCAGGAGGGGCTGGTCGACGGCCTGCTCCTCGCGCTGTTGTGCAACAACCACGTGTTGATCGAAGGCGTCCCCGGCCTGGCCAAGACGCTGTCGGTGACGACCTTGGCCAGGACGCTGCAGGCGTCATTCCAGCGCATTCAGTTCACGCCCGACCTGTTGCCGGCAGATCTGATCGGCACCATGATCTACTCGCCGAGCGACGGCGGTTTCAGCACCAAGAAGGGCCCGATCTTCGCAAACATCGTGCTGGCCGACGAGATCAACCGCGCTCCGGCGAAAGTGCAGAGCGCCTTGCTGGAGGCCATGCAGGAGCGCCAGGTGACGATAGGCCCCGAGAGCTACCCGCTCGAGGATCCCTTCCTGGTTCTGGCCACTCAGAACCCGATCGAGCAGGAGGGAACGTATCCCCTGCCGGAAGCCCAGGTGGATCGCTTCATGCTCAAGCTGCGCGTGGACTACCCGGAGCGCAAGCACGAGCTGCAGATCCTGCGTCGCATGGCCCGCTCAACAGTGGAGCACCAGGTCGCGCCCGTGCTGTCTCCCGCAGATGTGGTGCGCCTGCGGGAGCTTGCCGACACGGTCTACATGGATGCGAAGATCGAGGAGTATATCGTCGACCTCATCGAGGCCACGCGCAATCCGGCAGAGGCGAACCTCGACATCGGGGAGTGGATTCGGCACGGCGCTTCGCCGCGCGCCACGATCTACCTTGCGATGGCCGCGCGAGCGCGCGCGATGCTGCAGGGCCGGGGCTATGTCATTCCCCAGGACGTCAAGTCGGTCGCGCCTGATGTGCTCAGGCACCGGGTCATGGTGACCTACGAGGCCGAAGCGGAAGAGCTCACTTCCGAAGACATTGTCCGGCGCGTGCTCGATGGCGTGGAGGTTCCTTAGGACTTCTATAGCGTCGCGCCGGCAGATCGAGTATCTTGTTCATCGAGCCTGCGCGGCGCGCGCCGCGCCCCGCTCCGACCGGATTCGGATCATGTATTGGCGATTTCTCCGGCACCTGCTCGTGTGCTCGGCGTTTGGGGTTGCCGCGCTGGCCCAGCCCGTTGCGCCGAACCCGTTCGGCCCCGGCGAGGCGTGGGGAAGCCTGCCCGCCGGTCGCAGCTGGGGCTCCACCAGCGCGATCTATCCGCACCGAGACGAGCACGGGCGGTTCACAGGCCGGATCTGGGTGGCCGAGCGCTGCGCGGGAAGCAATTGCCGCGACAGCGCATTGGATCCGATCCTGCTGTTCGAGCCCGACGGCAAGCTGATCCGCAGTTTCGGGTCGGGCATGTTCATCTGGCCGCACGGGATTCATGCCGATCACGAAGGCAATCTCTGGGTGGCCGACGCCGTGCACACCGATTGCAAGACCGGCGGGGAAGAGGGCCGGGGCCATCAGGTGCACAAGTTCAGCCCGGGCGGCGAGCTCCTGCTGAGCCTCGGAACAGCGGGCGTGGCCGGCGAGAGCGAGACTGCGTTCAGCTGCCCCTCCGATGTCGTTGTGGCCCGCAACGGGGACATCTTCGTCGGCGACGGGCACAATCACGGCCACGGCGGGAATAACCGCATCGTCAAGCTCCGCAGCGATGGCACGTTCATCGAGTCCTGGGGCAGCGCCGGATCCGAGGCTGGGCAGTTCAGCGGCATCCACGCGTTGGCCGTCGACTCGCAGGACCGCTTGTTCGTCGGCGACCGCGCAAACCAGCGCATCCAGATCTTCTCGACCGATGGCGCGCACTTGGCGACTTGGACGCAGTTCGGATCTCCCAGCGGGATCTTCATCGACGGGGACGACACGCTCTACGTGGCCGATTCCGATTCGGGCTTCGATCCCGACAATTCGGGCCGGCCGAGGAATCCCGGCTTCGCGCGCGGAATCTACATCGGCGACGCCCGCACGGGCGTCGTGCGGGCGTTCATTCCCGACCCGCGTCCGGATCCCAGCCGGGTCACCAGCGGCGCGGAGGGCGTGGCCTTTTCCGACGGGTCCGTCTTCGGCGCGCAAGTGGGCGGCTCCCGAGGGGTGCTGCGGTATCCAGGCCCGGAGTGATCTCGCGCCCCTTGGCCGGACTCGGCGTCACCGGCGCGATTTCATGCTAAGTTCGATGGATACTGACCGCCGAGCGCTTCGGCCGCGCCCTTCTCCCGTCCAGGATCAGGCGGCTCGGCGGCCGGATCCGCTCGCGGCGCTCGTCAGCGCAATCCCGAGACTCCCCAGCTAGCCCCCGGACTGTCGCGAATCTCCTGCGAGCCCGAACACGCCCATGGACGTAAAGGAGTTCACCCGCAACGTCGCCAAGAAGATCCGGCTGATCGAGATCCAGACCGACAGGGCCGTCGACGACGTGTTGGCGGGCGAGTACAGCAGCGTCTTCAAGGGCAGCGGCATGGAATTCGACGAGGTGCGCGAGTACACACCCGGAGACGAGATCCGCAGCATCGACTGGAACGTCACGGCGCGCATGGGCAGGCCGTTCGTGAAGCGCTACGTCGAAGAGCGCGAACTCACCGTGTGGCTGGTGGTGGACCTGTCGGCATCCGGCGCGTTTGGCAGCCGCAGCCAGCTCAAGAACGAGGCCGCGGCAGAGTTTTGCGCGCTGCTCGCGTTCGCCGCCATCCGCAACAACGACAAGGTCGGCCTGATCGTTTTCACGGAATCGGTCGAATTGGCGATACCTCCCAGCAAGGGGAGGACCCACGTGCTGCGCCTCATCCGGGAGTTGCTGCGCTTCCAGCCGAGCGGCCGCGGCACGGCTCTGTCGGTTGCGCTGGAGTATCTCGGCCGCGTCACGCACAAGCGCGGCATCGTGTTCTTGGTGTCGGACTTTCTCACCGACGGGACGCTGGAAGAGACCAGCGGGAAGCAGTTGCGAATCCTCGCTCGCCGCCACGACTTGGTCGCCGTCGCGGTGTGCGACGAGCGCGAGCAGGAACTGCCCAATGTGGGGCTGGTCGAGCTCGAGGATGCGGAAACCGGGGAATCTGTCTTGCTGGACACCTCCAGCGCGCGCGTCCGCCGCGACTACGCCGCGCGGTCGCGAGAGCGCGTCGAGCGGAGGCGCGCGTTCTTCCGCACCACTGGCATCGACGAAGTCGAGGTGCAGACCGGGCATGACTATGTCCGCGACTTGCGGACGCTGTTTCGCAAGCGCGGGAGGAGGAAATGACGCCAGCGAGCCGGCTTCCAGGCCACCGGCGAGCCACGTGGATCGGCGCATTCCTGGCCGTGGCGCTGGCTTGGCTGTCGTGCGCTGGCGGGGGCGGCACCGAGGACCTTGAGCCGGCGATCGCCGAGACTTACGAGGCCGCGGGCGGCCGTCTCGAGCTCACGCTGGACCGCTCCTCTCTCAGCACCGCCGAAAGCGCGGTGCTCAGGCTGGCCGTCGAGGCTGACGAGGGCGCTACGGTGGCCTTCCCGGATTCCGACGGCGGCTTCGGGGAGTTCGCGGTTGTGCGCGACGAGGAGGTATCGGAGCGCCTGTTGGACGGTGGACGGGTGCAGCGCGTGCGCGAATACGTCCTGCAGCCGTTCTTGCCGGGAGAATACGAGCTCCCGCCGCTGACAGTGACGATCAACGATTCCGATTCCATTTCTTCGGAAGCCTTGACGATCCCTGTCGAGAGCGTCTTGCCGGATCCCGAAACGGCTGACCTGCGGGACATAGCCGAGCCGCTCGATATGCCGGCGCCCTGGTGGTGGTGGGCCGTGGGGACGCTGCTGCTGGCCGTCGCGGCGGGTGCGGCCTGGTGGTGGTGGAAGCGCCGCAAGGAAAAGCTTTCGGCACCGCGAGTGGTGCCACCGCATGAGATCGCTCTGACTGCCCTGGACGCGCTGCTGTCGGAGGGGCTGCTTGCCGGCGGCGCTGTCGAGCTGTTCTACTTGCGGCTGTCGGACATCGTGCGGCACTACATCGAAGACCAATTCTCGCTGCGCGCGCCCGAGCAGACGACCGAGGAGTTTCTCGCGGAGATGTCGCGCGGCCCGCACATCCGCCGCGACCACCAAACGCTGCTGCGCGACTTTCTTTACCGGGCAGACATGGTCAAGTTCGCGAAGTTCGTGCCCGCCGCGGAGGAGACGGGCGGCGCGGTGGAGGCGGCGCGGCTGTTTATCGAACAGTCCGTCCCGACGCCGGTGCTGTCCGCAGAGCCGGAATCTGGCTAGCGATCTTCGATCACAGCAGCCTGCGCAAGATCTTGCCAGCTGGCGAGCGCGGGATCGCGTCCACGAATTCGACCCCCCGCACCTGCTTGTATCCGGCGACTTGGGACTTGACGTGCGCCTGCACTCGTTCGCCGCTCAGGGATTTTCCCGGATGCAAGGTGACGTATGCTTTCGGGCTCTCGGCGCCGTGGGCATCCCTCATGCCGACAACGGCGACATCGCGGACTTCGGGCAGTTCCAAGATCACCGACTCCAGCTCGGCGGGCAATACTTGGAAGCCCTTGTACTTGATCATCTCGCGTTTGCGGTCCACGATATGCACGCGCCCCAAGCTGTCGATGTGGCCGATGTCCCCCGTGTAGAACCAACCGTCGCGCAAGGCGACGGCATTCTCTTCGGGGGCGGCATGGTAGCCCTGCATGATGTTCGGGCCGCGCAGGGCGAGTTCTCCTGTTTCGCCGGCCGGCAGCTGGCGCGTTCCGCTCGCTAGATCGAAGACCGCCGCGTCCATCCCTGTCACCGGCAGGCCGGCAGTTTCGGCGACGTCAAAGGAAGCCTCCGTTGGGTTCGTCGTTGCGATTCCCGAGGTCTCCGTCATGCCGTACCCTTGCCTCACGGTGATTCCGGTCATCTCCACGAAGCGATGTACGGCGGGCAGGGGGACCGGGGCGGCCCCGATGTTGACCCATTGCAGGGACGACAGGTCCCTGTGCCTGAGATCCTCTCGGGAAAGCATGCCGAGCAGCACCGGCGGCACCAGCGGCAGGCTGGTGATGCGCTCGCGCTCGATGCTGTCGAGGCAGTCGTCCATGTCAAAGCGTCGGCGCAGGTGCAGCGTGCCGCCGGCGGCGAGCAAGACGTTCATCACCACGTTGAATCCGTAGATGTGATACAGCGGCAGGAAGACATAGCTGCGCCCTTGCTCCTCGAACATCGCAGCCCTCGAGAACAGCAGTTGTCGGATGGCGGCGGCGAGATTGCCGTGTGTAAGCTCGATCCCCTTGGAGAATCCTGTCGTGCCGCTCGAATAGGGCAAGAAGACCACATCCCGGTCGCGGTCAGTCTCTTGCTCCGGCTCCGAATCCGGAGCGGAATGCCAGATGCCGGGATCCAGCTCGATGACCCGGCAGCCTTGGATCTGGTCCCGGCATTCTTGCAGCAGCGGCAGCAGGCTCTTCTCGGCGAAGACCACAGATGCGCCGGAGTTCGTGATCTGGTGGACCAGCTCGCGCCGCTTGTAGCTCGAGTTGAAGGGCGTGAAGACCGCTCCGCTGGCGAGGATCCCGTAACCGGCGGTGACGAAGTCGAACGAGTTGCGGCTGAACACGCCGACCACCGAGCCCTTGCCGATGCCGCGGGCGTGCAGCGCGTTCGCGAAGCGGTTGGCGCGGCGATGGTTCTCTTCGAAGGTCAGGATCTGGCCGCTCTCGCCGACGATAAACGCTTGCTTGCCGTACGCGGCGGCGGCGTCGCGCACGATCGAAGGCACCGTAGCCCGCTCTGAGGCGATTTGATCAATCGTGGACGGCCGCGCTTGCATTGCCAACGCCATCCGTTCAAGGCCTGCGAAAGTCCGGGCCCGGGGGCGGGCCGTTCTCTAGCCATGTCTCGAACCAGGACATGAACGCTTGCCTATCTTGGTCGCGCTTGGCGCTCAATGGGATCGGGAAGGTCACCGGGTCGAGACCCCTGAACTGTGCCGCCCACTTGATCACCCAAGGGTAGGGGAAGCGTAGGAGCTGCTGCAAGAACTGCTCGAAATGCGTCACCGACGCAGAGAAAGCATCCTCGTTGCCGAAGGTCTCGAAGACGGCCCGCATGGCTTCCGGCACTACGCTGGCGGGGCCGGAGATGGCGGCATCGGCCAAGCCTTGGCGCAAGGACTCCGCCAGCCACCCGTCGTGGCCTTGCACTCGCACGCAGGGTGTGCCGGTTTGTGAGAGTCTGCGCAGGATCTCCAAGTCCCCGCTCGAGTCCTTGATGCCGATGATGTGCTCGTCGGTGCCGATTAGCTCCGCGACGAGGTCCGCATCGAGCGGGCTGACGAAGCCGGCAAGGTTGTAGAGCATGGTCGGGCCGTCGATCGCTCGGGCCGCGGCGCGAAAGAACGGCAGCAGGTCGCTGGCTCCGTAGCGATAGAAGTGCGGTGGCGGCAGCAGGACCGCGTCCGCGCCCGTGTGGAGAGCATGGTGCGCTAGGCGCACCGAATCCCGGAGCGAGCCCGAGCCGACCCCTGCCACCAATTTCGCCTTCACCTTGGGCACCCAGGCCAACTGCTCGACGATCTCTGACCTCTGCGCGAGCGTCAGGTCGGAGTACTCGCCAGTCCCGCCACACGGCACGACTCCGCTGGCACCTTGCGAAATAACCCAATCGGCATTGCGTACGAGCGCCTCAAAGTCGATCGAGCCGTCCTCTCGACGGGGCGTGTGTAGTGCGGCTGCGAATCCGCCCAGTTCTGCCGACATGAACCGAGATTTTAGCTGATCCGGTCGCTTGGCATGCCCCGAGGATTCCCGGCGGACACAGTCCGGTACCGCGCTCGGCGAGCTTCCGCTGCTTCAGTCGGCCTGGCACTCGGCCCTGCTGCCGCTCGACTCCTTGTCTCGGCGTAAGGTTGACGATTCGGTCAACTTCCTACGCCGAAGGGCCGCTCTCGTGCGGTTGAGGCGAAGCGTGGCTGGACTCCTTGCTGCGCTGCAACGCAGGCGCTTGCTTCAAGTCTCGGTGCCGATGGCGCCGCCCGCGTGCGGGCGAGGCCGAGCATTGCTGGCACCACGATCGCGTCACCAGCTAGGCGGTCCCGGCCCGCTGCGGCGGCTCTATAATCAGGAGCAGCGGCGTTCACGCGCGTTCGCGTACCGCAGGGCGACGATGGCCACCACAGAGACAGAACTTCCTGTACTGACATCGCCCGGTGCCGCCGCAGTGGCGCCGGAGCCCGACGAGGTCGAGTACCCGGAAGGGCATTGGATCGCGCAGAGCGTGGGGCACGGGGACGCCGTGCGGCAGGCCGCGACGGCCTTGGACTACTACTTCCGGGAGCGTGCGGACGTGCTGGTGGCCATGGAACTGGTGGTGTACTACCAGCACGGCAACAACAAGCTTCGGCTGCAGCCGGATGTGCAAGTGGTGTTCGGGGTGGAGCACTGCGGCAGTCGCGGTTCGTTCCGGATCTGGGAAGAAGGTAAAGCGCCGGACTTCGTGCTGGAGGTGGCGTCGCCGTCGACGGCGGAGAACGATGCCGAGCACAAGGCGCGGGAATACGCCCGAATCGGCGTACGCGAGTACTGGCGGCTGGATCCTGCAGGGACCTTGATGCAGACTTCCCTAGAGGGCTACGTGGCCAGCGCGGGGCAGTACGAGCAGGTGCAGCCGGTCGAGGGCACGGGCCGGGGCGGTGCGTTGCGGAGCCGGGTGCTGGGGCTGGACCTGCGCAGCCGG
Organism: Bryobacterales bacterium; assembly: GCA_022826925.1. GTDB lineage: Bacteria > Acidobacteriota > Terriglobia > Bryobacterales > UBA6623 > VXMF01. Next base: position 27,578 of record JAJDTX010000133.1, read on the forward strand.
AGGCAGGCCGGGGTGACGGTCCTGGTGTTCATTGACCCTCGCACGGGCGAGGAGTTCGATGGCAGGCTGGAAGAAGCCGAGCGCCGGCGGCAGATCGCTGAGCGCGAGAAGCAGATCGCGGAGCGCGAGAAGCAAGCAGCGGAGCGCGAAAAGCAGGCAGCGGAGCGCGAGACGCAGGTGGCGGAGCGCGAGAAGCAGATATTGCAGTTGCGATTGCGAGCGCTGGAGGAGCGACTCCGGGCTCTGACGGCCCAGGACCCTCCGACGGAACGCGACCCCTAGGGCCAAGGCACCATCCCGGAAAACCGTCCGCCTAGCGCGGGGATGAGGGTCCGCGCCTCAATTTGCCTCGGCTCGTACCCCTAACCTCCCATTTGGACCCTCAACCCGCAAGTGTCGTGATCATGGCGTTGATGATCAACGTCGGTTTCCGATGACTCCATGTCTTCCCTGGCTGGTCTGAGGCGTGCTTCGCTAGCCCGAGATGTCGTTTCTAGAAGTGAGCCGACTATCTTGATCGTCTTACGCGGCCTTGTCGCTTCATCGCATACTTGCAGAACTGGCGAGTGCGCGGTCGCGCTAGTGCCATGGTCGCGCGTCAGACTATGATCAATATTCAGGGGGCAAATCCGCCAATGAGACCGTCCCGCCGAGATTGGCTCCGCACGGGCATGCACGCTCTCGCAGCCCCGATGATCATGACTTCCAACGCTCGCGCCTACTCCGTTGACGAGATCGAGGAGCGCTTGGCGCGCGGCTCGGAAATCGAGGGCGTGACCAAGCAAGATCTGCCCACGCCGTCGTTGTTGCTCGACTTGGACGCGTTCGAGGCGAACCTTGGGCGCATGAGCGAGCATGCCAAGGCCGCTGGCGTCGACCTGCGTCCCCACGCCAAGACCCACAAGTGCTCCGAGATTGCCCGGCGTCAGGTCGGTCGGGGGGCGCTGGGGGTTTGCGTCGCGACAATCCGCGAGGCCGAGGCCATGGCGGCTGCCGGGATCGGCGGCCTGCTGTTGACTTCTGAGGCTGTCGGTCCGAATAAGATTCACCGATTGGTGCGCCTGGCGCGGCAGCAGCCCGACACGATGGCCGTGATCGATCATCCGGACAATGCTGCAGAACTGGACGAGGCGGCCGGCGCGGCCAAGATCCGGCTCAACGCGCTGGTCGATATCGACCCGCTCGGCCGGCGGACCGGCATTCCGCCCGGACCGGGGGCCGTGCAGCTTGCCGAGACCATCGATCGATTGGCAAATCTGCGCCTGAGAGGGGTTCACGGCTACTGCGGCGCGTCTTCCCACGTGAAGGGATTCCAGGCGCGAAAGGAGCATTCGGAGCGCTACATGGGCCCGGTGCTCGACAGCTTCGCAGCCATGCGGCGCAAGGGGCTGCCCGCCGAGATCATGTCGGGCGCCAGCACCGGCACGTACAACATTGATTCCTCCCTCGAGGGCATGACCGAACTGCAAGTCGGCTCCTATGCGCTGATGGACGTCGACTATCGGATCATCGGCGGCAGCGGCGGCGAGGTCTACGATGACTTCCACAACGCGCTGCATGTCTTGGCCACGGTAGTCAGCAAGAATCATGACGACATCGCCACGGTTGATGCGGGCCTGAAGGCGTTCGCGACCGACCGCGACTTTGGCCCGGAGGTCGCCCGCCCGGCCGGGCTGACCTATGCGTTTCGCGGCGACGAGCACGGTGCGCTAACGCTGGCCGATGCCGAGCGAGAGATTGTCCTGGGGGACAAGATCGAGTTGGTCGTGCCCCACTGCGACCCGAACGTCAACCTCTATGACCGCATGTACTGCGTGCGGGGCGACTCCGTGCGGGAAGTCTGGAAGATTGACGCCAGAGGCCATATCTGAGCGAGATGCGCAGCGTTTCCCTCCCGCAAGCTGAGCTGCCGGGCATCCGGCCGTTGTTCGCGGACTTGCTCTCCAGCTTTTCCCGCGTCGGCCAGTTCTACCCCCACCCGCCTTCGCTGGCTGCCGCCCAGGCCGCCGCGAGTACGGCCCGTCTGGAGCCGGGCCACCGCAAGGCATTGGCGGACGCGCTCGCCAGCCAGAACGGGGATGGCGACAGCGAGGCGCAATCCAGCTTGGATCGACTGGCTCAGCCCGGCACGGTGGTCGTGGCCACGGGCCAGCAAGTCGGCTTGCTGGGCGGTCCGGCGTTTACGGTCTATAAAGCGCTCACGGCGGTACGTTGCGCCGAAGAGCTGACGCGCCGCGGCACTCCCGCCACGCCGGTTTTCTGGCTTGCGACCGAAGACCACGACCTCGCGGAAGTCAACCATGCGTGGGCGCATTCGCTCGCAGACGGTCCGCAGAGAATCGAGGCGCGCAGTGCCGGGTCGCCTGGCACCGCCGTCGGTTCGGTCAAGATCACCGACCCTCGCCTGAGCGAGTTCGAGGCCTGCTGCGAGGGCTTGCCATACGCGGCCGAGGCGGTCGCGCTGGCCCGGGACGCCTATGGCGACGGTGCCGGATTCGGGAAGGGGTTTCAAAGACTCTACGGCAAATTGCTGGAGCGCACTGGAATCCTGTTTCTCTCTCCGATGGAGGCGGGCATTCGCCAACTGGCCGTTCCGGTGTTGCGCAACGCGATCAAGCGTGCGCCAGAGCTGGCCGATGCGCTGGTCCGCAGGGGTGGCGGGCTGAAGTCCGCCGGCTACCACGAGCAGGTCTACGTCCAAGAATCGACATCGCTGCTGATGCTCTTTGAAGGAGTCGAGCGCATCTCCCTAAGGCGCAAGAACAGCTCGTTCTTGTCCGAGTCCCGGGCTTACAGCGCCGACGATCTTGTGGATCGGCTGGAGGGTTCGCCTCTCAAGGTCTCGCCGAGCGCGCTGCTGCGACCCGTGATGCAGGACTTCTTGCTCCCCACCGCGGCGCTGGTCGCGGGGCCGTCCGAAGCGGCGTATCTGGCCCAATCGGCAGTGCTGTACGACAGACTGCTGCAACGTATGCCGGTCGTGTTGCCTAGGGCTTCGTTCACAGTGCTGGACGAGGCGACACGGAAGCTCTTGGAGAAATATGGCTTGACCGTGGCCCAGTGTCTTGCCCCGAGGCAGGAATTCGAGAGCTTGATCGCGAATTCGCTCGTGCCCCCGCCACTGCATGACAGGCTCGCGGCGAGCCGAGCTGCGATCGGGGGCCGGCTCCAAGACATGGAGTCAGCTCTCCAAGAATTCGACCCTACGCTTGGGGCGAGCTTCGGGCGATCGCGAAAGAAGATCGAGTACCAGTTGGAGCGGGCCAGCGGCAAGGTGGCGCGAGAAGCCTTGCGACGGGCCTCGACGGCGCGGCGGCACGCCGCAAGGCTGGCCGACTGGATCTACCCGAACGAGAATTTGCAGGAGCGCGTCCATTGCGTGCTCTCGCTGGTCGCAAAGTTCGGACCTCGCTTCGTCGACGATATCCGAGCCGAGGTCGAACCCGGAACTGCAGACCACAAGGTGCTGTTCCTGTAGTCTCCGCTGTTCCGCTTAGCTGGCTAGCTCGTGCAGCGCCCCCGATACCGCTGCCGTGGTAGCTGGCGACGCGGCCAGCAAGGGCAGCCGCGGGATACCGCCGTAGCAGCTGCGCAGGTCCAAGGCGCATTTGAGAGCCGCTACGCCGTGCGTGTGCACCAGCCGGTCGAGTTCGAGTGCCCGCGCGACCAGGTCGGCGGCCGCCTCGCGCTCGCGCGTGCGGATTGCTTCCTCGATCGACAGGACGTGGAACGGCACTGCGGCGGCAATCGCAAGCACCGCTGCGCGGGCGCCGTTGGAGAGGCCCTGCACGGTTGTTCCCAGATCGCGCACGAGGATAGAAAAGTCCGGGCCGCACATCGTCGCGGCGGTCTCGATCTCCTCCCCGCTGCCGCCTTCTACCAGCGCTCCGACAATCGCTGGGTGAGTTGCTAGCGAAGCCAACCGCTGCGCCGCCGCGCCGGCGGCGCAGTCCAGCCTTGCCTCGACCACTATGGGCAGGCTTGACTTGTCAGCGACGGAGCGAAAGAACAATTCCGCAGCGTCGGCTTGCGGTGCCATCGCGCTCAGATCCGGTGCATCCAGCACGGCACATGCGCAACCCGCTGCCGCGGCTGCCGCGACGGCCTCGCGGGCTTGGGTGACGCCGTAGCCGGAGATGGCGGCCAGCACCTGCACGTCGGCACCGGCAAGGCTGGCGACTCGTTGCCAGATCTCCGCCCGTTCTGAGGCCGAGAGCAGCGGCCCTTCTCCCCAGCGGTCGCAGACCAGGAAACCCGACAGCTCGGTTCGGCGGAGCTGTGCGAGGTTGTGCTCGACCTTGGACCAGTAGATGTTCCCTCGATGGTCGAACGGAGTGACTAGCGGGGCGTAGATGCCGCGGAACCGCATGCGCGCAAGGAACCTATTCTAGCGCCGGGCAATCAAGAGCCTGTTCGGATGCGCGGCTCGCTGCCCGCGCGGCCACCCCGGCCTGTTGGCAGATTTCGTCAATTTCGCTCGCTGGCAGCCTGCCGCGGCACAAAAAAGGCGAGGCGTGTGCTAGCCTTCATGCAGCAAGTGCCTGCTGCAGGCTGAGTGAGGAGGCGGCGCCATGCGCATTCCCAGATTGATTCCAGTGATAACCTTGGCCCTCGCTACCGCTATGGCGCTGTCCGGGCAGGCGCAGCGCGGCGGCAACACGGGCGGCGGCAACGCAGGCAGCAGCGGCAACACGGCTGGTGGCCGCGGCAATACCGGGCAGACGCAGAATCAGGGCGGCTTGAACAACAACACCCGGCAGAACGACCCGTTCGGCGGGCAGCAGAACGATCCGTTCGGCGCTCAACAGAGACCCTTGTATCTGAACGGGCGAGTCGTGACCAGCGACGGGTTGCCTCCTAGTGAGCCGGTGGTCGTGCAGCGGGTCTGCACTGGCAACACTTTCCCCGAGGGCTATACCGACAGCAAGGGGAGATTCAGCTTCCGGGTGGGCGGCGATGCGACCTTGCTGACCAGGGATGCCAGCGTCTCAGGCGCAGGGATATCCCAGGGTTCGATGATGAGCGGCGGTGCCTACACCGCCGTCGGTATGCGCCAGATTGGCATGGGCCGCTTCGATCTCAGCGCGTGCACGTTGCGGGCAGAATTGTCCGGCTATCGCTCCGATGACTTGCAACTCGGAATGTATAGCGTTATGGAGAACAACGATGTCGGCACGATCGTGCTGCATCGGATCGAGGGCTTGCTCGGCGACGTGGTCAGTGCAATGACCCTGAAGGCGCCGAAGGCCGCGCAGAAAGCCTACCAGAGCGGCCTGCGCGAGATGCGCAAGAAAAAGCCGAACTACAAAAAGGCGATAACGCAGTACACCAAGGCGGTTGGGGAATATCCCGAATTCGCGGCCGCATGGGCGGCAATGGGTGACGCCAAGGTTGCCTCAGATGATGCTGCCGGCGCGATGGAAGCGTATTCCAAGGCCGTCGAAGCCGATCCCAAGTACCTCAGGCCGTACGAGCCGCTGATCAAGATGGCGGTGGACCAGAGCGATTGGCCGGGTTTGGAGACATGGGGCAGTGCGTATCTCGAGCTGAATCCGAACGCCGGCAACGTTCGCTTCCTCACGGCGGTGGCCGCCCTCAACTCTGGCAAGCCTGAGAAGGCCGAGGAAATGGTGCTGGCCATGCAAGCCAGCGAAGACTCCAAGAAGTTTCCCCAGAGCTACCAGATCATGGGAATGATCCTCGAGCAACGCGCAGAGTTCGAGAAGGCGGCGGGCCAGTACCGCTCGTTTATCGGCGCCACGAACGAGCCGGAGTCGCAAAACGTGCAAAGCGTGAAGCGCAAGCTGCACGAGTGGCAGATGCTCGGCGTGATCCAATCTTCCGAATAGCAGCGCGTGCGGCCGCGATGCCGCGGCGCCGGCCTGTTCGGGTCCCTCAGGCGTCGGCGCGCACCCACCCGTGCGCGGCGTTGTCTGGTTCCAGCTTGCGGGCTTGGTAGCTGGCCTTCATCGTGCTGAGCGCGTCGGCGCGGATCGCCTGCTTGGCCAGTGTCGGGTCAACGCCGTAGATCTTGGCGGCATTGAGGCCGAAGATCTTTGCCTTGTCCTGCTTGGTGAGCTTGGCGTAGCCGAACTTGTCGCAGATCTCGTCGCTGATCTGGAACCGCTTGAACGCTTCGATGCACCACTGCGGCGAGCCCCACCAGATGCAGTCGGTGCCCCACAGCACCTTGTCGGCCCCGTAGTGCTTGATGTTCTTGCCCATCAGGTGCATGCACATCACCGGATGGGAGACTGCCAGCGTGGCGAAGGCGCTGCCGATCTCGCAGTAGACGTTGTCCAGGCCCGGATTGCGCCGCTTGATGTCCATCAGGATCTCGTGCCAGGCGAAGTCTCCCGTGCTCGGGTCGAAGAAGCCCGGTTCCGAGAACGCCGGCTCGGTCGGGCCGTGCTTGAGCGCCGAGTGGTAGATGACGAAGGTGAAGTCCGGGTTCTGCAGCGCCGCCCGCTCGACGTCCTTGGGATTGGCCAGATGGCCGAAGCGGCGCGATTGGGACGCGAAGCCCTTGTGCACGCTCACGGTCGTCTGGCCGAGCTCCCGCGCCACCTCGTAGAAGTAGGCCGTGGCGTCGTCGTCGAGCTGGAAGCCGCGGCCGGTCCGCGCCGGGTCGAAATGGCAGTACAGCTTCCAAGACGCGCTGCCGTACTCTTGCACCTCGCGGGTCATCTGCTCCTTGAGGGCAACGCGATCCTGACGGTTCGTGGCGGGATCCCAATAGTGGTTCGGAGCGCAGTTGCTCTGCGACAGCGCGCGCTGGCCGTCGGCGAGCTGGTTGATGTCCTCGCGGCGCTGGGCCATCAGCCAGCTTGGCAAGATGCCTCCGCCGCGCACTAGCATCGGATCGACGGGATTCCCGCTGGCTGCGTTCTCCAGCAGCGCCGCGCGTTCCTCGGCAGGGCTCTTCTCGCGGCCGGGCACGCCGGAGATGACCAGCATGTCGGTCTCAGAGTCCAGGAACATCTCCTTGAAGAAGGTGTTGAAACTGTAGGCCTCGGCATCGCCGGAGAGATCGAAGCCCATGCTGCGCATGAACTCGGACTGGCGGAAGTTCAGCGCGAAACCGTTGGTGAAGTGCGCCTGCACGTCGAAGACGAAGTACTCGCCGCGCGGCCACTTGTCCGCATGCGCCGCCAGTTCGAACATCTCCTCGGCGTCGACGTCCCAATAGCGCTGGCCGAAGGCCTCGTTGGCCGCCCAGAACGCGGTCGCCAGGCCCAGCGGGCTGCGCAGGAACGCACGCCGCTCCATGCCGGTGCGCTTGGCGTTGGCAGTCGCCAGTTCGCCCAGGCGGTGCTCCCAGTGCGCCTGGGCCCGGTTCTGCGGCCGGGGCCAGATCTCCTCGTTGGAGACCACTTGGGTCGGGATCGGGGAATCCACGCCCTTGGCGCGGTCACGCTGCCACTTCGGCACCCACATGAGTCGAAGAACTGTTCGTCACCCTCCGCGCTGCCCGCGGATGGAGCTGCGCGCGCCGGGAAATCCCGGCTCCGGTGCAAGTATCATGGTATCTGCGGTTGGGCTTCGTTAACGTCAGCAACTGACGGCATATCCGCCCGACACTTCCCTATGCCTGCCACCATATCCGGCGTTGGCTGCTACGTGCCGCCCAAGATCCTCAGCAACAAGGATCTCGAGAAGATCGTCGACACCTCGGAAGACTGGATCCGCACGCGGACCGGGATCGACGAACGCCGCATCGCCGAAGACGGCGTGGCCACGTCGGACCTAGCCACGAACGCGGCCTTGGAGGTGCTCGCCAAGACCGGCGTGGAGGCGACGGACATCGACGCCATCATCGTATGCACGGTCACGCCCGACATGTTTTTCCCGGCTACGGCCTGTCTGGTGCAGGATCGCATCGGAGCGAAGGGAGCGTGGGGCTTCGACTTGGTGGCGGCTTGCTCGGGCCTGTTGTACGGCCTTTCGACCGGCGCGCAGCTGGTAGCGTCCGGCAGCCACCGCCGAGTGCTGGTGATCGGAGCGGACACGATGTCGCGCATTATCGACTACGAGGACCGCGCGACCTGCGTGTTATTCGGCGACGGAGCCGGCGCCTTTCTGGTAGAGCCCGCCCGCGATGGAGAGGGCGGCCTGATCGACTTCATCAACGAGGTTGACGGCTCCGGGGGCAAGTACTTGAGGATGCCTGCCGGTGGCAGCGCTCAGCCTGCGACGCACGAAACGATCGATGCCCGGCTGCACTTCGTGCATCAAGACGGCCGCCAAGTCTACCGCTACGCAGTGGGCAAGATGTACGAGCTGTGCGTCAACGTGCTCGAGCGCAACGGGTATACGGCGGAGGATGTGGATCTGCTGATCCCGCACCAAGCCAATCGGCGCATTATCACGTCGGTAGCCGAGCGCATGGGCTTGCCGTTGGAACGGACGCTGATCAACATCGATCGCTACGGCAACACGACTGGCGGGACGATTCCGCTGGCCACGCGCGACGCGATTGACGCCGGCAAGCTCAAGAAGGGCGACCTGGTCCTTATGGCGGCTGTCGGGGCGGGCTTCACGGCGGGCGTATCGCTGTGGCGCTGGACGTACTAGGGCTCTGCGTATCGGCGAGCGCCCTGGGCCGGAGCCGGCCGCGCCGGCCGGGCCTGATTGGATATGGCATGCTGAGATACCGTGCTTGACCTGCTGATCCTTGCCGGATTCATGGTGCTGATTCTCGGCAGCGGCGTCTTTGCGACCAACATCTACTGCCAGATCGCCTACAACCGCTGCCCCACCTGCGGCGCCTTGAACGCCAAGCGGCGCAGACAGTGCCGCAAGTGTTCTGCCCTGCTCGCCTGATGTAGGCCTCGAACCGGGCCTTGGCCCGAATCCCTAGTAAAATAGTAGGGATTCGGCATGGACGTTTCCGTGAAAGGCGAGTATGCCCTCCGAGCGGTGTTCGAGCTGTCCCGCCACGGCCGGCCCGAACCGGTCAAGATCGCCAAGATCGCGGAGCGGCAGAAGATCCCGCAGAAGTTCTTGGAAATGATCCTTGCCCAGCTCAAGCAAGGCGGCTACCTCGGATCCCGTCGCGGCGTTGATGGGGGCTACTTCTTGGCCCGGCCTCCCGATCAGATCACCGTGGGCGACATCCTGCGCCAGATCGACGGTCCGTTCCAGCCTGCCAAGCGTCCGTTCGCGGACGAACCGACGGACTCGCCGTTTCCGGAGATGTGGGATCGCGTCGAGCGCGCGCTGTCGTGCGTGATCGACCGAACGACCTTCGCCGACTTGGTAGAGCGCTGGCGGCAGCGGCGCGTGAAGGGCATTCCCAACTGGCAGATCTAGCCATGGCTCGCATTTACGCTGACAACTCCCTGGCCATCGGCGGCACTCCGCTGGTCCGCCTGCGCCGCGTTGTTGGCCAGGCCAAGGCTACCGTATTGGCCAAGGTCGAGGGCCGCAACCCCGCCTACTCGGTCAAGTGCCGCATCGGGGCGTCCATGATCTGGGACGCGGAGCGGAGCGGCGCGCTCAAGCCGGGGATGGAGCTGGTAGAGGCCACCAGCGGCAATACGGGCATCGCCTTGGCGTTCGTGGCGGCCGCGCGCGGCTATAAGCTGATGATCGCCATGCCATCCAACTACAGCGCCGAGAGGCGTCGCGTGCTCAAGCTGCTCGGCGCCGATCTGGAGCTGACGCCGGAGGAAGACGGCATGTATGGAGCGGTCGAGCACGCACGCGCACTGGTGCGCGACAATCCCGGCCGCTACCTGATGCTTCAGCAGTTCGAGAATCCGGCCAATCCGCGCATCCACTACGAGACGACGGGCCCCGAGATTTGGGACGACACCGATGGCGAAGTGGACGTGCTCGTGTCCGGGGTAGGCACGGGCGGCACCATTAGCGGGATCTCGCGTTACTTCAAGCAGAAGCGGAACCGTCCGATCCTCAGCGTGGGCGTGGAGCCGGAATGCAGCCAGGTCATCCGACAGCATCTCTCCGGAGAGCCTGCTGACCCGGGCATAACCGCGATCCAAGGGATTGGTGCCGGGTTCATACCGAAGACGCTAGACCTGGATCTGCTGGATCGTATCGAGGCAGTCTCCGACGATGAAGCGGTCGAGTATGCCCAGCGCCTTGCCCGCGAAGAGGGCCTGCTCAGCGGAATCTCGTGCGGAGCGGCGGTGGCCGTTGCCTGTCGCTTGGCGAACCAGCCGGAATTCGAAGGCAAGACGATCGTGACGATTCTGCCGGATGCCGGTGAGCGCTATCTCACCAGCTCTCTTTTCAGCGGCATTTCGTGACCCTGCGGTGGACCTGATCCAGATCGAGCCGGAGCCGGGTCGCGACCGCGCCGGACGCCTGCCGCCTTGGCTGCGCAAGCCCGCGACGGACTTCGGCGCCGTCCATGATCTGAAGGTCGAGCTTAGGCGGCGCGGACTGCACACGGTTTGCGAATCCGCGCGCTGCCCCAACATGCACGAGTGCTTCTCGCGCGGGACGGCGACGTTCATGATCTTGGGCAACACCTGCACTCGCACGTGCGGCTTCTGCGCGGTGCCGCAAGGCATGCCCGGAGCGCTGGATCCGCGAGAACCCGCGCAAGTGGCCGCTATGGCGCGCGCCATGGACCTGCGCCAAGTCGTGATCACGAGCGTGAATCGCGACGACCTGCCCGATGGCGGTTCGGTCCACTTCGCGGCTACCGTGCGAGCGGTCAAGCGCGCGCTGCCGCGGGTACGCGTCGAAGTGCTTGTGCCGGACTTCCTCGGCGATCTCGACGCTGTCGCGAGGGTCTTGGAATCCGGTTGCGATGTTTTCAACCACAACATGGAGACGGTGGCCCGCCTCTACCGGCGCGTCAGGCCGCAGGCCGATTACTCCCGCTCGTTGGAGGTACTGCAGTTCGCCCGCTCGCGCGCGCCGGAAGTCCTGACAAAGTCGGGGCTGATGGTTGGTCTCGGAGAGTCTGAAGCGGAGGTCAGGGGCTTGCTCGGCGATCTGCGTTCGGTGGGCGCTGACGTGGCCACCATCGGGCAGTATCTGCAGCCGAAGCGGCGGAGGCTGCCGGTCGTTGAGTACGTTCGTCCCGAGGTGTTCGACGGATATCGGGACTTCGGCATGTCGATTGGGTTCCGTGCGGTGTTCAGCGGGCCTTTCGTGCGCAGTTCGTACATGGCCGAAGCGGTACACGCGGAGGTCGCTGCGGGGCGATGAGCCGCTTCCCGCAACCGTCTCGCAGACTTGCCATCGCGCTGGCCGCGGCAGCGCTCAGCGGCCTGCTGCAGGTCTTGGTCTTCCCACGCTTTTCGTGGGACTGGCTTGCTCCGGTGTGCCTGGTGCCCTTGCTGTTGGTGCTGAAGGGCCTTGCCTGGCCGGAAAGGCTTGTCGTCGGCTTGCTCTCCGGCGCCGTCTTTTGGGCCGGCGTCGGCTACTGGATCTACGCGGTGATGCGGGACTACGCCGGCATCACGCCGCTTGTCGCCGGACTGCTGTACATCGCGTTCTTTCTTGCCATGGCGATCCAGCCGGCGGCGTTCGGCGCGCTGGCCGGTCCGTTCCTCGGATCGCCTTGGGCCGTGCCCGCCGTGGCCGTGCTGTGGGTTGCGATCGAGGGATCCTACCAGCACTTTTTCTTCACTTGGCTGCAGCTGGGCAACGCCGCGGTCGAATTTCCGCTGCCCCACGTGCTGCGCCTCGCGCCCTGGGCCGGCATCTACGGCCCGTCGCTGGTCTTCGCCGTTCCGAATACCGCGGTTGCGGTCGCGATCCTGAATCGTTCCGCGCGACCGCTGCTGGCCCTGCTGCCGCTGGCCGGGCTCGTCCTGCTGCCGGCTCTGCCCGGGCCCGGTCCGCAGCGGGAAGTCGCGCGTCTGATCCAGCCGAACGTCCACCCCGATCTGATCAAGGCTGGCTGGCTGGCCGAGAACGGCACCGCACACTTGGCCGAGATGCTGGAAATGTCCAAGGCTCCCTCGCCGGGAGCACCGCCCACCCTGCTGGTATGGCCCGAGTACCCGGTGTCGGCGTACTACTACGACGACGCTGCCTCGAGAGCGTTCCTCGAGCGGGTGGCGCGCGAGTCCGGGGCGGCGTTCATCTTCAACACCATCTCGTTCGAGGACGGCGATCGCGCACGACCCCAGAACTCCAGCGTTACCCTGGATCGCAACGGCAACCGGTTGTCGTCGTACTCCAAGATCCACTTGGTACCCTTCGGGGAATTCGTGCCGTGGCCGTTCCATCTGTTCGTGGAGAAGATCACGATGCAGGCCGGCATGTTCCGTCCGGGCAATCAGATCTCCGTCGCGACCGTGGGCACTCACGGGATCGGCACGTTCATTTGCTACGAGTCGGTCTTCGCCAACTCGATTCGCAAGTTCACCCGCGACGGAGCCGAGCTGCTGGTGAACATCTCGAACGACAGCTGGTACGCTCGCAGCGCCGCTCGAGACCAGCACCTGCTGGTGGCGCGCATGCGAGCCGTCGAGAACGGGCGCTGGATCCTGCGCGCCACCAACGATGGGGTAACCACCGCAATCGATCCTGCCGGGCGGGTCGATGCAGACCTGCCTTCCTATGTGCAGGACACGCTGGATGCGGGCTTTGACTATCGGTCGGAGTTGACGGGCTTCGTGCGGTACGGCGAGTGGCTCTGGTGGCTCTGCCTGGTGGCCACGGCGGCGATGCTTGCACGGGCCTACGCAGCGGTTCGACGCAACGCATTGCGTAGCTGAAACAACTCTTTCGGAACCATGATGCTGGGCGAGCCACGGCGTGTGCTCGAGGCTGTTCACGCCCACGCGCGCCTTGTCGGGGCGTGTCGTCGATGCCGCAACTGGTCGGCGCGCTCAATCGCCCGCATGCAGGTCGTCAAGTAGCGCCTGTACGCTACCGAATCGTGGCAAGTCGCCCTTGCGTGCTTCTCTCATCGCCTCGATGGTGGCCTCGTTGGGAACCAGTGGCGCGAACGGAAGAGCCTTTTCCGCCGCTACCTTGACTAGCAGTAAACGCACAGCGTCTGGCACGGTCAGGCCCATGGAGGCCAGCACGACGGATGCTTCTTCCTTCACTGCTGCATCGACGCGGGCCTGAACAAGTTGATCGCCAGCCATGGATTCTTTTCCCGTCTTGTATGACATTGTCATGCACATGGCCACCGGGGGCAGAGCAGTCGTGTCCAAAGAGGCGACCCTGAACGGGAATTCGGTTTCCAACCAGAGCTGAACAAGGTCATCGTGAATCGGGAACAGCAATGCCACACTGACCGTCCTGGATCGGGCTCGCCGGTCTGCGCGGCGGTGCCGTCTGACCGTGACCGATTAGCCTTGGGCGCTTCCGTCGACGTGCCGTCCCAGTGCTCCATGCAGGGCTGCGATCCGTCGTGCGAGCGGCGCACAGCAGAGGTGTCGAACAGGTCTGCGACAATAGAAGCAAGCCCTTTGGAACCATGATCCTAGACGAACTACAGCGTGAGTTTGAGGCCGTGCGCGCCCGCGCGCACGTTGTCCGGGGGTATCTTTGACGCCGCGGCTGGCGAGCGCGAGCTAGCCGAGATCGAGAAGCGGATCGCGGACCCGGCCTTTTGGACCGACCCAACCAATAGCCAGCGAGTGCTGCGCGAGCGCAAGCGCGTGGCTCGCGTTGTGGAGACCGACAAGGAGATAGCGGCTGCGGTTGGAGATCTAGAGGCATTCTTGGAGCTGGCCGGCGAGGGCGAGCCCGTCGAGGACGAATGCGCCGCAGACCTGAAGGCTCTGGGCGTACGGCTCGACGAGATTGAGACTGAGTCGTTGCTCAGCGGAGAGCATGACAGTTCGAATGCGATCCTCACCCTGAACGCAGGGGCAGGTGGCACCGAGGCCCAAGACTGGGCGCAGATGCTACAGCGCATGTACTTGCGCTGGGCTGAGCGCAAGGGCTTCAAGTGCGAGATCACAGACGAACAGGCTGGAGAGGAAGCCGGCATAAAGTCGGCTTCCCTAGTCATCAAGGGCGAAAACGCCTATGGACTGATTCGGTCGGAAGTGGGGGTGCATCGCTTGGTGCGGATCTCGCCGTTCGATTCCAACGCCCGCAGGCACACCTCGTTCGCGTCGGTTTCAGCCTATCCGGAAATTGACGACACGATTGAGATCGACATTCGGCCGGACGAGCTGCGCATCGACACCTACCGAGCCAGCGGGGCCGGCGGCCAGCACGTCAACATGACCGATTCCGCGGTGCGCATCACGCACCTGCCGACGAACATCGTCGTGCAATGCCAGAACGAGCGATCGCAGCACAAGAACAAGGCGACTGCGATGAAGCAGCTCCGGTCCAGGCTGTACGATCTCGAGTTGCGCAAGAAGCGCTCGGAGGCACAGAAGATCGAGGCGGCCAAGTTGGACATCGACTTCGGCAGCCAGATTCGCAACTACGTGCTGGCACCGTATCGATTGGTCAAGGATCTGCGTAGCCAGATGGAAATGGGCGATGTTGACCGGGTGCTGGACGGAGACTTGGATCGCTTCATGCACGCCTATCTGGTCTACGCCAAGACCGGCCGGACCGTGAACGACGAGACTAGGGTTCCGGCGTAGGGCCACACTCGGCGTGCCCCTTGGAACTTCCAAGCCTTGTCGCCTGCCTGCAAGCCCGGAATCCGACCGGACGGAGATCGGCAGGAGCCTGCTCAATGCAACGCTCAAGGATCTGGGAATCGAGAAGGGGGATTCTAACGTGAGGTACGCCTATCCATGCCAGATCAACCGTCATGAAGGAGACGAGTTCGTGGTGTCCTTCCCGGACGTGGAAGGAGCAAACACCAGCGGCAGTGACCGGGTCGAGGCGCTGGAAATGGCGGCGGACGCGCTGTCTGCGGCCCTCGGAATGTACGTGGATCTCCATCTGGCCATCCCGGTGCCGAGCGCGGTACTGGACGGGCAGGAAGCGGTCGCGGTGGACCCGGTGACGGCGGCCAAGCTGGAGCTCTACACCGCGATGCGAGACCAAGGCGTTACTGAGCGCGCCCTCGCGAAACGGCTCGGGCTGTCCGATACCACCGCGGGACGGTTGACCGATCCTGACCACCGCTCGCACATCGGCCTTGTCTCGAAGGCCCTGCGGTCGGTCGGACGGGGGCTCGTGATCGAGGGCCGCGCCGGCCCCGGCAGGGTTCCCAGTTCGGTGCTTGGCTCTAAGGCGTGAGCCGGACGGAAACCCTCCCCGTCCCGTGACGCTGATGGATCTCCCTGTTCGGCCCCAAAAGATGTCGGGGTCCTGCTCAGGCCCGCCCGCGGTCGAACGGCCAGCCCCGGCGTGAGGACAGGAACGCTCGAGAACCGTCGACCGAGGGGTTTGGTGGATGTTCCAGAACCATGCAGATCGAAAATACCAATTTGGATTTGCATGCTAGATTGCAGAATATTCCTGAATATCGTAATGGCAACAAACGAATGCCATGCACATTGAGCGAGGCAAGTTCCGCAGCGAGTAGAACCACACGCTTGCCATTCGGCGTACGATTCTCTTACCTCGCGTCCCAAGTTCCCGGCCGGCGCTAATCTAGGGAATCCCTCGCAGGGATTCCTCTGAGAGCTGTGAACACTTTCGCCGCAGTTATCCTGTTCGCCCTTGTCGGCGAGTACTTGCTGGGCGCGGTCTCCGGACTGCTCAGCTCGCGCTCGTTCGTCCCCAAGGTGCCAGCCGAGCTCATCGGCGTGTTCGACGACGAGAAGTACGCCCGGGCGCGGCGCTACAGCGCGACACGCGCCCGGTTCGGCCTCGTCCGCGGGGCGTTCGGTCTCGCGGCCACACTCGCCTTCTGGTTCGCCGGGGGCTTCGCTTGGCTCGATACCGCGGTTCGCGGACTCGGCAAGGGCCCGGTAGTCACCGGTCTCGTCTACATCGGCGCCCTGCTGCTCGCCAGGACCCTCATCCAGCTCCCGTTCGGGGCGTGGTCGACGTTCGTGATCGAGGGCCGTTATGGGTTCAACCGCACCACGGCGGGAACGTTCGGCGCCGACCTGTTGAAAGGCACGGCCCTCGCCATCCTTCTCGGCGGGCCGCTGCTCGCCGTCATCCTCGCATTTTTCGAGGCGGTGGGGCCGTTAGCTTGGATTTGGTGCTGGATCGCGGTAACCGCCTTCATGCTCGCCGTGCAGTTCATCGGCCCGACGTGGATCATGCCTCTGTTCAATACCTTCACTCCGCTCGATGACGGCGAGCTGCACGACGCGATTCTGGGATACGCCCGTTCGGCGGGCTTCCCGCTCGGGGGCATCTTCGTGGTCGACGGCTCACGCAGGTCGTCAAAGCCGAACGCTTTCTTCACGGGCTTCGGCAAGCACAAGCGCATCGGGCTGTTCGACACCCTCGCCGAGGAGTACAGCGTTCCCGAGGTGGTGGCGGTGGTGGCCCACGAGATCGGCCACTACAAGAAGCGCCACGTTTGGCTGAACATGGCGCTGTCGATCGGCCACATAGGGGCGATGCTGTGGATCCTGTCGCTCTTCCTCGGGCAGGAGGGGCTTTACGCGGCGTTCCATGTCGCCGAACCGTCGGTCTACGCCGGGCTCGTCTTCTTCAGTCTCCTGTTCAGGCCTGTCGAGTTGGTCCTGTCGGTCCTCATGAACGTCTTCTCGCGGCGGCACGAGTTCGAGGCCGACCGTTTCGCAGCAGAGACTACCGGCAGCGGCGCGCCTCTGGTCGCCGCCCTGAAGAAGCTGGTGGCCGACAGCTTTAGCAACCCGACGCCGCACCCGATCGACGTCTTCCTGCACTATTCGCACCCGCCGGTACTCCAGCGCATCCGCGCCCTTCTGCGGCTGTCGGCGGGATCAGCGTCGACGTCGGCGTGATTTCGCAAGGGTTCCAAATCCGGACCGCATCGCCGCGCTGCATTGGATCCGGCGGTGCAAGCGGGACGAGCGTGCCGCGGGACACCGTGACCGGGCCTTGCGGGCCGCGACGGTGAACATGCGCAATCGACGGCATTCGGCCGTCCGGCCGAGAGACCTTCCGCAATCCGGAGTCGCACCCGCTCGCAGCTGTCCTTGACCGGCTCGGAAGTCTCCCCGCATGGGATCTGCCCGCGAATCCCGGCTTCTCTTCGATCCATGAAGGATGCGCTGAAGCAGCGCAAACGGCGCCGGCTACCGGACCCCGCGCGTTGACCGTCGGATCGGCTCGGTCGCGCGTTCCGGTAGAATCTGCAGGAGCTTTAGACACCGCCCAAGGAGGAGAGTCATGCGATTCGCCAGCGTTGCCGCCCCCGCCGTAGCCGCGTTCACCGTCCTAGTCTCGGGTGCCGCTGCACCCGCCGCCGGCCAGTCGTGGACCCCGCCGTCGACCGATGAGCGCTGCCCCAGCCGGTGGGGAGCCGACGACGAGCGCGGCGCGGCCAACCACATGGGCTCCGAGACGGTGCTCAAGGCAGCGCGTCTGATACGAGAGGGGCGGGTGATCGAGCTCGGACAGGTACTTAGAGGCTCGATGCCGCTCGGTGCCCGCCATTTCGACCTCTACATGAAGCCGACCGGCCCGAAAGTGGGGTCGAACCAGCGTGGCTCGAACGAGGAGCTGGTTGTCACCGAGATGGGTCAGGTGGGCACACAGTTCGACGGCTTAACCCACCAGACGATCGGCGGCAGCCTGTACAACTGCGTCGATCAGAGCGAGGTCATGACGCGAGACGGGTTCACTCGGCTCGGCGTCGAGAACGTCGGCACGCTCATGACCCGGGGCGTGCTCATCGATGTGGCCGCTCTCAAGGGCGTTGCGATGCTCCCCGACACGTACGAGATAACTGTCGACGACCTGCAGCAGGCACTCGACCGGCAGGGAGTCGCGCTGGAAGCGGGCGACGCGGTGCTGATTCACACCGGTTGGGGCGTGCTCTGGGACACCGACGGGGAGCGCTTCATGGCGACCAACCCGGGAATCGGCGTCGCGGCCGCGCAGTGGCTTGTGCAACAGGATCCCATGCTGCTGGGGGCGGACAACCAACCGGTCGAAGTCTCGCCCAACCCGGATCCTCAAGTGTCGTTGCCTGTCCACCAGATCATGCTGGCGGTCCACGGCATCCATCTGGTGGAGAGGATGAAGCTGGACGAATTGGCCGCAGCCGGCGTCCACGAGTTCGCCTTCGTTGTCCAGCCTCTCAAGATCCAGGGCGGCACGGGATCCACCGTTGCGCCGGTCGCGATCTACTGATCTCCGGTGCCATAGGGCTTGCCTTGTCGATGCGGTCGAGAGGCGGGTACCGTGCCAGCGCGCCAACGGCAGTTCCCCGGGGCGCCTGCTTGGCGGTCGTAACGGCACAGGCGAGCCGTAGCCGCGTGGCGGCGGTATCGTTCACCGGACGCGCCGAATCCGGTCGCCCGGCAGTAGGGCGGTCGCGAAACGGTTCTTGATGGCTCCCACTCGCTCGGCCGTCGTCGGGCCGCAGTGGGGGAGTCTATATTTAAGGTTGAAAGATGCACAAATGGCACTGAGCATCAAGAATGTCAAAGCTGAGCGGCTCGCTAGGGCCCTCGCGAAGGAACGGGGCACCACCGTGACTGGCGCGATCATCGGCGCTCTCGAAGACGCTCTACGGCGCACGCGCGGCCGGAGAGGGGCCCCTTCGATTCGGGAAGCCATCTTGGAGATCTCTGACCGTTGCGCGGCGCTACCCGACATCGACACGAGACCGGCCGACGAGATTCTCGGATACGACGAACGAGGAGGCTTCCGCTCGAATTCAAGCCAATGCGTAAGTCGCAATACTTCCGCCACAGACTGATCGACTCGGCCAGCCCCTCTTCGATTCCTGTCGGCATCCGGGACCAGACAGGCCGGCTGGGGGAAGGCCGCTAAGCGACCAAGTCGCGGATAATTTCGCCGCCTACGTCGGTAAGGCGGAACTGGCGCCCTTGATATGAGTAGGTCAGTTTCGTGTGGTCGATCCCTAGCTGGTGCAGCAGGGTCGCGTGCAGGTCGTGAACGTGAACTGGCTTGTCGACAATGTTGTAGCAGAAGTCGTCGGTTTCGCCGTAAGTCTCCGCTGGCTTCACGCCCCCTCCGGCGAGCCAAATCGTGAAGCAGCGGGGGTGGTGGTCGCGGCCATAGCTTTCGTCGGTCATCAGGCCTTGGCAGTAGACGGTGCGCCCGAACTCCCCGCCCCACACTACTAGCGTTTCGTCGAGCAGTCCGCGCTGGTCAAGGTCCTTGATCAGCGCTGCCGAGGCTTGGTCGGTATCGACGCACTGCTTGGGGAGTTGGTTCGGCAATGAGCGGTGCTGATCCCATCCGCGATGAAAGAGTTGAACGAAGCGCACGCCACGCTCCACCAACCGTCGTGCGACCAAACAGTGGCGCGCATACGTTCCCGGCTCGCGCGCAGCCTCGCCGTAGAGATCGAACGTGGATTCCGGCTCGTTCGAGAGATCCATTAGTTCCGGAACAGATGTCTGCATCCGGTATGCCATCTCGTACTGGGCGATTCGTGTCTCGATCTCCGGGTCGGCGAACTGCTCCTGCTGGATTCGGTTCAGGGCCGAGAGGTCGTCAAGGAACATCCGCCGCCGATCGCGGTTCACGCCCGCCGGGTTCGACAGGTAGAGCACCGGATCTCCCTGCGAGCGGAACTTGACGCCTTGGTAGCGACTTGGGAGGAAACCGCTGCCCCACAGCCTCGTGTAGAGCGCCTGGCCGACTCGCCCCGATCCCCGCGAGGTCATCACGACGAACGCCGGCAAGTCTTCGTTCTCGGTTCCAAGGCCGTAGGAAAGCCACGCTCCGATGCTTGGACGCCCGGCAAGCTGCGCTCCGGTCTGGAAGTACGTCACCGCCGGGTCGTGATTGATGGCCTCGGTATGCATCGTTCGAATGAACGAGAGCTTGTCGGCGATCTGCGCCGTATAGGGAAGCAACTCGCTGACCCATGCGCCGGACTCGCCGCGTTGCTTGAACTCAAACCAAGTCTCGTGAACCGGAAACGACGTCTGCGAGGCGGTCATGCCAGTCAGTCGCTGGCCGCGGCGCACCGAATCAGGCAGTTCCGTGCCGTGAAGCTGCTTTAGCTTTGGCTTGTGATCAAACAAGTCGATCTGGGAAGGCCCGCCGCTCTGAAAAAGATAAATGACGTGCTTGGCCTTGGGCGCGAAATGCGGCAGCCCGGGCAAACCGCTGCCCGCCGCAGCATCTCTTCCCATCAAGTGGGCCAATGCAGCGACGCCCAGACCGCTCGCGTTGCGGCCGAAGAAGTGGCGCCGTGTCAGATGGGTCGACGAGTCAAGAACCGTCATTGCTTTGTCACCGTCTCGTCAAGGTTCAGGATCATGCCCGCTGTCATCGCGTAAGCTGCGAGCTCGCCGCGCCCTATGCGCTTGTCCGCGGAGCTGTC
This sequence comes from Bryobacterales bacterium, assembly GCA_022826925.1. Taxonomy (GTDB): domain Bacteria; phylum Acidobacteriota; class Terriglobia; order Bryobacterales; family UBA6623; genus VXMF01. The sequence continues at coordinate 47,913 of JAJDTX010000133.1, forward strand.
TCCTTGCTCCAGCAGTTCCTCGGCTGCGTTCGAGTCGACCCTGAAGCTCTGTAACTGCTTGGCGAACGCCCGATCGAGGATCTCCGACTCGCGGGCGCTGGGAATCCTTCCGGTGGCCATCTCGAAGCCGTACGCCAGGCGATCCTCCGCGGTTCGACCCCCTTCGAGATACATCCGCTCGCCGAACTTCCGCGAGGCCTCGACAAACGTGACGTCGTTCATCAAGTTCAACGCCTGCAGCGGTGTGTTCGTTCGCTCGGTCCGCACCGTGCAAGTCTCTCGCGTGGCCGAGTCGAAGTTAAGCATTGATGGCGGTCCGATTGTTCTGCGCCAGTAGGTATACAGGCTCCTGCGGTAGAGGTTCTCTCCCGTGTCACGGGTATAGCCGCCGCCCGCAGCGATGTCAAACCAGAGTCCGTCCGGTTGGTACGTCTTCACCGACGGCCCGCCCAAGCGTTCCCGCAAGAGTCCCGCCAGCAGCAGAGCTTGGTCTCGAACTGCTTCCGCGGACAGCCGGAAACGCGGCCCGCGGGAAAGGAGCCTGTTCGTCGGGTCTTCGCTCATCCCGCCGTCCGCTCGTTTCGATTCCTGTCTGTATGTCGCGCTCATCGCGATCGTCTTCAAGAGCGATTTGACATCCCAGCCGCTCTCGACGAACTCGACTGCCAGCCAATCCAGCAGTTCCGGATGCGTCGGCCGCTCGCCTTGCGTGCCAAGGTTCTCCGGCGTCCGCACAAGTCCCTCGCCGAACAGCATCTGCCACAACCGGTTCGCCGTCACCCGGGCCGTCAGTGGATTCTTCGGATCGACCAGCCAGTGCGCAAGGCCGAGCCGATTGTTCGGCACTGACTCGGGCAATGGCGGCAGAGCGGACAAGACGCCGGGGGACACTCTGGCCCCCGGTTGGTCGTAGGCGCCGCGCTCGAGTATGAAGGTCTCGCGAGGGGTGTCCATCTCGGCCATGATCATCACGCTAGAGACCCGCTTCATGAGTGCTTCTTTCGCGCGCCTCAATCGGTTTAGGGCTGCCCAGCTAGACGTCACGGCCGTGGGGCCGAACGTGTCGGCAAAGGCTTGGTCGAGCTTGTGCCTTTGGCCGCTGGTCCGATCACTGCTCTGGACCCGCGCGATTTCGTTCAGGTTTTCAGCCACGGCGAGCATTGACGCTTCGTCGGCGGTCAACTCCCGGTCGTAGACGGCGACCTCGTCAATGCTGCCGAGCAATCCGCTGCCCTTGTCTGCGCCCGCGCCGATCCGAAACGGCTCCTTGGTCTTGATTCCGCCATTGGAATAGTCCAGTTCGGCTACTGTGCCGACCTTGCGCCCGTCAATGTAGAACGTGATGCCGCCAGCCAAGCGCGACCCGTCGTAGGTCGCGGCCACATGCGTCCAGCGATCCAGTTCAAGAGCTTGGCGGGAGCCGACGATGATCCAGTCGTCCATCCTGCCGATCAGCTTGAGTTTCAGCCTCCCTTCCTCGAGTGCGAGGGTGACCCCCTTGCCGGAGTTTTCGTCGTGAGCGTTGAACGTCTGCGAGCGACTCAGGATAATGCCTTCGGGCGACTCTGGCTGGATCCAGGCAGCAAGGCTGAATGCGTTGTTGTAGTCGTAATCCAACAGCTCCTTGGCTTCGAGATGACCGCTGCGCCGAAGCCGGATCGCACGGCCGACGCGGCCGTTGCCGTGCTCGATTTCGCCGGATGGCACTGCGTCAGGGTGGTCGCTGTCGAAGTCTTAACAGCCATACGCGTTCCGTTGCTGTTCGCAGTCGTGCTAGAAACACCGTAAGTCACGTAGTAATAGTAGCTTATGACTCTGTTCCGGCCGGCTCAGCCGGTCGGGAAGTCTTGCCGAATCCGCCTGCATCCTGTATATGATATGGGAATGGAAGCCGGATACACCGCAGCCGACAGACCCCGGAGAACCAAGCCCAAGGGCCGCCATCCCGACAAGGCCCTGTCGGCCGCCTTCATCCGTTCGGCACCGCCCGGACGACACTGCGATGGTCAGGGGCTCTACCTCGTCGTCCAGCCCACCGGCACCCGAAGCTGGGTCCAGCGGATCGTCATCCGGGGGCGGAAACGCGAGCTGGGACTCGGCAGCACCGCCCTGGTCCCGCTCGCGGAAGCCCGCGAGCAGGCTCTCGCCAACCGCAAGCTCGCCCGGCAGGGCGGCGACCCGCTCGCCGAGAAGCGCCGCAGCCAAGGCATGCCGACCTTCGCCGACGCCGCCGTGCGCGTGGTCGACCAGAAGCGGGCCGGCTGGCGCAGCCCGCGACACCCGCAGCAGTGGTTGAGGAGTCTGGAGCGGTA
>JAJDTX010000079.1 GCA_022826925.1 Bryobacterales bacterium
AAGCATGCCTGAACGAGCGGTCGTCGACCTGTCAATCCTCGGTGCCGGAAAGGGGCGAAAATGGGGGTCTAGGTAACAACACCAATTCATGACCCTTTAGAATCAATAAGATACAAACGACAATGTCAAACATGCGCTAGTTACGTAGACTTCTGAACAGAAGCGCTGCTCAATCTCAGTTTCGGAAGCGCCCTCGAAAAACAATGCGAGCGCCTCTCGAAGGTTGGCGCGCGCCTCGGCCACCGTGTCCCCTTGGCTGGCCACGTCAACCTCAGGGCAGAGTGCTACGTAACCATCCCCTTCGCTCTTGATGATCGCGGTCAGTTCCTTAGACATCTTGATCTCCCAGTCATTTCTTGCCGCGCCCAGTAGTCACTATACGCCCTCCAAAGATCTCGGTAGGCGCCCCAGTTGTGCACCTCCGACCATGAGCAATGCGAGCTTTCTGAGCGGAAGGACACCTCAGCACGAAACGCCGCTGAGTCCGGCGATTCGATTCGTGACCGTCGAGGGCTGCGCTCGATGGCCCGTGCGCGGCGGCACGAGCGCAATCACGGGGCTGACCGGGCTCCCCCTTCCAGCCTCGCAGCGCTCCGCTTGAGCCCAAATCACTGGTCCGCGATCAACCCACCACGAAGTTCACTAGCCTGTCAGGGACTTCGATCACTTTGCGGACCGTCTTGCCCTGCAGCAGCGAGCGGATGCGCTCCAGCTCGCGTGCCCGCTCCGAGAGCTGCTCCTTGGGCAGGCCCTTTGGCACGCTGAGCCGGTCCCGCAGCTTTCCGTTCACCTGCACGACCACCTGGACCTTGTCCTCCGCCGCAAGGGCCTCATCCACGGATGGCCAGCGGGCGTCGAGCACCGGAGCCGCTTGCCCAAGTCGCTCCCACAGCTCTTCCGCGAGATGCGGCGAGAAAGGGCTCAACAGCCGCGTCAGGCCCTGCAGCACTTCCTGCATGACTGCTGCCGAGAGCTGCGATTCGCGGTCGTATAGCTCGTTGGTCAGCTCCATGACCGAGGCGATGGAGGTGTTGAAGTGCCAGCGCGTCTCGAAATCGCGCGTGACGCGTCCGATCGTCTGGTGGAGCTTGCGCAGGGCCGCGCGATCGGCGTCGTTCGCGGGTTCGCTGCTGGCTGCGATCTCCCCGTTCGCATTCCGGGTGACGATGCGGTAAACCCGGGAGAGGAAGCGCCACATGCCCTCCACGCCCTCGTCCTGCCAGTCCAGATCCCGATCCGGCGGTGCGGCGAACAGCGAGAACACGCGGGCCGTGTCCGAGCCGTACTTCTCAACCAGTTCCTCGGGGCTGACCACGTTGCCGAGGTTCTTAGACATCTTGCGGCCATCGCGGATGACCATGCCCTGCGTAAACAGGCGGCTGACCGGCTCGTCCCAGTCGATCAGGCCCATATCGCGCATCACTTTGGTGAAGAAGCGGCAGTAGATCAGGTGCAGCACGGCATGTTCGACGCCGCCGATGTACTGATCGATTGGAAACCACGACCGGGCCCTCTCCGGGCTGAACGGCGCGGAGCTGTTGCGGGCGTCGGTATAGCGGTAGAAATACCAACTCGAGTCCACGAAGGTATCCATCGTGTCTGACTCGCGCTCGCCCTTGCCTCCGCACTTGGGACAGTCGACGATGAGGAATTCGGGGACGGTGCGGAGCGGCGATTCGCCTGTGCCGGTGAGGTTCACGTTGTCGGGCAGCAGCACGGGAAGATCCTCGTCGGGCACGGGCACCAAGCCGCATGTTGGACACGAGATCATCGGAATCGGCGTGCCCCAGTAGCGCTGCCGGGACACCCCCCAGTCGCGCAGGCGGAACGTCACGGAGGCCTTGCCGAATCCCTCGGCTTCCGCATGTTCGCTCATCCGCTCGATCGCCGCTTCGCTGGCCAGGCCGCTGAATTGGCCCGAGTTCTCCACGACGCCGTAGCCTGCGAACGCTTCGGTCATTTCGCTCTCCGAAGCGAGCTCGCCGCCGGCAGGGCGTATCACGGGAACTACCGGGATGCCGTGCTTGCGGCAGAACTCAAAGTCCCTCTGGTCGTGAGCCGGCACGGCCATGATCGCGCCAGTGCCATAGCTCATGACGACGAAGTTGCCCACCCAAATCGGCACGTCCGGCCCGCCATACGGGTTCACCGCGTAGCGTCCCGTGAAGAAGCCGGCCTTCTCGAGGTCGTCCGGGCTCTGGGTCGCAGCTTCCGTCGCCAGCTTCTGGCCTTCGTCCCCCAAGCCGAATTCGGCCACCAGCGGGTGGAGCGGCGCCAAGATCACGCAGGTTGCGCCGAAGATCGTGTCGACCCGCGTCGTGAACACCCGAATCGGCTGACCGGTGTCCTTGACGGTGAAGTCCACCTCCGTACCCACGGAGCGACCGATCCAGTTGCGCTGCATCGTCAGCACGCGCTCGGGCCACCCGCCGGCCAGATCTTCCAACGATTGGAGCAGTTCGTCCGAGTAGGCGGTCGTGCGGAAGAACCACTGGTCGCGCTCTTGCAGCTCGACCGGTGTGTCTTCGTGGCGCCAGCAGCAGCCGTCCACGACCTGTTCGTTGGCCAGCACGGTGGCGCACGCGGGGCACCAGTTCACGGTGGCCTTCTTGCGATAGGCGAGGCCCTTCTCCCACATGCGCAGGAAGAACCACTGGTTCCAGCGATAGTACTCCGGCTCGCAACTGGACATCTCGCAATCCCAGTCGTAGCTGAAGCCGAACGCGCTCAGCTGCCGCTTCATGGCCGCGATGTTCGCGCGGGTCCAAGAGCGCGGGTCGCGCTTGTTCTTGATGGCGGCATTCTCGGCTGGCAGGCCGAACGAGTCCCAGCCCATGGGATGCAGGACGCGGAATCCCTGCATGCGCTTGTAGCGAGCCAGCGCGTCGCCGATCGCGTAGTTGCGCACGTGGCCCATGTGCAGCACTCCCGAGGGGTAGGGCAGCATCTCCAAGACGTAGTACTTGGGCTTGTTGGGATCGTCCGAAGTCCGATATACGGCGTTCTCGGCCCAGAACCGCTGCCACTTCGGCTCGATTTCGCGCGGGCTGTAGGGCTTAGCCTGCATCTATTCAGGTTAGCGGTCTTGGCGGCGCTGGGGCTGAGCCATGCAAAGGCGCCAACGGCACTGGAATAATGGTCTGGCGGACTCGTGCCTGGCAGCTCGCCAAGTGCACGCAGGAGGTCTCCCGAATCCTATGGCCGAGGTGCGTAGCGAATCGACAGCAGGCGCGATGAGGCTCCGGGAGGTTGCGGCAGGGGATCTGGACGCCATCTGGCACATCAACGAGCGGGCCGTGCCGGCAGTCAACAGCCTCTCGCGGGAGAGGCTGAAGCGGCTCGCGCGGGAGGCCGAGTATTTCCGGGTAGCTGAGTGCTCTTCGCAGATCGCGGGCTTCCTGCTGTGTCTCGCTCCGGAAGCCGACTACGACAGCCCGAACTTCCGGTGGTTGAACGAACGCTACGACGATTTTCTCTATATCGACCGGGTGGCCGTAGACTCGGGGTTCCAAGGGCGGGGCATTGCCAGAGCGCTGTACTTCGATGCGGCGGCAGCGGTAGCGGAACGGTTCCTCAAGATCGCATGCGAGGTGAATCTGAGGCCTAGGAATGACGCCTCGCTCGGATTTCACGAGCGGCTCGGCTTCCGGCCTGTCGGCACTCGGGACCACGGATACGTCGAGGTTCAATACATGGTGCGGGCGTTGCCGTTCTGACGGGACGGCCTGCACCAAGGCTGGCACCAACAACGGATCAGGCTGGCCCATGCATGCTGAGTTCCGCACCAGCCTAGTCGTTCAGCGAGATTGGGGCAAGTCCCGGCGTGGTTCCTGCCCGCAGCCGCGCTGTCCGCTCGCTGCTCTCTTCCCTCATGACCTCGTGATCATCGACCGGAGCCGGCTGCTTGGCGATGAGAATTGATCACGCGGTTCTGGCGGAGTTGCGTTGGGAACTATGGTCTGCAGTCCGATTGCCGCGTCAGCGTTGTACCTCTTGTCCCAGCCACCGGACAGCGTTCTCTAGTATGCGCAACATGTTGGCGTCCTTGAAGACCGGGAACGTCTCGTGTCCCGGGCGGAAATAGAAGACCTTTCCCTCGCCTAAGTTCCAGAGCATCCCGCCGCGGAACCAACCGCCGCCGCGCCAGTCCTCTCGGAACAGGACCTGATCCGGTTCCGGGACATGGAATGGCTCGTCGTACATTTCGCTCTGGGGGATTTCGAATTGACGCGGCAAGCCTGCCATGATCGGGTGTTCCGGCATCGTTACAGTCACTAGGCTGGGCTTGCCGTGCGCATCGACGCCCGGGAACACGCAGTTGGGCAGGTCGACCCGGACTTGCGAGACCTTGCCGCGTCGCACGAAGGCATAGTACGCCGGCGTAACGATCGAGTCGTAGGCGGGGGGCATGCGGCCGGGCGGAGGCACGAATTCGATCTTGGTCTCGGGATTGGGGAAGCGCCGCTTGGCGTCATCTCGCGTGCGCGAGTACATGGCTTCCATGAACGGCACCGACCAATGCGCCGAGTGCAGGGTGAGCAGCGCCAGCTTGCCGGAGCGCACCAGCTCGACTACCCGCTGGCCAACTTCGTCAGGAATCTCGCCTTGGCGCACGTGCCCCCACCACACCAAGACGTCTTGCTGATCCAGAGCGCCAAGTCCATGACTGGGGTCATCTTGGCCGACTGAAACTACTTCTAAGCCAGGCAGCGCCTCTAGGTGGGCTGCGATCTCGTTGCCGAGAAAGTTGTCGTAGGCTTGCGACTGACGCGGTTGCCGCTCGTCCCACACGAGCACATTGACAGAGTCCGCCGCAGCCAACGGAAGGGCGAGAAGCGGTATGAGAGCAAGGATCCACATAGTTCCAACAGGCTATTACTCGAGCGCTGGGCGCGCAACAACCACGTGATCGCTTGCGTTGCAAGCTTGGTCCGGCGAAGGACTCCGATGACACCTATTCGGCAGCTTGGATGATTGCGCCCAACGTCTGACTACATCCTCAAAGTCAGCATCGCAGCGTGGGTCGGAACGGCCGAGGCCAACCCTGGCTGCCCGCCCTCCCCGTGAATCCTGAACCACCGTGCGGGGGTTGTTGATCCGCTGCCGCAGCGCCGTTTCGAGAACCCGGTTTCGATGGAAATTCTGAGCCCTCAGCCACTACAATGAGAATCATGAAGCAGGCAATCGGTGCCGCCGCGCTCTCGTTGGCGCTGCTCGCAATACCGACGTTCGGGGAAGACGAGCCCCTGGCCACGGTCAACGGGGATCCCATCTTCGAGTCCGACCTCGAGGTCAGCGCCCAGTGGCGCAAGCTGGATCAGCAGGTCCATGCCTTGCGTTCGCAGGCGCTCGGTTCAGCGATCGCGGCGAAACTCCTCGAAGACGAGGCCGAGCGGCTGGGCGTCACCGTCCAAGAGTTCGTCGAGGTTGAGGTCGAGCCGAAGATCGGCGCGCCCACGAACAAGGAAGTCAGCGACTTCTACAACGAGCAGAAGGGCAAGATCAATCAGCCGCTGAGGGAGGTGCGGGACGAGATCGTCAGGCTCTTGCGCCAGCAGAAGGCGACCACGCACCTGAACGATCTCGTGGCGGCGCTCCGCGCCGACTCCGAGATAGAGGTCCATTTGGACCCTCCCAGGCTGCCGGTGGACTTGGGAGAGGTCCGCCAGCGCGGCCCGTTGGACGCCCCTGTGACGATCGTGGAGTTCTCGGACTTTCAGTGCCCGTTCTGCCGCAAGGTCCAGCCCGTCCTGTCCGAGCTGCGCGAGGAATACGAAGATCGCATCCGCTGGGTGTTCAAGGACCTGCCTCTGACCGATATCCATCCAGAAGCCGTCCGCGCGGCGCAGGCGGCACGCTGCGCCGGAGAGCAGGACAAGTTCTGGGAGTACCGCGCCAAGCTGTTTGAACAAGACCTGTTCACCGATGCGACCTACACCGAGGTAGCGGAGGCTACGGAAGTAGACCCTGAGCCGTTGATGGAATGCTTGAACTCCGGCAAGTATCAGCGGCCCGTCGCAATCGAGGCATTGGAAGCGAGGAATCTGGGCATCGAGGGCACGCCGGCCATCTTGGTCAACGGGATCCTGATGACCGGCGCGAGGGCCATAGAGAACTATCGCAGCGTCATCGATAACGAACTGGAGAAGTCCGCAAATCCATAGCCCGCCCGTGGCGCGCTGGCCGCAGCCCGAGATCCGGCGCGCTAACTGTCCGGCGGCAGGTTGATCGCCTGCCGAATCCGGCTGGCATCAGATGTTTCCCAGCCGCATCTGTTCGGCCATATAGTCGGTTGCCCGCCAGGCGAATGCCAGGATGCTCAGCGTGGGATTCTTCTCGGTTGGCGTCGGGAATGCGCTGCCGTCCACGACGAACACGTTCGGGACTTCGTGCATTTGCATGAAGTCGTTCAACGCCGACCGCTTGGGGTCTTCGCCCATGCGGCAGGTGCCGTGCTCGTGGATTGCCGCCCCCAGTTCATCTAGGTCTCCCCGCTGGTAGGGCAGCGGCTCTGCTCGCATCGCGTGGAGGATCTCCTCGACGACGTCGTACATGCGTGGGACCATCTTGCGCTCGTTCTCGCCCAGCTTGTACTCGATGCGTATCGTGGGCACGCCGAAGCGGTCCGGCGGCGTGCCATCGACCGCGATCCGGTTGTGCCTATAGGGCAGCACCTCTCCGTAGGGATGCATCTGGACCAGCGCGGGATAGCTCTTGCGCACGTCGCGCTTGAAGTCAAGGCCGAATCCGGCCATGCGCTTGGCGAACTGGGCGTTGGGGCCACAGCCGATGCCCCACAGTTGGATGCCGAAGCCACGCATGTAGTCGCGTTTGTCCTCGGGGCTTTCGAACCGGGGGATGTAGATGTGCCCTCCCGAGATGCCGTCGTCGTTGGTCGCGGGGCGTCCGTAGAGTTGCGGCGCAAACGCGTAGACGTGAAATCGGAACTGCTCGCAGAGGTAGCGCCCGATCACGTCGGAGCCGTTGCCAATGCCGTTGGGATGTGCGGAGGACTTGGAATTGAGCAGGATTCTGGTCGAGTCGACCGCCGATGCCGCCACCACCACGCGCTTGGCAGCGACGGTGCGCTCCTCTCCGGTCAACCGCTCGAAGTAGCGCACGCCGCTCGCTGCGCCGTCCTCATTGGTCAGAACGTGCGAGACGATGGCGTTTTCCCGCAGCTCAAGCTTGCCCGTCGCGAATGCGTCCTCCAATAGGTAGTCCCGCGAGTTGAAAAACGCCCCGATATCGCAGCCCTTGCCGCACGCGCCGCAGTAGTGGCACTTGGCCCGGCCGCGGTGCTCCTCGGTCAGGACCGCGCGGCGGCCGTTCACGACGGTGTACCCGGCCTTTTCGGCGCCCTTGCGCAGCAGCACTTCGCCGCAGCGCAGGTTTGGCGGCGGTAGGTGGTGCCGGGACCCGGGCAGGAACTTCGAGTCGTCGGTGCCGCCGCAAACCCCGATCAGCTTTTCGACGTTGTCGTAGTATGGCGCGATGTCGCTGTACGACACCGGCCAGGGGATCTCCCAGCCGTCAACGGCCGGCTCGTTGAAGTTGAGGTCGCCGTAGCGCAGGGAGACCCGCCCCCAAATGTTGGTCTTGCCGCCAACGCCCCAAACCCGGCGCAGCAGGAAGTGCTGGCCGGCTAGCGTTTCGTAGGGGCTCTCGCGCAGCGGCAGCGTCTCGAATCCGGGGCTGCGCTCCCCGCGCCGCCGGCGCTCGCGCTCTTCCCACGGCTTGACGTGCGACCAGAATTCCGCTCGCTCGAACCGTTCTCCCGCCTCCAGCATCAGCACCTTGGCGCCCTTGCGCGTCAGGTTCCATGCGGCCATGCCGCCAGAGGCCCCGCTGCCAATGATCACGACGTCGTGGTCGCCGCCCGCCATCAGTCAGCGTCCTCTAGCTCGTGGTCGTCCGTGCAGCCCGGAAATTCGTCCAGATAGGTGTTGCCTTGGTAGCCGAGCTCTTGGACCAAGCCGACTTCGGTCGAGTAGTAGGCGTCGATCGTCAATCCCTTGACGGTCTCGAAGAAATCCTTGTTCTCCCCGGAAGCACCTTCAAAGCGGGTGAGCACGGCCACGCGCTGCGGCAATTCCATGTCCGCAAAGCCTTCCGCGCGCAAGGCGGCGAGCCCCTTGCGGAGCGTTTCCAGCGGATCGGAGCTCTTGGCCAGGTCCTCGTCGATCATCGCGTGGACCCCCACTTCGCGCGCCCCGGGGGTGTCCGATGCGGGCAGAATCATGTCCACCACGATTCCCAGCAGATCGAACTCCTCCGCAGAGAACGTGACGGGCTCGTAAGCGTCTTGCCCGGGCAGGGAGCGAACCGACAGCCCCGCAGCTATCGAAACCAGCGCTTGGCGCCGCGTGGTTTGTGGCATGTGCCCCGATTATAAGGGCGTGCCAGTGGGGAATGTATCATTGCCTCATGCTGGAACCGGGCATCTCGCTGGAACAAGTCCGCGTCGTGCGACGCGACGATTGCATCAACTTTCTCGGGGCGGATGTACGCCCCTCCCTGTCAACGCCGTCAATGATCCATTGGATGGAGATCTGTTGCCGCGACGCCATCCTGCCGCATGTCGGCGAAGGCAACGACAGCGTGGGAATCAAGGTCAGCGTGGAGCACTTGGCCGCCACGCCGATGGGGCAGTCGGTGACGTATACGGCCAAGCTCGTTGCCGTCGACGGGCGTCGAGCCAGCTTCGAAGTGGAGGCCTCGGACGGGGCCGAAGTGGTCGGCAGGGGCACGCATGAGCGGGTCGTGGTCGATGTCGGCCGCTTCGCGGCCCGGCTGCGCAAGAAGCTGGAAGCGCGGGAAACGGCCCGCTGAGGGAGCGCGCACGGCCGCTTGCGGCCCGCTGCGGGCTGGACTGTGCGTCAGTGCGCGGGCAGCATGCTAGAGCCGGTCAGATGGATGTCGACCGCGCGGGCCGCCTTGCGGCCCTCGGCGATGGCCCAGACAACCAGCGACTGGCCGCGGCGGACGTCGCCGGCGGCAAAGACGTTGGGGACGCTGGTCTGAAATCCGCCGAAATCAGCTTCGACGTTGCCGCGCTGGTCCTTGGCTACGCCAAGCTGGCTGACAACGCCCTCGTGGACCGGATGCACAAAGCCCATCGCCAGCAGCACTAGGTCCGCCGGCACCTCGAATTCGCTCCCAGGTACGTCTTCGAACTTGAAGGGCCGACGGCCCGTGATCGGATCCGGCTCCGGCCATTGCAGGCGAACGGCTTTCAGGGCCCGCACGTTGCCATTGGCGTCGCTGATGAACTCTTTCGTGTTGATCGCGTAGTCGCGCACATCGCCCTCTTCGTGCGAACTCTCGACCTTGAACGTGAAGGGCCAGTTCGGCCAAGGCATCGCCCCGGGCTCGTCCCGGCTGTCGGGCGGCTTTGGCAGCAGCTCGAACTGGTGGATGTTGATCGCGCCTTGGCGACGCGATGTGCCGAGACAGTCCGCGCCGGTATCGCCGCCGCCGATGATCACCACGTTCTTGCCCGCCGCACTCAGGTCGAAGTCGGGGTCGACCGGGCGTCCCGCCACCCGCCGGTTCTGCTGGGGCAGGAAGTTCATCGCGTAGTGGATGCCGTTCAAGTCTCGACCTGGGATCGGCAGGTCGCGCGGATGCTCCGAGCCAATGCACAACAGGATGGCGTCGTGCTCGGCCAACAGCTTCTGGGCTTCGAGGCCCACTCCCACGTGGACTCCGCAACGAAACTCGATGCCTTCGGCCTCCATCTGCTGGACGCGGCGCGCGACCAACTCCTTGTCCATCTTGAAGTCCGGGATGCCAAGCACCAGCAGCCCCCCGGGCACCTCGTTTTTCTCGTACACGGTGACGGTGTGACCCGCGCGGTTCAACTGCTGCGCAGCGGCCAGCCCGGCCGGGCCCGAACCCACGACTGCTACCTTCTTGCCCGTGCGGCTGGGCGGCGGCTCCGGCTTGATCCAGCCCTCTTGCCAGCCGCGGTCGGCAATGGCCTTCTCGATGGACTTGATCGAAACCGGGTCGTCGTTGATGCCGAGCACGCAGGCGGTCTCGCACGGCGCGGGGCAGATCCGCCCTGTGAATTCGGGGAAGTTGTTGGTGGAGTGCAGCACCTGCAGGGCTTCTTTCCAGCGTCCCCGGTAGACCAGATCGTTCCAGTCGGGAATGATGTTGTTGATCGGGCAGCCGCTGTGACAAAAGGGGATGCCGCAATCCATGCAGCGGGCGCCTTGGGTCTTGAGCTGGGGCTCCTCCAGGTGGTGCATGACCTCCTTCCAGTCCTGCACGCGCTCCTCGACCTGCCGGTACGGGGTCGCCTGGCGGTCGAATTCCATGAACCCGGTGACTTTGCCCATGTCTGCGTTCCCTGATGCCCGGTGGTAGAGGTGGCGCCCGTTCTCAGCCAAGACAGCGTCGCCTCTAAGTCGCGCCGTATTGCAGAGAGACTAGTCGCCGGTCCGCTGCTCGGACCCTGGATCCGAGCCCCAACGCGGGAGTCCCGATCTCCAAAACTAGGATAGCCACTTCCCGCGGGAGGTGCCAAACGCACTCCCTGCCAATGCCGAGCGAGCCTGACGGGAGGGGTTGTTTGCAATGGAAAACGAGCATCCGTGTTGGATGCTCCATTGGCATTGGAAGAGACCAGCCCTTGATTTTCCCAAGCACTTTGGGAATCACATGGAATAGTGACGAAGAATGCGCTCTAACCGCTTGACACCCTACGTTACCGCTGCTTGGTCCGGGGCTTGTCGATCCAGCGAACGTGGACCGTCTCGGTCAGGGCGCGGCCGAGAGAAGCCATCCGCTCCTCGACCGTGGCGCTCGGCACGTCCACGGCGAACTCCTCCTCCATTTCGGCCCTAGTCGGCTGGTAGCTCGACTAGACCGATTCGACGGTTCGGGGGTTCGGTCTCGTCCGCTTGCTCATGCTCCAAAATCTCGTCGCAGGCGATCCTCCACGATTTCCGCTATCTCCCCGACCGCCTCGCGAATTTCCGGGTCCTCAAGGGACTTCTCGAAGGCTGCGAGTTCTTCCCGGAATGCCGTCAGGTACTCGACCTGCAGATCCCTAGGCATCCCTCCTAGGTCCATCGGCAGATTGATCGCCCTGTTGGCCAGCCCGATCAGTACCGCTTTCTCGTCCGTATCGGACACGCTCACGCCCCCAGCCCGCTCGCCTTCAGCTTCGCGGCGAATGCGGCCTGATCCATCGTACCTTGACCGAATTGCAATGGTTAGCCTCACCTTGACGCGAACGGCCAAGGTCGGCAAGCATAGGGCTGTTGGCGGGCGATGCCGAACGCGGTCGGCCGCTCGCCACGAGGTGGAGGCTGGATTGCGACTCGTCCGAATTGCGGCTTGGTGCTTGGCTGTCATGCTCGTCTTGGTGGTTGCGGCGAGCTTCCACCCGATGGTGCGCAATGTCTATCGGGCTTTCAACCCCTCGGCCAGCTACGACACTGAGCCGCCGGCGCTGCCCGAGTTGGCCGATCCGGCCGTGTTGGTGTTTTCCAAGACCAACGGCTTTCGCCATGCCGAGGCCATCCAAGAGGGCGTGAAGGCCTTCCGCGGTATCGCCGAGCGAAGGGGCTGGTCAATGTTCCATTCCGAGAACGGAGCGGTCTTCGACACGCCGGTTCTGGATCGCGTGCGCGTGCTGGTCTGGCACAACGTCAGCGGCGCGCCCCTCAGTGCTTCCCAGCGCAGTGCCGTGCAGCGGTGGATCGAGGGCGGCGGCGGGTTTGTCGGCATTCACGCGGCTCTCGACGACTCGCACTCTGCCTGGGAGTGGTACAGGGACGTAGTGGTCGGGACTACGTTCATCGGCCACACCATGGACCATCCGCGGCTGCCGATGACAGTCGATCGGGGCGACCATCCGGCGATGCGGCATCTCGCCGAGCCATGGCACTGGGCGGACGAGTGGTATTCGTTCGACCGCAGCGTCCGCCACCAAAGCGGCGTCGAGGTGCTGGCTTCCCTGGACGAGTCAACCTACGAGCCGCGAATGAAACTGCTGTGGATCGACAAGGACATCGCAATGGGCGACCATCCCATCATCTGGACTCGCGAGATCGGGGCCGGGCGCGCGTTCCTGTCCGCCCTCGGTCACGGCGGCTCGGCGTTTCAAGCGGCGGAATATCAATCGGTGCTCGAAGGCGCGATAGCTTGGTGCGGACGCTTGGACGAGCCCGGCACGGCGCAGGACGCGCCCGCGACCAAGGAGTGACCCGCCGCGCGAGGTTCGACTGCTTGGGCAGGCAGTCTTGACCGAGCGGGACCGCTCCGCCGGTCTTCGGGCTCCGGTCATGCTCGGAGCACTTGTCTTGACTACAGAACGTGGCCGCTGGTCCGGCTCCGTGGCGCGGGCGGAAGTCAATCGCCTTGCGGCGTGAACCGCAACGCTGCGGAGTTGATGCAATAGCGCCGCAGGGTTGGCGGGGGCCCGTCGTTGAAGACATGGCCCAAGTGTGAATCGCAGCGCGCGCAGCTCACTGCCCGTCGGCGCAGGCCCCAGCTGAAATCCCAGTTGACCGAGATGTTGCCCTCGGCGAAGGCAGCCGCGAAGCTGGGCCAGCCGGTCCGCGAGTCATATTTCGCGTCCGATGCAAAGACCGCGGTACCGCATGCCGCACAGCGGTAGATGCCGGTCTCGTAGAAGTCGTCGTACTTGCCGCTGAAGGCGGGCTCGGTGGCACCGCGGCGCATCACTTGGAAGCTGCGCCGCGACAGCACTTGTCTCCACGCCGCGTCGTTGCGGATGATGCGAGGCAGGTCTGCCGTCGAGGCGTTTCTGCCAGGGCTGTCCGGCTCCGCGATTGGAATCGGGCGCCCGAATGTCGAGAACGGCGGTTCGGTGTCCATCGTGAACACCGGGAAGTTGCATCCTGCCGCAAGCAGCGCCAGCGCCGTTGCCGCCGCAGCACGCTGGCGCGCCGATGTCCTCTGCTGACGCTTGTGCCGCACTCAACGCTCCGGTCGAGCAACCGACGGACGGCTCCTGTCGCTTTCTAAGTCTAGGCGCCGGCCCGTCGGCCCGCTTGGTCTCTGTTGCAGGGCCGGAGGCCGCATCCAGGGGGCCGCGAGTCTGCGGCGCTATAATCGAAGGTCAATCGGGACTCCATGCCGTATCTTCAGAATCAGTTCGAACGGAACTTCATGACGACTTCCGTGGACTACGTGTTCAATTGGGCGCGCAAGTCCGCGATCTGGCCGCTGACTTTCGGCCTGGCGTGCTGCGCGATCGAAATGATCGCGTCGTCGACATCGCGCTTCGACATCGCCCGCTTCGGCGCGGAAGTGTTCCGGCCGAGCCCGCGGCAGTCGGACTTGATGATCGTCGCCGGCACTGTCTCGCTGAAGATGGCCCCGGTCCTGAAGCGCATCTGGGACCAGATGCCCGAGCCGAAGTGGTGTATCTCGATGGGTGCGTGCTCCTCGGTCGGCGGCCCGTTCAACACCTACGGCGTCCTGCAAGGCGTCGACAAGATGGTGCCGGTGGACGTATACGTGACCGGCTGCCCGCCGCGCCCGGAGAATCTGTTCTACGCGCTGCTCAAGCTCCAGGACAAGATCGACCGCATGACGACGCTCGAGCGGCGTCCCACCGAAGTTCGCCTGGACGAGGCCATGCTGGCCGACTTCCAGAAGCGCGTCATGGTCGCCCAGACCCAACAGCCGGTCTAGGCGGTCCGGATTCCGACCCAGCCGGAAACCGGCATCTGCCTCTTCCCTCCGAAGCGGATAACGGCTAGAATGTCAGCGTAATGAGGTGGCGTTCTGGACCGCTCGTGCTTCTCTTCGCACTCGGCATTGCCGGCAACGGCCTAGCGGCCGAAGCGCCGCGCCTTGAGCCGCTGTCCGGATCGCCGCCGTTCCCTGCCGACAACCCTCCCACCGAGGCCAAGATCCGGCTCGGCGAGGAACTCTTCTTCGACTCGATTCTGTCGGGCGGGCAACGCCGCAGCTGCGGCACTTGCCACAAGCGCGAGCTCCATTTCATGGACGGGCTCTCGCGTGGCTGGGGCCTCGACGAAAGCGAGCTGTCGCGCAAGACGCCGGGCCTTCTGAACGTCGGCTGGCAGCGCACGATGTTCTTTGACGGGCGCGTGAAGACCTTGGAAGAGCAGGTCTCCAAGCCACTCGAGAACCACAGGGAAATGTCCTTGGACCCTGCCGAGGCGGTCGAGCGAATCCGCCGCGACCCCTTCTACGTCCGTGCGTTCGGGCAGGCTTTTCCCGGCGAGGAGATTACGTTCGAGCTAGTGGCGAAGGCTATCGCCAGTTTCGAGCGCACGCTGGTTTCCTACGATAGCGACCTGGACCGCTACCTGCTGGGTGACGAGGCTGCGCTGTCCGCCAGCGCCAAGCGCGGGATGGCCCTGTTCACCGGCAAGGCCGAGTGCATTCGCTGCCATAACGGCCCCATGCTGACCGATCACGACTTTCACTACACGGGCGTGGCCGAGCGAGACGGGCACGGCGACGACGGGACCAAGTACAAGACCCAGAGCTTGCGTGACGCCCTGCGTCGCTACTCGTACATGCACAACGGCCGCATGATGAACATCCGCCAGGTCATCGAACACTACGACCGCGGCGGCTCGGCGCCGGAATCCATGCAGCCCGAGATCCGCCCGCTCGGGCTCAGCGAGGCCGAGAAAGACGACTTGGTGGCGTTCCTGTCCGCCTTCAACGGCAGGGTCCACCGCCTGACCGAGGGATTCCCGAAGGGGCCGGAAGCCGTTGCGGAAGGGGCGCCCGCCGCTGTTGTCACCGACAGCGGCGACTCGGGCGAATCCGGGGCGGCGCTCGACGCCCCCAGCTATCTGAACCGATAGCGCATCTATCCGTACATCGATTCATGGCCGAGAGCTTGTTGCGGTGCCAGCCGCCCTTGATCTTGGCTTCGGCTTCGCCGCGCCGTGCAGAGCTGCTTGCCCGGGCCGGGGTCGAGTTCGAGCGGCGTCCCGTCGGTGTCGACGAGTCCAGGCGCGGGAACGAGCGCGTGGAGTGCTACGTGCAGCGCCTGGCAGCGGCCAAGGCGGAGGCGGCATGGGAGCCGGGGCGGCGCAGCCTTGGCGCGGACACCGCCGTGACGGTCCGGGGCGAGGTGCTCGGCAAGCCGCGCGACAGCGCCGATGCCAAGCGCATGCTGCGAAAGCTCTCGGACCGCCCGCACAGGGTCTTGACCGGCGTGGCCGTATTCGATGGCGAACTGCGGCTGGCCCACTTGAACGAGACCTGGGTGGTCTTCCGCGCCCTGACCGAGGAAGAGATCGACGAATACGTTGCGAGCGGCGAACCGCTTGACAAGGCGGGCGCCTACGGCATCCAGGGTGGGGCGGGCAGATTCGCGGAAGCCGTGATCGGCTCTTACGACAATGTGGTGGGCCTGCCGGTCGATGACCTGGACCGCCCGCGGGAGTGAGGTGTCATGAGCGCTCGGCCCGCGGTCTCGGTGGTGATCCCGGCCCATAACGAGGAGCCCAGCCTGCTGCCCTTGGTAGACCGGCTCGTCGACACCCTCGCCGGGCTGGGGCGCAGCTTTGAAGTCGTCATCGTTGACGATGCCTCCACCGACGGCAGCGTCCGGCTGCTCCGCAACCTATGCGCCAACGAGCCTAGGTTGAAGGCAGTCTGCCTGCGGCGCAACTCCGGCCAGACCGCTGCCCTGGCAGCCGGTTTCGAGGCCGCCTCGGGAGAGGTGGTCGTCGCGATGGACGGCGATCTGCAGCATGCTCCCGAGGACATTCCCTCGCTGCTGGCCAAGGTCGAGGAGGGCTACGACTTGGTCAACGGCTGGCGCGAGGACCGCAACGACGGCCTGTTGACGCGGCGGTTGCCGTCGCGGGTCGCAAACTGGCTGATTCGCAAGCTGTCGGGTGTCGAGCTGCGCGACTTCGGCGGCACGTTCAAGGCATACCGCGCGGACCTGCTGGACCATCTCCGGCTGTACGGCGATCTGCATCGCTTCGTCCCGGTATTGGCCGCGATGCACGGCGCCCGGATCGCCGAGGTGCCCATCAGCATTCGCGAGCGCGCGGCGGGTCGCTCCCACTATGGCCTCGGCCGCACGCTGCGGGTGTTTTTCGACCTGCTCACGGTCGTGTTTCTCGCCCGCTACCTGACGCGCCCGATGCACTTCTTCGGCTCGCTCGGAATCCTCTGCGGCGGCGCTGGCGGGGCCGCGCTGGCGTTCCTGCTGTTCAAGAAGCTGCAAGGAACGCACATCATGGTCGAGCACGGCCCGTTGCTGATCGCCGCCTCCGTGTTGGCCCTCACCGGACTGCAGCTGTTCTGCACCGGCTTGGTCGGAGAGGTCCTGACGCGCACGTACTTCGAGAGCCAGGGCCGGCCGATCTACGGCGCCAGGGAAGTCATCCAGCAGGCCGAGCGGCAGGCCTAGCCAAGATACCGGCTCCACAAGTTTGACCTGCTCTTTACAGACAGCGAGACACGCTTTCCGGGTGGCCTCGTCTAGTTAAGTACACGCGCTTCAGGACCCCGCTTGAACCGGACCGGACTGGGGCGCACCGAAACCAGAACAGGCAGGAGAACAGCATGTCAACACAACACATCAAGCAAGTTGCCCTCGCCGCCATTGCCGCGCTGGCGATGTCCACGAGCGCCCTCGCTCAGGACGACCAGCGCAGGCGCGGGCGTGACCGAGGCGACGCGGCCGAAGCCGCTACGGAGGCGTTCGGTTTCACCGCGGAGCAATTGGACAAGATTCGCGACATCCGTCGCGAGAGACCGCCTCGCGGGCAGTCCGGAGAGGAGCGTGAGGCCTGGAGCGCCGAGCAACAGGCCAAGGTCGAGGCCGTGCTGACCGACGAGCAGAAGGCAAAGATCGCGGAACTGAACGAGTTGCGCGAAAAGATGCGGGACTTCGCCATCGCTGCCCGCATGGGCTTGGTCGACGCCGGGGGTCGCGGCCGCGCTTCAGCGCGCTCGCGAGGTTCTCGCGGCGACAATCGCGCTCGAGCAAGTCGCGGAAGGCGCGGGCCAAGCCGGGGACGAGGCGCCAGCCGCAGCCGCGGCCCGGATCACCGCCCGGGATCGAACCGTGGCGGTCGCAGGGCTCGGCGCGGCGGCCGCTCCGAGAATGTCGGGCCGCAGTGGGCTCAAGCGTGGCGGGAGCGCGCAGCCAACCGCCCGTTCGCGCGCTAAGCGCTCGATCACGATCAACCGATCCGTTCTACAGGGCGGCCTCTTTCGGGGGTCGCCCTTCTTGTCTCTGCCCGCCGGGAGTTCTAGGGTTGGGATGACGCCAGCATGTCGGCTGTCTTAACGAATTTTTTACAAGCCTGTGAGACGAAACCCCCGATGCCACTCGTCTATTCGTATGCAAGCGGGATTGAAGCACTTGACCGTAGCCTGCATCGCTATCGAACCGTTCCGGAGAAATGCAGTGATCCGAGTTCACTGCATGATCTTCGGCATTGTGACGCTACTGGTCCTCGCGACCGCTGCGAACTCTCAGGACACGCCGGGTCCAAGCCCGGCAACTCCGCCTCAGATCAATGCCGCCAACGAGGCCGCAGCGGGATCGGAACAGCCGGAATCTGGTCGGGAGGCCGGGCAAGCCCCCGCGGCCGAGCCGCTGGCTGCGGATGAAGAATCCGACCTGGCCGAGGCGGGTGCCTCGCGTCAGCAGCTGCGCGCCTTGCTGGGCTCCTCAATGCTCGCGCTGTCCCAAGCGGAGCGCGAGGATCGACAAGACAGGTTCGAACGTTTCCGGTCGCTGGGCAGCGACTGGTTCTATGGCGCCGATCGCGCGCGGCCCCCGCGCTTTGGCCGAAGGCCGGGATGGGGCATGTCGAGCCGCGGACGCCCGTTTGGGGCGGGCGGCCGAGGTCGCGGCGGTCGCGGAGGGAACCGCTTCTAGGCGCGCATGATGTCCGGGTTTCTCTTGCTGCGGGAAGCCCAAGCGACTCAACCTCCATCAATGCAGCAGCGGGCGGCCCGTCCGGGTCGCCCGCCCTGTGTTGCCGCCTAGCTCAGTCGACGCCGAGAGCGTTTCTCAGAGCGGATTTCATGGCGGCTTCGTCCGGGGACTGGCCGGTCCACATTTCGAAGGCGATCACGCCTTGGTAGACCAACATCGACAGGCCATCCAAAGTGGGCAGGCCGCGCTCGCGGGCCGCGGCCAGAAGCCTGGTCTCGGGAGGGTTGAAGACCGCGTCGGCCACCAACGTACCTGCGCGAGCCGATGAAAGATCGACGTTCGGCACTGCGTTGACATCGGGGTACAGGCCGATCGAGGTCGCGTTCACGAGCAGGTCGCAGTCGGCCGGCACGGCAAACGTGCCGGACCAGTGCTGAAAACGGACCGGGCCGCCCGTGGCCGCCTTGAGGTCGCCGACCATGGTGCTGCCGCGCCCTTCGGAACGGTTGACGACGAGCAAGTCGCTGATGCCGGCCAGCACCAGCTCGGTCCCTATGGCCCGCGCCGCCCCGCCGGCGCCGAGCAGTACGACCCGCTTGCCGGACGGATCCATGCCCGCGTCATTGCGAACTCCGCGCAAGAACCCCTTCCCATCGGTGTTCTCGCCGATTTTCTTCGAGCCTTCGACGCGCACCGTGTTGACTGCGCCGATCGCGCGCGCCTCCGGTGCCAGCTCGTCCAGATATTCGATGACCGCCACCTTGTGCGGAATCGTGAGGTTGATGCCGCGCATGCCCAGCGCGTCCACCGCATCCATCGCGGCGCCGAGCTTTTCGGGCGGCACCTCGAAATTTAGGTAGCGCCAGTTCAGGCCGGCGGAGGCGAAGCCCGCCTCTTGCATGACTCCGGTCGGGTTTTCCGCTACGGGCTGACCGAACACGCCGACAACTTCGGCTTGGTAGTTCGCGGGCATTGAGCCCAGTGTATCGCCATTTCCGGAGTGCCTAGACGATCTCCTCGATGACGTTGCCGTGCACTAGCGTCAGGCGCTCGTCACGGCCCAGATGCGGGTAGGTCAGCTGGTACTGATCCAAGCCGAGCTGGTGCAGGATAGTCGTGTGGATGTCCCGGAAGTGATACGGCCTCTCCACCGCGCGCAGGCCGATCGCGTCCGTCGCCCCTACGACCTGGCCGCCGCGGATGCCGCCGCCGGCCATCCACATGGTGAAGCCTAGATTGTGGTGGTCACGCCCGGCGCTGCCATCTTGGCGAGTCTCGGCTTCGGGGGAGCGCCCGAACTCGCCGCCCCACAGCACGAGCGTTTCGTCCAGCATCCCGCGCTGCTTGAGATCCTTCAGCAGCCCCGCGACCGGTTGATCGGTCTGCGCCGCCATGCGCAGGTGGTTCTCCTCGATGTCGTTGTGCGCGTCCCACTGCAGCCTGCCCGGGCCGCCGCCCGAAACGACCGTCACGAACCGCACGCCGCGCTCGACCAGCCGCCGCGCCAGCAGGCAGCGCCGCCCGTAGTCGTGCGTGGGCTCCTTGCCCACGCCGTACATTTCCAAGGTGCCGGCGCCCTCGCTGGACAGGTCGAAGACTTCCGGGGCCTCGGCCTGCATCTTGAAGGCAAGGTCGTAGGTTCGGATGCGAGCCTCGAACTCATCGTTGGGCGGGTCGGGCGATGCCCGGTTGAGGGCTTGGATCAGGTCTACGGTCTTGCGCCGCTCGTCCCGGCTGATCCCGTCCGGCAGGTCTAGGTTAAGCACCGGCCGGTCGCCGGGCCTGAAGGTGGTGGGCTGGTACACGGCAGGCAGGAACCCGTTCATGTACATCGGCTGCCCGGCTTCCAGCGCGCCATCGGGATCCGGCATGACCACGTATGCTGGCAGCGATTCGGCCTCCGCTCCGAGGCCGTAGACAACCCACGATCCCATCGACGGAAAGCCGGGCACGATGCGCCCTGTCATCAGTTCGTACTGCGCGGCCGAGTGCACGACCATGTCGCCGTGGCATGAGCGCAGGACCGCGATGTCGTCGATGCAGCCTGCCGTGTGGGGCAATAGGTCCGATACCGGGATGCCCGCCTTGCCATAGTGCTTGAACGTGCGCTTGGTTCCCAGCAGCTTGGCGTCCGGCTTGACGAACTGGTACTTGGCTTCTCCGAACTCGGCCGGCCGCGGCTGGCCGTGGAGCTCGTTGAGAAGAGGCTTGGGGTCGAAGGTCTCGATGTGGCTCGGCCCTCCGGCCATGAAGAGGAAGATGACCGACTTGGCCTTGGGATTCGCGACGTGCGCCGGCTTCGGCGCTAGCGGGTTCTGCGACGAGGCGGCCCGCAGGGCTTGGCTGCCGGCCATGGCTTGCAGGGCTAGGTAGCCCATGCCGCAACACGAATCGCGCAGCAACTCGCGCCGTGTCCGAGTCCATTGCACGTGCTTCGCCATCGAGCTAGTCCATGAACATTGTAACGACCGATTAGGCAGGATTGGCGGGGCCGGCGTGGAAGTTAAGATGAAGGAACCCGCATGTCGCTGCTTGCCTCTCTGAATTCACAGCAGCGCGAGGCGGTAGAGCACACCGAGGGGCCGTTGCTGGTGCTAGCCGGGGCGGGCAGCGGCAAGACCCGGGTCATCGTCACTCGCGCCGCCCACCTGATCGCCGAGAAGGGCGTCAGCCCCGGCTCGATTCTCGCCGTCACCTTCACCAACAAGGCGGCCGGGGAAATGCGCGAGCGTGTCGGCCGCCTGCTGGAGGAGAACGGCATCGCGCACATCGGGCTCCCGACGGTGTCCACCTTCCACGCGTTCTGCGCTCGGTTGCTTCGCCAGTACGGTGAGCCCCTCGCGGACTACCGGCGCGGTTTCACTCCGAAGTTCTTGATCTTTGATGCCAGCGATCAGCTTTCCGTGGTGAAGGATGCCATGAAGAAGCTTGGCGTAAAGCCAGACTTCATCAAGCCGCGCGAAGCGCTATCGGCCATCAGCCGGGCCAAGAGCGGCAGGTTTTCCAGGATTGGCAGGGCCGACGAGAGCGACCCGACTACGGATGAGCTGAACCGGATCTTCAAGGAGTACGAACGCGCCCTGCTCGCCTCCAACGCTCTGGACTTTGATGACCTGCTGCTGGAAGCGGTCCGCCTGCTGGAGCAAAGCGAATCTGTCCGCAACGCGGTTCGCGAGCGCTACCGCTACCTGATGGTGGACGAGTACCAGGACACGAACCGCCCGCAGTACGATCTCATGCTGCTGCTGGCCGGACCGGACTGCAACGTGTGCGTCGTGGGAGACGAGGACCAATCAATCTATTCCTGGCGGGGCGCTGACATCGGCAACATCTTGGGCTTCGAGAGGGATTTCCCAAGCGCGAGGGTGATCCGCTTGGAGCAAAACTACCGCTCTACGCGGCCCATCTTGGACGCGGCCGGGGCGGTCATCGCGCAGAACGAGCAGAGGAAGGGCAAGCGTCTCTGGACCGATCGCCTGGAAGGAGATCCGATCGTGCTGTATCGCGCCATGAGCGGGGCCGCAGAGGCCCGCTACGTGGCGGGCTCGGTGCGGGAACTGCTGGACATGGATTCCGGCACGCAGGTCGGGGTGCTGTACCGCACCAACGCGCAGTCGCGATTGATCGAGGATGCGCTGCGGAGAGAGAGGGTGGCCTACGTCGTGGTGGGAAGCGTGGCCTTCTACCAGCGCAAGGAAGTCAAGGACGTGCTCGCATACGTCAGGGTCGCGCTCTCGCCAGAGGACTCGGTCAGTTTGGCGCGGATCATCAACGTGCCGGCGCGCAGCATCGGCAAGAGCACGCTGGGCCTGCTGACCAGCTATGCGGACCAGCGCGCGCTGACGCTGTGGCAGGCGATCGAAGAAATGGTCGATGGCGGCAAGCTGCCGAAACGCGCCGCGGCCTCGCTGCAGCGATTTCGTGCATTGGTCGTCAGCTTGCGCGGAGCGACCGCAAGCAGCGACGTCGCGACACTCGTAGATGCGGTGATACATCGGAGCGGCTATCGCGACATGCTCGACTCCGATTCTTCCGGGGACGCAGAGAGCCGCCGGGAGAACTTGGATGAATTGGCCGTTGCCGCGCGGGAGGCAGCCGAGCGCGGCGAGACGGCGCAGGATTTCCTCGACCATGCATCGCTGGCGGCGGACACGGACGACATCGAGAATTCCGCCCGAGTCCTGCTGATGACTCTCCATAGCGCGAAGGGCCTGGAGTTTCCGGTCGTGTTCTTGGTGGGCATGGAGGAGCAGCTGCTGCCGCACGCCCGTAGTCTCGCGGCGCCCGACAGCGACGCCCTCGAGGAAGAGCGGCGGCTGTGCTATGTGGGCATGACCCGCGCCAAGCGGCGGCTCGTTCTGAGCTGTGCCGAATTCCGCGGGATGTACGGCGCCGGGCCTGAAGCCGCCATGTTGCCCTCGCGATTCTTAGACGAGATTCCGCGGGAACTCATCCGCGAAGTGTCGCGGGGCTGGACGGGCCTCGATCGGTCTCGCATTTACGAAGGGACCGGTGATGCTGCGGAGTTGCAGCCTGTTCCGAATCCGCGTCCAGAGCGATCGAAGCTTGGGGACGCCGGGATCGAGACACACGATTCGGTCGAGGCGATCGGGAGTTTCTTCCAGCGCCGCGCGGCCGCGAGTAACGCTGACGGCGGCGCGGACCGCCCCCGCTCCGGCTCATCCGCCCGGGCTGTTCCAGTGTCTCGAGGCGGCTTCGGGCAGGGTCGCGGAAGAGCCGCAAAACCGTCGCCCGAGGCGGGGCAGTTCTCCCGTGGCGCAAGGGTGCGGCACAGGCGTTTCGGAGTCGGCGTCGTGCAGCAGTGCCAAGGCCAGGGCGAAACGGCCAAGCTGAAGGTGCACTTTCGCCAGCACGGCGTGAAGACCCTCATAGCTGGGCCTGCCAAGTTGCAGGCGCTGTAGCGCGGCCTCGCCCGGTTCAGTCCTGGCCGGACAGCCAGTTGCGAATCGCCGCCGCGATTTCGTCGCGCACCCTTCGAAACACGGCCCGGCGCTCTTCCTCGCTTCCGGCCGCTTCGGCGGGGTCGTCGAAGCTCCAGTGGACCTTGTCGGTCCGTTCTGGGAAAGTGGGGCAGTTCGATGCGGCCCGGTCGCAGACCGTGATCACGGTGTCTATGCCGGTTCCTAGGTATGCGTCAACGTGATCGGACCGATGGCCCGAGATGTCGACGCCGATCTCCCGCATCGCCGCGATTGCGCCCGGATTGACGCCATGCGGCGCGGTGCCGGCCGAATGCGCTTCATAGAGATCGCCCGCAAGGGACCGAAGCAGGCCTTCGGCCATTTGGCTCCGGCACGAATTCCCGGTGCACAGGAACAAGACCTTCGGCTTGGGCATGGTGACTCGAGCCGGGCCGTTTTCCGCCGCTAGTTCGCCGGCGAGGGCTTGGCGTTGAGCAACCCGTTCAGCTCGCCGCGGGCATGCTGCGCGACGCTCTTGTCGGGAAAGCGCGTGATGACGTCTTCAAAGGCCTTCTTCGCCGCGTCTCGGTCGCGCATCTTCAGAAAGGCCATGCCTTGCTTGTACAAGGCGTCGGGGGCGAGCGGGCTCAGGGGGTAGCTGCGGAAGACCTTTTCGAATTGGCGGGCAGCTTCCTCGTAGTCGGCGGCGGAATAGTATGTCTCGGCTAGGTAGTATTGAGCCTCGCCAGCCTTGGCGTGCGACGGGTACAGCGCGAGGTAGTCCATGAACTGGCCGCGGGCCGTGTCGATATTGCCGCGCATGTAGTCGTCCATGCCGCCCTCGAAAATCGCCTCGCTGGTGTTGATATCGGACTCGCTGCCGCCCTCGCCGTCCTCGCCGATCATGGGCGGCGGGAGCTCGGACAAGTGGGTCTTGATGTCCTTCACGTCCAAGGCGATGCGCTCGACGGTCAAGTTCACCTCCTCGACCGTTCCGCGGAGGTCGGAGAACTGGTTCGAGAGGGAGTCCACCTTGGCGCCCGTGGCGCGCAACGGCTCGGTGAGTTCGTTGTCCAGTTCGGAGATCTTGCGCTCCAAGACGGCTTGAGCGGTGTTGAGCGTGTCCTGCTTCTCCGTGCTCTGGCGCAGCAAGGCCTCGAGCGCTGCCATGCGCTCGGACATGGCTTGGTCCTGCTGCCGCAGTGTCTCTTGGAGCAGCACCATGTCCCGCTGCAGCTGCTGGAGTTCCTTCCTTTGGGCGGCCGCGCCCGGAGCCAGCAGCGTGCCACACACGAGTATGGCTGGAACCATCGATTTCAACGACATGGGATACCTCGATCGGCGGGCGCTCCCGCGGGTGCCCCGCACGGCTGGAATATAAGAAGACGCCCGGAACCCTGCCGGCGTTCCGTGGCGGGACGCATCACTTGTGCTCACTTTAACCCTTGGGCGCGGCAACCCGCCGGGACGCTCCCGACAGGCTGCCGCGCACGGAGGAGGCGTGCATGCGTCTGCGTCGTACGGCCCTATCTGAGCCGCAGGTGGGCCCGCCGGTTGCGCTGGTAGCAGCTCTCGTCTTCGTCAGTGCAGACCGGGCGCTCCTCGCCGAGACTCACCTTGGAGAGCTTGCTCGCGGGGACGCCGAGATTGACGAGGAACTCCATCGCAGCCGTCGCGCGCCGGTCGCCCAGCGCGAGGTTGTACTCGGTGGTGCCACGCTCGTCGCAATGGCCCTCCAGCAAGAACGCTGCCTCGGGATAGTCCTCCAGCAGCGCCTTGATGGCCGTGCCGTTGGCGCGCAGGACGTTCTGGGCATCCGGACGGAGGTCGCTCTTGTCGTAATCGAAGAGCGCATCCGCGATGCCAGCATCCGAGAAGGCCTCGGAGAGGTCGGGCTTCGGCGGCGGCGGCGGTGGCGGGGGCGGAGGGGCCCGGACGGTCACCGTGGCGGACGCGGAAGCGGACTTGCCATCGGCGTTCTTGACGGTGATGGTGTACTCCGTGGACCTGGTTGGGAACACTTCGCGGTTGCCACTGGTAGCCACGGCGCCGATTCCCTGGTTCATCTCCGCGCTTGCAGCGTTGGTCGAACTCCAGGTCAGCCTGGCGGCTTTCCCGCGCTCGATCGAGCTGGGCTCGGCTGTGATGCTGACGGTCGGGGCCGGGGCCTCTGGCGGCGGTGGCGGCGGTGGTGGCGGTGGCGGCGGTGCTTCCTTCTTGCAGCCGAACGCGAAGAGCGTCAAAAAGATTGCGGCCGCAATCAGGATGATGCTGTGTTTGGATCGCATGAGTGTTAGGTTTCCTCCATCTCTGTCGCCGCTCGAGGCGGGACATCGAACCTTAGATTGTGGCAACTAGGATATCGCAATCCCTCAGTTACTTCAATCCTCACTGACATTTGACGGCGATTTGCCGCCTTATAAATGCTTGCGCGCCCCGCGGTGCCGGTCGCGAGACAGGGCGAACGGCGCCAACTCAGCGGGTCGCCCACACTGGCGACTCGTTGACACCCCTGCTCGTCAGCTGCCGCAGCTGCGTGCCGTCAGCGCGCATCGACCAGATCTGAGTGCTCCCCATTCTGTCGGACGCGAACACGATGTGTGTTCCGCTGGGCGAGAACGAGGGATGATCGTTGCGCCCCCGGCTGTGTGTCAGCTGGGTGTAGCGCTGGCTGGCCACGTCCACTAGGAAGATGTTGTAGTTGCCGAGCTCGTAGCCGCGCGTCCAGGCGAACGCCAGGCGTTCGCCGCTCGGATCCCAAGCCGGCTGCACGGCATCGCCACCCCCGCCGGAGATGCGCCGCCGGTTGGCGCCTTCGCTGTCCATCAGGTAGACCTGCGGCATGCCCGACGCGCCCGAGACAAACGCGATCTGCGCGCCCGTCTTGGGGTTGACGCTGGGATGCACATCCAGAGCCCGCGAGTAGGAGACGCGGCGCAGGTTGCCGCCGTCCGGGTCGGCGCGGTAGATCTGGCTGCGGCCCGATGCCGAGGACGCGAAGTAGATCGCCGAGTTGTCGGGCGAGAAGCTCGGCGTGGTGTTGAGGGAGGCATCTTGGTTGTAGAACTGCAGCCGCCTGCCTGTTTCCAGCGAGTGCACGTAGATCTCGGGCACTCCCTCGACGAAGGTCGTGAACGCGATGCGCTTGCCGTCCGGCGAGATGGCCGGCGTCAGGCAGAGGCTGCGGTAGTTCGTGATGCGCTGCTTGTTCCGCCCGTCGTAGTCCATGGCCCAGATTTCCTTGCGATCGTCGCCCTCGTCCCGGTGGACGTAATAGATGCGCGTGCCGGCGAGGCCCTCGCCCAGGCCCAGGTTCTTGAGAATGTCGCGCGCGAAATCGAAGGCCATCCCTCGCGCGCCGGCCGCGTTCGCCTCGCTGTAGTAGCGCTTGCCGAAGATGTACGACGCCTCGACTGACTCCTGGCTGACGTCGGCGACGTATCCCTGCAGCGCCAAGCGGCCGTCCACGTCGTCGATCTGCCCGTACACGAGGTAGCGGGCCACGACCGGCGTGTCCGCCCAGCCGCCCAGCCACAGGCCCCGGGCGCCCAGATCCTTAGGCATCTTCGAGGTGTCGACCTGGATGTCCTCCGGCTTGCGCGGCGCGCTGCGCGGGTAGAAGCTGCGGGGCACGATGTCGAGGCGCCCCGAGGCCTCGAGGGCCTTCCAGACCTCGTCGTTGAACTGGTCGACCGCGTTGGCGGAGCCGATGGGGCCGCGGATTTCCGGCAAGGCGATGCGCGGATCGCGCTGCTCGTCCGAGAGCACGATCACGGCATCGGGCTGTTGCTGCGCGGCCGACGGGCAGGCGATGGCCGCGACTAGCGCGACCGCTCGCATCCAGTGGTCTCTCATGCTGTGTCACTCTCCATGTGCAGTTATTGTCCCGCCCAATCAATCGAGTTGGAAGTGCATTTCGATCGTGATCGAGTTTCGGCCGAGGCCGCGCGGCAGAGGACGCACCGGGCTGGCGTTGTTGGTCGCCCGCACCGCCGAGTAGTCGAGCGAGCGGTTCCCGCTCGACTGTTGAATGGCCACTTGGCCGATCTGGCCCGAGCGGGCGATCACGAACGTGATCACGGACGGCTTCGACGACCCGCCCGAGACCTGCCCCAGCGTCATACGCCACTGCTCCCCGATGGCCCGTTGCAGGATCTGGGCGTACCAGCCGAAGCGTTGGCCGAACGGTCCGGCCTTGGCCCCGCCGAAGCCGAGCGCGCCGCCGGGAGCGGCTTGGTACATGTCGCTGCTCAGCGCCGCGCCGAGCGACGAGCGGAGTTCGTTCGCCTTTGTCTCTCCGGCGCTGCGCTGCCCTACCGAGCGCTCCTGCTGCTTCTCGGCCGCCCTGCGTTCGGGACTCGGCACCGGGGCGGGCGGTGCTTCCGCTGTTTCGGGTTCCGGCTGCGGCACCTCGGTAGAGCGCCGGAAGCCGTCCGGCGCCGGGACGCTGTGCCGGCTGGGGTTGGCCACCGGGTTGGGCAGCCTGGCTGGCGCGGCGTTGATCGGCACGCTGCTGACCGCCACGATGCCGCCGCCTCCGGCGGCGTCCGGGGAGCCGAGGTGGATCGTGGGGTTGATGATGCCCCACGCCAGCGATGCGGCGAGCAGCGCGCCGTGGCAGGTGGTCGATAGCAACAGAGGCCTTCGCAGACCCTCGGTCGCCGCCGGATTCTGCCCGTGCATGGAACTGTCGCGATTCTTATCGTCGCACCCTGGGATCCCTGGTGAGCGGCTTGGTGACAACGTTTACGTTGACCTTGTTGACGCCGCATTCGGCGATCACCGGGGCCACGATCTCCCAGGGCGTCGTGCGATGGGCGCGCAAGTAGATCCCGGGCTGGTCAGGGTTCTTCTCCTTGGCCAGTTCGGCGATGTCGTACACGCTTACCGGCTCGTCGCCAAAGAACAGCTCTCCCTTGGAGGTGATGTTGACGTAGGCGAAGTCCTTGTCCGAAGTCACCACTTCGCGCGTGCGGGGCACGTCGATCTCGAGGCCGAACTCGACGACACCAGCCGTGATCATGAAGATGATCAGCAGCACGAGCACGACGTCGACGAACGGCGTGACGTTGATTTCAGCGATTGCGTCGTCCGAATCAGGAGTGTTTGGTTGCAGCGCCATCCCTCGCTCCGTAGTCCTTTTCCGCCAGGTTGAAGAACTCTAGTCCAAAGTCTTGCATGCCGGAGCGGATTTCGCGCAGCCTTCCGGCGTAGATGTTGTAGAAGATCAGGGCCGGGATCGCCGCGAACAGCCCCAGCGCCGTCGCCAGCAGGGCTTCGGCGATGCCGGGCGCGACCGCCCGCAGCGTCGCGCCGCTGGAGGTCCCGAGGCCGCGGAACGCGTCAAGCACCCCCCAGACCGTCCCGAACAGGCCGATGAACGGCGCCGCCGAAGCGGTCGTGGCCAGGATGCCGAGGTTCTTTCGCAGCCGCGACGTTTCCTCGCTGACACCGAGGGCCAGCGAACGCTCGACCGAGGCGGGATTGGTGATGCGGCCGAAGGTGTTGACCTGCCGCGCGACCTCCTTGTAGCCGTGGTCGAAGACCGTCACCAGCGGCGCCGGGCGGAACTGTTCCGAGGCGGCGTTGATTTCTGCCAGCTTGCCGACCCGGCGGAAGGCGTTGCGGAAAGACATGTTGGCCTTAGCACTTGACGAGAGCGCGCGGTGCTTTGAGTACGCCAGCGCCCAAGACAGGATCGACATCAGGGCGAGGATCGCGAACACGGTGAAGCCGACCGGGCCGACATCGAGCAACAGACTGAGGAGCGTGGACTGCTCGACCGCGGCCGAGACCTCTTCGGCCGCGGTCAAGTCCGCTTCGGCAGCCTCTTCGTCGACAGCCTGCAGCAGCAGTGCGAGTGTTGGTGCGAATGTCAAGCCTGACCCTTGGGATAGCGCTAATCGCTTGCGGCGAACTGCCGTCGGCAGGGCCGCAAGTACGGCACCTACACTATACATTGCGCCGGATAAAAATTCTAGTCCATAGTGCAGTGCATCGGTTGGACGTAAGGCGGAATCTTCGAGAATCTGCCGCGGGTATCAGGTTGGCGTCCTTAGCAGTTGCGGGCCAATGCCGCGCGAGGTGGTTCCCGGTTGTCGGTCGCTAATGCCGCTATCAATTGACTGCGTCTCCGGCGAGAGGCGGTCGATTGCGAGAATGGCGCCTAAAGATGCTGCCGAGGGACGGCGGTCGATTTCTTTCGGCTGGGCTAGATGTGGCGGGAGGGTGTGGTCGAGACCCCGGTTGCTCGAGAGCAGGATTCAAGCGTGCCGGACGACTAGGAGCAATCAATATAACTGGCGGGTTGGCCGGACCATATCATCAGAGCGAGCTAGCGTTGAGCCTTAAATGCGACGGACACGGAGGACGCGCCCTCCCAGCAGCACCCCCAGAGCTACGATACCGGGCGCTGCGAACGAGTACCACGCGGGACTCGTGGCTACCTCGCCGGCCTCGAAGAACGTCAGGTCGGCAACGGACATTCCCTCGGGCAGAGGCTTCGGCTCGGCACCCAATTGCAAGACAGCGCTCCCGAGGCCGATAACCAGAAGGAGGCCAGCCAGTACGAACACTGGCAATCGGGGGGCTTGCTTGGCGACGGCCGATGTCGCGCGACCAACGATCACGCCCGCAGCCAGTCCGGCACCGCATCCAAATGCACACCACGCGAAGCTGGTTACGGTGGTCTCGCCTTGGAATGCTCCCTCCGGTCCGAAAATCGCCCACGCGAGCGCGATGCTCGCGAATCCAAGCAACATGTTCAGGGCTAGGCCGAGAATGACTGCCAGAAGTGCACGGCCCTTGCTCATGATCGGATCCTTCTCGCGCCAGCGTTCGCGAAGTGCGCTGGCTTGAGCTAGTGTAACCGGCCCCCTGAGAGACTACACGCAAGACGGCAGGGCTGGCGGTGAACTACAGCCGCTCAGCGCTCTTATCGTGACAGTCGCGGGTTGGTCACTGCGAGCAGGCCTCCGGTTCGGCACGGCAGCCTAGATGGTTCGCCCGCCGAGGATCCCGCGAATGGCTAGACGAACCCACCAAGATGGCCTTCAGGTGCATCATTCGGACAATTTCTTGTAAGAGGGAATGCTTGCGCGGTTGGCAGCGACCTGAGGTCGGTGCCAGGCATCGGCGCATGCGCCAGAGGAACGATCGTTTCTGATCGGAAGAAGCACGGAAGAAGTACGGGATTGCACCGACTTCAGAAGTGTTTGTATACTGAATCGCGTTGCTTCGTGATATCTCGTGCGCCGCGGCGCCCCGATTCCTTGTGCGAAGCTTCGTATACCAACGTTTCCGAAGGAGAACACCCCAATGCCATCAACCGCAGAACGATTGACCGCTCTGGTCACTGCCAGTTTCGACCTGGATCACGAGCTTGACTTCGACGCCGCCTTCAGCGGCCTCGGCATATCCTCAGTCGACGCGATATCCTTCTTCAAGTTGGTCAATAGCGAGTTTGACCTCGGTTTGGCACCGGACGACTGCAGCCAATTCGAGAATCTTAACGCCGTCGTAGCATTTATCGACGCGCGTTCCAGCTGACCGCCCGCCGCCATCGGGCCCCCTCAAAGGGATCCTCCCCTGTCGGGCGACCGATAACATACGTCGGCACCCACATCTCAGAGTCAAAGCAACGCGCTGCGTCACGCGCGGCAGGATTCGCATCGATCGCGGCTGTGATGAGGAATGACCTCTGTCGCGTATGCAGCGGCTCGGATGGAGCGAGGCACGCCTGATTCAGCGTGTCCCGGCGATTGGCTAGAGCGGACTAGGCGACTGGGCGCAAGGTCTTGCGCGCCTTGGCTCGCAGAGCGCGGAGGGCTCGAGCGCGGACTAGCCGCGCCCGGATGGGGCACCAATGCTCAACGGAAGCGACTCCTCCGGGCGCCCCAGCGCGCGGCCGGCGTTGGGGGCACAAACCGCAAGGCCCTCGCCAGCGCAGGTCTGGGAACTGAGCCGCCCTGCCGGGCGGAGCCGAACAGCGAGCGCGGTGGACTCGCCACCCCCAGTCCGGGAGCCGTGGGGTTCTTGGCGCGAAGGCAGGTTCGATAGCATATAGGTGCATCCCGGCCCGTACAATGACGCCGGCCGGGAGCGGACCTTCTTGCCATGACAACTGAAGCCGCCTGGGAGGTGCCCGAGCCGCTTGCGGCATATGACGTACGTCTTGACGACCACACCGTCACCACCCTGCGGCAGCACGGCAATACGTCGGGCTCGCGGCTGGTTCTGAGCCACGGAAATGGTCTTGCAAT
>JAJDTX010000027.1 GCA_022826925.1 Bryobacterales bacterium
CCCACAGACTGCTGCCAAAACCCTTCCCAACCGCTCCGTCTGCCCCTGCTGCAAATCACAAATAATCCGGCAAAACGCCCTCTCCTGCCGCCGGAATATTCCGAAAAACTACCGCCGGAATATTCCGCCTCTCTACACCGCTCCTCGCGGATTTCCGCATCGACCTGCGCCGTATGCTCTCGCGCCTCCAGCTGGTGAAGCAGGCGGTCATCGCCATCCAGAAGTTGGGAGACGTTCTCGTATAGAGTGCGGAAGAACACATTCGTCGAGTTTTCTCCCGCGGTGCCAGCGCCGCTGGCACGACGCCATTCGAGAACTGAACTGTCGATTCGGTAACCCGTGCGATCGCCGTCGAGGTCCGTCGGCTCGACGTAGCCATACACAGTTAGCACACTCAAAATGTCGTCGATTACCGCGTTGTAGACTGCTTGGTCAAACTTCGCAGGGAAGTGGGGGTTGCCTTGGCCCCACGTCGCCTCAGACTTGAGGTGCCGCCCGAAAACCGAACGGTGGGAAATGTGTAGGGTCCGGAGGTCCCGCGGACGGCTGCGGGAGCTCGGCCGCGGAATCATGTAAGCGTGGGAGAAAAGGCGTTCTTCCTCCGACAGACCCCATGGCTCTTTCAGTTCGTTGAAGCTCCGGTTGCGGATTTGCTCGTGGAAGTTCGGATCGAGGTAGATCGTCTTGACGCACAGTGCCTTGCGCATGCGGTCGAGGAGTTCAGTCACGATTTCCGCGCGCTGCTCCGGCGCTATGGAACCGAGCAGCGCGTGCCCCTTCCGCCATTCCTCCTCGTCCCGGCAGCAATCCATGAGGTCCCGATATCCAATCTCCAAGAGTTCCAATTGCTCCAGATTCGGGTTGGTGATTCGCCAGCCGCGCTGCAGGTCAAAGTAGAGCCGATAGCCCAAGACGTCGCGAAGTGTCTTGAGCGTGTTCTGGGCCTTGATGCCCTTGGCTTCGGGGTTGGCGGCGTAGTCGGTCGCGTCTAAGTGCAGATGCTCAAGTACCCGCTGGGTCAACACATCGTCAGTGAGACGCCCGCCAGACATCGCTCCCATCGCCGCGAGCAATGCACCCCGGAGCAGCAGAATCTGGATGAAGTCGTTGAAATGTCCAGCTTGAAGGCTGGCGTCCTGCCGATTGTCCGTGAATGCGAGGAGCTTCTTCGACTGTTCATCCAGATCGGTTCCAATGAGGTGTTTCAGGGAAGCAAGCGCAAGTACTGTCGTGGCCGAACTGCGGCCCTCGCTCGAGAGGCCGGAGAGCTTGCTCAGGTCGCTGCGAACACTGCCGTCGTAGTACGCGGCGCACTTGGGGTTGAGGCAGAATCGGAACGAGCCCGGAATGAACCACGCGGGCAGGCCCTCACTGGCGACGCGGCCGCGCGTATCCACGTGCACGCCGATCGGCCGGTAACGCCCGAAGTGGGGCTTGAGCCGCGCCACTCCGCCTGGAAATTCCAGCCAGTCCTCGGGGTAGTGGCCTTCCACGTCTGTGGGGTCGAATTCCCCCGAACGGTCCGGCATCAGGTAGCCGAAAGAGAATTCCTCGTCCTCGTTGGACCGCTCGGAGAGGTCGCGCGGTTCGAATAGGTCAGGCTGCTTGGCGACGAGCTTTGCCCAGACTGGAAAGTACTCCTGACCGCACTCGCGGCAGAAGCAGAGCGTAAAGAGGGGGCGATTCCGGTCCCCTGGCTTGAACTGCTGCCCTTCGAGCGTCAAGTATCGCTCGCTCGGCGCTTCCAACGTGGAATACGCGTTCCAAGCGCCGCTGATGAACTGATGGAGGCGGAACGCAAAGAAGCTGCGGCCGCTGTCGTCGCGACTCTGGTAGGCCGCGAGCAAGAATTGAGCGAGGTAGCCTCGGCACGTCTCGACCGCGAGGCCACTGGCGTCAGAGAGCTTGTCGGAAGCCTCTATCACAGTCAGCGGCCGCGAGATGCGTACAAGCTGCCCATCCTGATCTTCCAGGCCGAGGTTCCGCTCCACCCAAGCTGCAGCGGAATGGCTCGAGAGTTCGTGGTGGGTCGGCCGTGACGGCACACCCGCCTCGATGGCCCGCCTCAGGCTGGGGCCGTCAACGGGCGTATCGCCTTCTGTTACGGGTTCGAGGGTTTCAGTTATGACGTTCTCGGCGCTGACCAGCGTCCCGAACAACCGGCTGGCAATCTCAGCAACCGCTGCGTTCCGATCCTTGGCCGATCCCTCGGATGCCATGGTCGCCGATGTGCCGATGCAGAGGAGGTCTTCGTTGAAACGCTCACGCACGCGTCGAACCAGCATGGCGACGTCGGCGCCCTGCCGGCCGCGGTAGGTGTGCAGTTCGTCCAGTACTAGGAAGCGAAGCCCGGTAGCGTGGTCACGAACAGCCTTGTCGCTCTCCAGAAACCTGGTCATGATGAGCTCGAGCATGACGTAGTTCGTGAGCAGGATGTCGGGAGGATTCTTCGCAATCCGTTCGCGATCCGCGTTCGACTCCTGGCCGGTGTAGCGTGCGAAGGTCACGGGCTCCTTACCTTCGCTGTAACCGAGCCGAAGGTACTTCACCAGCTCCTCGAGCTGGCTATTGCACAGCGCATTCATCGGATAGACGACGATGGCCGTGATGCCCTTGCAGGGATCGCCACTCCTCTTCCGGCGCAACACGTCGTCCACGATGGGGATGAAATAGCCGAGCGATTTGCCCGAACCCGTCCCTGTTGTCAACACGTAGCTCTTGCAGTGCCGGGCGATCTCGATGGCGTCGGCTTGGTGCTTGTGCAACCGGAGGCGTTTGCCAAACGTATCGCCCGCGTCCTTGAGCCGGAAGATCTTTGCACATTGCTCGTCGAGCGTGCCGTTCGAGACGAGATCGTCGATGTACCCACCGGCGACGAAATTGGGATTCAGCTGGATCAGAGGCGCGGGCCAGAAACGACCGCCGGCGTATGCCTCATCAACAGCCTGGCGGATGTCATTCGCCCGGATAGTCGTAAAGCTCCGGGAGAAGCGTTCGTAGTCCGAGACGAGTTCATCGCGGAACGTGAAGACGTCCATCAGGCATTCTCCTGTTGATCAGACCGCACGCACAGGACGAGCCAAGAAAAGGCGGACGCATGGAATTGGTCGGTCAATGTGATGTACCACCCTACAGAATCGGATCTCGAGGCTCCGTTTGGCTATTAGTTCAGGTTCCGTTTATTGTGGCCTCGGCAACTCGAAGCTGATCTGTGACCCATCCAAAGTCCGGGGCCTCGCCTAAGATCATGCCTTGCATTGCCCTGTAGTCCCGTTCGATCACCGCACGCAGTTCCGCTTGAGGAACCAGTCTCACCGATCCGGGAACGGCTTCTTCGAACCGCTTCCAAGCCTGCCGGAACGCGACCAGATTGTGGTTCCTAACCGCATCCAGCAGATGGGTGTCGCCCATTGCCAAACGGCCGACTTCGGTCGCCGTGATCATCGCAACATCATAGTAGTGACGGGAGATGCGGTCCTTGTCGGCGGGCAGGCGCCCGCTGTCCCGGTATCCGCAATGCGCACCGTGCAGGATCAACAGCTTTTCCCAATAGGTGCGCTGGGGTGAGATCACCCTAATGCCCTCCGATGCAAACGACCAGTCCGGGAGTTCGACGCTGATAAAGGGAGCGATCCCGCAGGCTTGGCTGGGTTCGAGCGCCGACCTCGCTCCCGCCTCGATCTTCACACGAGGCGCCACATACGTGACGCCGCCGCGTGGAAAAAGGGTGGAGTACTCAACAAAGAGCGTCTGTCCGTCGACGTCGCTCTCATCCGGAACGATCTGACAGTCTGCCGAGAGTTCGTCGATTCGGCTCGCCAGAGCAGTCCGCAAGGTTCCACGAATGTACCCGCTGCACGCCGACCTGAGTTCGTTGAATAGTGCGGCCCGCTTCTTGTTCGAAAGCTGGCTCGCAACGGTCGGGTCGCGCTCTCCTTCGAAGCCAAGACCTTCGCGGGACACCACGAGATCGATGTCCTCGGAGAACCGGTTGATCAGCCCAAACGCCTTGGAAAGGGACGTCCCCCCTTTGAAGAGCAACCTCGGATGCCGCTCGGGACGCCGATTGAACAGTGTGTCGAGCACTAGGCAAACCCAGAAGTCCTTCTCCACATAGCCCGGCAACGTATCGAGGCGGGAAGCCGCCGCTTCGAAGACATCCCGCCTGTCCCGCTCCGGCAGGGCGAGGAGCGAGTCGAAGCCTCCGGTCATACGGCAACGGCCTGATCGCTCGCGATACTGCGCGCCAATGGCAATGCCCACCCAGGCAGGTCGCGGCTGTTGCGCAACAGGTCGAACTTCACCTTGTCGGGAAGATGACGATTCAGCGTCGAGACGATCTCTCCGTCTGCGGCTGCGCGGGGACCCAGCCACCGAAGCGCCTGAACCACTGGCGCTGCGGGTCTACCCGCCCACTGCATGACACTCGGACCGGCGTGCCGAAATCGGACGGTTCTTCCATCGATCTTGAGCGTCCGCGAGTGGCCATCCGTCACGTAGCTGGCCTTCGCGGGCACTGCGTTAGTGAGGCCCAGATTATTCGCGGCTACGAGACCGTCCGGCATTATCCGCACGCCATCCCGCCGTGCCAGCGCTGCAATGGCGGCATCCAGATCGGCCGGCGCGGGGCCATTCAGCACATTACTAGTCCTCGGCACGTCGTATAAGCCATGGCCAACACGGCGCAGCCGTCCCGCCTTGGCGAGACGCGACAGGGCTTGGTCGACGGCCTCGCGGCTACCGAGATCTAGGAAGTCTTTCGGCGTGCACACCCACCTTCCGCGATCATGGACGGACACCCTCTGCACGATCTTGTCGGCGATTCCGGTCATTGGACTGCACCCCTCTTGGTTGGGCGTTTCCTGACACTAGTGTCAGATATCTATACTATATATCTTACCCTATTGACGTGGACACCTTCCTGTGGGAAGCAAGTCGGTCTAACGGTGTTCGGTGGAGCGGTGTCCGAGAGGTCGCCAACTTTACGGGACCGGGGAAATGCACTTGGCATCGCTTCCACACCCATTTGCTTGAGTCGTCAGGAGACAATCAGCGTCAGGCCGGCACAGTCTCTGCTGCCCATAGCAGTCACCGCTCGGCACGTGCCCAACTCTGAGCGCCTGAACCTGACGCCGGTTGACTGCCCTTAGAGCACGAGGCCGAATTCTTGTTCCTAGCCAGGCCTGCGCGCAACTGCTCCATCTACCTGAGCCTGAACAGTAGGTTCTGAACGAGCGTTATTGTGACAGTTAGGGGTAGCTGAAAACCGCCTTACGTGACATATCCTGGACCGCGCGCGAGCAACTGCCAGCGATGTGCGTCCCCGGGATCCTAGGGTCACAACCGTCCCCATCTGCGTGACGCCGCACTGGCCCGGCTGTAGGCACCGTCTACACCGATGGGTGCTATTGCTGCCGGTCCACCGCGAGGGCCACAGTGTCATCTCGCGCGCCTGGGCGATCGTCTCTCAATAACGACGCTTCGGAACGCATCCTGCGCGGCTCGGCCATCGCGCCACGCCAATTTCGGGGCGGGCGGGCCGGCTGGATCCGCGCCTGCTGTGGTCATGGACGCGGAAGGCAACCGCGAACTCAGGCGCGGCCAGCCGGCTGTGCGCAGTACCAGCCGGAATCGGTCGCTCGGACGTGTCGAAGTGTGTCTCCCAGCCATCCCCTTTGGCAGCCTAGTTCGCGATAGCCATCCTAGTCTTCAAGGCCGAGTGTCCGCCGCCTCAACCGGCACCAACCGGAGTGGTCGCTTCGTCAACAGCGGCATGGTTAGGCATGTGATCCAATCGATGTCCACGAGCCTGCTCATGCGAGCGGCCAGGCCGCGTCAAGCATCACTCTAAAAGCGTCCTCATAGTGCCATGGCAACGGAACATACCACGGTTGACATCCCTTAGTCCGCGACCACCCCATCCCGCCACAGGTTGAATGACAGGCGATAGGCTCGCTAGCCTAATGGCCTAGGCCTTCTATCCGCGAGCCTAAGTCAGTCCCGAATTAACCCGGTGAGCCACAACATGCGAAACCCCAAGCAAACTCCCGTCCAGAGTCTCTGGTCGGATCAAGAAAAGACCGTTCGAATTCCGGTGCGCATCGGGACTGATGGTCAGATCGACTACTTCTACGGGGGGGGCGCTGCCCAAAATGAAGGAAGGGACTATCGGCGACCTTGTGGTTCCTGAATGGTCGATAACCGAGAATAGCGAAGTCTGCCGCCTTCAACAGGACCAAGTCGTAGAATTTCTCCCCGAAGGAAGCGTTGTTATGTTCGCTGTAAACGGTAGCCATGCTCCTGCTGACCTGAAGCAACACCTTACGCGCGCAGCGACTCCGGGCATGAAGAATCCACACGCAGTTACAGTGACCCTTGACGAGGCACCCGTAGAGTTGCGTCTCCGAGGGACCAAACCAGCCACTCTAGGGCGTGTGAATTGCTGGATTCCGTCTCTTAAGGCTAGGGCGCGGAGTCTTAACCATGCATACCGGCTAATCTCAGAGAAGTTCGAGCCGCAGAGGATTTCACACTCGGGTAATGTCTTCGAACTTGGCTACTGTATACAGTCCGATCTATGGGTCTCTCTCGATAGCCTAAGGAAGACTGTTGTGGCAAAATTTGAAATGCAATTAAGTCGAACTTCGGCTCAGGTTCTCGAACAACTTTCCGCGAGAGTTGGATCGGAGCTTCGAGGATGTTGGTTAGGCGATCTCCAAACTCCAGAAGTACTGCTCAAGGAGTTAAATGGATGGCAATCACAGTTAAAGCATCATTTTAGTGAATCTGCCCTCGTCGGCATCCAGAATGCGCTACACCAACTAAGGCAAATCCTAACCTCGATATCAGATGCCACACCGGAAGAAGACGTCAGACTTATTCATGCGGCTGTGAAGTATCTGCTGCGTGAGAGCGGTGAAGAACACTACACTAAGCCGTCCGTTGGATTTAATGACGAAGTGCTCGTCGTGCGGACAATCGCAAAGGCGACTCAGCCGCTGGGAAGCAACGATTGACCTTAGGCTTGCACGCGCCCCCGCATCGGACTGGAACAGTCCCACCTCGAGGTGGTTGCGCGATCCGCCACGGGAGGGCCGGGCTCCAAATGGGCCGGTAACCGCAGCGCCTTCGCTTTCTCCGACTCCCGGCACGGACCCTGCTCTCAAACCAGCACCGGTACCCGTCGCTCCCGCAGCCGGTCGAACGACTCCGCCGCGAACTGCACCCTAGCCGGAGAGGTCGACGAGCGGCCCGACAAGCGAACATCGAAAATATGCTATCGATAGGTATGGTGCAAGAGATGGATACGGATCAGGGGAACAAATGGTTCGAAGACGATGAGGATGACGGCGGTGCAATCCACATCGACCAGTACGACATCACCTCCGCTCCAAACGACTTCAACCTCGTCACGCTCGGCAGTTTCATTGATCGCGGTGCGATCAGAATACCTGGATTCCAACGACACTTCGTCTGGGACCTTCGCCGTGCCTCCAGACTCATTGAATCCCTCATCCTTGGCCTGCCCGTACCGCAATTATTCCTGTACGAGGAATCCCGCAACCGCTTTCTGGTCATAGATGGGCAGCAACGGCTGATGTCCATCTACTACTTCATCAAACGGCGCTTCCCCCGACGTGAACAACACCAGCACCTGCGAGCCGTCTTCGGCGACGAGGGACACATCCCCGAGGAAGTACTGCATGATGATCGCTACTTTCGACCATTCCGATTGCGACTGTCAGGGCCGTACTCGGATCAGCCGAGCAGATTCGACGGCCTGGACTACGACTCACTTGGTGAGTACCAGGCACACTTCGACTTACGCCCGCTCCGGAACATCGTCGTTAAGCAGGTGTCACCATCGGACGATGATTCCGCAATATTCGAGATATTCAATCGCCTAAACACCGGAGGGATGAACCTCCGTCCTCAGGAAATTCGAACCAGCATGTATCATTCCACTTTCTACAAGATGCTGCACGAAATGAATACCGATTCGACGTGGAGAACACTTCTCGGATCACCTGAACCAGACATTCACCTTAAGGACATTGAGATCCTTCTTCGAGGCTTTGCCATGCTCGTAGATGGCAGTGAATACACGCCGTCGATGCTCAGATTCTTGAACCGATTCTCTAAGAAATCTAGGACACACAACGACGAGCAGAATGAATACCTAAGAGAACTGTTTGGGTCCTTTCTCAACGCGTGCCATACGTTGCCACCCGATGCATTCCTGAACAAGCGCGACAATCGCTTTAACATCATGCTGTACGAGGCCGTCTTCACGGCCGCCTGTGAGCAGGCCTTTAAGAATCGGCGTCCGGTGACGGGATCATTGCTGCCAGATCGAGTAGGAGCGCTGAAAACGGACTCTGACTTCTCCTCAGCGGCAACCTTCAATACGACAAGCACGGCCAACGTAACGACACGCATGTCGAGATCCCGTGAAATTATTGGCGCTCTCTGACCAAAGGAATCGAAAGTGGACGCCGCGCCTTCAACTGCTGTGGATCAGCTGCACCAGAATTTTGCAGGATTGCTGTCGGTTCTCGACGAAGCGGGCGAGGTTTCGTTGCGTTCGGTCGCGGACGAGAACTTCCGGAAGTCGCTCTTGCTCGCCGCCGCGAGCTATTTCGAGCGCCGAATGACGGAGGCCGTGTTGACGTTTGTTGAAGAGTCGACGAATCAGAACATCCGAGTCGTGGAGCTAGTGCGTAGCAAGGCGGTCAGACGCCAATACCATACGTGGTTTCAATGGGAAGGGCATAACGCTAATAGTTTCTACGCGCTATTTGGAAACGAATTCCGTGAGTTTATGAAGCGCAAGGTTGAAGAGAACAAGCTTGAAGATGCTGTCCGGGCATTTCTTGAACTCGGCAGAGACAGGAATCGCCTAGTGCATCAAGACTACGGAGTTTTCGTGCTTGAAAAGACGACCGAAGAGATTCATGAACTGTATTGCCGCGCAAGGGACTTCGTTGAGACGGTTCCAGACGCCCTGCGCGAATATGACTCCGGTCAGGCAACATAAGCGCAGGGTGTGTAGCCGCGTCGATGCAGTTGCAATCGGCATGGCGTGCCGACAAAGAGACGCCGAACCAAATTTGTTCAGTCTGGGGCCGAGCGACCGTGCCCGAGTCAAGGTGCCGGTCAGCCTAGCGCTAGCGACCTGTGCGACGATAGCGCTCGCCGATGGAACAGTTCCTCCGAACAACCTCACCCCGAACCGGCTACCGTAGCCTCGTCGCCACCGGCGTGGCGCTAGCCGTCAGCCTAGCCATCGCCAGCTATCCGGCATCCGCTGAGCCAGCGGGCCGCAGCCAGGGACAGCTTCTGCGGAAAGGCTACGAAAGCCAGGTCACAGCAGAGCGCCGCGAGTACTTCGTGTACCTGCCGACTGGCTATCACACCGAACCCGGCAAGCGTTGGCCGGTGATCCTGTTCCTCCACGGCGGGGGCGAGCGCGGCGACGCCATGGAGGATCTGGATAGGGTCCTCGTTCACGGCCCGGTGGCGGAGGCCTGGATCCAAGGGCGCGACCTGCCGTTCATCATGATCTCGCCGCAGATGCCGTTGTTCGACCGGCCGCGCCGTGGCGCCGGCCAGCCCGTCCCTGAGCGAATTGAGGATGGCCCTCCACCACCCCGACGGTACGGTCGTCGCCCGATGCAGCCGATGGCGCGAGTCACCGATCCCAGCATTCCGTCTTACGCAGACTCTCCATTGCGAGACAGCTGGACCAGGATGGAAGGCGAGGTGCTGGCGATGGTGGATTCCACCCTTGAAGAGTTCCGGGCCGACAAGGACCGGGTCTACTTGACCGGCCTGAGCTTCGGAGGCGCCGGAACGTGGCACCTAGCTATGGCAGACCCGAAACGCTGGGCCGCGATCGCTCCCATCTGCGGCCCTGGGGATCCGAGCCGGGTTGATCAGATCGCGAACGCCAAGACCCCAGTCTGGGTATTTCAGGGGGGTCGTGACACGGTGGTTCGTCCGGAGCGCGTTCTGGAAACCGTGACAGCCTTGGAGGCAGCCGGCCATCCCGATGTTCGCTTCACCGTCCATGAGGACTTGGGCCATAACGTCTGGACCCGCGTCTACGAGGGCTGGGACCTCTACGCATGGTTTCTCGCTCACAGGAGGCAGTCTGGAACTGATAAGGCGGAAGCGCCTTAGCCAAGGGCTCGTCCAGCGCCTCGCGCTGGTGCTAGCCGATGTGGCGGGTCTCCGCCGCTCAATCTCGAGCAAGAATTGATTCGGCGTAGAGCAGCTCGCCGGTCAGCCCGTTGTAGTACTGAAAAACAACTTGGGGCTTCGGGTAGGCCACCCAGCGCACCCTTCCCTGCCTAGTCGGACTCCGGATCACGTTATTGACCTGGACAACGCAATACACGGGCAAGCGTCTTGGGGATACTTCGTCCAAGAAATAGGTCGACCAGCGAATCTCGCATTCCCGGCCGCGCGACTCGAAGGTTCCGTTCGGAGGGCGGCCGCCCTCCGACGACACGGGGTGATTGCCGG
Source organism: Bryobacterales bacterium (assembly GCA_022826925.1). GTDB lineage: Bacteria > Acidobacteriota > Terriglobia > Bryobacterales > UBA6623 > VXMF01. The sequence continues at coordinate 10,528 of JAJDTX010000027.1, forward strand.
AATTATGGGGCCCGGATGCGAACTCCCATACCGAGTCGGTGATCTTGATGGCAAAGCTGTTGTGGAGATCCCCGGTAAGCACGAAGACCGGCTTGCCGAGCGTGTCCCAGAAGTCGATCAACTCCTCCCGCTCGCGGGGAACCGCTGTCCATGCCTCGTCCTTGTTGGCACCCCCGGCTCCCGGCCCGACATGCGGAACCATGAAGTTGACCGAGGAAACAATGAAGAAGAAGTCGGCGTCGCTCTTACGCATTTCCTCTACTAGCCACCGCCTCTGCTTCTCGCCGAGCAAGGACACGCCCTCCTTCCAAGGGTCGTCCCTGTCGTGCAGCTGGCGGTGCGACCGGGTGTCGAGCATGAAGAAGTCCGCGTTGCTCACGCGTACTCGGTAATAGGACAATCGCCCAACCGAGTAGCTGACCTCCCCGCCCGTCTTCGCCACCGGACGGATTCGCAAGCGCTGCGGATCGATGATCTCCTCGATTGCGTAGACGCCGGCACTGGGCTCTCCGCCCTCGCGGTCCAAGTGATTGATATCGTCACTGAGATAGAAGTTGACACCTGCGGTCGTCTCTCCCCAGTGCACGTGCAGGTTGGAGGCCTCCGCTAGGTCGAGCTCTGAGAAATCGGCAGCTGTGTCGGTCAGGATGTCGCTCCCGGCCTCGAGCGTCGCGCGCCCGAAATGGATCGGCTGCGTGTTGTGGACGGGGTTGCTCCAGCCGAGGTAGTCGTACCAGGCCTGCACTCCGATGTCGCGGAAGACCGCGCGGCGGCTTCGCAGGCCGACCGTACCCGCACCATTTACATCACCTAGGATTTCGTGGTCATCGAACGTGAAGAAGGAGGGGACTTCCTTGTGCCATTCGGTCATGGCCTTCCCGCGGTCGAGATAGAGCTTGTAGTTCTCCCAAACCCCGACAATCGTCGGGGCGATCTGCAACCGCCGGGGGAGTGCCTCGCGCCGTGCACCCAGGTTGGCCGCCCAGCGGTCGAGCGGATAGTCCCTGCGCTCCTCGTAGAGCCAATCCCCGTTCTGAATGGCAAAGTAGATCTTGTCCTTGAGCTGCCGGAGCATGGTGGCGAATGTCGGCAGGTCCCGATTGGATGGCTGGCTGTTTCCGCAGGCGAACTCGAAGCTGAAGTTGAAGAGGCCTTCAGGGTTGTAGTCGGGGTCCCGCACATCGGCCGGATGCGGAAGCGTCTTGAACGAGTGAACACTCGATTGGGGCCGGCTCGTACCCGGAACGACGAGTTGGTAGAAGTACTTCGTGTCTGGCCGGAGGCCGTCGATCTGGACCCACCCCGTGTTGTCCCGCTCCAACACCGGGGAGACCACGGCAGAGAGTTGGTCGAGATTCGCTGAGGTCTGCCCGTACGCGACCTGAAATGGCTTGGAGTCAGCTGTTCTCGCCCAGACGCCAACGCCGTGGGCGCTGAGTCGGCCGAGGATAGGACCGTGCGTTATCCACAGAGTCTCCTGGCTGCTCGCAGCCACTGGCAGCAGGAGGACGAATAAAGCGAATCGGATAGCTCGGTGTTTTCGGTGCGCCACGGGCTAGCTCCCGTGGCCTAGGGTACTGTCTTTTCAGTATCCGGCGGGCGATAACGGTCTCGTGACGGTCGCGAGCGGGAATGCGGGCCACGGAATATCCCCCGCCGGCGAGACTAGCGGACTCGGCTAGGGTTGCGGTCGGTTGGTGAATCGCCTGCCTTTCTCAGCCGCTTCCCGGCTGCGCGTCGCTCCGATTTTCGTGCCTTCGCGAAGGCGTTCTTCAACGTTCTCGACAGTCACGACATCCAGGAAAGCAATCCCGGCCGCCTGGGTCGCTTTGAGAACGCGTTGGCGGGCCTGTTCGACTACCGGTCGATACGGCGGGTCGTGGATTTCCGGATAGCCGAGAGAGAGACCCATGTCGCCGGGGCCCCATTCTGCGTAGCCGACACCCGGCACGCTCGCCGACTCTTCGGCAGCGGCCAATGCGTACTTGTCCTCGATCTTCAGTCCGATCAGGATCTCTCCTTCCGGATTCAAGGGCCAGACATCCGCGCGGCGGATGTACTCCTGAGGCGAGACTCCCCAGATTTGCGCCGCATTGGCTTGCCCTCCGTTCCCGCGCAGGCCCTCCTCGAGCGGCCCTTCGTCCACGCCTTGCCGGTGGTGCGGAAAGCGCGCCGCCCGCACAAACTCTCGAACGGCCGCTGGATCGCGCGCATGACAGAGAGTGATGCCGTGGACCCCGGTGGCAAGAATCTGCTGCACGACCCAGTGATTGGCGCGCACAGTAGCGGCGTCGTAGCCGCTGAATGGAACCACAACTTGAACGGCCGGAGTACGGTGCCCGCTACGAGTAGGCCCGCCTTGCACCAGCCCGGCCATGAACTCGCGTAGCTCGGTAACGTCGTAAGGACCGAACTCCATTTCGTAGATGATCAGGTCCGCCCAGGTCTGCGCCAAGCGCAGGCCTTCCTTGAACCCGCCCTGGCTACCGCCGCGGCCCTCGGTGAAGTAGTAAATCGGCTGATCTTGGCTGAGCAACTCGATCGCCTTGTTGATTCGGGCCGGCTTCGGACCGGGGGCTTCGTCCGCAGCGAACAAGAATGCCGCGCCGGCGACAAGCGGCACCGCCCAGCTACGTCGCAAGATCAAGGTCGCTTTTCTCATCGTCCATGGCTCCATAACTTCCTAGATCACTCGCAGGAGATTATCGCCTAGAAGCCCCATGCACGCTCCTAGCTGTACCGCAATCGCGGAAGCACTGTGGTGACTTAACTGTGGCCGCTTGCTCGTTTGATGTTGCGTGGCATCAGCGATCCTCCATGAAAGTCGGAGCCTCAGGGGACGTGTTTGCCTGCCGAGCAACTGAGTACGCTCTTGAGTAAATTTACTCAATATGCAAATTACCATTGACGCCAACATCGTCGGCATCTGAGCGAATTAGGGGCCGACATGGGTCAGTCGGAGAGCGCTACCGAGTCGGTCCCACCACACGCTCTCTCTCCCCCGCCCTGTCTGGCCAAGGTAGGTTCAGCGGCTGATGACGAGGGACTTCGACGGTTGGATATTCGCGCCTGCTGCCCGGACCAAGACCCGCGTTCATCTGTTGACGATCAGGCTCGCTGATCTGTCTCTCCTGTACGCTCTCCCTTTCCTGCTCCAGCATCCTGCCGCGCTCCATCAGATAGTCACTGATGCCCTGTGCGTCACGGCTCGCCAGATAGATCTCTTGGGGGTGATCTTTCAACGTCTTCACCCAGTGCTCGACGTACGCGGCTGTCCTCGATCCGTCGTGCCCCACCTCCAACCGATCGCCGGTGATCATTGAACTGATCTCGGCCCGCAACTCCTCCCGCGAATACTCCAGCGACTTCGGGCCCTGCCGGATGCCGTCCACGAGCGACTCCCGGTTCATCCGGTCTGGATGGCCCGTCCAGTGCCCGAGCTCGTGCAAGGCCGACTGGTAGTACCCGGCAGAGTTGGGGAACTGTTCGCGGTGCGGCATCACGATCAAGTCCCTCCCCAAATCGTAGAACACGCGGTCTTGGTGGTTGTGCTCCACCGCCGCCCCGCAATTCTTGATTAGCTTCTCAACCCGTTCGTTTCGCTCCCATTGGTGCCCGGCCTTTCTCAGCGGCCTTGGCGGCAACCCAGTCGCCTGCTCTGCGTTGAACACCGTATATGTATAGGACCGCGGTCTTTCGAGCTTGGTGACTTCGTAGACCGGCTGGGCTTTGTCGTCGAGAACGGGCTTGCCGGCGTTGTCCCGGGCCAGCTGCCTCGCTTCCCACTGCCAGTAGATGATGGAGGCTCCCTTCTGGCCTCGGCGCACATGACCGCCAGCCTCTTGGATCTGCCGGTAGGTGCCCCACCGCTCGTCTTGGTAGCCGCGCATCTGTGCAACGCTGGCCAGCCAGGTCGCGTTGCCGCCGCGGTACGTCTTGCCTGTCCTGACGTTGTAGGGCTGCGCCCGCTCGCCCGGCTGCCAAGACTGCACCCAAGGCACGGTCCCGGCTTCGATCTGGGCGATTAGAACATCGGCGACGCGGCGGAAGTAGTCGTCCCGGCTCTTCGAATCAAGCGGCTTCATCGCCGCTCCCCTCGTCGCCGAACTCGAACGGATCCTCTGCTGCCCCTAGGGCCTCTTTCCAGTCGGTGCAGTCGTCTGGACAGGCGCCGCACGCGGCGGCCGTCTCGGGATCCATTTCGACGATCACTCCGGGCTTGAGCAGCAGGCCGACCTCGGCCGCAGTCTCGGCGCGGCGCAATGGCACCGCTTTGCCGCCAATTCGTTCGCTTCGCTTCATTGCTGCTCCCCTCCTCTCAAGTCAGAACCGCCGGATACTCCATCGGTCTCGACCGGTCGGCACTCCCACTGGCGGGTGGACCAGTTGAAGCGGTCTACCCTCAGGGCCTCGACCACCTTGCGGCGGCCGTCGCGGCGCTCGAGGTGCAACACCACATCGACGACGTCGCCGACCAGGTCCTGCACTGCCTCCCACGGCAATCCGATGCCCGCCTGCAGGACGCAGGACGTGCAGCGCTTGAGCGCGTTGGCGGCCGAACTTGCGTGCAAGGTCGAAAGCGACCCGTCATGCCCGGTATTGAGCGCCTGCAGCAGGTCCCAGGCCTCGCCGCCGCGGACCTCTCCGAGGACGATCCGGTCCGGGCGGTGGCGCAGCGCCGCCCGGACCAAGTCCCGCACCGTGACCGCCGGTGCGCCGTCTGTCTGTCGCCGTGCCTCGAACCGAACCAGATTGGGATGATCGAGCTGCAGCTCTACGGTGTCCTCAATCGTCACCACGCGCTCATCCGCGGGGATCAAGCGGGCAATCGCCGCCAGCAGCGTGGTCTTGCCGGTGCCCGTCCCGCCGCTGACGAGGATGTTGCGCCGCTCGTCGACGGCCCGCCGCACTTCCTGCGCGACGGCTTCGGACAGGCTGGCGGAAGCGACCAGGTCGTCCAAGGCCAGCCGCCGCCGCGCGAACTTGCGGATCGTCAGCGCCGGTCCGCCAAAGCTGCAGGGCGGCAGAGCGGCGGCGATGCGCGAGCCGTCCGGAAGCCGAGCGTCCAACAGGGGGCGCTCGGCGCTGATGTCGTCGCCCTGGCTGCGGGCGATCGCCAGGGCGGCCTGCCGCACGTGCTTGGGATCGAGCGCGACCCCTTCCACACGCTCCAGCACTCCGCCGCGCTCGACAAAGACCGCTCCCGGATTCACCATGACCTCGCTGACCGAATCGTCATCGAGCAGTCCCATCACGGGCCGCAGGAACGGCGCGATCAGGCGAAAGCTCGGTTCGTTGCACAGACTCATCTGCGGACCTCCTGAACGACACGCGCAGCCACCGACAGCTGAAGCCGCGCCACAGGTCTCAACGCTCGCTCACCGCTACGCGAAGCGAGGTCTGGATGGACATCGGCACGGGTGCGCGACAGTGTGCTAATTATAGCTATATATAGATTATATGTCAAGCTGTCCGAAAACACTTGCTCGAAACTTCGATAGATTGTATCTATACGACGCGGAATTACGCGGCATCAGGATCGTTTTCGTCAAGGACTACATCCAGATGAGGGGATGCGTGCCACGGGCGATGTGCCCCGAAGCGGACACGCGAGCTGGGTCCCATTCCTTGCGACGTCGTGAATCACTGCGGATTTCCCGCAGGTGCCAAGGATGTTGTGCAAACGGGCAACGATTCGGCTCACGGCGTGACGGTTCACCGCTCGCTGAAGGCCTCGCGGTCGAGCAGGACCCGCTTGCGCTCCACCCCCCAGCGGTAACCTCCCAGGGTGCCGTCGTTCCGGACCACCCGGTGGCAGGGGATCGCGACGGCGAGCGGGTTGGAGGCGCACGCACGCGCGACTGCCCGTGCAGCCTTCGGCGAGCCGACGCGATCAGCGATCGCACGGTAGCTGGCGGTCGTACCCGCGGGGATGTCTTGAAGCGCCTGCCAGATCCGCCGCTGGAACGTCGTTCCGCGGATGTCGAGCGGCAAATCGAGACCGAGCGCGGGGAATTCGACGAAACCGACGACCCGGGCTACGAGCGATTCGAAATCCCGGTCTCCTCCGACCAACTCAGCCCGCGGAAAACGGTCCTCCAGCTCACGCGCCAATGCGGCCGGATCGTCGCCAAGCAGGATCGCGCAGACCCCTCTGGCCGTCGCCGCCACTAGGACGGAGCCCAGCGAACACTCGCCGATGGCGAACCGGATCGTCTCGCCCGCGCCGCCACGCCGGAAGGTCGCGGGGGCCATACCGAGCATCTCCGGCGACGCCGCGTAGAACCGCCCGCTCGAGTTGAACCCGGAGTCATAGATGGCGTCGGTGACCGTCCGTGACGCCCGCAGGGCTTCACGAGCCCTGTCGGCGCGATGGGCAGCGGCGTACGCCCGCGGTGTGCAGCCGGTGGCGGCCTTGAATACCCGATGGAAGTGGAACCGGCTCATGCCGGCCGCCTGCGCGAGTGCGTCGAGGTCCGGCAGGTCCTCCGCTGTCTCGACGAGACGGCATGCGGCCGCCACCGCCCGCGCATGTCGTTCGGCGAGGGCCGGCCCGTTAGGAAGGCAGCGCCGACACGGCCGGAAGCCGGAGTTCTCGGCGTCCTCGGGGGATGCGTGGAAGCACACGTGTTCGCGCCGCGGCAACCGCGCCGCACAGCCCGGCCGGCAATAGACGCCGGTCGTCCTGACGCAGTAGACAAACTCGCCAGCGGCGGCATGGTCGCGGTTCACGACCGCTGCCCAGCGTTCCTCGTCGCCGCGGAATCGGGACGCCACCGAAATCGGCGCCGCCTGTGCTTCTGGCATGATGTTCCTGCCTCCCGCCATCGTGTCGCCGGCAGCAGTCGTGGACTGATAGCCGCAATCGCAATCTTGGCGTGCCCCCCGTAGCCGCGCAACCCGATTCTTGCTCTCGAATTGACATCCGGAGGCGAATGCCAGCGCAGCGCCCTGATCCGACAGCTGCAAGTCCCCGATCAGCATCACCCTCCAATAGCCCGACCCAAGGCGGAGTTGACGCCACTAGCGCTCGGCCAAAGCAGCCACTGTGTTCAACGGCGTTGAGCAGCGTCGCCCCTTTGCGGGGTACGATCGCCTGTCCGCGCTGGCTCCGCGGCCTTGCCTCGATTCTGATTGACGGCAGCGATCCACGACAGGGTCTCGGCCTGCATGGAAGCCTGCTAAGCTACGCTTGGCAGCAGCGGAAGCGCCGCGGACACAGACATGGCCAGCACCAAAGCACCAGCCACTGCACCGCCCCCGGCAGCCGTCGATTACCCGTTCTCGGACGGCAAGATCATGGCCGAGCTGCCGCAGCACGTCGACGCAATCCTGTATGCGCTGGCGACGCTGCGGACTTGGTTCGCGCGATACGATCGCGTTCAGGTGGGAGCGAACATGTTCCTCTACTACCAAGAGGGCGACAACACCAAGCGGGTCACGCCAGACCTGTTCGTGGCGCGGGGACTGGAGGCGATGCCGGAGCGTTCCTACAAGCTCTGGGAAGCTGGCCGACCGCCGACGTTCGTGCTGGAGGTGGCCTCGCCCGGGACCGAGGATCGCGACCGCGGGGCGAAGCAGGCCTTGTACGCCTCGATCGGAGTGGAGGAGTATTGGCGGTTTCACCCTACCGGGTCGCTGAAAGGGGCCAAGCGGGAAGGGGCGCGCCTCGAGGGGGGAGCGTTGCGGGGATTGGGATACAAGCCGCTGAGGACGAGGCCGGACGGATCGATCCGCAGCGAAGTCCTAGGCTTGGACGTGCGGGTGGACGAGCGGCCGGGCAGTTCTCATCTGCTGCGGTTCCGGGATCCCAAGACAGGGCAGGACCTGCTGACGTTCGAAGAGTCGGAGCGTGGGCGAGAAGCAGCGGAGCGCGGGCGACAAGCGGCGGAACGCGGGCGACAGGCTGCAGAGCGTGAGCGGCACAAGGCAGAACGCGGGCGGCAGGAGGCAGACCGCGCGCGGCGCGACGCAGAACGGGCGCATCGTGCGGAGACTTCGGCAAGGCAGGACGCCGAGGCGGAAGTCGCCCGGTTGCGCGCGCAGCTTGCCAGGCTCGAAAGCGGCCAAGCGAGCGGGACGGACGGCGAGTCCTGAGGGGGTTGTGCCATCGAATGGCGCTCAGCCCGTCGGCGGATCCAGCCGCCCGCGACGCCGCCGAATGACACGTCCGCTCCCTTTCCCTATTTCGCTCTACAGCTTCCGCTCGTCCACGGCTTGGAAGTAGCCCAGCTCGACCGGCAGGTACCGCAGCTTGAGGTAGCAGTACGTGGGCGGCAGCGGATTGCGCCCGTGAAGCGGTCTTGGCGCATTTCGGCTCCCGATCCGGACAATAGGCGCTGTACGATGGAGCCGGATTCGGCTCGTCCCCGACGAAGCGATCGATCAGACCCGTGGAAAACACGCTCAACCGACGCACATTCGTCGGCGTGGCCGCCGCCCTTGCCGCGGCCGAGGCGCGGGCCGCCGAGGCGCCTGTCCGCGTGGGAATCCTAGGCGCGGGCTCGCGCGGGACATCTCTGCTGCGGCCGTTGCTCGATCTGTCGGGAGTCGAAGTCCCGGCGATCTGCGATCCCGACGACAATGCGACGGCGAGAGCTCGCAAGCTCTGCCAAGACGCCGGGAAAGCGCCGCCTGCGATCTACGCGCGCGGCCCCGAGGACTACCTTCGTCTCCTCGACAGCGAAGACCTGGACGGCGTGATTGTCGCGACGCCTTGGGAGTGGCACGCGCCCATGGCTGTCGCCGCCCTCGAAGCAGGAAAGGCCGCCGCCATCGAGGTCCCGGCCGCTATCACCATCGACGAGTGCTGGCAGCTTGTTGAAACGGCCGAGCGGACGGGCGTGTCCGCCACGATGCTCGAGAACTGGGTGTACCGCCGCGAGCCCCTAGCGGTGCTGAACATCATGCGCGCCGGCCTGCTGGGAGAGATCATCTATTGCGAATCCGGGTACGGCCACGACGTGCGGGCTGCCATGTTCGACACGCGCTTCGCGGACAAGGGCAACCTGAAGTGGCGCGGTGAGCACTCGGTGACCCGCAACGGAAACCTGTACCCCACGCACCAGTTCGCCCCGATCGCGATGTTGATGGACATCAACCGCGGCACGCGCATCGAGTCGGTGCTCGCGATGGGCGGCGTCTCTCGGGGAATGAACCAGTACGCCGCGGACCGCTGGGGGCCCGATCACCCGAACGCGAAACGCGCCTTCGCCAACTCCGATCGCACGACCGTCCTGTTGCAACTGCAGGACGGCCGCACGGCATTGAACTTCCACGACGTCCAAGGCTGGCATCCTCGCGATGACGCGCACAAGTACCAAGGCACCAAGGGCATGGTTCGCTGGCCGTTCCCCGGGGAGGGCTCGGTCTGGCTGCAGGAGCGGCATTGGGACGGCAAGGCCCCGGATGCCCGTCGGTGGCACTCGCTGAACCCGTTCCTGGACGAGTTCGACCATCCCATATGGAAGATGTACGGCGAGCGGGCCCTCCAGTTCGGGCACCACGGCGCCGACTGGATGGAACTGCGCGGCTGGACCGAGAGCCTGCGGGAAGGGACCCCGCCTCCGGTGTCGATCGTTGACGCTGTGACCTGGAGCGCAATCGGGCCCCTCAGCGAGCAATCGATCGCCGGCAAGTCCAAGTCTCTGGAGATGCCGGATTTCACCAAGGGCAAGTGGAAGACGAATCCGAAGTTCGAGCTGCGCTGGCAGTGGGGATAACGGGAGAAGATCATGCCTCGATCAGTTAGGCGCCGCTCGATTCTCGGCGCACTCGGAAGCCTGGGATTGCTCGGGAGTGCATCGGCGGCCCAGCGGGCCTTGGCGCAGGCCGGGTCGGCTGCCGAGCCGGGCAGCGGCCAAAACCCTCCGAACTTCCTGTTCATCCTTCTGGACAAGTGCCGCCGGGACGCGATCGGCGCATACGGCCGCTCGGACGTCCACACGCCGAACATTGATCGACTGGCCGCAGACGGCGTCCGGTTCGACAACTGCTACGCCCCGCAGCCGTTGTGCGGCCCCTGCCGCGCCTCGATTCTCACGGGCAAGTACCCGCACGAGCACGGGATGCGGAAGAACACGTATCCCTACGTGCCGAACGGGTCGAACAACGTCTACCAGGAGCCCATTCCCGATCCATTCGGCGATCCGCGATTCGCCATGTGGGACAACTTTCCGCACTTCCTCAATAACGCCGGCTACCGCACGGCGCACATTGGCAAGTGGCACCTGGGAGAGAGGAACCCGGGGTTCTTCGATGTCTGGAAGAGCTTCAACTCGCAGATCCACCACTGGCTCGGCGAGCCCTTCAAGTCACCCTACAGGCCCACCATCCAGACCGACCATGCCATTGAGTTTATCGACGACAACGCTGATCGGCCCTTTTTCCTGTACCAGTCCTACTACTCGCCGCACGAGCCGAACAACCCCCCGAAAAGGTTCCATGAACCTTACGAGGGCAAGAACGTCGAGCACGAGGAGTACTACGCTTCGGTCACGGCGCTCGACGAAGAGATCGGGCGAATGATCGATGCGCTGCGCCGCAACGACGTCCTCGACAACACGTTCATCATCCTCACCACCGAGCACGGCAGGACGTGGATCGATCGCCTTGGCACCGTAGCCGGGATGAGCATTTCATACGACGAAGCCGCCCGCCTGCCGCTGATCATGCACTACCCCAGGGTCCTGCCCGCCGAGCTCGTCTGGCAGTCCGGCGTCAGTTCCGTGGACCTCATGCCAACAATCATGCATGCAGCCGGCCTCTACGGCAGGCTCGACGAGGAATACGAGGACCGCAGCCTGATCCCCGATCTGCTCAGCGGACGAGACGAATGGACGCGGGAGATCGTCATCCAGAACATAGCGCAACGAGGCATCGACGGGATCCTGTTCGAAGAACGGGCCCTGCGCAGCGAGCGCTGGAAACTGATCCTGCGCGACTTTGCGCCGAGGCCTGACAAGCGTGTTGACGAGTTGTACGACATGGAGAACGATCCCGGCGAGACGAACAACCTTTTCTCAGAGCGGCAGGACGTCGTAATGGAACTCGCGGGGAGGCTCGCCAAGTGGGGCGACCAGCACGGAGATGCGCTGGCTGTGAAGCTAGGCCGGAGATACATGGGCTAAGCCTGGCAGCATCACTCGCCGGAACTGCCAGAAGTCCCCGCCCGCCGCAGCGGCGTTTCCAGATCGGCCTGACGGATAGAACGAGGGGCGTCGCGGGGCACCGAACCCGGCACGGCGAGAGTCCGCAGGTCGAGCCGAGGGTCTATAATTTCCACAGTTGCCCGCTTGCTCCGGCCCGATTCGGACCCGTGTCCGAACCGGCGGAGACCATGCCGCCAAGTGCCGCTTGCGAGCCGAGAGTGGTCCAAGCCGGGCGGTCAGGGGCGAAAGGACACATTCATGGCAGCGACGGGATCGGTCTTGGTGCTAGCAGCGGCCACCGTGTTTCTCTCGCAGCCGCTGGCAGCCCAGTTGGCGAGGGATCCCACAGGCATTGCCGCGGATCCCACCGCTGAACCCGTTGCCTTACTTCCGCCAGACCCGGAAATGACTGCGTACATTTCGGGATCCGTGCAGATGAGCAGTGGTGGCGTGGTGCCCAAGGAGACAATCATAGAACTCGTCTGCGGCGGTTTTACTCGCGCCACCGACCAGGTCGGGCCCGAGGGCGCCTTCGACATCGAACTGTCAGGCAGGGGCAGCGGGTCCGTCGACGCCACGCAGATTTCAGCCCAAGCTTTGGGCGTGCCCCAGCCCAACCACCTCGGTGTCGTGAACATGTCCAACTGCGTCGTGCGCGCCGAGCTTCCGGGCCATCAGTCATCCGAGATCCAGCTCGGCATTCGATCGGTGTTCGACAGCCCCGACGTCGGCGAGGTCGTCCTCTCAAGTGCTGAAGGCATCTTGGGGCATACCATCAGCCCCTCGATTGCCCGCGCGCCGAAGAAGGCCTTGCAATCGTACGAATGGGCACTGAAGCAGGTCGGCAAGCCGCGCCCAAACCTCGGCAAGATTGCCGCGCGCCTGGAGTCAGCAGTGGGAGTGGACCCAAGCTTTGCTGCCGCCTGGAAACTTCTGGGCCAGGTCAGGGAGAGCCTTGGGATGCCCGAGGATGCGTTGGACGCATACAGACAAGCATTGGCTAGCGACCCGTATCTCTACCCCGTCTACACGCGCATCGTGCCGTTGCTGGTTGGGTCTGGCGACCTAGCCGGCGCGATCGAAATGGGGGAAAAAGCACTGGAGATTAATGGCAGTCTTAACGACGTTAGATTCTATGTCGCCGGCGCATACCTGCGCACCGGAAATAACGAGCAGTGCATCGAGAAGTCGTTGGAACTGATCGAGAGAGGGGCGACGACCACCTATCCGCAGGCCCACCAGTTCCTAGGGTCCGCCTATGCAAACTACGGAGACTTTCAGTCGTCCGCAAACCACTTTCGGCAATTCCTCGAGATCAACCCCGATGCAACCGCCGCTGACGCTATCAGGAAGCAGCTCGACGAGTGGTCAAACCTAGGCGTGATCGCCCCCGCCAGCGAGGCGCGCTAGCGAACCGGATTGGCGCGGCCCAAGGTGGTGTCGCGCAGCCCGAGCGGCTACGCCAGTGCGCTCTAGGTGATCCCTTGGTCCCGCATGGCGGAATACAGCTCCAGCTTGGCCGCTGTTACCGGGTCCACCGCCACGATCTCCTGCCCGTCCAGCGCCGGGCTCGGGACCGGGATGGCCTTGCGGTCCTCGACACACCCGGCCAGCATCACTGACAGCGCCTCGGCGGCCGACTCCAGTGCTTCGGCGCGGCTGTACCCGCTGGTCAGCGCCCCCGGGACGTCGGGGAAGGACACCACCAGCTCGCCGTCCTCGTGGGGAGTGATTTGGCACGGGTACGCGTATCGCACTAGAACTCCTCCTTCCGTATCCCCAGTTCCTTGAGCATAGCGGCCAGCAGGCCCCTGCCTATCTTCCCGAGAAGCTCCCGTATCGACAGCCTTCGAGCCGCCCGACCTCTCGCAGATGCCTGAGGGCGGCAGTTCAGCCCGAGCGATCGAAACTCGGCACCGAAAGTTGTTCGCCGTTCTTGAGCGACGACTGGTGCGCGACGATACCCGGCACCGTCATCGCCAGGGATTCGTATACGTCGATCACCGGCTCCCGATCGTCGACGAGGGCGTTGACGAATTCCGCCGCAAGGAACGGGTGGCTGCCGTCGTGGCCGCTCCCGTGCCGCATCAAAGGCGGCAGCATCTCGCTCTTCCAGTAATCCGGAATCTCCAGTATCTCGGTGCGTTCGCGCCCGTCGAGGACCGTCGACCGCGACACCCAGGCATCGTCGTGAAGTCCTCTCACCTCCATGAGCAGGGACCCTTTCTCGCCATACCAGCGGGCCCTTTCGCCGTGGCCTCCCACCATCCAGAAAACATTGCAGCGCGTCATGTGGCCGCGGTTGGTCTGCATCAGCGCGGACTGGCTCCAAAACGGATTGTCGTAGCGGTTGTCGTCGAGCCACTCATGCTTGCCTCCCCAGCCAAGGCACGAAACCCGCTCGATACGCTCTCGCGTCACGCCGACCAAGAAACCCAAGCAGTGGGTGGGGTAGTGCATGGGCGGCAGGCCCCAGCGCCAGGAGCGTGACCCGTCGGGCTCGTAGTGGCGGGTGGTCTTGTTGGTGAGCAGCGCATCAAGATCACCGCGGTCGTGGTAGTACTCGAGTTCGGAATAGAAGATCTCCCCGAAACCGCCCTCGCCATGTAGGTTGCGCGCGTAGATGGCGGGCTGCCTGTAGTAGCTGGTTTCAGCCATCATGTACCGCAGCCCGGTCCGCTCCTTCACATCCCGGAGCCCGTCAGCCTCCTCGAGCGTCATCACCGCAGGCACGGCAGAGATCACGTGGAGCCCGCGCTCCATGCACATCGAGACGTGGCGGAAATGGTCTGGCGCTCCGCTGAAGACTGCGACAGCATCCAGGGCCTCGGGGCGCTGGAGCATCTCTTCCAGAGAGTTGTATACGGTGTCACACCGATAGGTCGACTGAAGCTTGTCGCGCCGGTCGGCCCTCAAGTCGGTGACGGCCGCGACCGTGCAGTTCGGATGCTCGTGCCAGGAGAAGTATGTGCCGAAGCCGCCTCCGACCACTCCGATACGAATCTTGCGAGACGACTCGGTTTGCGCGGGCAGTCCAGCGGGCAGGGCCGCCGCGGCAGCGAGGGTAGCGCCATCAAGCAGGCGATGGCCCAAGAATTCCCGTCGTGATTCCACGGTCTAACCTCCGATCATTGGATCGCCGCAATCGCAGGTCCAGCAATAGGGTAACCCGCGACCGACTCACCCGCGAGCTGCAGGCGGTGCGCGGACTCGCTGCAGCGGTCGCCGGATCCGCGGCTATAAGACGTGACTCCCCTGCCCTGCTTTTCTGGGCCGCGGAGGGGATCTCCCCGGCGGCCCCGCTTCAACCCGCTCCGCCGTCAAGCCAGGCAATCGAGAAGCGCGCCAGTTGGATGGCTTCGTATGGACCCTCGTTCCCGGCTTCATAGAGCAAGCCCACCGACCCATCGTGCAGTTGGGCCAGGCTCGAATACGCTGCGGGACCTTCGTGGATCAACCGCTCCGTGGGCCAAGTGCGGCCGTCGTCTAGGCTCGAGCGCACGGTCATGCGAATCCGCCGGCCGCGTTCCCGCGAGATCGCGGGAGCGGGATTCGAAAACAGGAGTCTGCCCGGGCCGCCATCGCCCGGCCAGGCATACCGAATCAGGCTGGCCTGGACCTGGGGATCGCCCAGGTGCGCATCCGGCCGCGGGGGAGTCCAGGTCTCGCCGCCGTCAGAACTGAACGCGATCGCACGGTAGCCCGTGCGCTCTTCGTTCGTGAAGGACTGGTTGCGGCTGTTCATCATCAACCGCCCGTCAGACAGCTCCACGACCTGGCTCTCGTTACAGGCCGGAGCAATGACGGAACTCATCCTCCAGCTCTCGCCGCCGTCATCGGAAAGGATGGCGTGCGCGGCGTATCCGTCCGTCTCCGAGGTGTGGTTGGCCGGCACCACGATTCTTCCCGCGTGCTCGCCATTCCGAATCTGTATGGCTACACCTGGGCCGGTGGCATACCACCACCAGTCGGACCGCTTAGCTTGGCCTGTGATTTCGCGTGCCGACGACCAACTCTCTCCCTCGTCATCGGAGTAGGCCAAGAACACTCGACGCGTGCCGGTGCCGGTCCCTCGGTGCAGTTCGCGCCCGTGGTCCTCTCCGGGATTCCAAGTCATGGGCAGCAGGATCCGGCCGGTTCGACGGTCGACTACCGGACAGGGATTCCCGCACGTGTTGGATCCGTCCCTCCAGACAACCTGGAGGTCGGACCAAGTCGCGCCGGAGTCGGTCGAGCGCTTCAAGACAAGATCGATAGCGCCGCTGTCGCCCCGGCCGCCACGGCGGCCCTCGGCGAACGCCAGCAGCACCCCGCCTCCGGTCAGTAGCAGCGCCGGTATACGGAACGTCTGGTAGCCGTGGTCGCCCGCCGCGAATACGGGACTTTTATGGAACCGTCCCTCTTGGGCGCAAGCGAATCCCGGCAGCAACCCGATGGCGAATGTTCGACGAGTCAAGGTCATGACCGGCGACATGCTACCAATTTTCGGCTCAGCGACACCGTCATGCCCGTACCGGTCAGGTGCCCCGCTCGCTGCTACGGGCCTCGCGATCCCGAGGGAGACCTGATCCACACGCTGAGGCCGCTGATCCAGCCTGCAGTGCGGCCTGGAAGGCGGCTCGGCTCTCGCTTCATGTCTGCTATCAGCGTGATGCGCCTGCCTAATGAAGGCTCCCGCCTCATTGCGATCCACCGCAATACGTTTGTCAGGGCTAGGTCGCATTCCGGCCAAGCGATATGTCATTTCTGCCAAGTCAGCATGAATCGCAACCGACAGGGTCTCCAGCCTCGCTCCGCCCGCATGCGCTCTCGGCGCCGGAACGCCATGGTGATCCAAATTTTCCGAGATCACTATCATGTACAAGCTGATCAACATTACGGGAGGCAAGATGGCTCAAGAGCATTCCATAGCGCAGGCTCGCCGCAACCTACCCAGACTGGTCCGTGAGGCGGAACTCGGCAAGACTGTACGGCTGACCCGGCGGGGCCAACCTGTGGCAGTTCTCGTCGGGCATCGATCCTTCGAGCGAATGGTCACTGGTCAACGCAGTTTCGTCGAAGCCTATGAAGAGTTCAAGAAAACGGTCGATCTCTCGGACCTCGACCTAGCCCCGGAGGAGTTGCTGGAAGGGACACGCGACGAAAGCCCCGGTCGCGATTTCCGGCTGTAAGCAGTGCGATACCTGCTCGACAGCAATACAGTCTCGGAACCGTTGCGTCCGAAACCATCGGCCAGAATCACTCAGGGGCTACATGAGCATGATGGCGAGGCGGCAATCCGAGCACCGGTTTGGCATGAACCACGTCCGTCAGCTCTTCGGAAACGATAGCCGCGAGGCTCTCCCGGCCCGGCCCGTGAGCCTGAATCGACGGCAGGCGATCCCGCGCGCGACTAGCCTTGCGCTGATTGCAAAGAGGCTCAGCAAGAGCGTGCATTCGAGCCAATGCCCAACACCCGATTCGGCATTCGTGCCGATCAAGGACCTGCAGCAATCCCCTCTCCGTTCATCCCGGCCGACGGCAGCAGCAGAAACCGGGAATCGTCGACTCCGGGAGGGTCCTGCCCCTATGCCAAGAGTTTCTCCACGACCCGCCCGCTGACATCGGTCAACCGGAAGTCGCGCCCCATGTGGCGATAGGTGAGCCGCTCGTGATCAAACCCCATCAGATGCAGGACCGTCGCCTGCAGGTCATGGACGTGCACGGGATCCTCGACAACGTTGAGACACAGGTCGTCGGTCTTGCCAACAACCTGGCCGCCCCTCAGGCCGCCACCGGCCATCCACATGCTGTAGGCGTTCGGGTGGTGATCGCGACCGGCACTGTCGGCATCGTCAGGCCGGCGAAGCTCCACCATGGGAGTCCTGCCAAACTCCCCGCCCCAGATCACGAGCGTCTCGTCCAGAAGTCCGCGCTGCTTGAGGTCTCGGATGAGGTAGGCGTTCGACTGATCGACCTTCTGGCACCGCTTCGGCAAGTTCTCGTTCAACCCGCTGTGGTCATCCCAGCTCGCGTCCATCATCAGCACGAAACGGACTCCCCGCTCGACCATCCGCCGGGCAAGCAGGCAGTTGGTCGCGTACTGCTTCTGGCCTTCGTCGTCGCTGTTGACGCCGTAACCGTCGAGAACGTGCCCCGGCTCGTCGGAGAAGTCCAGCAGTTCCGGGGCTGACATCTGCATGCGGTACGCAAGCTCGTAAGACGAGATACGGGAGGCGATCTCCAGATCGCCGGTCGCCTCGAACCGCATTTCATTCAGGCTGCGAACGGAACGCAGCGTCTCCTCCTGCAGCGCGTCGCTGACGCCATCCGGATTCGACAGGTACAGGATTGGCTCTCCGCTGTTCCGAAACACGGTGCCCTGGTAGTGGGACGGCAGGAAACCGCTCGAGAAATTGCTCGAGCCGCCGCTGGTGCCGCGCCCGGAGGTCAGCACGACGAATCCCGGCAGGTCCTGCGACTCGCTGCCGAGCCCGTAGACCGACCAAGCGCCCATCGTCGGCCTGCCGAACTGCGTATGGCCGGTGAAGAGCAGCAATTGCCCCGGATGATGGTTGAAAGCGTCCGTGTGCATCGAACGCACCAGGCTGATGTCGTCCGCGACAGTCCCCAGCTGCGGCATCAACTCGGACAGTTCCATGCCGCTCTGGCCGTGCCGGTGGAAGGCGAACTTGCTCGCCATGACCTTGGCAGAGGGCTTGATGAAGGCAAGCTTCATGTCCTTGGTCATCGACTCCGGCAAGGCCTGGCCATGATGCTTCTCGAGCGCGGGTTTCGGATCGAAGAGTTCGTACTGGCTCGGGCCGCCTTCCATGAACATGAAGATGACGTGCTTCGCCTTGGCCTCGAAGTGCGGCTGCTTGGGGGCCAGTGGATTGACGTCGGGCAAGTCGGCCGCCGTGAGGCCGTCGCTCGCGAGCAGGTCGCCGAGCGCGGCCATGCCGATCCCCGAAGCGACGTTCTTGAGGAAGTCCCGCCGTAGCTGTATCGCCCGGAATTGCTGCAGGGTCATCGCATTACTCCCGCGTGATGAATTCGTCCGTGTTCATCAGGATCCGCCCGATGCCGATCCACGCCGCGACCTCGGTGGTCTCGTGACCGCGCAGATCGATCCGCGCCAGTTTCTTCGCTGCGTCCGGTGCTTGCGCCAGAATCCGCTCCTGGCGGCGGAAGGACTCGGCGAGTTGTGCAGGCTCGTCACCGCGGGGCGGCCGGCCCAGCGTCATCCGGAACATCCGGTTCAGCCGGCCCCTCCAGTCGGGCGGGGACTCGGTCAGCACCCGGATCGCCAGCGCGCGCGCCGACTCGACGAACACCTCGTCGTTCAACAGGTTCAGGGCTTGCAGGGGCGTGTTCGAGCGCCGTCGCCTGCTTGCCGTGCGATTCGAGTCCGGAGCATCGAAGTTCATCAACTGGGGATACGGGGCGGTTCTCTGAAAGAACGTGTACAAGCCTCGCCTGTAGCGGTCCGGCCCTTCACTGTCCGCCCAGCGGTCGGTGTCCCAGCCATAGGTCAGGTCCACGACGCCAGCCGGCTGCGGCGGGTAAACGCTGGGGCCTCCGATCTTCGGGTACAGCAGGCCGCTGACCCGCAAGGCCGAATCGCGCAGGATCTCGGCGGGCAGCCGGATCCGGTTTTGGCGGGCCAGCCAAGCATTGTCCGGGTCCCTTTCGGCGATATCCGCTCGGGCGTGCGAGGACTGCCGGTAGGTGGCGGACATGACGATCGACTTGTGCATCCGCTTCATGTTCCAACCGCTCGACCGGAACTCCGCGGCCAGCCAGTCGAGCAGTCCCGGGTGTGAGGGCGTCTCGCCCTGGAGCCCGAAGTCCTCGGATGTCTGAACCAGCCCGCGCCCGAAGAATTCCTGCCACATCCGGTTGACGGCCACGCGCGCCGTGAGCGGGTTGCCCTCCGACAGGATCCATTCGGCAAGGTCGAGACGTGTCGCCGGTCCGTCCGCGGCGGAACCGGGCAAGAAGGAAGGCGGCCGCGGCACGACCTCAACACCCTTGCGATCCCACTGCCCCCGAACCCGAAGGAAGGTCTTGGCGGGGCTCTCCCGCTCGCGGATGATGCGGGCCTCGCTAGGTTGAGGATATGTGGACTTGAGCTCCTTGAGTTTCTTTCGCAGCTGCTTGAAACCCAGTTCCTCGATGCGCTCCTCGGAAACAACCGTGTTGTACCAGTCGATGAAGTAGTCGGTCAGCACTTCGCGTTCCCGGAACGTCCGCTCTGCCGGATCCTTGCCCAGGATTTCCCCGCCGTTGTCAGTCATCTGGAACAGGACGTCGTAGCAGAGGTCCCAGTCCGTGCGTTCGCCCGGGTTCGCGCCGGCGATCTTCATCTGGCGTTCCCACTCGGGCTGCAATTCCGGAACGTGATGCTCGTCGAGCAGTGCCTGGCGCTTCCGGAGGTACTCGGCTCGCTTGCTCAGGTACGGCCCCATCTCGCCCGGCAGCGGTGCGTCTATCTGCGCATCCTCCACGTTGTCGAAGTACGCATAGAACGAATAGAAGTCCTCCTGCGTGGTCGGGTCGTACTTGTGGTCATGGCACTGCGCGCACTCCACGGTCAGCCCTAGCCAAGTCGTCGCCACCGTGTTGACGCGATCCAGCGTTTCCTCGAACCGCGACTGGTCATAGATCGTGCCGCCCTCGCGGTTCCGCAAGGTGTTGCGGTGGAAGCCGGTCGCGGCCAGCTGGTCGGGCGTCGGGGTTTCCAGCAGGTCGGCGGCAAGCTGGAGCCTGGTGAACTCGTCGAAGGGCACGTTCCGGTTCAAGGCTTCGATGACCCACTCGCGCCAGCGCCATGCATATGGCCGGGCGAGGTCCTTCTCGTATCCGTCAGAATCGGCGTAGCGAGCCAGGTCCAGCCAGTGACGGGCCCACTTCTCGCCGTAGTGCTTCGAATCCAATAGCGTGTCGACCAAGCGCTCGTACGCTCCCTGGCTGGAATCGTCGAGAAACGCCTCGGCCTGCTCCCGCGTTGGCGGCAAGCCGACCAGGTCCAGGCTCAGGCGGCGCAGGAGGGTCAGCTTGTCCGTCGCAGGCGAAGGATCGATCTTCTCCGATTCAAGCTTCGCGAGCACGAACCGGTCGATCGGGTTGCGCACCCACTCGCCACCGCGCACCTGCGGAGGCTCCGGACGTCTGATCGGCTTGAAGCTCCAGTGCTCGTTCGCCGACGCGCTCGAGACAGGGGCATCGTGGTCGGAGTCCTCGGGCCAAGCTGCGCCCTGGTCGATCCAGGCACGCAGGATCCCCACCTCTTCGCGCGTGAGGCGAGGATCCACGGGAGGCATCCGGAAGCCCTCCTCCGGACTGGCGATGCGAAGCACCAGAGCGCTGCCGGCGCTGTTGCGCGGCAGGATGGCCGGTCCGCTGTGCCCGCCCTTCAGAGCCGCATCGCGCCGATCAAAACGAAGCCCGTTCGTCTGAACGGACGGACCGTGGCACGCATAGCAACGGGTATGCAGGATCGGCTGGACGTCGGCAGCGAAGTCGACCGCCCGGTTCACGGCGGGCGGCATCTCCCCAGCAGCAGCCGCGGCCGCGGGCGCGGCTGCAGCTCCTGTCGCAAGCACAAGCCAAGAGGCCGCGATCCGGAATGAGGGGTGCACGTCGGTAGGTCTACCTGTCGCCTCCATTCTAGGACTCACTCCGTGATCCTGACACAACGCCGGCATCACCCGGCCACGCTCTCCTCGGGGATCGGCGGCGTTGCAGCCGGATTCCCGTAAGATCTTGTGCAGGCGTCGGACCCGGGCTCCGCATGCGTCTCGCACTCCTCGTCATCCTCTGCGCCGTCACTTCTACGGCAGCCCCCAACGTCCTCTTCGTCCTGATCGACGACCTTGGATACGGGGACCTTCGAGCCTACGGAAACCCGTACGTCGACACTCCCAATATTGACTCCCTGATCCGGGGTGGAGTGCTGCTCACTCATCACTACGCCCCGTCGCCGCTCTGCGCCCCTGCACGGGCCGGTTTCCTGACTGGCCGCTACAACCATCGCACCGGGGCGGTGGATGTCTCCAGCAACCGGGGCATTGACCGAATCGCTTCGTCCGAGAAGACCTTCGGGGATTACTTCCGGCACGCCGGCTACTCGACCGCGCTGATCGGAAAGTGGCACAACGGCCTCTACAACGCCGATGTGCTGCCGCACAGGCGCGGCTTCGATCTCTTCGTTGGCTTCCCCAACGGCGCCCAGGACTATTGGCGCTGGAACCTGATGCGAAACGGAGTGTACGACAAGTCAGACGGTCGCTACCTTCCCGACGTCTTCAGTGACGAGACGATTCGGATCATCCGCGAGCGTGACGGGCGCCCCTTCGCGATCTTCCTCGCCCACAACGCCATACACGACCCGTTTCAAGCCCCTCGGGAACTGATCGAGAAGTACGAGGATCGCGTCGGGTCCCGCTACGGGCAGACAGTCGCCACCATTTACGCCATGATCGAAGCGCTGGATGCCAGCCTGGGACGCGTCTTTTCCGCGTTGAAGCGGGAGGGCGTCTGGGACGAGACGATCATCGTGGTCACCAGCGATAACGGCGCCATCCTGAACAAGCGAAGCGATCTGGACGCCTCGACTTACCGCTTTCACGCGGGACTGTCGGGCAACAAGGGCGAGGTCCTGGAGCAAGGCATTCGCGTGCCGGCGGCGGCCAGCTGGCCCGGCACTCTTCCGGCGGGGCTGGTCGTGGACACTCCGGTCCACGGCTGCGACTGGCTGCCGACTCTCTTCCACGCGACTGCCGCGGGCCCGCCGCCAGAAGCAAGGCCGTTCGACGGCCGGAACGTGATGTCCCTGCTGCGGGGCGAGGAGATGCCGGAGCTCTCGGATCGGATCCTTCCGTTTCAGAAAAACCGCTACACGCCGGTCCGACACAGCGACGCGGCTATTCGCAAGGGACGCTGGAAGCTCTACTGGCCCGGCTTGGAGCCGACGATGGCGAAGGACGGCCCCCGCGACAATCCCTCCTACCGGCGAGGCATCACTCACAAGCACTGGGAGATGCCTCTGGACCCCGACATACCCGACTTTCCCGACGCGCGTGCCGAGCCGCCGAAGCTGTTCGATCTCATTCGGGATCCCGGCGAGACGACGGATGTGTCGACAATGCATCCGGAGGTGGTCCGCGACCTCAAACAGCGATACGACGCTTGGTTCGACGACGTGATCACCGACTGGAGGCAAGCGAGACGGCTGATCCGGGAAGCTGATCGCAGGTACTGGCGGGATCGGGAACCGCCGGACCCTCGCGTGCTCTTCAGGGGCTTCTGGCTCTGGGATCAAATAGATGCGGCGCCAGCCGAGGATGATCCGCTGGAAGTCTTCCCAGGATACTGGAGCTACGAATGACGGCACGAGCGGCTTTGACCCGGCGCAACGTCTTGGGCGCGCTTGCCCATTGCATCGCGCTGCCTCGCATCCAGTGGGCTGCCGCCGGTCCGGTTCCCGACGCGCGACATATCGATAACGGGCACCAGATCTACTCGGTCACCTATGCGGACCAGCCCTACATCGTGGTATTGGATGACGGCACATGGCTGTGCTGCGCCACGGTGGGGTCAGGCCGCGAGGGCCAGCAGGGCCAGCATGTGGTGACGTTCCTCAGTCGGGACCGCGGCCGCACTTGGAGCGAGCCCGTTGCGGTGGAGCCTCCGGACGGCCCGGAAGCATCCTACGCCGTGATGCTGAAGGTTCCTAGCGGCCGGGTTTACATTTTCTACAACCACAACACCGACAACATCCGGCAGGTCAAGGCGGACAGGCCCGCCTATCCGGACGGATGGTGCCGACGGGTCGACAGTCTCGGGTACTTCGTGTTCAAGTACAGCGACGACGGAGGACGATCGTGGTCTCGCGATCGCCATACGATTGCCGTTCGCGAGTTCGATATCGATCGAGACAACGCCTACCAGGGCCGCATCCGCTTCTTCTGGAACGTTGGCAAGGCATTCGCTCATGCCGGCTCCGGATATGTGCCACTGACAAAGGTGGGAGGTTTCGGAGAGGGCTTCTTCACTTCCAACGAGGGCGTGCTGCTGCGTAGCGACAACATCCTTACCGAGACGGATCCCGAGCGGATCCGTTGGGAGACTCTCCCGGAGGGTGACATCGGGCTGAGGACGCCCCCCGGCGGGGGTCCGGTTGCCGGCGAGCAGAGCTATACGGTGCTCAGCGACGGGTCCCTGTACTGCGTCTACCGCTCGATCGACGGACATCCCGTGTACACATACAGCCGCGACGGCGGCAGGTCCTGGGACCCGCCAAATTACAAGAGATTCGCCGACGGACGGCTGATGAAGCATCCGCGTGCCGCCAACTTCGCGTGGCGGGCCTCGAACGGCAAGTACCTGTACTGGTTTCACAACCACGGAGGCCGGTTCATCAGAGAGCATCCGGACCGTCCGACGATGGCATACAGGGACCGAAACCCCGCATGGCTGTGCGGGGGAGTGGAGCGCGATTCGCCGGACGGGAAGGTGATCGCATGGACGCAACCCGAGATAGCCCTCTACCATGACGATCCGTACACGAGGATGAGCTATCCGGACTTCGTCGAGGTCAGCGGAAAATACTACATTTCTGAGACCGAGAAGGCCATCGCGCGAATCCATGAGATCGAGCCGGAACTACTGGCCGGACTTTGGAATCAGTTCGATTCCACTGGCCGAGCCACAAGCGGAACGATCCTCGAACTCCCCTCCCCGGGCGAAGGGATGCCAGCGGACACCGCCATGCCTCGGCTACCGGCGATGCGGGTGAGAGACGGACACCGATCGCGACCCTCCCGGGCGGGATTCACCGTAGAGGTCTGGTTCCGGCTCCGGCGGGTGCGAGCCGACCAGACCCTGCTCAGCACCCGGCGCGACGACGGCCGAGGCTGGGCGCTGGCAGTCACTGACCGGGGCACCATCGAGCTCAGCCTGGACGATGCGCGTTCCGAAAACAGGTGGGATTGCGACCCCGGCATGATCCAGCCCGGAGTGCTCCACCACCTGTGCGCGATCGTAGACGGAGGGCCGCATATCCTCAGCTTCGTGGTGGACGGCCAGCTTGCCGACGGCGGCCAGCACCGGCAGTTTGGATGGGGGCGGTTGAGCCCCGACTTCTACGACGCGAACGGCACGCCGAGGTTGCGCATTGCCCCGAACTTGAGCGGCAGCATCAAGAAGCTGGCCATATACGATCGTGCGCTGCGAACGTCGGAGGCAGTCGGGAACTTCCGGGCAGGGATCTAGCGAGGCCCGCCTCAGACCGACAAGGGAGACATGGAATCATCGGAAACCGATCTGGATCATCGAGGCCCGAAACACGAGACTTGTGGGTTGCGGGTCTAGGCGGGCCGTTGCAGGTACCAGCCCAGGCATCATGAGACAGCGACATGGCTCCTCACGATAAGGGGGCAATCTTGCGAGACGGTGCCTCGACTCTAGGGGTCGCGTTCCGGCGGAGGAGCATGGGCCGTCAGAGACCGGAGTCGCTCCTCCAGAACCCGCGCCCTCTCCTCTGCCTCAATCGCTCGCTGCCGTAATTCCTGCTTGTCCCGCTCGGCTGCTCTGGCTCGCTGCTCTGCTGCGCTGACTTGCTGCTGTAGTTCCTGCTTGTCGCGCTCGGCTGCTTCCAGGCTGCCATCGAATTCTTCCCCCGTGTGCGGGTCAATGAACACCACGACCGTCGTCCCAGCCTGCCTCTCGCTGCGCAGATCCAACCCCAGCACCCGGCTCCGCAACACACCGCCCGTGCCTGCCGCCGGCCGCACCGGCTCAGACTGTCCCGCGTTGATCTCGTAGCCCTCCAAGGGAGTCTCCATCAAGGTCCCTGCCGGGTCCAGCCGCCAATACTCGCGAACCCCGATCCGAGCGTATTCCCGCGCCTTGTGCTCGGCATCGTTCTTCGCCGTCGACGGCGACGCCACCTCCAGCACGAAGTCTGGCGGCTTGCCCTCTTCCCAGATCCGGTACGAACCGCGGTTTGGGCGGTACTCTACCCCGAACACCACTTGCAGATCCGGCTGCAGCTGAGCCTTGACGTTGCCGCGCTGGTAGTACACCAGCAGTTCCATGGCCACCAGCACGCCTGCGCGCTCGCGGAAGTAGTGGCGCAAGGCCGTCGTGGCCTGTTGCACGGCGTTGCCGTGCTCCACGCTCTGCGCGATCCAATTCCCCTCCGGGTACTCGACTTCGTCGGGCCCCGGCGCCAGCGCGATGGCACTGGGCGATTTCAGCGCTGGAAGTTGGGTTTCAATGGAGGCCATCGTTGATCTGCGGCACGCAACCGAGCGTGAACGCCTACGGTCCTGAGTATACAGCCGCCGTGCCAGGACTGGCCGGGGCCGCCCGCGCGCGGCACCTGCAGCGAGAGACTTGCAGCAAGCCTCCACGTTGCAGCGCAACAAGGAGTCTGGCCACGCTTCGCCCCAACAGACGACAGCGGCACTTCGGCGTTGAAACTTGACCCAATCGGCAACCTTGCACCGAGACAAGGAGTCTAGCGAAGAGTAAGCCGGATCCCCGTAGACGGCAGGACTGCCTCGGCCCCCTTTGCGAGGCGCCAGCAACTACGGGAGGATATGTGGTGCCATGCCGATCGGTCGCCGTGCTTTCTTCGGATCTGTGTCAACTCTTGCCGCCACCCAGGCCGCGCCCTCAGCCGCTCCCGAGCTCCAGACCGACTTGCTGGAGGCTATCGACGAGATCCCGCTCGTCAACACCCACGAGCACATCATCCCCGAAGAGGAACGGACGTCCTCGCGGGTTGACTTCTTCACGCTAGCCGGGCACTACGTCATCAATGACGTGATATCTGCCGGCCTCGCGGGGGACGATCTCTCGGTCGTGAGGAACCCCGACGCCCCGGCCGAGCAGCGCTGGCGGGCGTTCGAACCGCACTGGCAGTCAGCCCGCATGACCGGATACGGCCAGGCGCTGCGCATCGCCATCCGGGACATCTACGGAGTCGATCAGATCTCGGGCGCCACCCTGCCCGAGATCAATCGCAGGATCGAGGCCGCAAACCGCCCGGGCCTATACGAGGAGATCCTCATCCGCCGCTCCAACATCGCCTACTCCGTGCTGGACGACTACTGGAATGCAGCGCCGGTCAGGCCCGATCCGAGATTCTTCGTGTGCGCCCGGAAGTTCGACCGATTCGTCGCCCCGCAGTCCGTTTCCGACATCCGGAACCTGGAAGAACTGACCGACGTTTCCATAAGGGGCCTCGCCGGGCTCAAGCGGGCGATGGAGACAAGCTTCCAGCAGAGCCTAGACATCGGCATGGTCACGGTCAAGTCGACACTGGCGTACAACCGCGAAATCCATTACGCAGAGGTTACGGAACGGGACGCGGAGTCCAGCCTGCAGTCACTTCTGGGGGCGAGCCGCACTCCGCCCGCTGCCTTCCGGTCTCGCGTGGAGCGTCCGTTCCGTCCGCTGGAAGACCACATGTTTCACCATCTGATCGGCTTGGCAGCGGCGCACGGCGTGCCGGTCCAGATCCATACCGGCCTGCATGCGGGGAACGGCAACTTCATCGAGAACTCAAAGCCGACCCACCTGACGAACCTCTTCTTCCTGTTCCCGCAAGTGCAGTTCGACCTCTTCCACATGAGCTATCCCTACCAAGGAGAGGCGGCGGCGATCGCGAAGGTCTTCCCCAACGTATATGTCGACCTTTGCTGGGCTCACATCATCTCGCCCAGCGCCTCAAGGCGCGCTCTTCACGAAATGCTGGAGACTGTTCCTTCCAACAAGATCTTCGGCTACGGCGGAGACTACCGGTACCCCGAACTCAGCTACGCGCACGCAAAGATGGCGCGGCGCAACATCGCACAAGTCCTGGCGGAGAAGGTCAGCGAGGGCTCTTACTCCCGGGGCGAGGCGCTAGAACTCGGCCGCAAGCTCCTGCACGACAATCCCGACACACTGTTCGGAGATTAGCCACCTCCGCAAGCAGCCCGTCGGTTTCGGCCTCCAAGGCTGGGAGGGCGGAGCGAGATTCCCCCGGCGTGCGGATCGGGGCCGCGCGTAGGCGTAACGCGTGATCGCGGTAGAATTCAGGCACAACGGAGGAGGATTCCCGCAATGACCAGACTGCTTGCGGCCGCGCTCTTGGTCGCGTCGGCGACCATCAGCGCAGCGGCCGATAAGAAGATTATCTATCCACCGGAATTCCGGGAGGGCATGCCTTTCAGCCCCGGGGTGCAGGTCGGCGACACGCTGTACTGCGCAGGACAGACCGGCTCGGACCTCAAGACCGGGGAATACCCGGAGGAATTCGAGCAGGAGGTCCACCAGACTTTCAAGCGCATCGGTATCATCCTCAACGCGGCCGGATACGACTATTCGGACGCGGTGGACGTGAAGGTCTACTTGACTGATATCTCCACGTTCCGAGAGATGAACTCTGTCTATACGCAGTACTTCAAGAGCGACCGGCCGGCCAGGACGACCGTGGCGGTTGCCAGCCTCGTGGGCAAGGCGCGCATAGAGATCACTGTGACCGCCCGAAAGTAGGAGTACCTCCGACATGCCTGCCCCGCTAGGCCGCCGCCGGTTCCTGCGGGAAGGCAGCATCGCGGCCGCCGCCCTGGCCGGTTTGCCCAGCGTTCGTCTCCCGGGAGCTGCCAAGCAGCGGATTTCCCGCTACGAGTTGATCCGGACCCGCGTTCCCATGGACGAGCGCGTACGGGAGGCGTGGCAGAAGAGCTTTTTCCGTCAGGGCCGCTTCCAGACACACTATGAGCCGGTGATCGTCAAGCTGTTCACCGACGACGGCTTGGTCGGGATTGGCGACGCGGACATGGCGGCTGAATCAGCCCGCGAGATCCTCGAATCCTTGGTCGGCTCGTCTCCGTGGGAGCACATGCTGGACGACCGTCTGGGAGGAATCCTGGTCGCGATCTACGACCTGATCGGCAAGGCAACGGACCAGCCAGTGTCGAAGCTCTTCGCGGCGCGGACGAAGACCCATATCCAACAGACATGGTGGAGCCAGTGCTTCCCTCCGGAGTTGATGGCTTCGGAGGCGAAACGGGGGGCGGATCTCGGTTACCGCGTTCACAAGGTGAAGGCCCGGCCGTGGGAGGATCCGATCGCGCAGGCGGAAGCGATTTGCGATGCGATCCCCAGGGACATGCGGGTCTGGGTGGATGCGAATTCCTGGTGGGGCTCGGTCGGGCGCACGCTCCACTTCTGTGAACGGCTCTCCAAGTTCCATCAGTACTTCGCTATCGAGTCTCCCTTCGCCCGCGAGCGGATCGATGACTACCGCCTGCTGAAAGGCAAGACCGCCCTCCAAGTGACCGAGCACATCCCGGCCGACCCGATGCCGTTCGTCCGGGAAGGACTGGTCGACGCCTTCGTCGTCGGCAAGCCGATGGGCCGAACTCTGGTCCAGCGAGCCCTAATGGCAGAAGAAACCCGCATTCCGCTGTGGGTCGAGCACAGCATCTCGAGCGGGGTTAATCAGGTCTTCCAAGCACACCAGGCCGCGGCGTTCCCGGGAATCGAATACGCCATTAGCGTGACGCACGTCCTAGAGGACGACTTGATGCTCGAGCCGTTCGAGATGAAGGACGGCTTCTACGAAGTGCCCCGCGAGCCGGGTCTCGGCGTGTCGCTCGACATGGACGCGATCGAGAAATACCGGGTCAGCTGAGACCAGGGTCCGACAGGACCGCGCCGTGCTTCGACAGACAGGCTTTGCGGCCATGGCGGCGCCGGCCCAGGTGCTTGCCGGTTGCGGCGGCAAGACACTCTTGGCTGCCCGGCGAGGGCAGCTTCGCTCTTGCCGCCCTCATACGTTCCGACCTATCCGAATGCCTCATGCCGAGCTTCAGCGATCCAGATTTCGGAAGCACGGACGCTCGTGACTTTGGCAATTGTCGGATGTGCTCCAATGGTGATTCCTCCGTGGGCCGATTGCGGCGATTAGAAACCGCTGGGCACACAATCCGCGTCCTACTCGGGCTTGACCAAGACCCTGATCAGTGACACGTTCTTGAGAAGGCCTTTTTTCCTGTCTGGCACACGACGCCTTAGCCCCGTCAGCGGGACGGGCCTGGGCCATATCGCGAGGCGGGCATTGGCAGGGGCTCTTATCTTCTTTCTGCCCCCGAGCGCGTCGTTCGCGCAGGAGGGCACGGCAATTCTCGCTGGCCGGATTCTCGATGATGCCGACGGGGCGCCGCTCAGCTTCGCAACCATCCTGGTTGAGAACGCTCAAGGAGAGCCTCTGTCCGGCGTGCTTGCGGAAGAAAACGGTCGCTTCGTGATCGGAGGGCTGGCACCGGGCAGCTACACCATCGAGGTGTTGTTCCCTGGCTTCTTTCCGCTAGAGGCCGAAGTAATCGTCTCGGAGCTCAATCAATCCTATGACCTCGGGGAAGTTCGCCTTCTTCGGGAACTGAACCTTGAGCAGGAGATCACGGTGACCGCCGAGAAGATCCGAGCGGCCGGGATACAGACCGAAGTGTTTCGGATCGACGAAGGAGCGACGCAGTCAACCGGCACGCTGCTCGATGCCATGAGGAATCTTCCGGGCGTCACAGTCGATCAAGACGGCAGGGTCTCGCTTCGTGGCAGTGATCAGGTCTCGATTCTGATTGACGGCCGGCAATCGAGCCTCACCGGTTTTGGCAGTCAGCGCGGCCTCGACAGCGTGTCGGCGGCCAACGTGGAGGCGATCGAGATCATCCACAATCCGTCGGCCAGTTTTGATGCCGCGGGCATGGCAGGAATTATCAACATCATCTACAAGAAGCAGCAGCGACTGGGTTTGTCGGGTGACCTCGGATTGTCGGTTGGCATGGGCCGGTTCTCCAAGCAGCGATCCGACCTGCCGACCGATCTGGGCAGCTTTTCGAACAACGGGAAAGTCACCCCCAGCGTCAGCCTCAACTACAACACCGAGCGTGTGCGGAGCTTCGTCCAGACGGAAGTTCTGGTTCAGGACGATCTGCCGAACAACGAATTCACGACGCGATTCTACGACGACGGTCGCGTCATTGAATCGCAAGTTCCGGAGAATCGCGAGCAGATTCACTACATTGTCCGCGCGGGTTCCGACTTCGCCGTTGGCGATTCCAACACGCTATCCGTCTCAGGCATCTACGACTTCGAAACGCACACGGACCGTGCCCAGGTCCCCTACATCCTGGCATCCACCGGCGAAAGAGCGCGATTCTGGTTCTGGCAAGAAGAGGAAGATACCGGCTTTGCCAATATCAGCTTCGATTTCAGGCGCGAATTCTCGACGCCCGGCCACGAGCTGAACTTGAATCTCCAGTACACCCGGGGCTGGGAGGACGAAGCGTACTTTCTCAATGAGGAGTCACGGGTCAGGATCGGCACGGACTTCACCCATCTCGTTGCCCAAGAAAACACTCTGCCCCTGAGTCTCGACTACGAACGCCCGCTGTCGAGCGGTCGGCTGGAGTTGGGCACGAAGCTTCAGACTCGCTGGCTGCCGATCACCTACGACGTCGACCGGGGGGTGCAGAGCGTGATCTACGAAGGCCTCGGGGATTATTCCGATTGGGAGGAAGACATCTATGCCGCTTACGTCAATTGGGTTCAGGTTAAGGCTTCCCATTCGCTGGAGGCTGGCGTCCGGATCGAACAGACGAATGTGGCCTACACGATTCCAGAAGACAACATCTACTACGAGAGCAGCGACGCATACGACTACTTCGAAGTCTTTCCCAACGTCAAGTTCACGTATCGGCTGAGTGACGAGAATCAAGTGATCGCCGCCTATAACCGGCGCATCGATCGACCTGGAGAGCCTGAACTGCGGATCTTTCCGAAGTACGACGATCCGGAACTGCTCAAAGTGGGCAATCCGTATCTGCGACCACAATTAACGAACGTTTTCGAGATCGGATATCGGCAGTCCTGGGAGTGGGGCTTTGTTAGCACAGCCTTCTACCACCGAGACATCTCCGACGCGTTCCAGCGCATTTTGGCCGTCGACGACTCCAGTTTGGCCTACGACATCGTTAACCGAATCTTCGAGAACGCCGGCAACTCCACCCAGACCGGAGTCGGAGTCATTGCCGAGCGGCAGATCCGCGCGCCATGGCGTCTGTCGGGAAGCGCCAACTGGTTTAGGAACGACATCGATGCTCTGGAGACCGAGCTGCTGTTCCCTACCCGGCGCCGCTTCCTCCTCGCCGCGTCTCGAGCCAACACGTGGGACTTCACCATCAACAATCAGGTCCAGCTGCCTCGTGCCGGCGAAGTCCAATTGAGCTACATCCACTATGCCGGCAGGAACGTTCCCCAAGGCCGAGAACGTGCACGCTCATCGCTCGACCTGGCCGCCACTTGGCCGATCATGAGCGGACGAGCAGAGCTGGTCTTCACGTTCAGAGACATCTTCAACAACTTCGCCGTGCAGCAAGAGGTGGACGGTCAGGGCTTCACGGCGCTTTACCAGAACCTCTTGGAAACTCAAGTTGCGAGCATTGGACTGAGAGCCCGGTTCTGAAATCTCGATATCGGGGCGAGTGGCAGATTTTTCTAAACACGGGGTCGGCCGAAATCCGGTTTCTACAGGACTGCACTGTGCTCCGACCGACCGGCTTGATGGCCATGGTGGCGCAGGGCTGGGCGCCTGTTGCAGCCATCGAGACCCCGCTGCAACCTAAATTCCGCAGTAGTTGCCACTCCACAATCCGAGCAGGCCGAGACTTGGTAGCGAGCCCTTCCGTTCGACGCCTTCAAGGGAACGGCTCGATGAGTTCTACACCACTGGCTGCGAAATCTCGCCGATTTCGGGTCGCAAGCTGAAATCCGTGAGTGAGGGCGGTTGCGGCAATGAGACTGTCCTTGATCGGCATCGGCCTTCCGCTAGCACGCAGATGCGCCAGCAACTCGGCCCAGCGCGATCCCGTCTCGGTGTCCCACGGCACGCAGTAAACGTGCGCCATTACCTCGTCGAACCAATGCTGGAGGTCGCGGCGCCGTTTTCCAAGCGGAAGCAGAAGGATACCGAAGCGTGCCTCCCCGAGAATCACAGGATCAATCGCCAAATTGCTCTAGTTGCGCCTCAGCCACTCGATCACCCTTGGATCCGGGTTCGGCTTGGTCGCCTCGCACAACACATTGGCGTCGACCAGTCACCTCATGATTGTGATCCAAGCGTGTCGGTAGACTCCGATTCAATAGGCGCGAACCAGCCTTTCACAGGGCACGCGAGCAGTATGTTCACCAAGCCTTGGTTGTCAGGGCTGGCGGCTATCAGACGATACTCCCCCCGATTCACACGTTCGATATCAAACGCTTGGCCGGGCTCGATCTTGTCCCGATTGCGGAACTCGGCTGGTATGACGATCTGCCCCTTCGACGAAATCACTACCTTCATGCTACGTATGACTATGCCTTACTTGGAAACCGCCAAGTCTTTGCGTCTACCGTGACGGGCCGCCGGGTCTCCGGCGTGGGGCAGGCGACCAGGCCAGTTCTCGGGCTGACCAACGGCCCCAGAGGACCGTTTCCCGTCCCACTACAGAGTCGTACAGTTGGCCGCAGGTCTATGATGCTTCAGGCATGAAACTCTTAGTGGCGCGACTCGGGCTTTTCGCGCTTTCCTTTCCCTTCCAGACAGCCGCTCCGCAAGAGTCGTCGCCGGAGCAGTTGCGCGATCCAGTGACAGGTCGGCAGATCCTGCGCTACGCGAGCCCGCATCACGAGACCCACCACTACTATTTCGTGTCGCCCTGGTCTCCGGATGGGAACCAGATCGTGTTCTTCCAGTTCGACCGATCAGTCGAGAAACTGACTGCGACGGGACGCTATCCGGGCATCTTGGTGGTGATGAATTCGGACGGCACGGCACGGCGCGAGCTGGCGGGCCCCCTGACCGGGCACTATCACACGGGCATGAATCAGCTGTGGGGTCCCGAGGGGAACTTCGTCTACTTCCAGTCCCGAGAACCGGGCCCTCGCTGCATGGCTCGGGTTCCGGCTGCCGGCGGGGCGGTCGAGTGCGTGGACACGCCGGTCCCTTGCAGCCGCCTCAGCCCCGACGGGGCCCTTCTCTCTTGCGGGAATGCAGAGCACCAAGGAGTGCTGGACTTGCAGAGCGGGTCCTACAGGCAGCTCGTTACTCTGGCGGAGGCCCGGAAACTGACCCCCAACCGCCTCGAAATCGAGGACGTGGCTTCCCAGCTGCAGAACACGCGCTTCAGCCCGGACGGCGAGAAGCTCATGATCGTGCACAGAACGCAAGAGACGTTCCCGAAACTGGTGGAGGTCTTCGTGTACGGCTTTCGTGACGGATCCTTTCGCTGGCTGGCTGATAACCTGCACCACCCAACGTGGCGCCCCGACAGCATGGCGGTCCTGTTCGTCCGCCACGACTCCAGGACCAACCTGCAGTGGCTCGTGGAAGCCGATATCGGCACGGGAAGGACTCGCAAGGCCTTCGATGCCGAGCACGTCCCGGCAGGGCACCCGTCATACCATCCGCTCAAGCCACACTTGGTCGTCACGGACTGTTACGGAGGCAGGATGGGGAACGGGCTCGCGCTGATCAATCTCAAGGACGGGTCGATGAGCCAACTCGTGACGATCCCGCTCGGCTCCAAGCCGGAGCAGCCCGCCGACGAACGCTTTCCGTTTCGTAACTGGGGAATTTGGTTCCCGCCACGACAGTACCTCAACGAGCCAAGACCGGTGTGGAACCACGACGGCTCGAAGCTCCTCTACACCAGCGAGGAGAGTGGCCGGACCAACCTGTACGTAGTGGACACGTCGGACCTTTAGGCCACCGGAGAAAAGTCCGGATCAGCTGGCACGCATCGGTCGGGGATTATAGAGAAATGTTGCCAGGGCAGCCGGGCCCGAGCGGGATGGAAGTGTCCGCCTCGACGGATTCGCGGAGACGCAGGCAGTGTGGATTGGGCGTCTCTTGCGGTTGCTTCATCGCGCCTTTGCCACGATGGGTTCAAGGTTGCGCGCGCGCTCCAAGATCACCGCCTGATTCTGGCCTACCTGATCTAAGCGCCCGTCCAAAGAACGGAGTGCATCAACCACTCACGAAATCTGAGAATCGGTATCAGGGAGTACGTGGACACCCGAGGCCGCGGCCCTCGCGCCATTGGCTACCGGGCGCGGGCGAGACCAGTCACGAATAAGTCACGCCTGGCTCTCGCGTATGTGAACCTTCTCGGGTTCACTGCGGTGAGTCCGCTTGTGTCAACCGGAATGATCGTGCCGGCCACAGGCTCGTACGCCGCACGAAAGGCCACAGCGGCCTTCACCACTATGACTCGCAACTGCTGCGGCTGGATCCCCGCGCTGGTCAGCTGGCCCAAGCTGAAGGGCGGGTGGCGCTTGCTGTTGAGCAGCACGAAGCTCGCGTCTGGCTCGTTCGAATTCCCGATTTGGAGGACCGCGGTAGCGCCCTGATCGAGGTAGCGCATGCCACCGTGCCTAGCCGCCGTCTCGATGTACTTTCCGTCGTAGAGCAGCTTCACCCGTCCCCGTATCCGAACCGGATCACCATGCAGGCTGTCGCTCTTGCCGCCGATCTCGGCATCGAACCGGCCTCCTACCCCTGTTCGAAACGCTTCGCTCACAGCTTCCGGATCGTAGATCGCCGCAGCAAACGCCGAGGCCCCCTGCTTAACTAGTTCGGCCAGCAGGACGGTTCCATCCCCAGCTGATCCGCCACCGATGTTGTCTCCGAGATCGACTAGTACCGCCGGCAGTCGGTCCGCCCGCCGGGCTCGTTGCACGGCTTCGGCGGCTTCCGGAAGCTCGATGGACATCTGTTGCCGGTGGTCCCACATCAGATCGGCAAGCCGCCGCGCTTCCTGGCGTGCGAGCCCCCGATCTCCATCCGTCACGACCACGATGCTCGGCCCCATTTGCGGGACGTCCGCATACTGATAGCCCACCGCGGCGCTCGCCGCCAGGATCCGGCTGTCCTCGCGTTCCAAGCGCTTCAGTTCCGCCACCAGCGGCAGCATCGGCGGCTTGTTGGTGTCGTGGAACAGGATGTTGTACAGCATTGGCGGCTTCTCGATCGCCTGCGCCGGCCGAAGACCGTCCCGCACGATGCGTCCCATAATCCGAGCGGCCTGCCTTCCCCGCTCGCGCTGGTCCACGTGCGGCACTTCCTTGTAAATCACCAGAGCGGAACACAGCTCCACTTCCTCGACCGCGACATTCGCGTGGGCGTCGTGGGTAACAACGATCGGCAGGTCCGCTCCCAACTCGCGCCGGAGCCTGCGCAGGATCTCGGCGTCGGCGTCGGGATGGCTCTGTGCCACCATCGCTCCGTGCAGCGCCAAGAGCAGGCCGTCGATCCGTCCCGCCCCTTGCACCCGTTCGATCAACTCGCCGGTCAGAGCTTCGAACGCCTCGTCTGCGACCGTTCCCGAGGGTGTCGCGTTCGCGACAAGCGTGGGAACAAGTTCGAGCCCGTGCTCGCGGGCACCGGCAAGAAACCCGCCTACTTCATGAGCGGCGTCGCCGAACTCGGCTTCGACTTCATCGCCTCTGCAGGTCGCCCGGCCGTTGAATGCATCCAAGCCTGTCAGCCGGGGGCAGAAGGTGTTTGATTCGTGCAGAATCCCGCCGACAGCGATGCGAGGCGCGCTGCTCATCGGCGGTTCAGAGATGGCCTAGGCTAGCCACTCCTGAACGACGGTGCCGTGCACATCGGTCAGGCGGAAGTCCCTGCCGCTGTACCGATAGGTCAGCTTCGTGTGATCCAGGCCCAGCAGGTGCAGCGCCGTTGCGTGCAGGTCATGGGGCGTTACCGGGTTCACGGCGGCCTCGTAACCGAAGTCGTCGGTGGCCCCGTAGGCCTGCCCGCCGCGGATCCCGCCGCCAGCCAGCAGAATCGAGTAGCCGGGAGGATTGTGGTCCCTGCCCCGCCCGACCTTTTCCGTCCCGGAATTCTGGATCATCGGCGTCCGGCCGAACTCGCTGCCAACGATCACCAGCGTCTCGTCCAGCATTCCGCGCAGCTTCAGGTCCTCGATCAAGGACGCGATCGGGCCATCGGAACGCTCCGCATGATCCTTCTGGGTCATGATGTCGTCGTGGCTGTCCCAAGGCTGCCCGTCCCCGTAATAGACCTGGACCACCCGCACGCCCGCTTCGGCCAGGCGCAAGGCCATCAGGCACCCGCGGCCGAATTCCCCGTCGCCGTAGCGCTCGCGCACGTGTGCGGGCTCGCTGCCGAGATCGAAGATTCCCGGCGCTTCGGACTGCATCCGAAACGCGGTTTCCATGGCTTCGATGTTTGACTCCAGGCGCGGATCGAAGCCGACCCGCTGCACGAAGGACGAGTCGATCCGGTCGAGCAGGTCCAGCTGCCTGCGCTGCTCGTCACGCGTGTAGGTTGCATTGGCGATGTTCTGGATGACCTTGTCGGGCGTCTCGGCGTTGTTGCGGAGCAGGGCGCCCTGGAACTCGGTCGGCAGGAACGAGGACGACCAGTTCCGCGCGGCGCCGACCGGAGTGCCGGGGCACAGCACGACGAACCCGGGGAGGTTCCGGTTCTCCGAGCCTAGGCCATATGCGACCCAAGAGCCGAACGAGGGGCGAGAGCCCCCGCGCAGGGCATGCCCGGTGTTCATCATCAGCATCGAGGGCAGGTGGTTGACGCTCTCCGACCACATCGACCGCACCACGAGGATGTCGTCGATGCGCGAGCCGACCCGCGGGAAGATGTCACTGACCTCGAGGCCGCTCTCGCCGTACGGCCGGAACTCGAACGGCGACTTCATGAGCCCGCCGGAGGCCCTGTCCGTCTTGATCTTCGGCCCGGGCATCGGCTGTCCGTCAAACTTGGCAAGTGCCGGCTTCGGATCGAACGTGTCGACGTGCGACAGCCCGCCGTTGAGATACAGGAAAATGACGCGTTTTGCCCGCGGGGCGAAATGCGGAGCGCTCCCGCTCGCCGACATCAGCCCGTCCGCCAGGCCTACCGTTCCGAAACCGGCGCCGAGGATTCGAAGCGTGTCTCTGCGAGAAAGCAGCATGGGTCTCACCTCACCGTCAGGAATTCGCTGGACGCGAGCAGGACCTGGCAGTACCGCTCCCAAGTGTCCGTTTCCAGGTACTCGCTCCCTGCGGCGATCTCGGTACTATCCGGCTGGCGGCTGAACAGCAGTTGATACGCCCGCCGGATGCGGGCGTCGGGGCCGCTTCCGGCATCCGCGACCAGACGCTTGGCGAGAGCGCTCGACTGCTGGATGAAGAACGGATTGTTCAAGTAGTAGAGGCGTTGCAGAGGACCCACCGTCACGTCCCGTTCCGGCGAGTGGGCCTTCGAGTCCGGGAAATCGAAGAGCGCAAGGCTCGGGTCGGGATTCGTCCGATCCACCTTGCCGTACAGAGTGCGCCGCACATTCTGTTCCGCCAGATCCTCCGATGGCCCGCCGCGGGAGAGGTCGATGCGACCGGACACGGCCAAAAGCGCGTCGCGCAACGTCTCGGCATCCAGTCGTCGCACAGGATTGAAACGCCAAAGCAGCCTGTTGTCCGGATCCGCCTCGAAGTTGGCGGCCAGAACCCTAGAGCTCCGGCGATAGGCGTCCGACATCAGGATCGTCTTGTCGAGTTGCTTGATCGACCACCCCGAGTCGACAAACTCCGACGCCAGCCAGTCCAGCAGTTCCGGATGCGTCGGGCGCTCCCCGAGCTGGCCGAAGTTGCTGGGCGTCGTCACGATGCCCCTGCCAAAGCGCCACTGCCACAGGCGGTTGACGAAGACGCGGGCCGTGAGCGGGTTTTCGGGCGACACGATGGCGCGGGCCAGTTCGAGCCTTCCGCTGCCCCGCTGGAACAGGTCGGGAGGGTCTCCGCTCAGGACAGAGAGAAAACGCCGCGGCACGGCCGGGCCGAGGTTCTTTCTGTCGCCGCGGATTGCGAGCCGGGCGTCCTTCGGATTCTTCGCGTCGCGGTAGGCGTGGAGAAACGGGTAGGGTGCCGGGACCGCTTGCTTGAGCCGCGCAAGCTCGGCTTTCTGGGCCTTGAGATGGTCTAGCCACACCCCGCCCAGGAATCGCTCGATCTGATCCGGGCCGTAGTGATAGACGCCCCCCACGAAGGGCAATCCCCGCTTCTTCGCGGGTGGAGCGGTCATGTCCCGCCAAAGGTAGTAGCGCACCGGCTCGATGAATTCGAGGTTCGTGTTGAGCAGCGTACGCTGCGTCCGGGCGCCATCGGCCCCTCCGAGCTTGACGTAGTTCCTGTCGTCCACGGCTTGCTTCTCGAGGTGGATCGAGAGCAGCTGCTGCTGGAAGTCCGACGCTGCCTTCCGGGCCTCGTCCGGCGAGGCTCCCCGGTCCATCAGTGCGTACCAATCGTCCAGGTAAGGATGCTCATGCGGACGGGCCTTCAAGTACGCCAGCCAGCGATCGAGGGTCTCTCGGTCGAGCCCGGCTTCAGCGGCTACCTGCTGGGGGTTCCCCCCTCGATAGGCCACCCTGTAACTGGCGACCAGGAAGTCGGCCGTGCGCTTCATCAAGACATCGATCAGCTGGTCGCGTTCCTTTTCCAAGAACAGGTCGATGGCGAGCTTCTGCTCCTTGACTCTCTTGTTCGCGGCATCGTAGGCTTCCACCTCTTCCGCTGGCGCCAGGGGGTAGCGATGATCCTGTGTGCTGCTGAACACGCCCTGCATCGCGTAGAAATCGGTCTGGGGGATCGGATCGAACTTGTGATCGTGGCATTGCGCGCAGGCGATCGTGAGGCCCAGGAACGTCCTTCCCGTCACATCGACGCGGTCGTCGTCGCGGTCCCTCAAGGCATGGAATCCCAGTGCCGCGAGATCTTCGCCCCGTTCGGCCTCCGGCAGAAGGTCGGCAGCGAGTTGCAATACGACAAACCGGTCGTACGGAAGATCACGGTTGAACGCGTTGATCACCCAGTCCCGGTACCGCCAAGCGTTCGGCAGAGGCGTATCCGCGTAAGCAGCCGACTGCCCGTCCGCATAGCGGGCCAGATCGAGCCAGTGCCTCGCCAAGCGCTCCCCGTAGTGGGGTGAACCGAGCAAGCGGTCAACCAGCCGTTCGTAGGCGCCGGCCGAGTTGTCCGCCAGAAACGCAGCTGTTTCCTCGGGCGTCGGCGGAAGGCCGTGCAAGTCGAAGCTCAGACGTCGGATCAAGGTCGCCTTGTCGGCAGCCGGGGCCGGCTCCAGTCCGGCTTTGAGAAGACCCTCGCCGACGAACCCGTCGATCGCCTTGGCACGGTCGCCCCCTGGCACCTCTGGCCTTGCGGCCGCCTTGTATGCCCAGAAGTCTCGCGCCTCGGGCGAGAGTTGGGATGCGGCGACGACAGAACCGCCCGTCGCGGGCCACTCCGCCCCGCCCGCGATCCACTCTTCCAGCACGGCGATTTCCGGCTCTGACAGCACCTCCGTCGGTGGCATCTTGAGCTCGTCGTGCGTGCGACGCACGGCGGCGAGGAGGAGACTCGAAGACGGTTCCCCGGGAACCACCGCCGGCCCACGGGTGCCTCCCTGCAGGACCCGCTCCAAGGAATCGAGGCGCAAGCCGCCCATCTCTGAATCCGAGTGACAGGAGTGGCACTTCGCCGCGAGGAGCGGACGCACCTTGGACTCGAAGAAATCAGAGCTGCCCGCGGACAGAGGACTGACCGCCAAGAGCAGCGCTGCGGCGGTACGCTTCATGCAGGAGACCAAATAGCGCGTAGGCCGCGCTTAGACATAGGCTATATCAATCTTGTAGCCCCAGTGGCGCCGAATCCAGCGGGGAGCGCACACGCCCAAGAGGCATTGCGGCACCGCTGATGCACCGGTAGCTCAAGAAATGCCACCGCGGACCCTATGGTAGCCACAGCACACTGCTGAGACTGAGAGCGGAAGTTCGATTAGCGAATTGACTTATTTAAGTCGCACTGCTATTCTAGCTTTCGATGGATAACTTGCGCACGAGCGTGGACATCCCGCGCGATTTGCACCGGAGGCTGCACGAGGCTGCGAGGTCGCGCGGCTGCTCGGCCCGCCAGCTGATTCTCGAGAGCATCGAAAGAATAGTCTTGGAGGCGTCTCCGCAGAAACCCAGGCGTCGGCTTTCGCTTGAAAAAGCACCGGTGTCATCCCGCGGTCACGTATTCGACCTGTCGTCGGAACAGATCCATGACCTCATTGAGTTTCCCTGATATCAACGTCTGGCTGGCATTGCTCATTGAGGACCACGTCCACAGGCCAGCAGCTCTCGCATGGTGGCGTGCAGACCGCTCTCATCAGGTAGCATTCTCGCGCCTTACCCAAGTTGGCGTGCTGCGCTTGCTGACTACATCCGCCGCGATGAACGGTCAGCCACTATCCATGGCGGAGGCCTGGTCCGCCCACGACTCTCTGTACTTGGATGACCGTGTGGTTTTCCTAGCTGAGCCACCGATGCTGGAGCGAGCGTTTCGCAACGCGGCTTCCAGCGATCAAGCCTCCCCAAAGCTCTGGGCGGATGCCTACCTCACGGCATTCGCCGAAGTGTCAGGGGCGCAGGTGGTGACCTTCGACCGGGCTTTCGCGCGTCGGTGTCAGGGGAGTCACTTGCTACATCCCTAGCGCGACCGCGTCCAGACTCTGCCGCCTAGGGTCACGCCTGAACGGTCGCTGCGCGTAACTGCTCAGGCCTTCACACCAACCGAGGCCTGAGTAGCTACGATCACAGATCTGCTTCCGCAATCTTGAGCCCGGCCGGCGGACCCAACCGGAAATCTGAGCCTCCATCATGATGAAATCTTCCGGCCGTGCTCCATGGCGTGCCGCCGTGGTCCTGGCAACTGCGAGCCTGGCTGCGGCGCCGTGCCGTTCGCAGGAGCCCCCGCCAGCCGCAAACACCCCCGCGCGCCTGCTGTCGGCCTTCTACGGACTGGACAACGGCCTTGGGGCCGGGATCAATCGCATCTGCCCGGGCGCGTCCGGGCAGGACGGCATGCCGGTCGTGCTGTCCCATACGATTGACCCGGAGACCCTCCAGCGCGAGGACTTCCGCGTTTTCACGCGGTCCGGAACCGAACGCACGCCCCTCTGCGTGACGCTCGCGCCAGCCCGCGACCCCGGCGAGCTCAGAACCGTGCTCCTTATCGGCGAGTTCGGCGACGCCGCCAACGACCCGCCGGTAAAGGTGCTCGTCGTTGATGACCTGCTCTCGGACGGCAGGACGGGCCGTCCGGTGAGTTTTCGCGGCATGGAGACGCATGTCATTCCGCTCGAGGCCGGGCCCACCCTCGTGCTGGCGGAGGTCGTCCCCGAGGACGAATGGTCCGTGTCGGGCCGCGGGTCCGCCTGTCCGGCAGGCGCCCGACAGGTGGTCCGGGTGACCTGGGCCGGCGGCGTCCGGCTGCCGAACGGCGACGACCCTGGCGACGCCGAGCGGGCGCTCTATCGCGTGACCGTGGAGCGTCCGGACGGCACGCGCGACGAGACCGCCCCGGCGGCGCTCGCGGAACTCGGCGACAACGACAACAACCACCTTCTGTGCCTCGGCACGGCCGACCCGGCCGTCTCCGTCGCCTTCCCGTCGGGCCATCTTGTCGACCCCAATCGGGATCTGAATCCTGACACGCAAGTCGCGGTGACAACCGTCGCCCGGCCGTAGCCGCACGAGCCACCAGCCGTCACCCGGGATCGCCGCAGGCAGTAGCGTGGCGAGCCCAGCGCGGATCGGGCCGGTTTGCTGCGAATCCACAAGCGCCCGCCTTTCGCGGGACCCCGCCCACTGGAAGAGTCACGCTACCGAGAAACCCGACCTTCGGTTTACTCGGGGCGACTTTTCGTCACGACTCTCGCGAGATTTTGAACACGCCGCCCCGGGCCAGTTCGCCGCTCGCCCGGCCTACCGCCTCTTGTGCCTGAAAAATTCCACGGCTTTCTAACGCCTTGGAAAATGCAGGCGTTGGCTCATACTTGCCGTCCCTATTCCGGCAGGTCAGTATCCTTCGTCTCGGGTCCGGCTGCAATGACCGCCGCGCCCGCAAGGAACAGCAAGCTCAGCAGCGACGCGGAGCCGCGCAGTGTCATGCCGCCATCCCGCTGAAGCCAGCCTGAAACGAACAGCACGGGCGCTGCGAGGATTCGAGCGACGTTGAAGCACAGACCAGCCCCAGTGCTTCGTACGCGCGTCGGAAACAGTTCCGGGAAATACACCGCATACCCAGCGTGCATTCCGAGCGTGAAGAAGCCGAATATCGGAAGCGAAACCAGCAGGGCGGTCGGAGTCGAGATCCACTGGAACAAGGCCAGTGCGGCCGCTAGGCCAGCCAAGTGATACAGCGCGAACGCCTTCCGGCGGCCGACCCATTCTGCAAACGCACCGAACGAGAGCAGACCGGCAGCGCCGCCGGTCGAAGCCAGCAGCATTCCCAGCATTTCCCAGCGCTTGAGGCGAGCGAAACGATCATCGGCCGAGGCTGCGCTCGTGCCGTCGGAGAGTGCCGCTGCGTCGATGCGCGTCTCGGCCTCGGCCCTGAGCAGGTCCTTCCCGTAGATATGGACCCCCCAGAACGTTGACAGCCCGATGGCGGCGAGGGAGATTCCGACGAGGGTCCTCCTGCGCAGGTCCGAGCGGAACAATTCCAGCGCTCTGCCGGCCCGATTCCTACTGGCCAGCCGCGACTTGCTCCAAGCTTCTGTCTCTCCCCGCAGCTTCCATCGGATGACCAAGATCAGGAGGGCCGGAAGTGCCCCGGCGGCAAAACCGACCCGCCAACTCGCGACCGATCCCAAGCCCAAGTAGGACATCTCGAATTCCCGGCCGGCAACGATGAACGCCCCGACCGCTACGGCAAGCCAAGTTCCGAAGACGCTGGAGGCGTGGAAGATCGCCAGCGACCATGCACGGGCTCTCTTCGGGAACACTTCCGCAACCAGCGACGCGGCCACAGCCCACTCCCCGCCGACACCCATGGCAACCAGAAAACGGAAGCCGACCAAATGCCACCATTCGGTGGAGAAAGCGGAGACGAACGTGAACGCCGAATACGTGGCAATCGTCAGGATCAAGGCCTTTACCCGACCGACCCGATCGCCAAGGATCCCGAACGCAACGCCGCCGG
This sequence comes from Bryobacterales bacterium, assembly GCA_022826925.1. Lineage (GTDB taxonomy): Bacteria > Acidobacteriota > Terriglobia > Bryobacterales > UBA6623 > VXMF01. The sequence goes on from JAJDTX010000027.1 coordinate 53,742, forward strand.
CCGCCCCGCCCAGCAGGAATGCGCCAAAGGCGATGTTGTTGAAGTACGCGAGCCGGCCGGCTCGCTCGGCAGCGTCAAGGCGATCCATCCCCGGGAGCAGGTCCGGCATGGCCTCATTCATGCTGGAGACGTAGACTTGCCCCTCGAACGTGTCGAATATCCATCCGAGAGAGGCGATCACCAGCACTGTCCACTGGTGCTTAGTGATGCCGTGGTACCAGGGCCCGCTGCTGTCCGTTTCGAGCGCCATCCGCCCCGCCACCATACTGTACTCGCGATGATCCAACCGGCGTACCGAACCCCATCAAGTCCCAGGGCCGCGGAAATCCGCCGACTCAACGCGCTGACGCCGGCCCAGGTCTCGGAGCAAGCCCGCTCGCACCTTCACGTCGTTGATGGCATTGACGAACTCCACCTCGACATGGCGCAAGAGATCGCATCGGAGCTGCGCAGAAGCGAGGATTCCGGCCGACATCTTGCCCTGATCCTGCCCTGGGGCCCTGTCGGCCAGTACCCAATTCTTGGAGAGCTGCTGAAACTTCAAGGACTCTCGCTGAGAAACTGCACCCTGTTCTTCATGGACGAATACGCGGACTCCACAGGCTGCGCCGTGCCTTCCGACCATCCGCTGAGCTTTCGAGGCGCGGCATTGCGGTGGCTTGCCTCTCTGCCTTCGGGGTTGCGGCCGGAACCCGAATCAGTCTTGTTTCCGGATGGCACGAACTCGGAATTGATCGCTAGGCGGATCGGAAAGCTCGGAGGGATCGAGGCCTGCTTTGGCGGCGTCGGAATCCACGGGCACATCGCGTTCAACGAGCCGGAGCCGGGAGTCTCCACGTCCGGGATCCGGCGCGTGACCCTCAACGAGTTCACCCGCACCATCAACGCAATCCGGGCCGGGGTTGGCGGAGACCTGGAGAACTTCCCGCGCGAGGCATGGACGCTCGGGATGGCCCAGTGCCTCTCGGCCAGGCGGCTCCGTCTCTACTGCAGGAGCGACTCAGGCTTGGACTGGGCCAAGACGATCCTCCGCCTGGCTGTTCTCGGAACTCCAGGTGACGACTATCCGGTAACGTGGATTCGACACCACGCCGATTGCCGGATCGTCACGACCCGGGAAACGCTCGAGTCGCCGGTCTTGCAGCTGCCGTAAACGTGGCAGGTCGCGTGGCTGCAGGAAACGCTCGCGCCGGATGTCCTGCGCACCTCACAAGACCCGGCTTTCTGCGGGGCTTGCAGTCCATGATCGGTGCGGCACAGGGCGCTCGGATCGAGTGCGGCCCGGCGCTACGCCAGGATTCCTGACATGGGCTGGCCGTGGTCCGTGATCGGGACAGGGCGGTCGTTGGCGTACAGGTTCTTGGCCGGGTCGATCCCCATGGCGGCGAAGATCGTGGCGAAGTAGTCCGGAACAGCGATCTGGCGGTCGACAATTTGCTTGCCGATTTCGTCGGTCGTGCCGACGGCGACCCCTCCGCGAACTCCTCCCCCCGCAAACAGCGTGCTGAACGCCCCGGCCTGGTGCCCGCGACCTCCGTACGCATCGAATTCTGCCGGTCGGCCGAACTCGGTAGAAATCACGACCATCGTCCGGTCGAACAGCTTGTGCTCTTCGAGATCGTCGAGCAAGGCTGCAACGGCCTGATCGAGGTCCTGGATCAGCAGGTGCTGCTTCAGGATGCCGTCTTGGTGTACGTCCCAACCTGTCCCGTTCAAGAAGTTCAGGTTGAACGACACCTCGACAAACCGCACCCCCGCCTGCACGAGTCGCCGGGCCAGCAAGCAGCGCTGGCCGAACTCGCTGCCGTACGCTTCGCGCAGGCTGGACGACTCCCGGTCCAAGTGGAAGACGTCCATGAACCGCTTGCCCGCCATGCGGAAGCCTTGTTCGCTCACCTCCGCTTTAGCCCTCACGAGAGCGTCGTCGTCGTTCCGCGCCAAGTAGTCGGCCCGCAGACGCCCGAGCAGCATTTCCCTTCTCTTCTGACGCGCGCTGTCAACGTCAGGCGCCGGGTTCAGCCCCGACGGGCCGGTCTCGATCTGGGTCAGGTAGACATATCCGCAACGCGCGCCTAGGAACCCGGGATCCCGCATGATGTTGGGGTATCCCATCACCACATACGACGGCACGTCGTCCGACTTGGTGCCCAGTTCGTGCGAGACCAAGGAGCCGACGGAAGGATAGATGATCGTCCCGCTCGGCTTGCGGCCGGTGTGCATCAAGTTCGAGGCCGCGCCGTGCTGGCTGTTCAAGTCGTGACTGACCGTGCGCAGGAGCGCGCAACGGTCCATGCGGTCGGCCAGTCGCGGCAGGTGCTCGCACAGTTGAATGTCCCGGGCGGCTGTCGGAATCGCGTCGTAGTAGGAGCCTGGGATGTCTTTGCCGTCGCCCCTTCGCTTGGGATCGAAGGTGTCGATGTGACCGGCTCCGCCCCCCAGCCAAATGTAGATGCACGCATCCGCTCCGCCGCTGGGCGGCTGGCTTGCTTCGGAAAAGGCAAGCCGCGATCCGGCCAGCCCGGCCGCAGCGCCCTTGAAGATGTCCCGTCTGGTCGGCTGCATCGAAATCTCCTCGCGCTACGGAATCATCGAGAACTCCGGCGTGTTGACGAGCGCCCACACCATGTCCTCGAACCGTTCCCGGAACTCCTGCGTCAGCCGGGCCGTCGGAGGATCCCCCATGCGAACCTTCCGCTCCTCTTCCATCCGGATGCGGTTGCTCTCGGGGTCAAAGTGGTTCCCCCAGGAGACCCTTCCGTCGGTCTTCTTGGCCGCGTCCCCGCTACGGTGGTCGGCATCGGCCGCCACGACCCGGTCCGCGAAATGCGGGCCGAGCAGGTCGAGCATCGCCTGCCGTTCCGCGGGAATCGGAAAGCGGGTCAGCGTTCGCACGAACACCTCATCCACCATCTCGCCCAACGGCCTCTCCTCCAAGGCCAGGCGGGTGAAGAAGCTGTCATCGGACAGCCTCGTGACCCGGACGCCCGTCGAACCGTTGGCCAGCGCCAAGGACTGCATCGCGGACGGAGAATCGTCACGGCTGGATGCCGGGCTCTGGCGGGACTGCCGCCAGCCGTACGCCGACAGCATGTCCACGATCGCCTGGGCACGCGGCAGCGCCAGGCTCGGACGATCGCGCTCGTTCGACAGCGCGGTCATCTCCCAGGCCCGCTCGGGAGATCCCATGTTCAGGAACTGACGCAAGGAGCGATTTCCGAGCGGGTTGAGATTCAGCTCTTCCGAATCCAGCCCTTTGCCCGCCACGGCATGCAGCGAATCCACCAGTTGCTCGGCCGACATCTGTCGGCGCACGGGCCCGGCGAAGAGCTTGGCCGCTTCGCCGGGAGCAGCCGGGTCGTCAGGAACGGGACGCCGTTGATACGTGTGTGACCGGAAGATCAATCCGCTCAGGTGCTTCAGGTCGTAGCCGCTCAGCACGAACTCCCTGGCCAAGAAGTCCAGCAATGCGGGATCGGACGGCTCTGCGTCTTCCCAGTCGTCCAGCGGCTCGACGATGCCGCGGCCCATGAACCGGGCCCATACGCGGTTGGCGACCACGCGGGAAAACCGGTGGTTCGCTGGATGGACCATCATCGACGCCAGCGCATGCCTTGCGTCGACCGACGTGTTCCTGGGCGGCGGGGCCAGCTTGCCCGCATCGGGAAACTCATCGAACGCCCAGTGCGGATCAATCGATGCCCCGGCCGTCAGGGTGATCTCGACGTATGGCTTCCGGCCCCCTTCCCGCACCGGAACGGTGCTCGATGCCGGCAGAACCACCGCGTCTCCCTCGAGCATGGCCGCCATGCTGAAAAGGTCCTTCTGGCGGAAGGGATGGAACGGAGCGTCATGGCAGCGCGCGCAGGACAGCTTGTTCGCGAGAAATGCCTGCGAAACGATGTCGGCCTTGGCAGCCATCGGCGCGTCATTCAGGCTGGCCATGCCAAAGCCTGCCGGGCCTCCCTGGTACAGGCTCCCTTCCATCTCGATGAGTTCCACAACCAGGCGGTCGAACGAGTATCCGTCCGCGAATGCCTGGTGGATGTACCAGCGGAACGGCCCGGTATTGTTCAGATCCGGCTTGAGGATGCCCGGGTTCTCTGCCAGGACATCCTGCCAGTACGGAACCCAAGAATCGGCCCAGTCCGGGCTCTCCAAGAATTGCTCGATCGCCAGGGTCCGTCGCGTCTCCGCTGGCTGTGCCAGAAACGACCTCACCATCGCGGCCGACGGCACAAGGCCGGTCGTATCCAGAGCGAGACGCCGCAGGAACTCGAGATCGCCCACCAGATCGCTGGGCGTTAGCGACGCCTCCGCGAGCCCCTCGTAAACGAAACGGTCCAAGTCGTTCTGAATCCACTCGTTGTCGTCAACCCGCGGAATCTCCGGGCCTGGCTGGGCCAGAGTCCACTCCCGCGCTTGCCGGTGTCGTTGCGCCCACATCGCCTCGACGGACTCATCAGACTGCCTCCGACGCTCGATGTCGTCTCGACGGTGCCGGAGTCTCGACGCAATAGTGAACTCCGACCAGTCCGCATCCGTCAGCAGCGGTGCTTCCGAGCCACCGATTACTCGGTCGATCTCGCCAGGACGGGCCATGCTCACCGAGAGTTCCCCCGGGAACGGGGCGAGGCCCTTGCCGCCGATCACCGCGACCAACCGGAAGCGATGCTCCCCTGCCTCCAGAGGAACGGTCGCCAGAACCTCCTGGTGGGCCGGCGCAGCGGGTCGGATCACTCCGTCTGACTCGGAGGGCTCGGGGAGGGCATCGTGCGATGCGGTGTTCGGCGCCTGAGCCTGCGTGCGAAGCACTGGCTTGCCGTCGACCAGGAACACAGCCAGCCCCTTGGATCGCAACCGGATGCGATACTCACCGCGCTCCAGCGTCTGTTCCATGCTCGCTTCGAGAGAGAACGGCACAGAGCGGTCCAAAGGAAGAGCGTTGCCACTGAACCTGGCAGGTATGCGCACGAAGGCGAAGCCGGATTCCGAGTACTCCGTCGTGGGGTCGCCCTGCGGATCCAGCCAAGCTCCCTCGGCGAGGTCTTCGAAAATCCTCACCGCCACTGGTTGATCGTTCGCGCCGAGAAGCCCGAGCGAACCTGTCGCAAACAAGAGGAAGGCCAGTATCGAGCTGCAAGGACGGGCACCCTCGAATCTGCTAGTTTTCGGGTGTCTTGTTCCTGAGCTTGGGAGCCGCACGGTCACATTATATTTGGAACCTGTGGTTTCCAGTTGTTTTGACAGAGAATTTCCGGAAATTCTGGCACACCCAACGGCGAGTCCACAGAAGGGCTGGAAAGACGATTCATGCGGCGGTCTCCTGGCCAGACTCACCCGGCAGCATCTTGAGCGTCCCGCTTTGAGGTGCTAACCTTGGGCCGGTATTGATGGCGGGATCGAGATTTCTTGGCGTGATGGCGGCGTGCCTGGCGGCAGTGGTCTGCGGGTGCGGGGAGCTTCCTCCGCCGCAGCCTAATTTCGTCATTCTCCTAGCGGATGACCTGGGCTATTGCGGGACCGAACTGTACAGTTGCGACGAGATCCCGACGCCGAACATTCGCCGGATCGCCGAGAACGGAGTGACGTTCACGGACGGGTATGTCACCGCCGGCACCTGCAGCCCTTCGCGGGCCGGGCTGTTAACGGGCCGTTACCAGCAGCGCTTCGGATTCGAATTCAACACCGGCCCGGCGCGAGTGACATTCGAAGAGAAGCGGGGCTTGCCCGAGGGGGAGAGGACGATCGCTGACATATTGGGCGAAGCGGGATACGCCACCGGCCTGGTTGGAAAGTGGCACCAAGGCAACACGGAGGGATTCCATCCGACAGAACGCGGCTTCAACGAGTTTTTCGGATTCCTGCCAGGCGCTCGCGCCTATTTCGAAAAGTCCGCTGATAGCACTGCGGCGGCCAGCCGGCGAGTCGCGTCGGACCATCCCCAAGCCCGTCTCCAGAACATCGAGCGAATCAGCGACCTCAATGCCCTGTACCGGGGTCGCGAGCGAGTAAGCGAAGCGGAATACTTGACCGACGCCTTCGCCCGCGAGGCGGTGAGCTTCATCGAGCGGCACAGGGATGACCCGTTCTTGCTGTACGTGGCCTTCAACGCGCCTCATACACCCATAGAGGCGACCACAGAGTATGTGGAGCGCTTCTCGCACATAGCCGATCCGCACCGCAGAATCTACGCCGCCATGGTCAGCGGCCTGGACGATGCTGTCGGCAGAATCCTGGACACGCTCGAGCATGCTGGCCTCGCTGAGGACACGCTCGTGGTCTTCCTGAGCGACAACGGATGCGCCGTTTACACCCAAGCTTGCACGAACGATCCCCTACGACTGGGGAAGCTGTTCCTGTTTGAGGGCGGAACGCGCGTTCCGTTCGCGATGCAGTACCCGCGGCGCATAGACGGAGGCCAGGTCTACCGGCACCCGGTGAGTTCGCTTGACATTCTTCCGACGCTTGCGGCGCTGGGTGGCGGACTCCTGCCGGCGGACCGGGAAACGGACGGCAGGAACCTCATGCCGTTCCTATCGGGCGAGGAATCGCCTCCTCAAGATGCCCTGTTCTGGCGGAACGGCGAGAACAAGGCGGTTCGCCAGGGCAACTGGAAGCTGTTCTGGAACCAGCGCCACGCTTGGCTCTTCGACCTCAGCGAGGACATCGGCGAGATCACCAACCTGGCTGGCGAACATCCCCAGAAAGTGAAGGCGTTACAGGGGCTCCACAAGGACTGGGAGACGGGCACAGTGGACCCGCTGTGGCCAGCACGGCTCCCAGCACCAGAGCCAGTCGAAGTCGACGGAGTCTTGGTCGACATCAATATCTGAGGCAGACCGGGTTCCTCCCTCCACTGCCCTGGTTGTCAACCATGACGTCGACATGGTCCAAGTCGACGGTCCGTGTAATCGGTGTTCCACTCATGGCGCGGAAGAAACCGCCGGTTTCGGACGGCTCCCCAGCTGGAGGGATGGACAGCGGAAGCTCGAATCTCAAGGTGTCAGAGTGTGCCAAAATTCCTGGAATTTCGGACTGCGCCATTTTCGACGCCCATTGACACGTGCTTCCAAAACACCATCGTTTCCAGCCAATTCCTAGACGCTTTAAAACGAGGTGGCCGACCATAAGGGGGTGGCCGAGGAACAAATGGCGCCAGCCGTCCTTGTTCGAAGACTTCTATCGATCCTCGCACTGAGCCTCTTGGCGGCCGCTAGCGTTTCGAGCGCACAACCGCAGGGCCTGTTCATTCCGCACCCCGAGGACGATTCCAGGCAAGTGGAGTACTTCATGAAAAGACCCATTGGGGAGGGTCCGTGGCCAACCCTAGTCTTCCTGCATGGGCATCAAGAAGATCCTAGTGCCGGCGGAAGGGATTTTCTGCAATGGGGCGTCCTCGATCAGATCGCCGAGCGTGGATATCTGGCTGTGGCGGTCTCTCAACCAGGCTACGGAGAATCTACTGCGGAGGCCGATTTCTGCGGGCCCTTTACGCAGAGCGCTGTCATGGGGGTCATTGCCAAGCTCCGCGCGGAGGGATATGTCTCTTCCGGGAAGCTTGTGCTTGTCGGCATCAGCCGGGGAGCATTGGTCGCAGGGCTGATCGCCGCGAAAGATAGATCGGTCTCTGGTGTTGTGCTTGTTTCTGGTTTGTTTGATCTGCGTGAGCTTGCACAGGACTCGGGTGCTAGCGAGATCAAACAGGCGATCTTGAAATCCGTGGTTGCCGAGACTGGAGGAGGAGACGACGCCATCCGGGCACGTTCTTTGATGCCGTTCGCGAGCGACATCAAGGCAGCGACCCTGATCTTGAACGGCGGAAAGGATGATCGCACAGATCCGGACCAAGCCCGCCAGTTCGCCGAGGAGATCAACGCGCATGGAGGCAACGCTCGAGCAATCATCTATCCGGATCTTGGGCACCAGATTCCCGTTCAGGTTCGAAGCCGAGACATTGATCCGTTCATTGAAGAGATCCTTGAGAAGTAGACGGATAGTGTCCAACCAGTAACGAACGCGTCCAGCCTCTTGCCGAGACTCAGAGACTCTGGGGTGTCACGAGACCGCGGGCACCAGCGAGTCGAAGCAGACGGGACCCGAGCTAGCCTGGGAGCGCTGACCCCGGTAACCGCCGGATCAGTTCCCACCCGCGCCTCGATTGGCGACCCGGCGATTCGGCCATAGTTTGACCAGCCCCCGCTGATCGGTGCGGTCATTCAGGCTATGGCACTTCCGCCCGGCTGAGAATCAATCGGATGCCCAGCTCTGCCTCAAGCAGCCGGGCGCGCAAGGCCGCCAAATGAAGGTGGCGGTATCCAGTACGAGGCCCATCGTCTCGCATCCCTTCAGCGCAACTTGCCCTCGAACCGATCCAAGACCTCATCTGGCAGTGGTTCGAAGAATGAATCCGGGATTTCCGCGAGTCCTTTGCCCAATCCAATCGGACGCGGTTCGCCGGCAGGCTCCACGATCGGGCGAATCTCCGCAATCGCACGGTTCCGGCGACAGAGAATGATCCGGTCACCTGCCTTGAGCTTCGCGATATGTTTCGAGAGGTGCGTCTTCGCCTCGCGCATGTTCAGCCGAATCACAGGCATCCCTGCCTCCTACTGCTCTGGAACGACCGGTTCCAACGGGCGCCCGGCGTCCAACGGATACACCGCCCCCATGGATTCCAGTTCCCCCACCATGCCTTCCATCATGCTCGCGAGCTGTTCCGGATTCTCCGCCGCGAGGTTTCGCGACTCGCTCCGATCCATCACCAAGTTGTAGAGGGCGTAACGCTCGTGACCTTCGGCAAGATACTCGTAGCGCACCTTCCAGTCGCCCGTGCGCCAAGTGGTGAAAAAGTGGCTCTGCCCGCGGCGCGGGTGGGGGTAGTGGTTCAGGAATTCGTTTCGATGTTTCGGGTCCGATTGACCGATCAGCAGTTGCGTGAGGTTCTGACCATCAACCGGGTGGCCTGCCGGGACGGTCGCGTCGACCAAATCTAGGATGGTGGGGAACAGGTCGTAGCAGACTCCGACCTCCTGGCGAATGCCACCGGCGGGGATTGGCAGTTTCTTCTGCCACCGGTTGTTGGCATCGGACTTGCCCCAGGCGGCGATGAAGGGAACGCGCACGCCGCCTTCCCACTTGCTGCCCTTGCGGCCCCTCAGAGGCGCGCTGGAGGAAATGTCGTCCGTGCCCGCCAGCGGGGCATCTCCTCCGTTGTCCCCGAGGAAAATGATCAGCGTGTTCTCGGCGATGCCGTTGTCTTCAAGGTGATCCATCAGGTCTCCCAGCGACTTGTCTATGCCTTCGATGAGAGTCGCGTAGTTCTGGGCCCGATCGCTTTTGCCTCGGTCTCGGTAACGCGCCGCAAAACGAGCGTCGGAGTGAAAGGGCGAGTGCACTGCGTAGTGGGACATGTACAGAAGAAACGGCTTCTCCGCGGTGAGTGCTTTGTCTAATTCACTCTTGGCTTCCAGCGTCAGGGCTTCGGTCAGGAAGGTGTCCGTGCCGTGGTACTTGTCCAGGCCCGGCACAGGGCGCGCCAGCAGACTCGTGGACCGCTTCCCGTAATCGGCCTGGCCATGATAGGAGCCCGGCGCTCCGATGGCGGAGCCGGCGACATTCACGTCAAAGCCCAGGTTCAGTGGGTCGGCTCCTGCGTGATCGAAGGGAGCAAAATGCGCTTTCCCGACGTGGATGGTCGCGTAGCCGACTTGCTTTAGCTGCGTTGGCAGGGTCACGTCACGCTTCTCCAACCCCGCCCAGTTCCACTCCGGCGGACCGCGCTGCGACACCGCGAGGGGGAATGCCTCGTTATCCAGAGTGCGATTGTCCTGCCACGGATTGATGTAGTCGGTAGTTCGGTGGCGGGCCGCGTTCTGCCCGGTCATGATCGAGATGCGCGTCGGCGAGCAGACGCTGTGCGCGTAGAAGTTGCTGAACCGGGTGCCCATCGCGGCCAGCCGCTCCATGTTCGGCGTGCGATACCAGGCGTTGAGCGGGTGGCGCTGAGGCTTGCCGTCTTCATCGGTCAGCATCGGAACCGAGGTGTCCATCAGCCCCATGTCGTCGACCAGAAAGACGATGATGTTGGGCTTGTCGGAGGCCGCCCCGCCGGAACAGGCCGACGCCAGCAGCACTCCCCCGAAGGCCAAGCCGACGACCGCCCTTTGGGGGAGGCTGCCGAATCCCGTGCTCATGCGCTGCCCCCGAACTGCGTTTCGGCCCCTAGCCTGCTTCCGGTTCGTCCCGGGGCGATCCCGAGGCGCCCGGACCCCAGCGGTAGTAAAGCTCGTCGCCGCTGATGGCCTTGAGGGCTCGCTTGAAGGGGTTGTTGGTTGCCCCGAAACGCGATTGCTGTTCGAATCTGTCCACAGTCCGCTGGAGCGGCCCGATGGCGGGCTGGAGCTCTTGGTTTGCGTCTGGCGGCTGCGAATCGAGAATGCAGCCGGCGCGGATCTGGGCATCGACGCTGGGATGATCCAACGCCTCGATCAGGATCGGCAGGCCCTTCTCGTAGCGTCCCAGGTCGAACAAGCCTTCGGCCGCGGTGAGGCGCACGCTGACTGATTCATCCTCCAAGGCCGCCTCCAGCGCCGGCGCGACGCCCGAAACTGCTTCCGGTCCGCCGAATCGCCCGGCGACCGCCAAGCCCAGCGCCGCCCAGAAGCGGACTGCCGAGTCGGGATCCTGGGTTCGGGAGATCAATTCGGGAATCGCCGTCCGTCCCTCCAGCTGCAAGTTGGCAGTGTCGAGAATCCGCTCGTAGTTCTCCAGCGACTGCCCTAGGTCCCACGGGGATGCGGCTCCTTTCTCGCGCTCGAGCATTTCCGTCTCGTCGAGAATGCCGAGGTCGCGCGTTTCCAGCATCCATTCGCCTAGCCGGCCGCGCATTCGCTGGAGAACTTCCGCGTACTCGGGATCGCCGGCTACGTTTCTGACCATATGAGGATCGTCGGCCGAGTCGTAGAGCTCCTCGATCGGCTTGAACCGCATGGCGAGCATTTCCTGGGGGCCGGTGAGTTTTCCCTGACGCGCGAGCTCGACCCAGTGCCGCACCACCACTGCGTCAAACTCATAGTCCTCAAACGGCTTGAACGGAAGCTGCGGGTAGAAGTTCCGGTGGTAGCGATATCGTTGGTCGCGTACCGTGCGGACCATCTCAGACCGGGTGTCGAGCCGGTCACGCATGGCGAAGGCGTAGTCCCTGTACTCGACATCGCCGCTGCGCTTGGAAAAGAGCGGCCTGCCGTGCATGTGCGCGGGCGGATCGATCCCCGCCAAAGACAAAGCTGAAGGGCCCAGATCCATCAGCGTCACCAGCCCGCCGATCACCGAGCCCGGGTCTGCGGGCGCGAGGTGCTGGTACTTCTTCGGGAAGCGCGTGATCAGGGGAACGTGCAGGCCCTGTTCCCACGCCGTGTGCTTGCCCCGCGGCATGCCCACGCCGTGATCGGACCACACGAACACAATCGTGTCCTCCCAAAGCCCGTCCTCCTTGAGCTGGTCAATCAGATCGCCGGCCCGATAGTCGACCTGTGTCACCGCATCGTAGTAGCGCGCCCAAGCCCTGCGAAACTGCGGCACATCGGGGTGGTAGGGCGGAATGGGAGCCTCCGTCGGGTCGTGGAAATCCTCCGGCTTGAGCCGCGACAAGCGCGCCTCGACGATCTGGTCTTCCGGAATCTTCGTGATGCTCGAATGGCACTCTCCAAGATTGAACACGGCGAAGAATGGCTGGTCTTCCTCGCGTCGATTCCGCCAATGGGCTTCGCTGCTGCTCTCGTGCCAGTCGTCGCCTCCCATGTTGTAGTCCCTCTTGCTGTTGTTGGTCGTGTAATAGCCTGCCTCGCGGAGAACATTGGGGAGCATCTTCGAAAACGCCGGCGGTCTTGTGTTGCTGCGGTGATGCATGCTCCCCAGAGAGTTGGGATACATGCCTGTAATCACGCTCGAGCGTGACGGAGAGCAGACCGGGGATACCGAGTAGGCCTTTTCGTAGCGGATACCCTCCGCAGCCAAGCCGTCGAAGACCGGCGTGCGAGCGTATTCGTCTCCGTACGCACCCATCATCGGCGTGATGTCTTCGAGCGAGATCCACACGATATTCGGACGATCGGCTGGGGACGATCCACATCCGGCCAGGATGAGCAAGAGCGAGGCCATCGCCCATAGGTGAGTTCGCATTGCAGGGTTCATTTGCTTGTCTCCGGTCGACAGGCTAGGGCCGCCCACGATGGATCATCGACTGCGTCCTTCCGCCTTGATCTTGTGCAGGAGTTGCCGCAGCCTCGCGGCGACCTCCGGATGCCGGGCATACACGTCGTTCTCTTCTCCGAGGTCTTCGCTCAAGTTGTACAGTTGCGGCGGCTCGCCGGGCTTGGCAACCCCGTCGCGATACCCGCCGCCGCCCTGGCCGTCAATCAACTTCCACGGGCCCTCGCGAATCGCAAGCATCCCGCTCACGCCGCCGCTCTGCATGACCCTTGGATGGAGTGGCGCACGGTCGGGCTTGCCTCCGAGCAGGGCGGGCAGCACGTTGAAACTGTCAGGTCCGGCCTCAGGCGCCAGATCTTGTCCCGCCAATGCGGCGAACGTGGCCAGCATATCGGTCAGGCTGATCGTTTCCCCCGAACGGGTGCCGGGCTTGATCTTACCCGGCCACCGAGCCAGGAAGGGAACCCTGTGACCGCCTTCCCAGATATCGCCCTTGCCGCCGCGGAGAACGGGCCCGTTGGCCAGGTGCTCGACTGCGGGCGCCGCAGGCGTTCCCGATCCGTCGCCGTAGCCGGCCCCCCGCTGGGCGTTGCTCGAAGCCGGGTCCGGCAGCCCGCCGTTGTCACTCGAGAAGATCACCAGTGTGTCTTCTGCCAGCCCCAGCCGCGCCAGCGCGCCAAGCACCTCCCCGACCGACCAGTCCAGCTCTTCGATGAAGTCGCCGTACACGCCGAATTGACTGGCTCCCTTGAACCGGGCGTGCGGGGTGAATGGTCGGTGAGGCTGGTGCGGGGCGTAGTAGAGGAAGAATGGCCGCTCCTGGCTCGCGAGCCTCTCCAAGACGGAAGTCGTTCTTGCAGTGAGCTCTGTTGCGAGTTCATTGTCTTTCCAGCGCGCGGCCTGCCCGCCCTGCATCTCCCCCAAGTAACGTGATTCCATCCGTCCGATCGGATCGTCCTGGTCCAGGCCAGCGACGCGATGATTCTCCACGAAAACGTACGGCGGGTAGGAGTTGACAATAGGGATCCCGTAGAAGTAGTCGAAGCCGACCTCGAGCGGGCCGGGCTTCAGTTCCCCGTTCCAGTCGGGGCCGCCCTCTCTGCTCCGCCAGGAATTCGGCTCGCCTTGCCCCTCTCGGTTCTTGGCGTAACCGTCCTCGCGACCGAATCCCAGATGCCACTTCCCGATGTGGGCGGTGTAGTACCCGGCCGATCGCAGCACGGAAGCCAACGTCGGGCGGGTCTCGTCAATCAGCAGCGGCGCATCCGAGCTCAATGCGCTTCGCGTCAGCCACGTTCTCCAGCAGTAGCGTCCCGTCAGCAGGCCATATCGAGTGGGAGTGCATACCGAAGACGGGCTATGGGCGTCAGTGAAGAGCACGCCTTCGCTCGCCAGGCGATCGATGTTCGGCGTCTGGATCGCCGTCGCGCCGTAGGAACTGAGATCCCCGTAACCGAGGTCATCGGCCAGGATGAAGACGATGTTGGGCGGGTCCGATGCCTCCGGCACGTCCTGGCACGCGCACAACGCCCCTGCCAGCGCAGCGAGCAGCAGCGCTCCCAAGCGTCCGCGCGGGTTGCGCTGGTTGCTGCCTGACTTCACCGTTTTCGGTGCCCGCTGACCAAGATCCAAGTGACCGACGCGGCGCGCTCAGAAATCGTAGCGCAGAGCGACTTGAACCACGCGCGCTCCTCCGGCTCTCGTCGTTCTTCCGAACGCTGGAGATCTCATGTTGGAAATCGGATTCCCGAAATTCGGACGGTTCAACAGGTCGTAGAACTCACTGTGAAGCTCGACGGCGTGGCCTTCCATAGGCATTAGGAATCGCTTCTGTGTGCCCAGGGTGGTCACGATATCGCCGGGACCTGTGATGATGTTGCGTCCCGCGTTCCCGAGCTGGCCTGCCTTGCCAGGCCCCGCGTTGCGAGTGAACGCGTCTGTGTTGAAGCACCTTGACCGGGCCCGGCGGGGCAGGTTGGAAGCAGCTGGCCGCACCCGTGCGGATTTCGACTCGGACGAGAGTTTCTTCTTGGCCCAAGTCAAGCGGGTGGAGGTCGTTGGCGAGGCTGCGAACACGATCGATCCAGGCGGGCGTGTGGATTCCGCATCGCAGCAGGATGGCAAATGCGCTGCCCGCGCCAGTTTGTAAGAGGAGCGGACGTCTCCGCCGCATCCCCGCGGGGGCACCAAATGCGGCACAATATGCACACCCAACCATGAAGCGGCGTCACTTTCTCAAAACCTCCTCGGCTGCGGGCCTGGCGCTTGCCACCACGCGGCGCACGGCATCAGCTCAGAGCGCGAACGATCGCATCCAGGTCGGCATCATCGGTCCCGGTGTCCGGGGCATGCAGCTGACCAGGCAATGCATCGAATACGGCAGCAAGTACAACGCGCGAGTCGGAGCGGTGTGCGACACCTGGACCAAGCACCTCCAGGCTGCGGCCAAGCTGGTGGCAGAGTCCTATGGAGCCGAGCCGAAGACCTATGGCCATTTCGAAGACATGCTTGCGAACGAGGAGATCGACGCGGTCATGATCGCCACTCCTGATCACACGCACGCCAAGATGATGAAATCTGCCTTGGAGGCCGGAAAGCATGTCTACGTAGAGAAACCGATGGGGAACGTCCTCTCGGAGGTCAACGCAGCGATGGCGGCTGCCGAGCGTTCAGACCGGGTGATCCAAGTCGGCACCCAGCGCAGGAGCTTCCCTCGCTACCGTTCGGCTGCCGACTTCGTCAAGGAAGGCCGCATCGGGGACGTCGTCAAGGCTGACATCATCTGGAACATGTACAGCCCATACCGATGGGCAAAGTCGGAAGAAGACCTCGAGTCGGTCAGGGACAGCGATGTCGACTGGAAGGCCTTCCTAATGGGGAAGGCGGACCGCCCGTTCGATCGAAAGATCTACCGCTCGTTCCGTCTGTTCCGTGAATTCTCGAGCGGGATCATCGACCAATGGATGTCCCACGGTATCGACGTGGTTCACATGCTGACCGGCGAGCTTTATCCGGCCAGTCTCGTGGCGCACGGGGGCTTGTATCGCTATCACGACTACCGGGAGAATCCTGACACCGTCCAGGTGGCTCTCGAGTACGGTCACGGTGCAAGGACTTTTCCCGCGAGCTTCTCCGTCTGCCTGAGCACGAAGGCCGGTAGGGCTACGCATGTGCTGGGGACACTGGGAACGCTCGAGGTGGAGGACACCTGGCGCCTATCCGGAGACGGCAGCGAACATCCGGACGCCCTCACCGAGGAGCTGGAGATTCCGGAGAAGCCGGGCTTGCACCACATGGCCAACTGGCTAGAAGCAATTCGAAAACGAGATCGCGACGCGGTCTACGCGCCGGTGGAGGCGGGGTACGGACATTCGATCGCAGGCATTATGGCGACGGATTCGCTGTGGAGCGGGAGACGCAAGGTCTTCAATCCGGACACCAGGGAAATCAGTGACGGCTAGCGGGCGCTAAAGCCGCCCCCGGCGGCACCCCATGTGATACCGGGCCGTGCTTCGAACCGTCAGAATCTGTGCTCAAGGCTTCGCACTTCGGTACGTCCACAGAACTCGCCCTCGACCCCCATCGGCACAGTTCTCGCGAGTTCGGGTCTCGATACAGCGAAGGTCTGCTGAGTCCGCAGCGGAACCTAGACTCGTACGATCCGGACGACACGCCAGCGCGCTGGAACGGATCTAAGTCCTTTGGACTCCGTACCGAACCAGAACGCTGTCGAGAGTGACCTATGCTGAGCGTCTGCCTTCGAGCGTCTCGCCGGGGCGGATGGACCCTCGGCTGGCCGAATGCAGACAAGCCAAGAACACGACCCGAACCCTAGCGAGCGGAAGGAGCTGCGGTTGTGGCCAGGCGTGGCCGCAATCTCCGTGCAATGGCTGTGCTGGGTCGCTCTCCCGCTGGCCGTGCCGGGCTCCGTGACTGGAGTCATTGCCCTAATCGGCGGGCTGGCCGGAGGCTTGGCCGTCGCGGTGTGGTGGGCGTTCCTGAGCCGCGCGCCGCGTCCGGAGCGCTTGGGCTTCATCGCCTTGGCAGCTGTCGCGCTCTTTGTGGCATCGCGCCTCGTCGACGAGTCGATCGCGAGCGGAATGATGGGCATGCTGATGTTGCTCTATGCCGTCCCGGTCGCAAGCCTCGCAATGGTCGTGGCGGCCGTGGGCACACGACGACTGGCAGCCAGGTCTAGGCGAGCGGCGATGGCCGCGGCGATCCTGCTTTCCTGCGGAGTGTGGACGCTGCTTCGGAGCGACGGAATCACAGGGGCGGGCGCGGCGGAGTTGAGATGGCGGTGGGCCAAGACCGCCGAACAGCGGTTCTTGGAAGCGAAAGGCGACGAGCCGGACTCAAGCCTTGCCACTCAGCTAGCGACGTCGGCCAGGGGCGATTGGCCCGGATTCCGCGGACACGATCGCGACGGCGCCGTTCGGGGAGTCCGCATCAATACAGACTGGGACGCGTCGCCGCCTGAATTGCTTTGGCGCCGGCCGCTCGGTCCGGGCACTTCGTCGTTCGCGGTCGGCAACGGCCTCCTCTATACGCAAGAGCAGGTCGGCGACGACGAAGCCGTGACCTGCTATGCCCTTGACACCGGCGAGCTGGTGTGGATGCACCGCGACAAGGCGAGGTTCTGGGACTCGCATGTCGGTCCCGGTCCGCGCGCGACGCCCACCCTGAGCGAGGGCCGGGTGTACGCTCTTGGGGCTACTGGCATCTTGAACGCCCTCCACGCGGCGGACGGCACCGTGCTCTGGTCGCGCAACGCTGCAACCGACGCCGGCACGACCGTGCCGGACTGGGGATTCGCGGGCTCGCCGCTTGCAGTCGGTGACCTCGTCGTCGTCGCCGTTTCGGGCACACTGGCTGCCTACGACCGTGCCACCGGCGAGCCGCGCTGGTTCGGCCCGGCGGGATCTGGGGGTTACAGCTCGCCACACCCGCTGACAATTGACGGGGAAGCCCAAGTCCTGCTCTTGAGCAGTTCGGGCCTGACGAGCGTCGCTCCGCGAGACGGCAGGGTGCTATGGGAGCACTCGTGGCCCGGCGGCGACCGAATCGTGCAACCGGCTGCGGTGCGGGAGGGAGGCCTGCTGGTGCCGGATGGAAACGGCTTCAGTCTGCGCCACATTGCAGTGGCGCGCGGCGGCGGCAAATGGGGCGTCGCCGAGCGCTGGGAATCGACGCGGCTGAAACCCTACTTCAACGATTTCGTCGTGCATGAACGCCATGCTTTCGGGTTCGACGGCAGCATCCTCGCCTGCATCGACATCAAGGACGGCAGCCGGAAGTGGAAGGGCGGCCGGTACGGGCATGGCCAACTGCTGCTGCTGGCCGACCAGGACCTGCTGCTCGTCCTGTCGGAGCGCGGAGAGCTGGTGACCGTCGCTGCGACACCCGATCGGTTCGAGGAGGTCGCCCGGCACCCGGGGATTGAGGGCAAGACATGGAACCACCCAGCGCTGGCAGGGGACATCCTGCTGGCCCGCAATAGCGAGGAAGCGGCGGCATTCCGACTCGCGCTCGAGGCGGAGTGACTGGCTATCCCCCGCGCAATACTCTTCAAGCGCGCTAATCGGCTGCACGCTCGCGAGGCCTTGGCGTAGATCGCGTCCTCACCCGGATGAGCGCATTCGAGAGGGAGTTCTCGTCGTCTACCGTTCATTCCGTCGGCCGCTCACCTACCCGACGAACTCGCGCATCTTGCCCTGCAGGGCGTCCATCCCTTTTCCCACGGGTCGGGAAGGTTGCAGGCGGCCTTCACTCTTGGCCACATCCTCAAGCCCCGTCAGCTAGGGCTTGTCACCGGTACCTCGGTAGCACGCCTCGCATCGACGTGGAGCGTGACCCGCAGACTGCCGTCAAGGGCGGCGAGCATCTTCATCAACCGATCGACCGTAAACCGCCCCAGATCGGCATTGCGAATGCGCGAGAAGTCTGCAGCGGCGAACCGGGTCAGCGCGGCGGCCTTTCTCACCGACAGCCCGCGATCATCCAGTATGGCGATGATCCAGGCCGCGAGAATTGCCTTGGCCTGTTTCAGGTCTGCATGCGGGTCATTGAGGTCGCGAAACACATTGCCGCTTCCGTCGATCAGCTCAAAGTCACTCTCGCTCATTTCAGCGATTCCCCTTTCAGGCGAGTCAAACGACCTCTGACCAAGTCGATCTCGGCCTTCGGGATCTTGATACCCGACTTCGATTTCTTTCAGCATCAGACCGGGAAGACCCTCTCAACGGCTTTGCAATGTCCGCCTAGCCTCCCTCGGCAGCTATCGTCAGCGCCGTGTTTGTCCGGTCCCGTACGATCACAGGAAATGTCTCGCAGGCCTGTCGCGCCGCACGGATCGAGCCGACCGGCCTTGTGCCGTGGCTCAGGCCATACGTTGTCATATTCGACAACATCTGTCAAGCGGACAGTCCGTCGGAAACTTCTTGGACCCCGGGCACAGATCCGAAATGGCTCTTCACATCGAACTTGACCGCGCCAGGTTCTGAGTTGCTGTGATTGGCCCGGTGCGAAGGCAAATGCTCGCGACATTTCTCATGTATGGTCAGCCCAAGGGGGCCTGCGGCGGTCAGCCGGCAGAGCGGAAGGGCTGCTCAATGTAAAGGTCCCCCGGACAGCGGAGCCGAGATCAACGTCCATCGCATCAGGCATCGTTGCTGTTGATCGAGCCCCCGACTCGTCACAGCAGATCGGGGGCCTCGTTCAAGGGTGGTTTCGAAACGATCGTCACCGGGCGAGCGGAACTACATCGACGACAGTCGCTGTACAGCGCGGCTCCGGCACCGGCTCGTGGTGTTCGCGCAAGCTCTCGATGTGAAACCGGATGGCCTCGCGGATCTCGCGGGCCGCCTCTGCCTCGGAAGCGCCGGTGGCGACGCACCCTGGCAGGTCCGGAACGTGGGCGGCGTAGTTCCTCGGTGATTCTTCGATGATGATCGTGTAGCGCATCGGTCTGGTCACTCCGCTTTCAGCCCGGCCTACTTCATGATGCTGGCCCAAGTGCCCCGCGTCAGGTCGTCGCCCAGCTTGCCGGCGATTCACTTGATCACCACAGTCGAATTCGACTCTTCGTTCACTTCCAGACGGAACACGTCGGGTCGTGCGTAGTGTCCGACGACATCAAAATCGTACTTGCCACGTGTGATCTCAGCGATGTCGATCTCCGCAGTGAGGATCCCTTTCTGGTTGTACAGGGGACCGGCCAGAACGTCCCCTAGCGGGCTGATGATCGCGCTGCCACCCCGCATAAGCACTGTCGACGGATCGTCACCTTGGACAGCGGGATAGTCGTTCGGGCAGTCTCCCCGCGTCAGGTACTGGCAGCAGGAAAGCACGAAGCACCGGCCTTCGAGCGCTACGTGGGTCATCGAGGAATGCCAGGTGTCCCGATCGTCCGCCGTCGGAGCGCAGTACAACTGGATCCCCTTGCCATACATGGCCGTGCGGAGCAGCGGCATGTAGTTCTCCCAGCAGATCACTGCTCCCAGTCGTCCCAGGGGGGTGTCGTAGACCGGCAGTGTCGAGCCGTCGCCGAACCCCCAGATGACGCGCTCCATCCCGGTCGGCATCAGCTTCCGGTGCTTACCTAGGTACTGTCCATCCGGGCTCAGGAAGACGGCGCTGCAGTAGAGCGTGCCGCGTTCGCGCTCGATGACACCCACGACCAAGTAGGTTTCGTTGTCACCGGAAATCTCGGCAAGCCGGTCTATCCCAGGTCCCGGTATGTCGACCGCGCTGTCGTGGTAGCGCTGGAAATACTGGCGGCCCTGCGTAGTCCGCCCGCCCACCCGCGCGCCAAAGTCGAGGCCCTTCGGGTAGGACGACACGAAGGCCTCGGGGAAGACCACTAGTCGAGCGCCTGTCTCCGCAGCCTGCTTCGTCAGAGAGCCAATCTTGTCGAGCGTCCTGTCCCGGTCAAAGACGACGGGGCAGTCTTGTACGACGGCGGCGACAAAGGGCATCGTGAAGTGTGTGCGGGCGACTCGATTGGAGATCGCCATTCTACAGCAGTGAACCCGAACTGCTGGTTCAGCTTCCCGCCCGACTCTGTAATTTTCCCCGCGAGTCTGTACAGGATGTGGCCGGATGGGGTTAAGCCTCTACTCTGCAAAGGGTTAACACAGATATCGGCCTAGCAGTACCCCACACGTCCCTCCCGCGAAGAGAATCAGCCCATCTTGCACGTTTCCGGGAGTAGCGGGGCCTCCCTGGGTGTTCTTGTGGATCGGTTCCCGACGATTCAAGGGCGAAATAGGCAACGAGGAGAAGGGCTCTCCGCTCAGGCGCACATCAAGTAGGGCCACGGTCCCGTGTGGACATGATCTGTACTTAGCCGGGTGGATTTTATTCGAGCATCCGACTTAAAATCCGAGTGCAAGCGCAGGGCCGTCGCGTGACCCTTTTCCGATTCTTCATCGCCGTCAGCATGCTCGGAGTCCCCGGGGCACTCGCTCAAGACGATATCGACTTCTTCGAGAAGAAGATCCGCCCGGTGCTGGCGGAGCGCTGCTATCAGTGTCATTCCTCCGAAGCCGCCCGCGCGGGAACGCTGATGGGGAAGCTGCAGCTCGACACCCGGGCCGGTGTCGAGCAGGGCGGGTCCCGGGGGCCCGCCGTCGTGCCGGGACAACCCGACCAGTCGACGCTGATCGAGGCGCTGGAGTACACCAACGGCAACTTGCAAATGCCGCCCGGGGGCAAGCTGCCCGACTCGGTCATCGCTGATTTCGTCCAATGGGTGACCCTCGGCGCACCCGACCCGAGGGATGCGCAGGCTGTCGATACGGCGGCCATGGATCTCGAAGCAGGACGTCGCCACTGGGCCTTCCGGCCGCTGCGTCCTGTCGATCCGCCTCAGGTGTCGGCGGCGAATCCGGTTGAGGCCGCGTGGAGTGACTCGCCGATTGATCGTTTCGTTCTCGCCAAGCTGCGCGAGATGCAGTTTCGCCCTTCGCAGGAGGCTGATCGCACCACGCTGATTCGCCGCGCCTACTTCGACCTGATCGGTCTGCCGCCGGCGCCTGACGAAGTGGAGGCATTCGTCCGAAATTCCTCCGCGGCACCGTTTCGCGAGCTCGTCGACCGGCTGCTCACCAGCCCGCACTACGGCGAACGGTGGGGACGGCACTGGTTGGACGCCGCTCGCTTTGGCGAGAGCCTCGGAGCGCACGAGCAGGACAACGCAGTTCGAGAGGAGGCGTATCGCTACCGCGACGCCGTGATTCGCGCGTTCAACGACGACCTGCCTTACGACGAATTCGTCCGGTACCAAGTAGCCGGCGCCATGGATAGTCTTCCCGCCGGGCGGCAGGACCTGGGCATGTTCGTGCAGCTTGGAACCAGCCTGAGCAAGACCGACAACCCGAACGATCGCAAGTTTCACCGCCTCGACGACATGGTATCGGCGACCGGCCAAGCGTTCCTTGCCCTCACGATCGGGTGCGCGCGCTGCCACGACCACAAGATCGACCCGATCACGGCCGAGGAGTATTACCAGCTGACGGCTGTGTTCTTCGACGAAGCCGAGGTCAAGCCAGACGCAGGCGGCAAGTACGTGCCATTGGAATTGACTACGCCCCATCTTCTGGCCGCCGGCAGCTGGCGGCGCCCCGTCAAGCCGGTCGAGCCGGGGTTCCTGCGCGTCCTGATGCGGGAGGGTCGCAGCCCAACGGATTGGCGGTCCCGTCCCGAGGCCGCCAATGGCCTCGAGGAGCAGTCTGAGTCGTCGAAGCTTGGGATGCTCGCGAACTGGCTCACCGATGTCGAGCATGGCGCCGGTGCATTGCTGGCCCGGGTGATCGTCAATCGTCTCTGGCACCATCATTTCGGGCGCGGCATCGTCAGCACCCCGAACGATTTCGGCAAGCTCGGCACCGAGCCCACGCACCCCGCTCTGCTGGATTGGCTAGCGTCCCAGCTCATCCGGGAGGGCTGGCAATTGAAACCGATCCACCGGCTGATCATGAACTCTGCCGTGTACAAGCAGGCGGCCGGCACGAATTTGGCGCAAGCCCGGCACGACGCTTACAACGAGTACCTGTGGCACCGCAGGCCCGTGCGCATGGAAGCGGAAGTCATCCGCGATCACATCTTGAGCGTCGCCGGCTCTCTGCGCACGAACTTTTCCGGGCCGAGCACACCCATCGGCGATCGCAAGACCCCCTTCTACGACACGCCCGACACCTGGCACCGGTCCATCTACCTGATGTCGCCGCGCTTCCACCTCCATCCGGTTCTCAAGATCTTCGACCCGCCTGACAACACGCAAAGCATCGGCCTTCGTGACGTCAGCACGACACCGAGCAGCACTGCCTTCATGCTGAACGCGCCGTTCGTGTGGGAGCAGGCGGAACGCTTCGCACAACGGGTGCAGGACAGAGTCGGAGGCGATCCCGCCCTACAGATCGAGTCGGTATACCGAATTGCTCTTTCTCGGCCACCGACCGCGGAAGAGCGCGAAATCGGCCTGTCGTTTCTCGGTCAACGGGGCACTGGCGGGCTGGAGGCAGGCACGGAGGCTGAGTCCATGAACGCCCTGAGCCCGCTGGCGCAATACTGCCATGCCGTCATGGGCCTGAACGAGTTCATCTACGTTCACTGACGGAGCCTGCGGAGCCCGACCGGCCGGCCGGGACCACTGTAGGCTCGTTGGGGCACCCAGCTTGGGCAGGATCTGTACTAGACTCCCTGTCTCGGCACCTGCTTGACGATGGAGGCAAGTTTGATCGTAGCGAGCGATTCTCTGCTGGTTTGACGCTCGGCCTCAGCCGCCTGCGCCGAGCGAACGGGACGTGATCAGCAGGCCCGAGCCGACTGCGCCCCGGGCGCAATCCCGCCTGCTATCATGCAGCCATGGCCGCTCCCGACGCACTCTTGGAGGCCCTCACCGACCCGGCCGCGGGACAACCGGTGGAATACCCCTACTCCGACGGCAAGGTCCTGATGGAGACGGACCCGCATGCGCGGTCGATTATCGACATGCGCGACCAGCTGGATACGCATTTCAAGGCCCGGCAAGACGCCTATGTGGCTGGCAGCATGGCGCTGTACTACCGCCAAGGCGACCCCTCGGCCGTGGTGGCACCGGACGTGTTCGTGGTGCTGGGCGCTGTGCACAAGCAGGCGCGCAAGTCGTATCTGCTCTGGGAGGAGGGCGGCGTGGTGCCGAGCTTCGTGGTGGAGGTGGCGTCGCGATCCACGGGCCGTCGCGACGCGACGAGCAAGCGCGCGACGTACGAGCGGATGGGAGTGCTCGAATACTGGCGCTTCGACCCGCTGGGCGAGTTGATTGCTGGGCGGCTGGAGGGCTGGCGGCTGACAGGTGGCCGCTACGAGCGGGTGCGGGCTGTGCGAGCGGGTGGCTGGCACCGGAGCGAGGCGCTGGGGCTGGAGTTGCGGGCCGAGCGCTGGCTGCTGCGCTTCCATGATCCACGGCTGGGGCGGGACATGCTCACGCACGCGGAAACCAGCGAGGCGCTGCGCAAACTCGACGGAGTGGTGCGCGAACGCGACGAAGCGGTGCGCGAACGCGACGAAGCGAATCAACGGATCCGCGAGTTGGAAGCGCGACTGCGGTTGTCCGACAAGTCTGCGTAGGATTCCAGCCTTCGAAACAGTCTCCGGCCAACCGCGAAGACAACACCGCGCAGGACTTGCTGCTGCAAACTACGGACACGCTTCCCATTCAGACGACAATGGTTTCAAGCCACGCTTCGAAGCAGTGGTTCGGTCTGCGGCAACGGAGGCCGCCACCCACGACATCCCTCTCTCTCGATGCTGCGCAGGAGGTTGAGTCGGAATTTGGGATCTCAACGCCTGTTTAGTCTGAAGGGGCCTCGCTAGGTGCGCGTCCGGCATGTACGGTGTCAGGGCTCCCTATACAGCTCGGGCTGAATCCTAGCCCCCCCTCACGGGAAGCAGTGAGGGATACCCCTCGTGGGTGCCCGCTTCGGCCCAAACCGGAGCTAATCCATCAAGAGAAGGGGACAGTTACCCCCTATCTCCGGTACAATGCTGCCAAGCCCTCACCGGCTTGAGCGAGTTCATGCATGTCGATTGACGCAGGCTATGAAACTCGACCGGTTGGCGGGGACCGCCGTGGGTTCCTCAAGGAACTCGGGCTGGGCGGCATCGCTCTGGCCAGCCTGCTCGCGGACCAGACGGCGAGCGGTGCGGCGGCTGACAGCAGCGAGCCCCTTGCGCCCACGAAGCCGCACTTCGCTCCCAAGGCCAAGAACGTCATCTTCCTCTTCATGGTCGGTGGCGCGAGCCAGCTTGAGACGTTCGATCACAAGCCGCTCCTGAAAAAGTACGCCGGAAAACTGGCGCGAGAAATTTTCTCCAAAGAAGACCTAGAAGGCCTGAACCCGGAGAAGACGTATACCCATACGCGCATCGTTCCGCCAGCGTTCTCCTTCAAGCGCTACGGCCAGAGCGGCGCGTGGGTCAGCGAGATCTTCCCGCACCTGACGCAAGTGGTCGACGACATCGCGTTCATCAACTCGATGCACACCGACTCGGCAATCCACTCCACCGCCCAGATCCTCATGCACACGGGCTATTCCAGGCAGGGCCATCCCAGTCTTGGCTCGTGGGTGACCTACGGACTGGGCACGGAGAACCGGAACATGCCGGGATTCGTGGTGATGACGGACGGCCGACCGTCCGGTGGGCGCGCGCTTCACGATGCCGGGTTCCTGCCGGGCATCCACCAGGCCACGCTGGCGGACGTCAAGCCCGGCAACCCGCCGGTGCCGCACATCACTGCACCGGCATTTCTCAGCCGAGACCAGCAGGGCAAGCAGTTGGATCTGGTGCGGAAGTTGAATCAGATCCATCGCGACACGCACCGCACGCAGCCCGAGCTCGACGCGCGCATCGCCGCATTCGAGACGGCGTTTCGCATGCAGATGGAAGCACCGGAGCTCTTCGATATCCGTACCGAGCCGGACTCGGTGAAGGCGCTCTACGGCGATACCGAGTTCGGGAGGAAGTGCCTCACAGCGCGACGGATGGTGGAGGGCGGAGTCCGGTTCGTGGAGATTCTCGACGGCGCCCAAGGGCGGCGATGGGACGCGCACGGCAACCGCGGCGGGCTCATCAACAACCACCGCACGAACGCGGCCCGCACCGATCAAGGCATCACGGCCCTCATCATGGATCTGAAGTCACGGGGCCTGCTGGACGAGACCCTCGTCGTCTGGGCCACAGAGTTCGGTCGAACGCCAATGGAGGAGTCGCGCAAGGAGGAATCCCTAGGCCGCGGCCATCACCACTTCGGCTTTTCCATGTGGATGGCGGGCGGCGGCGTCAAACCAGGGATCACCCACGGCGCCACCGACGAGCTCGGCATGCACGCCGTCAAGGGCCGCGTCTCGCATCACGACCTCCATGCCACCATCCTCCACCTGCTGGGCCTGGACCACGAGCGGCTCACCTTCCGCCACAATAGCCGCGACTTCCGCCTGACCGACGTCTACGGCAATGTCGTGCACGAGCTCATTGCCTGATAGCGCCCTGTCAAGGTGATCCTGGCCTGACAATACGGGGCTGGCTTCCGATGCGGCTCACTCTCACCTGAATGTTCGCTTGCCGATCCACTGGCTGAAACGGCGAAACGCAAGGTCGAACTCGGCCCGGATGTCCTCCGGCGCCAAGAGCCGAACGCAGGTCTTCAGGCCGGTTCGTGTCCGGGAGCGCCAAGAAACAGCGTGGCCGCCGCGCCGAATGTCTGAATCCGTGCACTGGGCGGCAGAGCGCCGACCTCGACGGCAGCTAGGTCAGTGCCAACGACGCTGGGCAGTTCGCCGACCAGCCGCCAGGGCAGCGATCACAATTTCTTGAGCAGATCCCGCAGCTCGGATCTCGGGTCCGGGTTAGGCGCTCGGTCCGGCGTCTCAAGATATCGTTCAGCCAGCTTGCGCGCTTCCGGATAGCGGGATTTCCGTTCCGCGAGGATCCATGCAGTCGCAGCGGCCCGCCAGACCTTGGGCTCGTCCGGATGACGCGAGAATGCCAAGTCGAAGAGCTCGTCGCTTTCCTCGTACGCGCCGCGCCGGGCGAGGAAACCGGCCTGCTTCAACAAGGGCCTCATGCCTTCCGGGTTCAGTCTCCTTGCCTCCTCGAAGTGCTCGGCGGCGGTCTCGAATTCACCCATGGCCTCGTAATAGGTTCCGAGGGCCTCCGTGCCTCGCGCTGCATCAACGGCGCGAAGCCGGATCGCAAGTTCCTTGGCCTCGGCTTTGCTGCCTCCGACCAGCCCGGGGGCTTCCAGATGGAAGCCCTGGAGAGCGTCGTAGGCGTCAAGGTTGGTTTCATCCAACTCGATGGAGCGCTCCATTTCGCGGCGCATCCGGCGAACAAGAGGCGCCGCCGCAAGCTTTCGCAATCCGGTCATCCTCTCGGCGCGCCGTCCCATGGCCAAGGCCAACCAAAGCGAGAACTTCGAGCTTTCGGGATCCTGCTCGACGGCTCGCTCGAACACCTCCTGCGCCTGGCGGAAATCTTCCGCCGAGAAGTGGCGGACACCCTCCTTCCAGTTGTCCTCGCCGGGACCGCTGGCCGCGAGCGCAAGGGCGCCAGCTATAAGGAACAGAGCGATTCTTCGAGTCATGAGTCCAGAGCGACCGTCGGCTTGATTCCAGTCCGCCGTGATTCGGGCAGCGCGGCTCCTACTAGTAAACCAGCTTCGGAAAGGCCTGAGCGAGAGCGTACAGAGTTGTGCGAGTCGTGTGGGGATGGAGCTTTCTCCGTCCTGAGGTGCTATTGGGCTTGGAGCCCGATCCGGTTTTCATGCCAATCGGGAAGAATCGCGATGGCAGCCGGGACGGCAGCCGATACACGGTCGAAGCACGCGAGCAGTCGCGGTGACGCACTCCCGCCGCCAGACTGCCTGGAATCAATGCACTCCTAGATCGTGCATTTGGCCGGGCACCGAAAGCCAGGGGCTTTGGTTGCCTAGCACAAGCTGGGAAGGAGGCGTCCGAATCCGTCGCAGCGATTTCTCGCCGTAGCCTGACGGACGCCAACGATTAGAACGAACGGCCATAGTAGCCGCCCCCCTGCCAGACGTCACAAGGGCCAAGGATCGCGCCGCCCGAGATCTGCTCCGATGGGAAAGGCAACCGATACCCGCGGTTGCACCGCTCTTGCGACGGGTGTCCACGGTCCGCCAGCATGGAGGCAAGGCGGGTAGCATCGTGCGCGAAGATGAGTCAGAGGCCTCCATCGGCTTCTGCTCCGGTTCGACTGAGTTCGGGCATCCGGACAAACTTGGACGGATCACCATAAGGCACCCTGCGAGGAGATTCCCGTCGGTGCTCTGTGCAACATCTACCGACAAGCCAACTGGAAACGGGAGGATCGCTGACATGCAATACGCGGTTGTGATTCACAAAGATGTCGAGAGCGTTTACGGAGTCACCGTACCGGACCTGCCGGGCTGTTTTTCGTCCGGCGATACGTTTGAGGAAGCCATCGAATCTGCTCACGAGGCCATCTCCTGCCATCTAGAGGGACTGTTGATGGACGGAGAACCCATACCTCCAAGGGAATCGCCCGAAGCGCACCAAGCAAGCGAGCATTACAAGGGTGGTATCTGGGCGTTCGTGAATGTCGATGTCTCCAAGCTGGAGTAAGACAAATCGGATCAACATCACGATGCCACCGCGCATTCTGGCGATCGTGGATGAGGCGGCGGCGCGAGAAGGCGAAACCTGGTCCAGCTTGCTTGCTCGCGCAGCGCTCAGCTACGTAGAACGTCAGTCCGCGGAACAATAAGATGATGGTGTTTCAGGTCAGAGACCTAGAGCAACCTACCTAGTATTTCGACGTTTCGTCAAACTACTTTTGACAAAGCAACTGAAAATTACTAAATTAACTGGTGTGATGTCGACTGATCATCAAACGGACGGTCCCGTCAGGCTAAATCGCTTCTTGGAACGGCACGCTGTCTTTACGTTAGCCGAGTTAGACCGTTATCTGCACGATCGGGGATCACGTAACACGAACACACGAAACTCTCTGCTGGCCTATCACCACAAGCAGGGCCGCATCCTGCGTGTGCGCCGCGGCCTTTATGCGACCGTGCCCTGGAGCACGGACGCGGCCTCCATGGCGGTCGATCCGTACTTGGTGGCGGCCAAGATGACCGAAGACGCCGTGCTGGCCTATCACACGGCCTTGGAATTCCACGGCAGGGCCTACTCGACCCAATGGCAGCTGGTCTACGTATCGGCGGGCAGATCGCTCCCGCTCACCTTCCAGTCGCACGAGTTCCGGGGTGCTCCCACACCACTGCCGCTCTTGGCGAATGGCGAAGCAATGTTCGGGGTCACCCGCCATGATCGCTCTGGCGTAGCACTACTGGTGACTAACCACGAGCGCACCCTGGTCGATGTGCTAGACCGGCCGGAGTTGTCCGGAGGCTGGGAGGAGATCTGGCGCTCTCTGGAGTCCGTGGAGTTTTTTGACCTCGATCAGGTCATCGCCTACACCCGACTGCTGGGGAACGCGACTACCGCCGCCAAGGTGGGATTCTTTCTAGAGCAGCAGCGCGAGCCGTTGATGGTGGAGGAGGCACACCTCGAGGCGCTGCGCGAACTCTGTCCGCGCCGGCCACACTACCTGACACGCGGCCGACCCAAAGGCTGCCGCTGGGTCAAGGACTGGAACCTCATGATCCCGGCCGAAATCCTAGACCGGTCCTGGGGGGAAATGCTGTGAGATTCTCCTTGGCGGAAATCCTCAGTGTCGCCAGACCCGATGGGTTCGACGAGGGTACGGTAGAGAAGGTCCTCCATCTAGCGCATCTTCTGAACGTCCTGAACTCACACCCGTCGCTGAGGGGGAAGTGGGTATTGAAGGGGGGCACCGCCTTGAACCTGTTCGTCCTCAGCCTCCCGAGGTTGTCAGTAGACATCGATCTCAACTACATCGGTGCACTAGGGCGTGAGGACATGCTGGCGGACCGCCCTAGGATCGAGGAAGCGGCCCAAGCGGTCTTTTCCCGTGAAGGGTTCGCTGTCCGGAGAGTGCCGCCCGAACACGCCGGCGGAAAGTGGCGCCTCAGCTACCCGAACTTTGCCGGGCAGCCCGCAAGCCTTGAGGTGGACTTCAACTTCATGTACCGGCAGCCGCTCTGGGAGATTCGCCACGCCGATTCGTACCCGCTCGGGGATCTTCAAGCCAAGCGTGTTCCCATTCTCGACCTGCATGAGCTCGTGGCCGGCAAGCTCTCTGCTCTACTCTCGCGCCAGCAAGCAAGAGACCTGTTCGACTGCCATCGCATCTTTGATGCGTTCGAATTTCAGCGGGAACGGCTCCGCACCGCTTTCGTCGTCTACGGGGGTATGAACCGAAGAGACTGGCGGACCGTTTCGGCCGACGATGTGGACTTCGACAGCGTGCAACTGGTGAGGCAACTCGGGCCCACCCTTCGCATCCGTCCACCACGAGATCAAGAGGCATTGGCGGAGTACGGGGTGGGGCTCGTTGAAGAATGCAGGCGGGCGTTGTCCAACGTTCTGCCGTTCACCGACGCCGAACGCGCTTTTCTGGATCTGCTGTTGGACCGAGGGGAAATCGACGGGTCGCTCTTGACCGCCGACACCCCCCTACAACAACGGATCCAAGCCCAGCCGCTTCTCAAGTGGAAGGCCCTCAACGTACGCCGTCACAAGGGTTTGTCCTGAGAAACACTGCCTTAACGTTCAATCAATCGATCCTGAAGACAAATCATTTATATTCAGTAATTTGCAATTATGGATCTTATTTGACGGGCATTTGATGATGTAGACGAAGAATCCCCAAGAGGTGTGCAATCTCGAACACCTGTTATCCGCAATCGTCGCTCTACAACACGCCCTGACGACGCTAGTTGGATCTGATCTGCCTGACGTGGCCATCGAGTACTGAGTTCCAGATCCGCCCCAATTGCCAAACACTGCTCCAAGTAGGTGGGTTGCCCTACAACGGCAGTGGCACATCGCAGCCACCTTCAGTTCTCGGGTACAGCCTCCATGAGTTGCGTCAAGGCGTTCTTCAGGCCCTCGTCGCCGGGGCTCGAGCCTTTGTAGTGCCCTAGGCGCACGACGACCAGGTCGTGCGAGGGGATGATGAAGGTCTTTTGGTTTCCGGCACCCGCCATGTAGTAGGCATCTCTTGGAATCGGGTAGGCTCCAGTGCTGTTGATCCAGAAGAAGCCGCCATAGATGGGACGGCCGTCGGCCTCCCACGCGGGTGCCACCGTGCTGGCGAACTCCACGAAGCCCTCAGGCAGGATGCGCTCTCCTTGCCAAACACCGTCTTGTAGGTACAGGTTGCCCAGGCGCGCCCAGTCTCGACCTGTTCCGAATTCATAGCCCTGGATCAGGAAATTCCCGTACGGATCGGTCTCCATCACCATGTCGCGGATGCCGATCTTGTCGAAGAGCTGGCTCTGGGGGAACGAGTAGTACTGTTCCCCGCGCCCTTCGACGCCTAGCCTGACCAAGTAGTTCGTCAGGACGGGATCGCAGTTCCGGTAGCGCCCGACCGTGTTGGGCGGCCACTGCTGAGGCCTCGTCGCCGCCCATTGGAACGCGTTCATCCCGCCTGTGTAGAGATAGAGGTGGTCAGGGTATCCCATGGCAGATTCGTATTCTGGATCGCCACGGTTCACGCAGCGGATACCACTCGACATCCGCAAGATATCGGCGATTCGGATCTCCGCCCGCGGATCCCCTTCCTGCTGCCATTCCGGGACAGGCGCTGGTTGCCAGAGGTCGTAGATTCCTTGCTGGATCAGAATGCCCATCAGCGTCGCGGTCAAGCTCTTGCCCATCGACCAGCTCTCGAGGGGCGTATGGAGGTCTAGCCCGTCTCGGTAGCGCTCAGCGATTAGGCGTCCCTTCCAGGTGACGACGAAGGCGGCCGCCATGCCCTCGACCGGTTCGAAGGCAGCATCAACGGCGGCACGGACCTTCTCTTCATCAAGCTCGGCCGGGAACGGCTCGTCGGGCAGCACATCGCCCATCGGCCATGGCTGCGTGTCGGGGTCTGGAAGCGTGCTCTTCACCTCGACTGGCTCAAAAAGGAGCCCATCTTCCCCGAGAGGGAGCGTGACGCAACCTTGATCGCCGACGTACTTGGCGGTACGCACCACGCCGTCGGGAAGCGTCAGGTGCACGAGCTTGTTCTCCGTGTCGATTTCGCGCTTCGTCACTTGCGAGCGCTGGTCGTAGTCGCTCGTGAAGTAGCCGATGTTCTCGGCGGCGAAATCGGCGTTGAGTCCCGTGATGAAGACCGCGGAGCACAGGATCTTTGCGAAGCCGGCGGTGTGATGGTGGAGAGGGTCACCTGGAGGGCGGACCCACTCCGTAGGCAGCTCGAAGGACTTGGCACGGGTCACAAGTGCATCAGCTTCCGAGGCGCTGTTGTCGGACGCGGAAGACGACCCCTCGTTCCCGCCCTCGTTCGCGCAGGCGAGCAGGGCCAGCAAGGCGACGAAGACTGCGGTGAGGCTCGATCGAATCATTAGAAATGCCCGCCCTCTCGATGGAAGCGCGACTGGCCAGCCCCCACTGATCGGTCCGGTCGGGATGTTAGTGCACTGACGGCCCTTCGGTCAAGCCGGTCGCCCGAGCGCGACTACTCGAACCGTGTCGCGATGCTTGATTCGCTCGCGAAGGGCTAGGTCGATCTGAGTCTGCCACCCGCGCCCAACCAGCTTGAAGTACTCGATCACGTCAGCCTAGAGGCGAATGGTGGTTGGCACCTCCGGCTTGGCAACGCCGTGTGATCGGGCGCCTAGGCAAGGACGGCCGCTCCCCGTACTGCTGATGTAACGAGGCCCGGGAGCCACGCCACTGAGTAGAATCGCGAACCCGCCGATTCGCGCTTCGATCCTACGGGTTGTAGCCGGAACCGATGACCAGGGGGACTCCCTGTGCCCGCACGAGCTTGTAGAGCACCACCTTGGGCTGGACCTCGCCCGTCGCCGGATTGTTGAAGTTGATGTACCAGAACGACTCCCCGAACAGCGCAACGGCTTCGATCACGTCTCTCCCGCCGAACAGCAGCTGCGGACCCCGCCCCGACACTGCGAAGCTGGCCGGGTTGCCGCTGAATTCGACCGCGCCCGTCTCGGGGTTGGCGCCGAAGATGTAGCTCGGCCCGTGCTTCCAGCGCGGATCGCTGGACAATACCGGGCCGGCGAAATACCCCGATGACTCCACTTCCAGCGCCGCGCAGCGCACGAATTCCCGCAGCCGCTGGTCGCCCGGGTTGGCCGCCAGGTCCGCCGCGTTGACCTCGCTCGGGTCGCAGTTGCCCGGAAAGTCCCGCGCGTAGATCCCGGCCCCGATCGCCGCCCGCTCCCCGTTCCACTCGATCTCCATCACGTACG
>JAJDTX010000053.1 GCA_022826925.1 Bryobacterales bacterium
AAAGCAATAAACCAGCACATCAAAAGTCAATTACATGGGAACATAAAACACCCGGCAAGCGCATGGAAAGCAGTCTAGGCCCTTTGGAATCAACGAGTTAGCGCGAGATCGAGCGGCAAAACCGCCCGGAACTTCGGACTAAACGGGATCTCTGTCGGCACTAACTCATTGCAGGGCCCTTTCCCAGCGGTCCCGCAATTCGAGAGACGGAGTCGAGGAGGTTGGAATCGTGAACATTGCACGCGGCGCGCAGGCGCATTGGATTCGAATCATTTTGGTGGCGGCAGTGGTCGTGGTGCCGTACGCGACCGAACTGCCGGGGCAGACCGCCACCGGGCAAGTGCATGGCTCGGTTGTCGACCCTGTTGGGGCGGCTGTTCCTGGCTCGGACGTGATGCTCACCAACCAAGGGACCGGAATTGAGATCTCTCTCAAGTCCGACGAGCGCGGTTTCTTTGTCTTCAGGAACCTGCAGCCGGGACTCTATGCCATCCAAGTGGCCGCTGCCGGCTTTAAGACCGCTGCAGTGCCCGACTTTCCGATCGAAGTCAACCAGACGGTCACCAAGGCCGTAACGCTCGAGATCGGAGTCGTGACGGAAACCGTCGAAGTTGTCGCCGGTGCCGAGATGGTGCAGCAGTCGAGCGCGGAACTCGGCGAAGTCATCAGCGAGGCTGCAGTCAGGGACCTTCCGCTTAACGGCCGGAACTTCACGCAGCTGATGACACTCACTCCCGGGGCAACGCCGGTGAGCACTGCCCAGGGCTCCAGTATCGATTCCGGAGACGGCGCTAATACGGGGGTGCCAGGCTCGACCTTCGTCAAGCCCTCGTTCAACGGGCAGCAGAACCGCTCGTTCATCATCTACCAGGACGGCATCATCAACATGGATTTCCGGAGCCATGGCTACGCCACGCTGCCCAACATCGATCTGATCCAGGAATTCAAGGTCCAGTCCCACAACGACAAGGTGGAGTGGGGCGGGGTGACGGGCGGCGTTGTGAACTTGGTGTCGAAGTCGGGCACCAACGAGTTTCGCGGCTCCGCATTCTGGTTTGTACGCAACGACAGGTTGGACGCGCGCGACCCCTTCACGGACGCTACTAGCGACGGGCCAGCGCCGTTCCGGCAGAACCAGTTCGGAGTGACGTACGGAGGTCCTGTCGTCCGCAATAAGACTTTCTTCTCGGGAGGGTACGAAGCCTGGCGCTACCGCAAGCCAACCCAGTCGCAGGAGCGGGTACCCACTTCGGAAGAACTGGCGGGCGACTTCTCCAACTCGATCATCGGCCAACCGATCTTCGATCCGTTCACGACGCGGTTGGACGAGGATGGGAATTACCACCGCGAGCAGTTTCCCGGGAATCGCATCCCTCAGCAGTTGGTGTCCAGCCAAATGGCGGGCTTCTTTGACACGTTCGAGGAGCGCCCCAATCTGACTGATCCCGTATTCAACTTCATCAACAACACTTCGTCAGGGGACGACGCTGGCACGTTCCAAGTGAAGATCGATCACCTGCCCTCGCAGAACGACAGCGTGTTCGGCCGCTGGACGTACCTGAGCCGCGATTCGACGACGCAACGGGGCCAAAAGCTCGTCACAGGAGCCCAGACACGGTCCCACAACTTGGGTGGCGGGTGGATCCACACGTTCACTCCGGCAGTCATTCTCAGTGTCCGGGGAGGTATCGCGCGACGGGACATATCCTCGGTCCAAGACCACGTGTCCGGTGTGGAGGGTTTGGCCCAGCTGGGGTTTCAGGACGCGGAAAGGTTTGCCGGGCTGCAGATCGGCTTGACTTCTCCTTGGGGCACGTCTGGATTCCGGGGCGCCGCTCCGAGAGAGAATCCCACCTTCAATCTCGCCGGCGACCTCACGGTGGTGCGAGGCGGCCACACGCTCAAGTTCGGCGGCCAGTGGATGGCCGTCGAGCGGCTACAGGGCAATACGTTCCAAGTCTTCCGCTTCGGCGACCAAGTGACGGGGGATCCTCAGAATCCTGGCGTCACAGGCGCTTCACTGGCCTCGGCACTGCTTGGCCTGCCGTCAAGTTTCAACGGTTTCTTGCCAAACGACGGCACGATCCACTTCCGGATCCCGACCTATTCCGCCTACGTGCAGGACGAGTGGCGCGCCAGCCCGCGGTTAACGCTGAACTACGGCGTGCGGTTCGACTTCAGCCAGCCAGCAACGATCCTCAACGACGGGCTGATGGGCGGCATCGACATCGATCGGCAGGCGTGGCTGATCGGGGCGTCATCGATGCCCGGCGACTGTAGCCAGACCGGCCGGGCGCCGTGCATTCCCGACGACGTGCCGCACCGAGACCGCATCATGCTGGCAAACCCCACGAACTTCCTGCCCAACCCGGTCCGGGACAACTTCGGGCCTCGCGTCGGTGTGGCCTACCGTGTCGACGACAACACGGTCCTGCGAGGAGGATACGGGTTGTACTGGGACGCGCTGACCAGCAACAGCCAGTACACGCAGCACAACACCAACACTTGGCCGGTCTCGAGCGGCTTTAGCGGCAAGGCCAACGACCTAGGAGAGTCCGCGCAATTCATTTCCGACTTAGAGGGCAACTTCCCCGCCGTCTTGCCCGCAGCGAGTCCTTGGGTGCTTGACACATGGAGCAACGACCCAGCGCGCAAGAACGCCCTTTCGCACCAGTGGCACGTCGAGCTGCAGCGGCAGATCACGGACCAGCTGATGGCTTCGGCGGCTTACGTGGGCAGCGTGAACCGGCGCGGCGAATACGGGGGGCTGGGCAACAGTGCGACGAGCTCAGGACCGGGGACGCCAGACGAGGTGAACGCCCGGCGGCCGTTTCCGGATGCTGGCGGGGGCATCTTCTACAGCCGGAGCATCGGGGAGTCGAGCTACAACGCGCTGCAGCTTAAGGCCCGCAGGCGCTTCGCCGACGGCTTCCAGATGCTGCTGTCGTACACGTGGTCGAAGTCGATGGACAACGGATCGAGCGGCTGGTTCGCGGCCGAGAACGGGCCCGGCGGCAGCTCGGCGGCGCAGAACTATCACAACCCGGCCTCGAACCGCAGCGTTTCGAGCTACAACATCCCGCATTTCCTGAGCTTCTACTCGGTGTACGAACTGCCTCTGGGCAAGGGCAAGCGGTTCTTGAGCACCGGGCCGGGGGCATGGTTGCTGGGCAATTGGCAAACCAATCTGATCCTGCAATGGCGGTCCGGGCAGCCGTACAACCTGGAAGTGCCCGGGGACGTTGCAAACATCGGGAACTCGGTAGCGTGGTGGAACTACGCCCGGCCGAACTTGGTTGGCGATCCGCGCCTGGCGAGCCCGACGACCGAGCAGTTCTTCAATCCGACAGCGTTCGACGTGCCGAGCCTGTCGTACGGCAACTTCGGCAGGAACGTGCTGAGCAGCGACCCGGTGTTCAATGCGGACTTCTCGCTGTTCAAGCTCGTGCCGCTGGCGGACCGTAGGCGGCTGGAGATCCGGCTGGAGGCGTTCAACGTGTTCAACCATATCGACTGGGCGGCACCGGGAACGCTGGTGGGACGGCCGGGCGCTGGTCGCGTGTCTTCCACGGCGCACGCTCCCCGGATTCTCCAGTTGGGCATCAAGCTGCACTTCTGACCTCAGGCCGGCGGTTCCCGCAATGCCGGACGCGGCAGACTCGGGGCGCGTCACGACGCAGCGGCGGCCCCTGCGGGCACCGTCGGCCCCCCGGCACGACGAGAGTGTTCCCGAGCTCCAATGCGATTGACCATCACTAGGCTGGCGAGACTCGATCCGGCATGTGAGGATGCGTCGGGGGCATTCCCGTCGCGGCGGCCGAGGTCGGCCTTGCGCGAGAGCCGCAGACCACGGTCAGCCGTCGCAGCCGGGACCGCGGCGCTGGGGCTGCTGGTTTCTCCCGCGCTGCTGGCTCCGGTTTCCGGCCAAGGGCTCGAAGAGTTCTTTGGGACTTCCGGAGAGATTGTGCGAGGAACCGCACCGGAAACCCGCCTGTACTGGCGATCGCACCTTGAAAGAAGCCGGGAGCGCATCCTGCACGCCGCCAACCTTGCCGCTCGCAGGGAGGTCGCCACTGTCTTGGGCGCTGGCGCTGGCAGTGAGCTTCCGCTGGCTGAACTCGCCGGTCGCTTCGATCGGCTGGTTCTCGTCGACCTGGACGGGCGCAGCATGCTCCGCAGCCTCCGCCAAATACCGAGGCACTTGCGCTCAAGGGTGGACTTGAAGATCGTCGACGTGACGTCGTTCGCCAGCGCGCTGATCGAAAGCATCACACGCGCCGTAGAAAGCAGCTCTTCGGCGGCTGAATCGTTTCAACGTCTCGGGCGGATTCTCGACGGGCTTCAGGCTGGGGAACCTCCGGACCTGCCGCCATCGGATCTCGTGGTGTCGTCGCTGTTGTTGTCGGAGATCCCGAGGTACCCGTTCAGCTATGCGGCGCAGGCTGTAGAGGATCGCTTCGGCATTGCGATCCAGACGTGGGAAAGGTCCGAAGAATTCTATCGCCGGCTCGTGGAAGTCGCCGTTGATGACCACGTGCAGCTCCTGGTCGATCTGGTCAGGCCTCAAGGCGTGATCTACTTCAGCGACACAGTCGCTCGCGGGCTGGTCCAGCATTTTGACGATCTGGCCGTCCGGCGTGCGGTCGAAGCCCGGGCCGCTCCGCACTTCATTCAACTCGGCCTCGCCGGTTCGGCCTCAGATGTCCCCCCGGCGATGAACCGACTCTGCCGGGCCGAGCACTCCCCAATGACCGAAGCCGCGGCGTTCGAACGGCTGCTCTCTCTGTACAGAGACGCCGAAGACCGCTTCTTTGAGCCGTTGCTGCCCGTCAGTGCGCTTCGGGACCGAAGCACGCAGCGAGGTCTCGTGCTCAGGGATAGTCCGACTTCTTGGTGGTGGCTTGCCTATCCTTGCAGGATTCGCAGCGGATCTGGAGCGTTCCTCGTCAGCAACTGGATCCTCGGGCTTCGGGACTAGTGCGCCATGACACGGAATCTAGCCCTTGCGGGGCCTTGCAACTCCCTCGTCCTGATGCTTGCGATCTCGGTCGGCAGCGGGATCTGCGTCCAAGGGGAGCAACGAATCGAGTTCGTCGCAGTCGAGCCCGGCGAGTTCCTCATGGGCTGCCGGTCTCGGGATGCCGACTGCGGCGACGACGAGCGGCCCGCGCATTCCGTTAGGATCAGCACGGGGTTTGAGATCGGCAAGTACGAGATCACCCAGGCGCAGTGGACCACGGTCATGGGCACCAATCCGAGCCGTTTCCGCGGCCCGGCGCTTCCGGTCGAAAGCGTCAGCTGGAACGAGGCTCGCCGGTTCATTGCGAAGCTGAATCGAGCCAGAGGCCCGTACCAGTACAGGCTGCCCACTGAGGCCGAATGGGAGTACGCGGCCCGAGCCGGGTCTTCCGGCCCGCCGCTAGAGCCTCTCGATGACATAGCTTGGCACGGCGCGAATTCGGCGGAGCGGACCCACGAAGTCGGCACCAAGCGACCGAATGCCTGGGGGATACACGACATGCTCGGGAACGTCTGGGAGTGGTGCAGCGACAGATACGGTGCCGAGTACTACAGCGCAAGCCCTGACTCTGACCCGCGCGGACCGTCTGAAGGAGCATTCCGTGTGATGCGGGGGGGATCATGGTTCAGGTACATGTGGTTCGTCAGGTTCTCCGCAAGGTTCCGAGACTGGCCGGATGCCGCATACCGTCACGTGGGTCTCCGGTGCGTGCGCACCAAGAAGTGATTACGCGCCGATGTGGGAACTGCTTTCGCTGTGTGTCGCTTAGAGCTTCCCAGCCAAGGATCCGGCCATGCCCGACCGGCCTCACTCTCTGCCCGCTCGGACAGGGATGCGGCGGCTGGTGGCAATCGTCCGGCAGGGACTCGGGCACGTGTTCCTGTCTTGGCGCGCGCGAGTGCTATGTTGCCTTACAATGAGCGCCGAAGGCGAAGTCCGAAGAACATTGGAACGCAGTTCCTAGGCTTCGGCAGGGCCGGCATGGATCGCGAAGACGCCGAACGAATAGTCACCGAGCTATTCACGTCGAGCTACTCAGCCACCGTTCGGTATGCGGCACACAGATGCGGGTCGTTCGACTTGGCCGAAGACTTGGTGCAAGAGGCCTTCGGGGCGCTGTATGTCCGCCTGAGGGAAGGGGATCGGATCCGTGAGCCCCTCCCCTGGCTCATGAGGACTGTCCACAACATGAGCTGCAGGATCTGGCGCAAGAGCCAGCAGCAGGTGGAGCAAGCCATGCCGCGGGCCGAGCTCGAGGCGCTTCCCCTGCCGGCAGACGCGTTGGGTGGCCACCAAGACAGCTCCCGCCCGCATCTGGAGGGATTCCTTTCACGGCTGAGCCCGCGCGAGCGGGACGTCATACTCCTGCGGGCCCAGGGCTTGAGATACCGCGAAATCGCGTCCCAGCTCGGAATCAGCAGCAACTCGGTCGGGACTCTGCTTCTGCGGGCAATGCGCAAGATGCGCGCGGCAAGGGCGGAAAGCATCCTGACTTCCGTAGGGGAGCGGACCCCGTCGTGAAGTCGAATTTCCCATCGGGCTGCCCTGAGGAACAGGCGCTCCTCGACTATCTCGCGGGGGAACTGGGCCCCGGGGCCGCACGCGACGTCGAACAGCATCTGCGGACATGTGCCGACTGCGCTCTGCGAGCCGACGAACTCTCCCAGGACTTCGCCGATGTCGAGCGGGCGTTGGAGGTCGAGCTTCCCCTGCCACCGCTGAGGCAGGCCGCCGCTCTCGCTCGCTTGCGGGAGCAAGTGGAGGAGTACGAAGCCACCCGCGGCGCGTGGCAGTACCCGATGCCGGCCGGCGGAACCCTGGCCAGGATCGCCCTGGTGGCGGCAGTTGCCATCCTCCTGATCGGCGGGGCCGTCGCGCTCTACTTTGGATGGGACGAACCCGCGCTTACTGCCGAGCAAGTCCTGGACCGAGCTCAGGAATCCATCTCCGTTTCCAGCACACGGCCCTCGATGGCTACGTACGAAGTTGAGATCGCCCAGTTGGAGCCGGTTTCGGTTACGCGCAAGCATCAACTCGTCATTTGGACGGATCCCAGCAGCGGGGGCTATGCGTCACAGTTGCGGGATCCGAACGGATCGCTTCGCCACGCCGTCTGGCGGCGGGAGGCAGGTGTGCCGGCCGTCGCTTACGACCGAGTCGCAGGGGATGCTCTGACCCGGGTCGATCGAACCGTCCCAGAGCGTCCGCCCACCCTGCTTGCGTCGATGGGAAACGACATTGATTGCGACCGGTTGGCGAGCGGATTCGCCCGATGGCTGGAAGCCAGGCGCTGGCATCCGCTGCGCGTCTCCCGCGACTTCGCCCTGCTGGCCTCGGACGATGCGACCGTGCGGCTCGAACGGTCTGGGGGCGTGGTCTTTGTAGTGGCGCAAAAGGAGCAAGGCGGCCTGCGCGCGGAAGTCACTCTGGCGCTGGATGCCGAGTCCTATGAACCTCATTGGCTGCAGATTCACTTCCGGAGCCCGCAAGGCGAGTCAACTTTCAAGCTCGTCCAGAACGAGGTGCGCTTGATCGCTGCCTCCCATCTTGACGCGTCGGTGTTCGAAGCCCGGATCCCCTCCCAAGGCGCCTTGCGGGACCGGTCCGCGCCCGCCCCGCAACCGCGATCGGAGCCAGCACCAGATCGTCCGAATCCCCAAGTGGTTGAGGCGCGGCTGCGGCACGCAGTGCACGGGGCCGGCGCCTGCCTGAGCGAGCCGGTCGAGGTCGTGCGCGGTGCCGACGGCATACCCGCGTTGCGGGGGATCGTCGGTACCGCCGACATGAAGAAGGCGATCCTTGCTGCGCTCGAACGCTCGGAGGGACTCGACGCTGTGCGAGTGGATATCCGAACTCGACACGAGGCGGTCAGGGACGGCGGCTACCGACCTGATTTCGACGAGATTCCATTGGCCCCGCCTAGCCTCGAAGCAGGCCGGTCAAGCGCCCCTAGCGCTCCGTTACGTGGTCTCGTGCTCGCCTCCGACCTGACCGCCTATTTCCGTGCGGCCGACCCCCTCAAATCGGCAGATTCGCTGGAGCAGGATCTCAGTGCGTTCGCGGAGGAGGCGGTTGAACGTGCCGAAGACCTGATGCGGTGCGCTTGGGCCCTGAGAAGGCTCGCCGAACGCTACGGATCCGGCGATGGAGAGACTCTCCCGCCCGAAGCGGCGGACTTGGTGCGGGGGATGTACCGGGACCATCTCCATGGCCTCGGGACTGCGGCAGCAGCGAGCGCGGACTGGACAGTTCCCGTCTTGAGTGCGATAGCGAGCGCGAGGGGCGCGGGAGAGCGAGCGCCGGAAGCGGCTTCGAGGAGTGCGGTGCCTGCGAGTTCTTGGCCCGAGG
Source organism: Bryobacterales bacterium (assembly GCA_022826925.1). Classification (GTDB taxonomy): domain Bacteria; phylum Acidobacteriota; class Terriglobia; order Bryobacterales; family UBA6623; genus VXMF01. The sequence continues at coordinate 8,369 of JAJDTX010000053.1, forward strand.
CTTTTCTGTCCCTGTTCGAGGCTGCGAGCAGCATCCACAGCGACACTCTCGCATTGCTAACGGTCCGCTTGGATGTGACCCACACCCCGGCTGGCGCGGCCGGCCGCGACGATTCTGCGGATGTCGAGGATATCGACGACACGCTTCGGAGGCTGCTGCGAAGCTCCCGAGCGCTCGGGCCGCAGATTGCCCGGATCGCGGATACGTTTGCTGCGAGTGCCCACCCGGCGCCCGCAGCGCTACTCGATCAGGGAACGCGACGGTAACTAGAAATCAGCATCCGGACATGAAGCGAGTCTGCAAGCACGCTTTGTCTTTGGCGCTCTGGCTAGCGGTGGGGTCAGAGCTCTTGGGTGCTTCCGAGATCTTCGGCATCGTCTGGGACTCGACCGGATCCGCCTTGCCCCACGCCCGGATCACAGCCTCGAATACAGAAACAGGAATCGAGCATCGCAGCGAGTCCGGTGAATCCGGTCGGTACAGTATTCCGTTTCTCAAGCAGGGCACGTACCGGTTGTCGGTTCGAAGCCCTGGTTTCATGATCACGACCGTTCCGGACGTAACGCTCGACGCGGAGCAGCAGTTGCGCATTGACGTCACGTTGCTGGTGGCGGCAGTAGCGGAGTCGATTCAAGTCACCGACATGACATCGCTGGACACGGCGTCGGCGGAGGTCGGCGAGACGGTCCCTGGGAACGTGATCCGGGACCTCCCGCTCAACGGCAGGAACTTCACCCAACTGCTCACGACCGCGACGGGAGTTACTCCCGTTAGCAGCGCTCAGGGCGCGGGGCCTGGGACCACCGATGCGGACCCGACCGGGATTCCCGGCTCGCGCGTGCTCAAGCCGGCGTTGCACGGACAGCAGAACAGATCGGTGATCTACTACCTCGACGGAATAGTCAACACCGATTTCCGAGTGACGACGTACGGCTACCTTCCGAGCATCGACCTGCTGGAGTCGATGCGAGTGCACGCACATTCCGACAAGGTGGAATGGGGCGGTGTGACTGGCGGGGTGATCACCCTCGCATCGAAGTCCGGGACGAACGAGTTTCGCGGGTCTATGTTCTCCTTCGTGCGCAACAGCGCTTTCGACGCGCGGGATCCGTTCAAGGACGCAAACAGCGACGGACCTGCTCCGTTCCGCCAGAACCAGTTCGGCGTGACCTACGGTGGCAGGATCGTCCGCAACCAGACCTTCTTTTCCGCCGGCTACGAGGCTTGGAGATACCGCAAGCCGACGCAGTCGCTGGGGCGCGTCCCGACCGCAGAGGAACTAGCTGGCGACTTTTCGAACTCGGTCATCGGCCAGGACATCTTCGACCCCCTCTCCACCAGCCTCGACGCTGTGGGCAATCACGTTAGGGCCAGATTCCCGGGCAACCGCATCCCGGGCCCGATGCTCTCGCGCCGGATGCAGGGCTTCTTCGAGGCGTACGCAGAGCGCCCCAATCTAGTCGATCCCGTGTCGAATTTCATGAATAGCGCTTCGTCAGCGGACGACGCGGACTCACTGCAGGTCAAGGTTGACCATCGGTTCTCCGACAAGCACAGCGTCTTCGGCCGTTGGAGCCAGATGGCCCGCAATTCGGTGGAGCGCATCGGCCAGAAGGCCACTGATGGGAGCGAGATGGTCGCGAGGAACTTCGGGGGAGGCTGGACTCACGTCCTTAGCCCAAAGGTTGTGCTGAATCTTCGTGGCGGGGTCGCGCGCAGGGACTTTCGATTCAACGTGCAGACGCACGTCGAGGGCCTTGACGGCCTGTCACAGCTGGGTTTTCGCGACACCGACCGTTTCGGCGGCTTGCAGGTGGCCTTGACCAGCCCTTGGGGAGTGTCGGGGATTCGGGGAGCCGCGCCTCGCCGGAATCCGACCTTCAACGTCGCGGGTGACCTGACCGTGATGATGGGATCGCACACCCTGAAGCTCGGCGGCCAATGGATGGGGGTTGAGCGATTCCAGCGCAACACGCACCAGGTCTTCCGCTTTGCGGATAGAGTGACCGGGGACCCGCAGAATCCGGGCATGACGGGAGCCTCGCTGGCCTCAGCGTTGCTGGGACTGCCGTCGAGCTTCGACGGCATCCTGCCGCACGACGGGACGGTCCATTTTCGTGTTCCGACCTATTCCGCATACGCGCAGGACGAATGGCGTGCCAGCTCGCGTCTGACCCTGAACTACGGGGTGCGCTTCGACTACAGCCAGGCTGCCACGATTCTGAATGGTGGACTGATGGGGGGCATTGACATCGACCGCCAGATTTGGCTGGTCGGGGCGCCGTCGATGCCCGCGGACTGCAGCCAGACGGGCAGCTCGCCGTGCATCCCCGAGGAGGTGCCGCACCGGGACCGCGTCGTTCTGGCGGACCGCCCGAACTACCTGCCCAATCCCGTCAGGGACAACTGGGGGCCGCGCATCGGCGCCGCCTACCGGATGGATGACGGCACCGTCCTGCGAGGCGGGTACGGACTCTACTGGGATGCGCTGACTAGCAACAGTCAGTACACGCAGCACAACGTCAACACCTGGCCGGCCTCGCGTGGCTTTAGCGGCAAGGCCAATGGCTTGGGAAACGCCCCACAGTTCATTGCTGACCTCGAGGGGAACTTCCCTGCGGTGCTGCCGGCGGCCAGCCCGTGGGATCTGGATACGTGGAGCAACGATCCAGAGCGCAAGAACGCCCTATCGCACCAGTGGCACGTGGAGCTGCAACGGCAACTGACGGATCAGTTGATGGCCTCGGCTGCGTACGTCGGAAGTGCGAACCGGCGCGGCGAGTACTCAGGACTGGGAAACAGCGCCACGGAACCGGGCCCGGGCACGCCGACGGAGGTCGACGCACGGCGGCCGTTCCCTGACGCTGGTGGCGGGACGTTCTACAGCCGGAGCATCGGCGAGTCGAGCTACCACGCGCTGCAGCTGAAGGCCCGGAGGCGCTTCGCCGAAGACTTCCAGATGCTGCTGTCGTACACGTGGTCGAAGTCGATGGACAACGGATCGAGCGGCTGGTTCGCAGCCGAGAACGGCCCGGGTGGCAGCTCGGCAGCGCAGAACTATCACGACCCAGACTCGAACCGGAGCGTTTCGAGCTACAACATCCCGCATTTCCTGAGCCTGTACTCGGTGTACGAGTTGCCGCTGGGCAAGGGCAAGCGTTACTTGAGGCGCGGGCCGGGGGCGTGGCTGCTAGCCCATGTTTAACATTTTCGGATCGCAAGGGCGGCCCAACTGCGTTCTATGCCCGGCAAGCTGAGACTCGATTTGGTGTGGTCTAGGGCGGGCACTCGCCCGATAACCGACGTAGGTTTGGTGCGGCCCGGAGAACT
>JAJDTX010000173.1 GCA_022826925.1 Bryobacterales bacterium
GACGGACCCGGACCTCGCCTAACGGGATGTGCTGCGGTCCCACTCTGCGAGTTATCGCACAACCACCGCGCGTTTGTCCAGCCCCTCTCCTAACTCCTTATGCAATCCGCCCCTCGCTATCTGACATTGAAAAGCCCTGGCGGGGAAGCCGGTTCCGATGGGCGGTGCCAATAGTAGGCATGGCATCGGACTCTGGGGCGCTGAAGCGCTCGGATATTGCCCGGTTCGCAGTCCGCCGAGCCCTTCTAGCGGGGATGTTCGATGCGCTGTCGGCGGGGCCGTCTGTCGGAGATTCGGCCCCGGCTGCAGACGCGGAGTCCCTCGGGCCTGCCCCGAGACCATCGGAGGGCAAGCGATAGAATGGAAAATTCCCGTCCACACATGAAGCCGCGGATCTTTTCGGGCATGCAGCCCACCGGCGCGCTGCACATCGGCAACTACTTGGGTGCGCTGCGCAACTGGGCGGAAATCCAGTACGACTACGAGCCGATTTTCTGCATCGTAGACCAGCACGCCATCACGGTTCCGCAAGATCCCAAGGCCCTGCGGGAAAGCTGCGAGCAGGTGGCGGCCTTGTACTTGGCAGCTGGTCTGGACCCGAAGCAGTCGGCGGTCTTCGTGCAGTCGCAGATTCCAGCCCACGTCGAACTGGCTTGGATCTTCACCTGCACGGTCCCGTTCGGCTGGCTCAATCGCATGACGCAGTTCAAGGCCAAGACGCTGAAGGCCGATGCCGGCCAGGATTCGGTGGGCACGGGGCTATTCCTCTACCCCGTGTTGATGGCGGCGGACATCTTGCTGTACCAAGCCAAGGCGGTTCCGGTCGGAGACGACCAGTCGCAGCACATGGAACTGACGCGCAACATCGCGCAGCGCTTCAACAAGCTGTACGGCAAGACATTCATCGTGCCCGAGACCAAGCTCCCGACCGTCGGAGCGCGCATCATGGGCCTGGACGATCCCACCAAGAAGATGAGCAAGTCGACGGACTCTCCCAACCACTCGATCAGCCTGCTCGATCCGCCCGGACGCGTCAAGAAGCTGATCGGCCGGGCTGTGACGGACTCTCAGCCTGCCGTGAACTGGGCCGAGCCGGGGGCTGGCGTCGCCAACTTGCTTACGATCTTCCAAGCCTTTAGCGACTGGACTGACTCGCAGATGCAGAGTCACTTCGCGGGGATGCGCTACGGTGCGCTCAAGAGCGAGGTTAGCGAGATGATCAGCGCCAAGCTGGAACCGATCCAGCGACGCTACAACGAGTTGATGGACGACCGCACCCACCTGCGCGCCGTGTTGCGAGACAGCGCCGAGCGCGTCGCGCCCATCGCTGCGGAGACTGTCCGGCGGGCCAAGGAACGCACCGGGCTGTATTCGGCGTGAGTCTGCGAAAGTGGCGTCCCAAGTCTCCCTGCGCGGCTACGCGCGACTGCTGAGGCGCTCGCCCAACTTCCGCAGGGTCTGGATTGCGCAGCTGATCAGCGGCTCGGGCGACTGGTTTTATTCGGTCGCGATCTACTCGATGATCTTGGAGCTGAGCGGCCGGGCCGAGTTGGTGGCCTGGGCCGCGATCCTGCAGATCCTGCCGATGATGCTGCTGGGCCCCACGGCCGGAGCCGCCAACGACCGGCTGAGTCGCCGCAAGGTGATGCTGGTGAGCGACCTGGTCCGCGCCGCCTTGGTGCTTTGCATGCTGCTGATCGACCGGCAGGAAGAACTGCCTTGGCTCTACCTGCTGCTGACGCTCGAGATCGGCACGGCGGCATTCTTCGAGGCCGGGCGCAGTGCGATCCTGCCCAGCCTGATCGAGAGGGACGAACTGCCCACAGCGAACGCCCTCGGCTCTACGACTTGGTCGCTCACCGTGACAATGGGCGCCGCCTTGGGCGGCGTGGCCGTGGCGTACCTTGGGCGGGAGTTCGTCTTCGTGGCGAACTCCGCGACCTTCTTGCTGTCGGCGTGGTTCGTGTACCGCGTGCGAGCCTTCGAGCGCCACTTGGCCGGGCTGCGCAAGCAGTCGTGGCTAGCCGCGCTCAGCTTTCGGCCAATCGCCGAGGGCTTCCTGTACATGATCAGAGACTGGCGCCTCGCGACGCTGCTCACGCTCAAGCTCGGGCTCGGGATCATGGGCGCGAGGGTCGTGCTGACCACGATCCTTGGCACCCGCGATTTCGCCGTCGGGGACAGCCCGGCGTTGGGGATGGCTGTGCTGTTCGCGTTCCAAGGGACTGGCTCGACCCTCGGGCCCCTCGTGATGGGGCGCCGATTCAGCAAGAGCCAGAACAGCATGCGCTGGACGGTCTTGATGGGCTACCTTGCTGCCGGTTGCGGCTATATGTTGTTCAGTCAGACGCTCCTGATGCCCTTGGCGGGGCTTTTCCTTGTGCTGGCGCATGGCGGTGCCGCATTGGTCTGGGTGTGTTCGACGACCCTGCTGCACCTCAATGCCGAGAACCAGTTCCTCGGGCGGGTCTTCGCGGCCGACATGGGCCTGTTCATGGCCACCGCCTCGGTGTCGACCTACGTTATGGGCCAGCTTCTCGACGGGGCCCTGTCCGCCCGGACCGGGGCGCTGGGCTTGGGATTCGCGATGCTCGGGCCGGCCGCGCTATGGGTGTTGTCGCTGCGCCGGTCGTGGGACTGATCAGGATCGGCGGAGGCCGGTGCCTGCAACCCAAGTTTGACGCTTGCTGTTCGCAGTTGGGCCGAGTCAGCTGCATTCGGCCCGTAGCAGGCCGGCGGCGCGGCAAGCCGCGCGGGCTAGGGCGCTATAGCAGCGAGCAGTCCAGCCACACGTTCAGTGCTTCGACCGGAACGGCGCGGTCGGGGTTGCACCACGAGGAGCGCCGACTGTCATTGAACTAACGCGGGCCGGTGCCGCGACCGTTCTGGGCCACAGGTTCTTTCCATGCCCCTGGTCCTAGCCCCACCAAGTCTCGCCCTCAGCGAGATGGGCCTTGACCACATCGGGGTCGAGTTCGATGCCGAGGCCCGGCTTGTCCGGAACCTCGACGAAGCCACCCTTCGCCAGCGGCCCATCGTGCACAATCACATCGTCCATCCAGCCACCGTCGAAGAACACGGTTTCGCAAGCAAAATAGTCGCGTATGGTCGAAGCCCAATGGACAGTCGCCATACCATTGACGATGCTGCCGGTATTGTGGTTCGCCATCGGCAGGAAATACAGGTCGGCTAGGTCGGCCATGCGCTTGTTCTCGAGAAACCCGCCCGAGTTGCGCAAGTCCGGGTGCAAGATGTCAATCGCGGCGTTGATAACGAATGGCAGGGCGTCGGCGCGGCGCATCCAGTTCTCTCCGGTGCAGATGGGCACGGGAGACATCTCTGCCAGCCGCTTCCAACTCTCGGAGTATGCAACCGGAAGCGGGTCTTCCAAGAAGCGCGGCTTGACGTCCTGCAACGCGACTGCCATGTCGATCGAGCTGCGCAGGTCGAATTCCCAGTGGCAGCCGATCAGGATGTCGTGCTCGAAGCCGAGTGCCTCGCGGCAGTTCTCGAATCCTTGGCGCAGCCGCCGCAGCTCGTCGCTTGAGAGCATGCGGTTTGATGGATCGCGGCCCGGGCCGATGCCAGGGCTATTCCGCAGGGGACCGAACTTGTGCATGTTGATCCCGAACGGGCTCTCCTTGACCTGCTGCGCCCAGTCCCGCAGGACGGCCTTATCGAAGAAGTCATCCGGCTTCGAGTGGTCGTAGAGGCGGACCCTGTCGCGGAACTTGCCCCCGAGCAGCTTGCAAGTCGGCACGTCGAGCAGCTTGCCAGCCAAGTCCCAAAGGGCCATCTCAATGCCGCTCATCGCCCGCTGCTGCGCATGAGCGCTCCCGTCGGTATAGCGATATCCCGTATAGAGGCGGTCGATTTGCAGAGGGTCCTTGCCAATGAACAACTCCCTCAGGCCGTGAATCTCTTCCTTGACTCCCAAGCCAGGAGACCCGTAGGCTTCAGCGAGGCCGTGAACGCCCGCATCGGTGTCCACGCGCACCAAGGTGTATGTCCGCGGGCCTTGCAGCATCATCGTCTTGATGTCGGTGATCCGAACCTTCTCGTGGTTCGCAGCCCTGAGCTCCTGAAAGGCAGAGAGCCACGCGGGTGCGGAGGCGGCCGCAAGAGTCGAGAGGAACGAGCGACGGGTCGACTGTCTCATTTCGGCCGCCATTATAGAAGCGGCCAGGGGGCTCGCCGTCCGCAAACCGCAGTGACGCGAGCTCGCGCGAGCCGCTGAGTTGCCCTGCGGCGCGGCCCGGGAAACCGCTACTTCAACGCGACCGTCACGGTATTGGACGTCTGGCCGTCGACAATGGCGACCACTTCCACCTCACGGTTGCGGATCGATCTCGGAATCGGCCCGACGACCAGTTCTTCGACACCTGGGAACCCGCTGGAAGGCTTGACGGATTCCGCCCTGACGTGCCGCCCCCGGATTGTCACGACTGGCGGCCTCTCGGCACCCCGCATTCCCGTGCCATAGAGGGTCAGGTAGACCGGGCTGAAATCCGCTCGAACGTCGAGTGGAATCGCGACGTAGCGCTTCTGGTCGGGATCGTAGCGGGAGACTTCGAGTGGAGTGCGCGTCCCGTCCCGCGCCACTCGCACTGCTGTTGCCGCCGCCACGCCCTGGCCGTCCCCATTCGCTGAGAACAGCGCGGGTGCAACTCGGTCGACCTGCACTTTGATGGCCTCGGAAACGGAGCCTTGGTGAAGCACGGTCAGGTCTATCTGGCCCGGTGTGATACCCTCTGGAACACGGAACGTGATTTCGGTCGGCGCAACGGAGTACAGTCCGGCCGCCCGCGCCGTCGAACCGGACTCAGAGGTTTCGATGACGGTCACGGACGTACCCACCAGGCTGATTGGCAGCGGGGCGGACCTAGGCAGCGAGGTGGCTGAAGTCGGATCGGAGGAGAGCTCGGTTCCTCGAATTACCGCCACCGTGCCGGGTGCCAGCCTGGCGGAGTGGCTCGCGCCGTTCAGCGCCGACGAGATGGACGGCGGCGGAATGTCCAAGGTGAGGGTGCGCACGCGATGGCTGAGCGAGTCAGTGATCCACACCGTGCGGTCCAAATAGGCGGAAACGCCGTTCGGGTAGCGGAGATGGTAGTTCCTGGCGGGGCTGCCGTCACCGTTGAATCCTGCCGTTCCCGTGCCGGCGATGGTCGTGATGATTCCATCGTTCGTGACCTTGCGGATCACGCCGGTGGAGGGATCGGCGATGTACAAGGTGTCGGTTGAACTGATCGCCACGTCCGCCGGCCGGCCCACGCCGGCACTTGTGGCAGGGCCGCCATCGCCGCTCGCCCTGAACTCGCCGTTTCCTGCGACTACCGTGAGGATGCCGGTACCGTCGACCATATAGACGCGGTTGGTCCAGGGGTCCGGGATGTAGACCCTGCCGAACGAGTCGACTCCTACCGCGCCTGGAGACCTAAAGGGCGACCGAATGGCCGCAGTGCCTGGTTCGGCCGGACCGGTGCGTCCGTTCCCGGCGATGGTTGTCACGATACCTGCGCTGTCGATCTTTCGAATCCTGTTATTGCGGCGGTCCGCCACGTAGAAGGATCCGTCAACTCCCGCCGCGACGGCGGCCGGGTAGTTGAAGCTTGCGCTCGTGGCTGGTCCGCCGTCGCCGCCAAAGCCTCTGACGCCAGTGCCCGCGATCGTCTCGATCCTGCCTCTGCTGTCAACCATGCGGATGCGGTGGTTGGAGGTGTCAGCGATGTAGACGTTCCCTCTGTCGTCTGTCGCGACGCCGGCAGGAAACGCGAGCCGCGCCTCCACCGCCGGGCCTCCGTCGCCGGAGAATCCAAAGCGGCCCGTCCCTGCAAATGGAGTCACGCTGCCGCTCGCGTCAACCTTGATCACTCTGTGCGTCGACGCGAAGACGACATACGCGTTACCTTCCGCATCGGCGGCGATGTCCCGCGGGGAATAGACCTCCCGCTGGCCGAGGCCGACGACTACGGTGATCATCCCCTCGGCGTCGAGCCGAAGTATCCTGCTCGCCCATTCATCGGCGATGTAGATATCACCGGAACGACCGACTGCCAGAGCCTCGGGACGCGTCATCCGGACTTCCGTGCCGATTCCGGTCACCTGACCCCGGCCTCGGGGGCCCGTCCCAGCAACCGTCGTGATGATCCCGGCGGGGTCTACCATGCGTACGGTCCGGTTCCGGCTCTCGGCAATGAAGACATTGCCCGCTGGGTCGATTGCTACTGCGCGGGGTTCGTGGAGCTGAGCATCGGTCGCCAGCCCGCCGTCTCCGGCATAGCCCGCGTCGCCCGTGCCGGCGAAAGTCGTGATCGTCCCGCTTGCGTCCACGCGCCGGACGAGATGGTTCTCGGTATCGGCGATGTAGATGTTTCCGGTGCCGTCAAGCGAGACGCCACGGGGGCGCTGGAGCCGCGCCTCGATCGCAGGTCCGCCGTCTCCGCTTCGGCCTTCCTCGCCGGCGCCGGCGGCAGCCGAGATCGTGCCGTCTGAGTCGATCTTGCGGATACGGTCAGCCCAAGTGTCCGCGATGTAGAGGTTGCCGTTCTGGTCGGCGGCCAAACCAGACATTGCTGTCAAGGTGGCGCTTGTGGCGGGCCCTCCGTCGCCGTCCCACCCGAATTCCCCAGTGCCCGCGATGGACTCGATAATGCCCGCCCTATCGACCCGCCGGATCCGGTTCGCTCCGGCGTCCGCGATGAAGATGTTTCCCGCGTGATCAACCGCCAGTCCCTCGATGCGGTCGAACCGCGCGCGGGTCGCTGGCCCGCCATCTCCGCTGTCACCGGTGAAGCCGGACCCGGCAACGGTGCTTACCTGCCCGGACAGGTCGACCTTGCGCACGCGACCTGTCCCCGATTCCGCGAAGTAAAGATTGCCGGCGGAATCGACTGCCAGCGCAGAGGGGCCGTCTGTCCAGGCCCGAGAGAGCGGGACCACTTCGAAGGGATCGAAGTCTCCGAGCAAGGTCTCAATGCGATAGACCTGGGCGGCGCCCGGCTGTGCCAGGGCCCCGAGGATGGCCACGGCGAATGCAAGTGCCAGGGCGCAACGGCCAGCGGCCTTGGCGGCGCTTCGAACCGTCCCATGAATCTCTTTCAAACAGGGAGGCTGGACTTCGAGGACGGACGGCGTCGTCTGTGACGGTTCGTTCCCCGGCTGCGCGGCGATCGACCCGTCGCCCCCCGGGCCAAGGGCCTGCCTGACGGGGCGGGGCACGAGTCGGGCCCGCTCTGCGGACCTGATCCTCGGAAGGCGCCAACTCGTTCCAGTCATGGGATCCGTCACTTGATTGCGATGGTCACTGCGTTCGAAACTTGGCCGTCGACAGTCGCCACGATGTCTAGGCTCCGTCCCTGCACCGTTCGCGGAATTGGCCCGACCACCAATTCGTCGACCCCGTGGAACCCGCCCGCCGGGCCGGAGGATTCCACGGCGACCTCCTGTCCGGCGATGGTGACGACGGGTAGGCTGGTCGCGCCCCGGAAGCCCGTGCCGAAGAGAGTCAGGTAGACACGCCCGGCTTTCCCAAGATCGATCGGCTCGGCAACGTACCGCTGCCGAGCGGTATCGAACCGTGACACTTCTAGGGAAGTCTTGGTGCCGTCGCGCGCCACTCTGGTCGCCGCAGCCGCCGCCACTCCGCGACCGCCATCGTTTGCCGCGAACAGGCCTGGAGCCACGCTCATGACCTGGACCGCGCGTCGTTCCGACACGCTGCCCTCTCGATTGACGCTGAGGATTACCCGGCCGACCGCCGTCCCTGCCGGAATCTGGAATCTGATCTCTTCCGGCGATACGGAATACAGGCCTGCCATGCGCCGCGCCCAGCTTGTCTCCGTGCGGTCAGTGAGGGTCACCGACGTTTCGAGCAATGTGGTCGGCAGGGCCAGCGCCTGCGGAAGCACTGCGGCAGGGGCAATGCTGGGAGCAAGATCGGATCCCGTGAGCACCGCGACGGAACCGGGCGCAACGCCGGCCGCGTGGCTTGCCCCGTTGACTATGGAGGTGATCGCGGGTCGCGGAGCCTCAGCAGCGAGGATCCGGATCCGGTTGTTTCCGCTGTCGATCGCAATCACGCTGTCGTCTGAGATGGCAGCAACTCCCCACGGACGATTGAGAGCGAACATCGTTGCCGGAGTACCATCGCCGTCAAAGCCCCCGATTCCCGAGCCGGCGATCGTAGTGATGATGCCGTCGGGCGAGACCTTTCGGATCCGGTGGTTCCCGCTGTCAGCGATGTAGAGGGTGTCGCTATCGCTCACGGCAACGCCGGCCGGGCGCCAGAGTCGGGCGCTTGTCGCCGGGCCGCTGTCGCCGATAGCCCCGAATTCACCCGTCCCTGCGGCTACAGTCAGGAGACCGTCGAGACCCACGCGCCAGACGCGGTGGGAGCGTTCGTCCGGAATGTAGATTCGCCCTTGGGAATCCACCGCGACATCGCGGAGCCATCCCAATGGCGACTGAGTCGCGGGAACGCCCGGCGTTGGTCCTCCCGCTTCACCGTTGCCGGCGATCGTGGTGACGACGCCCGTGGCGTCGATCCTCCGTATCCGGCGATTCCCGCGGTCGGCCACATAGACCGCGCCGTCGGGCCCGATGGCCACCGCGACAGGCGAGTCGAACTTCGCCCGGGCGGCCGGGCCTCCGTCACCTCCGAATCCCTCCTCCCCACTGCCGGCTACGGTCGTGACGGTGCCGGCCGAATCGACTTTCCGGATTCGATGGTTGTAGGTATCGGCGATATAGATGGCACTGTCGTCGCCGAGCGCGACATCGGCCGGGAACGAGAATTCTGCATCCGTGGCGGGTCCTCCGTCGCCCGAGTCACCCAGCGCCCCGCTGCCTGCGACCGGAGTGCCAATGCCCGCTGGATCGACCCTGAGTATGCGATTCCTCCAACTGTCGGCAACGAAGACGTTTCGGTGGCTGTCGACCGCTGCCCCTCCCGGTCGGTACAGGTCCGGCTTCCCTTGGCCGACGAACGTCGCAACCGCTCCCTCTTCATCGAGTCGCAGGATCGAATTCCCGTAAGCATCAGCGATATACAGCTCGCGAGACGGGCCTACGGCGAGAGCCCGTGGGAAGCCGATGTTCGGGCCGGCTTCTGGGAGCACGTGAGGGGATCCGCCCGCCACCGTGGAGATCGTTCCGTCCAAGCCAACCTTGCGGACGGAGCCGTTGTCGCTGTCAGCGATATAGATGTTTCCGACGGCATCGACGGCGACTGCGTACGGCTCGGCGAGCGCAGCCGCTGTGGCAGGTCCGCCGTCTCCGCTGTAGCCACGTTCTCCCGTGCCGGCAATGGTAGTGATCGTTCCGCTCGAATCGACCCTGCGGACTCGATGGCTGTCCGAGTCCGCGATATACAGGTCTCCTGCCGAGTCGACAGCGATGCCGCGGGGCTTGTCCAGCCTTGCCTCGACGGCCGGGCCGCCGTCGCCGCCTTGGCCCTCCTCTCCAGTTCCTGCAACCGTGGTGATAGTGCCGCTGGCATCGATCTTTCGAATGCTGTCGGCCCACGTGTCGGCCACGTAGAGGTTCCCCGCCGCATCGGTCGCAAGACCGTGGATGGCCGTCAGCCCTGCTCTCGTGGCAGGCCCGCCGTCCCCTTGGGTGCCCCAAGCTCCGGTACCGGCGATTGTCGTGATCTTTCCCGAGGGATCCACTCGCCGGATGCGATTGTTCTCCGTGTCCGAGATGTAGACGTTGCCCTCTCTGTCGACGGCCAGCCCTTCGACGCGCTCGCCTAGCCGGGCGCTGGTCGCGGGGCCGCCGTCGCCGCTGTAACCCACCATTCCCGATCCCGCGACAGTGCTGACTCGACCCGAGGAATCGACCTTCCGGACGCGATAGGTATCCCGGTCCACGAAATACAGGCTGCCTTCCGAGTCAATGGCCAGTCCGGAAGGATGTTGAACCCAAGCCTCGGCGAGCGGCACCTCTTCCAATGGATCGAAGTCGCCAAAAATAGTCTCGATCCGGTAGGTCTGGGCCGACGCAGAGTTCGCAGCAGGCAAGAAAAGGGCCAGCGTGGCCGCTAAGTGCATGGCGAGGTGCCAGGCTGTGGCGGCTAGGCTTCGAGTCATTGCTGCGAATCTTGCAGGGAGCACGACGTCTCCGATTGGAAACCGAATATTATCCTGTGTCGGCCGCTCCAGAGCGTCTAACGATCATACACAATTGACGCTGAAACACCACGTTCTGTACTAGCTCTGGGACACAGTTGACACAAGGTAAGGGTTCTGTGGAGAAGGAGGGAGTGCGGCTTGGGCTCCGCATTTTGAAGCCGGAGACGGTGAAGTGCCTAGCGTTCGAATCGGTCACGGCGCGGCGGGTGTTCAGCTTGGACCGCTACGCGCGGGACGAGCCGGAATCTCCGGCGGCGGAAGCGCCAAAAGACCGCGATCGGCAGATCAGCACATCGCAAACATACCTCCCCTTGGACCGCCGCAGGTGGCGACCCGACCGCCGCTTTCGTTGACCCTCCAGCTAGCCCGACGCATCCTCCCGCAGCCGCGACAGGCTGTGCGCGAACAGCTCCTGGCGCGGAAACACCGAGGACAACGACACCCAGATCCTGCGCACGCTCACCCGCACCACCGCGGCCACTTTCAGCAGCAAGGCCCGGAGCGTCCCGTATTGCGCGAAACAGCACTATACTGGGGGCGCGATGATGCGATTCGGAGTTGTCGCGGGTGCCGCCGAACGCACTTCAATCGAGCGTTCTGCAGCCTTTCCCGAGCACCACGTGCCGGAAAGCGGCAGCCATTGCAGCGCACCACGACCGGTCCTTCCCGGCCTCCGCAAGTGTCGGCGTCTCGTCTCGAACGTTCCTGTGATTTTCTGCATGGTCGGGGCTGCTGCGCTGGCACAGCAAGATCGCGACGACCACGCCGAGCGCATGGCCGAAGGCTTGGAAGTCTTCCGGGCCGAGGTCCAGCCACTGTTCGTCAGCGATTGCCTTCAGTGCCATGGGGATGAGCAGGTGATGGGCGGACTCGATCTGACATCCCGGGGTTCCTTGATGGCGAGCGGCAAGATCGGCGAGTCGGCTGAGTCGAGCGCACTTGTCGCCGTCTTGCGGCACGAGCGGGAGCCCTTCATGCCTTTCGGCCAAGACAAGCTTCCCGACGCCAAGGTAGGCGCAGTCGCGCGCTGGATCGATCTGGGCGCCCCGTACGATGAACCGCTTGTCAGTTCGGGCAAACAGGTGTCTGAGCCGGGCGTCGATACCCGGTTTTGGTCGTTCCGCCCCTTAGCGGCTACTGCGCCGCCGCCGGCTGCCGACAGCACGTGGCCAAGGAGTCCGATAGACCGCTTCGTGCTGGCGAGACTTGAGGCCGCCGGAATCGAGCCGAATCCCGAGGCCGACCGGCGCACGCTGATCCGGCGCGCCTCGCTTGACTTGCTGGGACTGCCGCCGAGCCTCGAGCGTGTGGAGGAATTTGCGAAAGACCCGGCACCCGACGCTTACGAACGGCTCGTGGACGAGCTGCTCGAGTCGCCGCACTACGGGGAGAGGTGGGCGCGCCACTGGATGGATATCGCGCGATTTGCCGAGAGCTACGGCTTCGAGGAAGACTACGACCGGCCGTTCGCCTACCACTACAGGGACTTTCTGATCAAGGCATTCAACCGCGACATGCCTTACGACCGTTTCGTCAGGATGCAGATTGCTGGGGACGAGCTGGAGCCCGAGAATGCCCTCGCCCTGATGGCAACCGGGTTCATGGGAGGCGGTCCCTTCCCGACGCAAATTACGGACTCCGAGTTCGAGATTTCGCGTTACGACGAACTCGACGACATGGTCGGCACCCTCGGCACAGCAATGCTCGGACTCACCGTAGGCTGCGCCCGCTGTCACGATCACAAGCATGATCCGATATCAGCTCGCGACTACTACCGGATGGCAGCGATCTTCGGCCGCACGACGCGAACCGTAATCGAGTACGATCCGAATCCCGGCAAATCCAGGGCCGAAAGGGCCAATTGGGAAGTCCGGCTCAGGGAGCTCCGGGAGACACGGGAGGAAATCGAGCGCGAGCTGGGCGGCGAGGAATTCGAGCAATGGCTCCGGGCCGGGGCTCCCGGTTTCAGCGCTAGCGAATGGCAGGTCCTCGACGTCGTCGACATCAACACCGCCAGCCAGGCCAAGGCGGACAAGCTCGAGGACGGGTCGATCCTGTTCAGCGGGGACAACGTCGACTTCGACACCTACACCTTCGTTGCGGACGTCTCAGCCAAGGATTTGCGAGCCCTCCGGATCGAGGCCCTGACTCACCCGTCATTGCCGTTCAACGGCCCTGGCCGGTCGCATGACGGGCAGTTCCTCCTTGGCCGTGTGTCGATGGAGGTCCGGCCACTGTCGGAACCAGACGCCGAGCCCGTGAAGGTCAAGTTGCGGAATGCGCGGGCGACGGATCATCTGGAAGTGGGCTACGCGTCCGCCTCCTTGGCTATCGAAGACAACAGCGACCGAAGCGGCTGGGCGCTCACGCCCGCGGGTATCGGCTCGGACCATGCGGCCATCTTTGATTTCGAAGAGCTCATGAATTTCGAGGGCGGCTTCCGGCTGGCGATCAAGCTGGTATTCGGCTACAACTCGCACTTCAGCCTCGGGCGCATTCGTCTGGCCGTGACAGACTCGTCCGAACCCGGCTTCGCCGTTGGGGAGGGCGTGTCGCAAGGCGTCGTCGAGGCCTCGGCGGCACTCCAGACGGGAGGGGCTGGGGCTCTGACCGACGACCAGAAGGCATTGCTGCTCAGGCGTTTCGCCCGAAAGCACCCGAGGTGGATGGAGGCAAGTGCAGCGATCCGTGACCACGAATCCCGCATACCAAAGCCTTCCTTCACGAAGATCCAGGCGACGGCCGAAGGATTCTCCAAAGTCCGCCACAATGCCAATGGGAGAGGCTATCCGCACTTCTACGAGCCAACGTTCGTTCTTCGGCGCGGCGATGTGAATCTGAAGCTGGAGCCAGCCGAACCGCATGTATTGCCGGTCCTTACCCGTCCGGGAGCGGAACCGGGGCACTGGCTCGAGAAGCCGCCCCCGGAATGGGAGCGAAGCGGATTTCATCGAGCTTCCCTAGCCAAGTGGCTGACCGATTCCGAATCCGGTGCGGGCGCGCTGCTGGCGCGCGTCATCGTCAATCGTGTTTGGCACCACCATTTCGGCACAGGAATCGTGGCCACTCCAAGCAATTTCGGGATGATGGGCGCGCGTCCAACCCACCCGGAACTGCTTGACTGGCTGGCTCGGGACCTGATTCAGAACGGCTGGCAGTTGAAGCGCCTGCACCGCATGATCATGGTCAGCAGCGCCTACAGGGTCGACTCGTCCGCCGAGAGCTCCAGGGCCGCCATTGACTCGTCGAACCGTCTCCGCTGGCGCTGGACGCCGAAGAGGCTCGAAGCCGAGGCCATTCGGGACTCGATGCTGGCGGTGTCCGGGACGCTCGACCCTACCCTGTACGGTCCCGGGGTACAGAACGAGAGCATGTCCCGACGCAGCGTCTACTTCTTTGTGAAGCGGAGCGAGCTGATCCCGTCGATGATGCTGTTTGACTGGCCGGAGCACCTAGTCGGTATCGGCCGCCGACCGTCCACCACGATCGCGCCTCAAGCGCTGCTCTTCCTCAACAGCCCGTTCACCCGCCGCTACGCAAAGGGCTTCTCCGCCCGGTTGGCTGGCCTGGAACCGAAGGCGGCGGTCGACAAGGCCTATCGCACCGCATTCGCCCGCCCCGCTGGGCCGTCGGAAACCGCCCAGGGGGTGGCGTTCTTGGAGCGCCAGGAGGACCTCTACCGCAAGGATGGCAGGCCCGATCCGGATCGGCTCGCGCTGGTCGACTACTGCCAGTCCTTGATGAGCCTGAACGAATTCCTGTATATCCGGTGAGAAACATGAGAAACGCAGAAACCACCCAACTGCCGGCGCTATCGCGTCGCGAACTGCTGGAACGTTGCGGGATGGGCATCGGGATGCTCGGACTTGCCGGCATCCTCGCCGACGAGGGGCGCCTTCAGGCCGCTTCCGTTCCCGACCGGGCGCTCAATCCAATGGCGCCACGCCCGACGCACTTCGCCCCGAAGGCCAAGCGCGTTGTCTGGCTCTTCATCAACGGCGGACCGAGCCACGTGGACACATGGGACTACAAGCCCGAGCTCACTAAGCGCCACGGTCAGGAACTCGAGGACTTCGACAAGTTCACGGGCTTCTTCTTCCGGGAGGTCGGTGCGCTACTGAAGTCTCCCTTCAAGTTCACACCGAGGGGGCAGAGCGGCAAGCTTGTGTCCGAGATCTTCCCCCACTTGGGAGAACATGTCGACCGGATGGCATTCATCCATTCGGGCCTGCCGGGCTCAAATAACCATTCCCCGGCCCTGTTCATGATCAACAGCGGCCAGACTCGGATGGGCTTTCCGAGTCTGGGATCCTGGGTAACCTACGGACTGGGAAGCGAAAGCAGCGATCTGCCGGGGTTCGTGGTGATGTCGGATCCCAAGGACCGCGGCCTGCCGAAGGGCAGCGCTACCAACTGGAGCGCCGGCTTCCTGCCAGGGGCATACCAGGGCACTTGGCTGCGCCCGAAGGGCGTTCCCATCCAGAACCTGACACCTCCTTCGGAGATGTCGGAGGCTCACCAGCGGTCGCAACTGGACCTGATCGCAAGCCTGAACTCCCGGGACCTGGAACGCAATCCTCTCGAGCGGGAACTCGCGGCACGGATCGAGAGCTTTGAACTCGCCTATCGGATGCAGTTGGCGGCACCGGAGGCCTTGGACATCGACAGCGAACCGGCGCACATCCAGGAACTATACGGCCTGCATAGCGAGCGCTGCGGCCATATGGCCCGCCAATGCATCATGGCGCGGCGGCTTCTGGAGCGGGGTGTCCGGTTCGTCCAGATCTACTCTGGCGGAACGGAAAACCAGCGCGCCTGGGACGGCCATATCGATATCCTCGGAAACCACTCGCAGTTCGCCGGCGAAACCGATCAGCCGTTCGCGGCACTTCTCACTGACCTGGAGCAGCGCGGCATGCTGGACGACACGCTGGTGATTTGGGGCGGGGAGTTCGGGCGAAATCCGGTCGCCCAGATCGGCACTTCAAAGCCCGGACGCGATCACAATCCGCACTGCTTCACTGCCTGGATGGCTGGTGGCGGCATCAAGGGAGGGGTGTCTTACGGTGAGTCCGACGAACTCGGCTTCAAGGCGGCGGTCGACCCGGTTTCCGCGCACGACTTCCATGCCACGATCCTCCACTTGCTTGGCCTGGACCATGAGCGCCTCACCTACACCTACAACGGCCGGAGTTATCGCCTCACCGACGTAGCAGGAGAGGTACTGCACAAGATTCTTGCTTGACCTTGTGCTCGGGGAGCGACGGCTTCCGGGTGTCCTTTGGCGCACAACGGTCGAGCCGATCCAGACGGGTGCACTGTCATGTTGACTCCGGCGCCAGGGTGCCCCGCCGAACCGTCACGATTCTGGGGCCGACCCTGCGCATTGCGGAATCCTTCCACGGAGGCTTTGATGCGCGCCGGGTTCGGGCCGACGGCTCCGCGCGAGCCTGTCGGCACGATTCGATAGCGAGCAAGAGCAGCCGGACCTTCTACAGTGCGTGGCTCTCGATCGCCAATTGGCGCCCGAGTGCCCGTAGCGCTTGCTCCACACGGTGAATACGGGAGCGGTGCCTCAGGCCCGTAAGCCTCTTGACGGCCGAGCCGGTCCAGCCCAATTGGGCAGCTAGCCCGGATCTGCAACCCCGGGGGGCCAGAGTCGTCCATGCACATGGCCGGACTGGTCTGTCCCGTGCCATCGACCGGAACGAGTGGATTCTAGACCCGTTACGGCAGATATGCGCGCACGGCCTGGACTTCCCCGCCGTCCACGTGGAAGCGCGATGACTCGGCGGGGATCAGAAAGGCGTCGCCGGCAGAGAAGGGCATGCCGTTTAGCGTTCCGGCGCCCCTGACGCAAGCCAGCAACTGGCAGCGCCTTGGATCTGGTGAGTACACGAATGGATGCTCCCAGCTCAACAATTCCGCGACGAATGACGAGCAGCGTCCCAAGTGCTCGACCAGGCAGGGACCGCTGGCGATCTCCTGAGGCAGCGCTGGGACGGGGCGGGCATGCGCTTTGGTGGCTGCCACCGCGTTCTTGATCTGGAGCTCGCGCGGCTTGCCGTCAAGTCCGGGCCTGCCGTAATCGTGCAATCGGTACGTGATGTCCGAATTCTGCTGGACCTCGCACAGCACCACTCCGCTGCCGGCGCAATGCACCGTGCCGGCCGGGACCAGCACGCACTCGCCCGGCACGGCCGGCACCCAGCGGAGTTGGTCCGTGATCGCGCCGCTCTCGGCTGCGCGCGCAAGTTGCTCGCCGTCGAGGGGCTCGCGCAGACCCAAGCCGAGCCGTCCGCCAGGGCGCGACGCGACCACGTACCACAGCTCGGTCTTGCCGCGCTCGTTCCCCGCAGCCTGCGCCATGTCGTTGTCCGGGTGCGTCTGCACGGATAGCTGATCCTCCGCGAAGAGCAGCTTGGCGAGCACCGGGAACTCGGACCGGGGTATATCTTGGTACGCCAAACTGGCATGTGGAGGCTTGACCGCGGCGCTCCAGCTCGGCCCCATTAGGCGGGCGCCGAACTCTTGGACCAGTGATCGGACTGTGCGACCCTCCAGCGGCCCGCTGGCGACCGTGCTTCCGTTGTGCACGCACCACGCCTCGCCGATGCGGCGTTCTTGCCGCTCGAAGATCGGCGCGGGATCTTTCGTTCCCCAGATCTTCTCGCGCAGTTCGGGGCGGAACTTCAGTGGTTCCAGTCGATTCACGTCAGCTTGGCGATGAAGCGGCGGATGCGCCGGATGCCTTCCTCTAATTCCTGCACAGAGGCTGCGTAGGACAGCCGAACCTGCTCGGACGTGCCGAACGCTTCGCCTGGCACCACCGCCACATGCTCGTCGCTAAGCAGCTTCTTGGCAAAGTCCATGGCGCAGTTCACGCCGCCCTGGCCGAACGCGCAGCTGATGTTGGGGTAGGCGTAGAAGGCCCCGTGCGGCTGGGGGCAGCTCACTCCCGGAATTTCGTTGAGAGCCGCTACCACGTAGGCACGTCGTGCGCGGTACTGCTCCAGCATTTCGTAAACCGGCTCCATCGGGCCGGTCAGGGCCTCCACCGCCGCCTTCTGCGCGATCGAGTTTGGGTTTGACGTGGCGTGGCTCTGCAGCTTGTTGACGTTGGAGATCAGCTCGGCGGATCCCAGCAGGTAGCCGAGGCGCCAACCGGTCATAGCGAACGTCTTGGACAGAGAACCGGTGACGACTGTGGCGGGCTTGGCGCCTGCGGAGGCGGCAATCGAGAATGGTTCGGCCGTGTAGACGAAGTGGCTGTAACACTCGTCCGAGAGCAGCGTCACCCCGCGGCTCGACGTCAAGGCGAGGATCTTCTCGAACTCGGCCCGGTTCACGACGGCGCCGGAAGGATTGTTGGGCGAGTTAACAACCACGACCTTGGTGCGATCCGTGAGGGCGCCCTCAATGTCTGACGCCGTCAGCGCGAAGGAGTTCGACTCGCTCGTCGCGACCCTAACCGGC
Organism: Bryobacterales bacterium; assembly: GCA_022826925.1. Taxonomy (GTDB): domain Bacteria; phylum Acidobacteriota; class Terriglobia; order Bryobacterales; family UBA6623; genus VXMF01. The sequence continues at coordinate 17,610 of JAJDTX010000173.1, forward strand.
GTCCCGCCGTAGTAATTGATGACGTCGAAGAACGTCACCCAGTACGGCACGGGCAAGATCACCTCGTCCCCGTCCCCGACCAGCGCGGCGAGGCAGTTGAAGATGGCATGCTTGCCCCCTACGGTCGCGATGCATTCGCTTGGCGCGTAGTCAGTTCCAAACTCGCGAGCGTGCCAGGCCACGATCGCTTCGCGCAGTTCGGGCATGCCGCCCGCGGCCGTGTAGCGCGTAAAGTTGGCCTCGATAGCCCGAATGGCCGCCTGCTTGATGTGCTCGGGGGTCGGGAAGTCCGGCTCGCCGGCACCCAGGGCCACCACATCGACGCCCGCCCGTTTTAGCCTGCCGGCTTCCGCGGTAACTGCCATCGTGGTGGATTCGCTGATCCGCCCCACGCGTGCGGAGAATTTCATACTTTCAGACTAGCCTGTTCCACCCTCGCGATCTCGGCGCGCCCGGAGTGCCTCCGCGACATGCGGGGGCACGAAATCGTCGATGTCGCCGCCGTGCTGGCAGACCTCCTTGACCAACCGCGAACTGAGGTAGCCGTAGGCCTCGCCCGGCAGCATGAAGACCGTCTCGACCCCTGGCGCCAGCTTCCGATTCATCAGGGCCATCTGCAACTCGTATTCGTAGTCCGAGACGGCGCGGATCCCGCGCACGATCAGGCTCGCGTTCTGCTGGCGGGCGAAATCTACCAACAGCCCGTCGAAGCTGGCCACGCGGACGTTGGCGAGCCCGTCGACCGATTTGCGGATCATCTCCAGTCGCTCGGCCAGCGGGAAATCGGCGTCCTTGGTGTCGTGCCGCAACACGGCGACGACGAGTTCTTCGAACTGCGAGGCCGCCCGGCGGATCAGGTCGAGATGGCCGTTGGTGATGGGATCGAAAGAGCCGGGATAGATGGCGACTCGGGACTTTGCCACAGCCGCCATTGTACTTGGTGGAATCCGGCGGCCGCCGCGGGCGCTACAGGTGCGCGTCGAACCACTCGACCGCGAGTTGCTGGGCACGCTCGCGCGCCTCGCGGTAGATGCCGTAGTGCTTGATTCCGGGCAGCGTGACCAGCTTCTTCACCCCGGTCGCCGCGGCGTGGGCCTTGATGGCATGGTCGCGGTTGTCGAACAGCTCCTCGTTCTCGGCGATCACGAACATCAACGCCGCGTGAGATGCTTGCCGAGCCAGCTCGACGGGAGCGTAGTGCATCAGCTTGTCGCGGATCGGTGCGCCCCGCAGCGCTCCGACCTCGACCGCTCCCGGCTCGGGGTACGGCAGCTGGCCGCGGGCGCGCTGCGTGGCTTCCTTCAGGGTTCTGGCCCGTGCATCGTCGCTGGCTACCACGAAGCGGGAGTCCATCCCGCCGACTTGGCTGAAGACCGCCTTCACGCGGCGATCGTGGGCGGCGGCGTAGAGCACGTGGCCGCCGGAATAGCTGCTGCCCCAGACGCCGATGCGTTGCGTGTCGCACAGGGGCTCGGATTGCAGCCAGTGCAAGGCGTTGAGCCAGTCCCGACCCTGCTCTACAGGGTCCACCACTTCGCGGATCGCGATCACCTCGGCTTGGAACTTGCCTGGCGTGCCATCCGGAGCGGGGTTGGCAAGGATGACGCGGGGATCGCTGTTGCCCCATCCGCGGTAGTCGAACGTCACGGCAAGATACCCGGCCTTGGCGAAGGCCACCGCATCCCGTCGGAGGCCGCGCGCGGTGCCGCCCCAGCCATGGGCCATGAGGATGCAAGGGAGCTTCTCGCCGTCCCCGTTACTCGGTGAGAAGATCTCAGCCGCTAGCCGCGTGCCTTCGCTGAGAATCGTGTCGGTGCGCCAGCTGACGCCTGCGGGCGCCTGCCAATCCTGCTGGGCGACGGCGCCTACGCCCGACAGTGACAAACAGATCAGGGTAACCAGAGCTGCACGCATGCCACTCATGGTAGTCGTTAGCGCAACTTGCGATACAAGAAGTCGGCCATCGCGATGTCTTCGACAGCGAGGCCCTGGGATTCGAACAGCGTGATCTGCTCCGCACTTGTACGCCCGGGAGAATTGCCGGCCAGCACATCGTGGAGTTCGCAGGCTTCGGCCCAATCGAACACCCCGTCCTTTTCCGCCTGGGTGAGGTCGCCCGCTTCCATTCGCGCCTGCTCCATGGAATCCACTGCGATCAGCGATGCCAATCTCACGGCATCGCCGTCGATCTCCCTGCGCAAGACATGGTTGCTGCCGGCGGCGTTGATGTGGGTGCCCGGCCTGAGCAGGCGACCGGGGAACACCGGGCCGCGGGAATTGGTCACGGTAATCACGATGTCGGCACCATCTAGGGCTTCCTCGGGCGACTGAGTCGCGCTTACGGAAAGGTTCAGCCTCTCGCTCATGCGTTCGGCGAATGCCAGACGGCGTTCGGCCTTGCGGCTGAAGACGCGCACTCGCTCCAACTTGCGGGCACAGCTCACTGCCTCGAGCTGGGTCTCGGCTTGAAAGCCGCTGCCAAAGATCGCCACTCGACAGGCGTCCGCTCGTGCGAGGTGTCGGGTTGCAACGCCGCTGGCGGCCCCGGTGCGGATCTGCCCGAGGATGTTGGCTTCGATTTCGGCCAGCAGTTGCGCGGTGTTGGAGTCGAACAGCAGCACTCTGAAATCAGGTGCCCCCACTGCTGGGTTGGAGGCGTATACCTTGATGCCCACCAAGCCGTTCTCGTTGTCCCCGCCCGCCATGTAGTGCAGCAGCGTGCGGCTGTCCATGGCGACCCGGCGCCGCGGGTGGTTGACCGCACGGCCGGCGGCCAAGCGCAGCAGCATCCGTTCGACCAGATCCATGGCCTCTGGCATCGAGACTGCATCTTGGACTTGTTTCTCAGTGACGCGGATCATAGGATTGCTAGTCTAATCGAGTCCGTACTGGGGCAGCGCGTGCCTGAGTCGGTTCGGCGCGCCGAGAGGTGTGGAGTCAATCCGTCTCGCTAGGGGCCCTGCCGTGATCTGGCATTACAATCTCAACGACTCAGATGCCCTCGCAACCAGTTCCTCCAGGGCCTTCCCGAGGCCGTGGCGGAATCTGCTCCTGGCTTCTGTCTGCCTCTTCCTCACAGTAGGATCCAGCACCGCTCAGCAAATGCCGGCCCAAGCCAAGATTCGCGCCCTCATCGTCGACGGGGTCAGCAATCACGACTGGCGCAAGACGACCGACTTCATCAAGGCGACGCTTGCCGATACAGGCATGTTCGAGGTCGAGGTCACGACGACGCCTGGTGATTCCGCCGATCCGGCCTGGCGGACGTGGCGCCCGACGTTCTTCGGCTTCGGCGTGGTGATCATCAACTGGAACAACGTTCGCAGGACCGAGCTGCGCTGGCCGGAGCCGGTCGAGCGGGCGCTCGAAGCCTACGTTCGAGGCGGCGGAGGCCTGCTGGCCTTCCATTCGGCGAATAACGCCTTCCCGCACTGGGCCGAATATGACCGCATGATCGGCATCGGCTGGCGTGATAAGGACCATGGCGTCGCGCTGCAGCTCGATGCCGAAGGGACAATCCGGCGAATTCCGGCGGGTGAGGGCGAGAAGACAAGTCATGGGCCGCGCCAAGACACGGTCGTGATTCGGCGAGGCGACCATCCGATCACCCGCGGCACACCCGAGCGATGGCTGACTCCCGATATCGAGGTCTATACCTACGGGCGCGGTCCGGCGGAAGAGCTCACGGTGCTGACGTACGGCCGCCACTTGGCCAGCAACCGGTATTGGCCCCTGGAATGGGTCGTGTCATACGGAAGCGGGCGGGTCTACAGCTCGTCGTTCGGGCACATCTGGGACACCGACGTCGGGATTCCCGAGCGCGTGCTCTGCGTGGGATTTCAAACGGGCCTAATCCGAGCGGCGGAGTGGCTTGCCACTGGCGCTGTCAGCTTTCCTGTGCCAGACGATTTCCCACGGGAAGGTGCGATCTCGCTACGCCGCCGCTAAGAGGCGGCCTAGCGGCTCCGGTCCGACAGATCTTTCGTGACGCCTGTCCAGCGCTTTCCCGCGGCGATCTCCTGTGGCGGCCAGCGCTCGAGTTCGCCTTAGTCGAGGGTATAGAACTCGTATCGGATCGACCAGCGATCGGCCTGCCCGGGCGCGACCTTCAGGTCAATGAACGGCTCCGGGCACAGCGTGGTCCGCGGCGACCAGTACTGCAGCTTGGCCAGCGGCCGGTCGGTGGCCACGCGCACTCCGGCTTTCACCTTGCGGTTCTCGATCGTGAACACGTGATCTTCGGCGGTGGCACCATAGCCTGCGAGCATCGTGAAGATGCTCTCACCCGGCGGTATGTGCTTCTCGTACCGTAGTTGCCTTCCGCTGATGCTGACGTAGCCCCCCATCTGGCGGTCCGCCGTCAGTTCGAACGGAAACTCCACCGCGAAGTCCGGCCCGGTGGGCTGGTTGTCGATTACGAAGAAGTTGTGGTTATACACGTTCGTCTCGATCGTCTTGCGGCCCGTGTTCTCCAGCGCATGATCGATGACCAGCTCGGGCTGCCCCGGTGTCAAAGTCAGGCGCTTCGTCAGGCGGTACCCGTAGCCAAGGCCCGGCTGGGCAACTTCGTGGGTGAACTCGATCCAGTTCGCCCCTTGCCGGATCGTCCACTCGCCGGGGTCGACGACCTTGTAGCTATGCCGCCAGCGGTAGTCGTCTTCCTCGGGCTTTTCGACGACCCCTACGCCGATGCGCAGGAAACGGTCCCCGCCGTCGTCATAGCCTAGTCCCTTTTCCGCGGTGCGGTACTCCTCGACCGGTCCCGTGATGCGGTCGTGCAAATAGGGGTCGCTCGACTCCTGCCACTCTCCGAAATACTGGTGGCCGGCATACTTCAAGCTGTAGATCGCCCCGGACCAATCGAAACGCGTCCCGCGGTAGTATCCGTTCTCCGGATCCGGCAGGTACACCTGCGCTTCGACCACTTCGTTCGCGAACCGTGCCGACGGATGGTCGGCGGCCGGCCAGCTAGGAGCGAGTGCAAGACAGGCGACTGCGAGTGCGAGGAGACGCATGAACCAAATCGTAGCCCATCCTCGAACGAGCCGGTACTGGATTGATCCCCGTCGCGGAGCCGGTCCGGCCGCCGTGATTCCGCCCGCATTCCACGCTCCCAGTCACGCCGTGAATCACACCTTGTCAGATGGCTGTCCGCAGAGATGACGAAACAGCGGATCCGGGACATTCGGACTCGCAGCCTCCCGGCTGCCGCCACAGGCCTTGGGCGGCACAAGGGAGATTCGAGCGTGTACCATGAAGCTTGAGGGGCGGCCGGACAATCGGGCCGCCTTGGAGGATCTGTCCCAAGAGGGGGGTGTAGAGGTTTTTGGCTGAGATTCACATTTCATCCGACGAGATGCTGGAGTCTGCCCTGCGCCGGTTCAAGCGCAAGGTGCAGCAGGAAGACATCATCAAGGACGTCAAGAGGCATTCGTATTACATGAAGCCAGGCGAGAAGAAGCGCCTCAAGCAGGCGCTGGCTCGCAAGCGCCTGCGCAAGCGGTCGCGAGCACCACGCGACTAGCTGGCAGCGCTGTTCCGGGCGGGAGGATCTGGGGTCCCTTGCGGACACCTCGGTTCCTTCCGCCCTTTGTGTTGTGGGCGGCCGTCGCTTCTAAGGTGCAAGCGGCGCGCCCGAAGGATCCACCCATGGCACGCTATGGTCGCCATCGACCGCAAGGGTTTCGGGCGGGGAGTCGATGTGGAAGATGGACCACGGCCCCGGGATGAACGGATAGCGCTCGACCACCGATTCGTCCACCTCGACGCCGATGCCGGGCCTGTCCGGCATCACGAGATGTCCGGCCTCGAGTTGCAAGGGCTCCGTGAGGATCTCGTCCGCGACCGGGAAGGCGTACATGCCGGGCTTGCCGTCATTGGAGTGCAGCGGGTATTCCAGCCACTCCACGACGCTCTCGTTCCAGCAAACTCCCAATTGGGCGGCCGCAATCACTTCCAAGAGTGTCCCCCAGCTATGGAAAGCGAAGCGGATGCCTTGCCGTTCAGCGCCCGCGAACACGCGCTGGCCCATGGCAAAGCCCCCTTGGCAGCAAACGTCCATTTGCACGAAGTCGACACCGCCAGACTCGATCAGATCTTGAAACGACGCCTCGTCGGGCTCGTGTTCCCCGGATGCGACCGGCAGCGGCTGGCTGTCGTGCAGGCGCTTGTAGCCCGCGTGATCGTCCGGTGGCAGGGGCTCTTCGACCCAGTAGGGGCTGAGCGGCTCGAGATCTTCGCACAGCTGACGGATCGTTGCCGGAGAGTAGCTGCGGTCACCCATCCGCCACCAGGCGTGGCAGTCCAGCATGATCCCGAAGTCCGGCCCGGTTGCCCTCCGAATCGCCTCGGTCGTCCGCATGTCGCCCTCCGGTCCTGCAGCGGGCCGGAGCTTGTAGGCGGGAAACCCCAGAGCCTGAACGGCCGCAGCCTCGGCCGCGTAGCCTGCGGGAGGCATGTACATGCCCGCCGACCCGTAGCATTTGATGCGATCGCGCTTGGCGCCGCCGAGCAGCGATGACATCGGCACGCCCTCGGCCTTGGCGGCTGCGTCAATGACCGCGACCTCTACCGCGTGGAAGGTCTTCTGAGTGTCGAGGCCCGCCGAGAATCCGTAGTCGCGCCAGCCCAGGGGATCGCGCCCCTCCAGGAACGGGCCGATCGTGCCGTCGATTTCGCGCACGGCGCGTACATGTGCCGGTCCGGGCGCGAACCCCACGATGCCCCCATCGGTGTGGACCCGAATCAGCATCGCATCGCGCTTCAGTATGGTGCGCAGCCCGCCGTGGAACGGCAGGCGAATCGGATTCTCGAAGGGGCAGGACATCAACAGCCCCTCAACCTTGGTGATTCTCACGTCATCTCCTTGATTGCCGGCCTACCCCACGAACGCCGGCTAGCTTGGGACAAGTCCCTAGGTCCATCGTAAGAGTTCGGGCCGCTTGCCTCGGGACCGGGGCGCGGCGTAGGCTGAGCGCATGCGGATCCTAGTGGCATTCTTCACCGTCGCCATGTGCCTGCCTGCCCAAACCGTCCCGTGCACGGCCTCGGACGAACTCCGGGAGATCTTCGTTGCCGATCAGGACGACCGCAAGGAGAGCCCGATCGACTGGAGCATCGTGGGCAGGCGGGACAGCGAACGCCGCGAACGAGTGGCGGAACTGATCGCCGCTGGGGAGGTGCGATGTCCGGTGGACTTGTACCGGGCAGGACTGGTCTATCAGCACGGATACTCGCCTAGGCATTACCTGCTGGCCCACATCCTTGCTACGGCCGCAGCATTTCAGGGGCACGAACCGGCGATCAAGCTCTCGGCCTCGACCCTTGACCGGTACTTGCGAACAATTGGGCGACCGCAGGTCCTCGGCACGCAATTGGGCAAGATCCCCGGGGACGACCAGTGGTCGCCTGAACCATTCGATCGCGAAATGTTGCCTGACTTCGTTCGCCAGCTGTACAACGTTCCAAGTCTGGCCGATCTGGACGCGCGTCTTGAGCGCATGAACCAAGCCGACCAGCCGTAGTTCGCTGCCGGACATCCAGTCGGCGCGAAATCAAGGTCCCGCTCGCGTCGCAACGACTCGGTCGATGCCGGCTAGGTCGGGCAGGAAGTCCGGATGCTGCCACTGGGATTTGTCGAACAGCGCCGCGACCGCTCCTCTGGTGCCAAACCCAATCTCAGCCAGTAGCCATCCCCCGGGCTTGAGGACGCGGCGGGCGTCAGCGACCAGCCGCCGGAAGACTCCCAGGCCGTCCTCTCCGCCGAAGAGCGCGACGGGCGGCTCATGCCGCAGCTCGGCTTGCAGGCCCGGTGCATCCCTGAGCGGCACGTAGGGGGGGTTCGACACGAGCACATCGACTTGATTCCCGCGTATTGCATCGGTAAGGTCACCCAAGAAAAATCCAACGTCGACACCTAGGTTTTCGGCGTTGGAGTTGGCCACTCTCGCGGCTGCCGCGGAGATGTCGCAAGCCAGTACCGACGCGCCCGGGGCGTGCTTGGCCAGGCTCACTGCGATGGCGCCTGATCCTGTGCCGACATCCATGACAAGGTCGCCCGGCCGGATGCGCTCGAGTGCAGCCTCGACCAAGTGCTCTGTTTCCGGCCGCGGGATCAGAACATCCGGATTCACGCGGAATTCAAGTTCGTAGAACTCCTGCAGCTCCCGGATGTACTGCATGGGAACGCCGTCGCAGCGCCTCTGCACCGCCTCTTCGTAGCGCTCGCCGAGGATGTGTTCGATCTCTTCGTCCGAATGCGCTACCAGCCAGGCTTGATCACGGCTGAGAAGATCCGCCAACAGCACCCGGGCTGTCAGGTCTGGCGCATGAACGTGCCGCGCCCGCAGGCGCCGCGCTGCTTTGCGTAGTGTGGTTGCGATATTCACCTGAAGACCGGGAGTTTGGCTCGCTCCGCAGGCATTCTTAGCTGCCCTCTCTCGGATTCAACACCGAACCGCGTGGCGATGAACATGATTGGGCTAGTCCAGCGCAATCACGACATTGACGTTGGGCAACGCCCTCCAGGTCATTTACCCAGCGCCCTAGTGAGGGCCAGAACGTCGTCATCGATCATTACCGTCACGCGCATAATCGCATCGTACTATCGCGGCATGGCAACCGCCGACGCAACCACTGGCCCGGCCGCCGGGCCGGCGGAGCGGGTCCGGGCGTCCCCCCCGGGACCACGGGGTCGCCGAGATCGACGCCGGCGAGGCTTCTGTCGGTCGGGCACTGCGAGAAGCGGCAGCCGAGAGGCTATGCGATGCCGTTCCGCTGGCCGCGCTGATGCCGAATCTGCAGCGCGACAAGTGTCACCCGCACCCGGGTCGGACCCGACGGCGCATTCACGATGCCCGGGCGCATTGAGGCGCGCCCCTAAATCATCCATTGACGGGCAATCTGATCATTCTCATCCGCCGTGATCAGCCAGTCGAGCAGTTGCGCCTTCAAGTCCCGGACGATTCCTCCGTAAGACGGGTCGTCGAAGAGGTTCGTCGATTCGCCCGGATCGTCCTCCAGGTCGTACAGTTCCCCGCCGTGGCCGACGTAGTAGTTCATTTTCCAGCGGTGGGTGCGAATCATCTTGGCGTCGGGATGGCGCACTCCGCCCACACCCTTGCCAGGAGTGAAGAAGTACCCCTCGTCACCGTTCGTGATGACTTCGGGCATGATGTTCTCGGAGAACTGGGCCTTGCGGGGCTCGTAGAGGCTTCTCTCACCTGCCACTAGGGGAGCGAAGCTTCGTCCCTGAACGTGATCCGGAACGGTCAATCCACACAGCTCTAGGATGCTCGGCAGAACGTCCACCGTCTCTACCAGATCCGAGTACACGCCAGGCCGGATTCTTCCGGGCCAGCTCACCAGCAGGGGGATCCGGACGGAGTCCTCGAAGAAGACATTTTTCCCGAACAGCCCGTGATCCAGCATCTGATCGCCGTGGTCGGTGGTCAGAATGACGATGGTGTTCTCTGCTTGGCCGGTCCGTTCGAGTTCCTCTAGCGTCGCCCCCACCTCCTCATCGAGCCAGGTCATATCCCCGTAGTAGCTGCGGTACATCCACAGGAGACGCTGACGGTCCATGTTGTAGCGAGGCGTTCCGCGCAGGACCATCTTCTGCACCGGAAGGGGAAGCCGCTGGATGTAATCCAGCCCCACAGCCTTCGGTAGCGGAATCTCGACGTCGTTGTAGAGGGTGTCGTATGGCTCCGGGATAGTGTGCGGCGAATGCGGCTTGAAGTACGACGAGAAAAGAAAGAAGGGTCGATCGGAGGACACCAGGGATCGCAGAACGTTCCGCGTCTCGCGACCGGTCCAAGCTGTCGGCGTGTACTCTTTCGCAACCACCGCCCGAAACGGATTCGTGCCAGCCGGCACATCGCCGGCCGTCGTCTGGTAGTGAACGTCTGCATTCGGATCAGCGCCGTTCCTCCACCGGACATAGTCGGAATACTGGTCGGTGCGACGGATGCCATCGTCGAGGAGGACTCTGTCGAATCCGGTGGATCGCGCGTGTTCGGCGGTTGGCGGATTGAAGTGCAGCTTGCCAACGGAGCCGGTGGCGTAGCCGGCGTCCTGGAGCAACCGCTGGACCATAGGCTCCGGCTGCTGGTAGGGCGTGTAGTTGACCCGGTTCTTGTGCGAGTGTGGATAGCGTCCCGTGAAGAAGCTCAGGCGCGATGGGACGCAGACGGGCGCCTGGACGCATGCCTGGGTGAAATTGGCTGAACGCGAGGCAAGGGAGTCCAAGTTCGGGGTCCGGATGATCCCGTTGCCGTTCGCCCCGAGGCAATCGAACCGCCACTGATCCAGCATGATGAACAGCACGTTCGGGCGGATACCCGCCGGGACCTGGGCGGCAGCGCTCGCGGCGCCGGCCTGCACAAATGCTCTACGCGTGATGGACGACATAACTGGAAGGCTCCTCGTTGGGGCCGGCACAGCCAGCCCTCCGGAACATGGTCGCAGCTTCGGGTCCAGCGGCGGGCGGGACGCTACCAGAGAAGCTTCATCCCCAACTGGATCTGGCGAGGGCGTTCGCTTGGCTGGTGGCACGACCAAAATTGCGGTTGTTCACAGAAGTGCTCGGGCTACCAAGAAACCGGAGCGTTCGTGAAGTGGAAGAACTCGCCGCGCACTTGAAGGGCCAGTTGCTGACCCACCGAGAAGTTCTTGAAGACGGAAAAATCCCAGTTCGTCACTCCAGGGCGCCGGATGTCCGGCAAGAGCCGGCCGGTGTTTCCGAACGTGCACGGTACCGGCTGCGAGAACACTGAAGTGTCGAAGTACCGGTCCAAGCGCTCCACCACTGAGGCGGAGAGCCTTCCTCTCTTGCGGTTGTTGTTGGGTCTCAAGTATCCGTTGCCGGCCCGGCAGTGTTCGCGGTAGTGGGTCGCAGCCGGAATCCCGTGCTCATGATGATGCCATTGAGCTGCTATCCTCCCAGCACCGCGTCTGCCACCGGATTCCGGCCCGCCCCATAGCCCGCCCCCGGCCGAACGGCAGGTCATAGACGTAACTCAATACGAGGTGCTGGGAAATGTCGTTGCTGGGCCCAGCGACCAGTGCGATCTGACTCAGGATCTCATGAAGCAACGCTCGGCGGACGCGAGGTTCAGGGGCTTCGTCAGAGCCCGGGGAGGCGTTTGGCCGGTGCTGGGATTTCCAGAGGGGCAGTGACGCTGCGCAATGCCGCGCGGACCGCGTCCTTAAACCGTGGCATGTGGCTAACGCAGCCTGATCGGTCGGACAGACAGACGCGATATAGTGAATACAAATATTCAAAGGCTTTGGAGAGTCAGCGACATGCCAACTTCGATTCGACTTGCCCCTGAAACCGAGCAACGGCTTGATTTCTTGGCCTCGCAGACCGGGCGGACGAAGGCGTTCTATCTGCGCGAGATGATTGAGCGCGGTCTTGGTGACATGGAGGACTACTACCTTGCGGCGGACGTACTTGAGCGCCTTCGTCAAGGCAAAGAGAAAGTCTATTCCTCAGCTGACGTGAGAAAGGCCCTTGGCTTGGACGATTGAATACACCGCCTCCGCTGCGAACCAACTTCGCAAGTTCGACAAGCTGATGGCTCGACGTATCGTCGACTATATGGACGAGCGAGTTGCCGGAGGGGGGCACCCGCGGAACTTGGGTAGAAGCCTGTCCGGCCCATTGGGTGAGTTTTGGGGATATCGGGTAGGGGATTGCCGCGTGATCTGCGACATTCAGGACCATGCGTTGCGGGTCTTGGTCGTGAAGATTGGTAGGCGCGACAAGGTATATCAGTGAATCGGTCTCGTCGATGCAGCGGGATCATGCGCTGCGACGGATTGCATTGCACGGCTTCTGTGCTCCGCCGCTCTCTTGGGGCGCACCAAGACGGTCTGTGTTCATGCACGTTGAACACGGCCGATTCGCTATCACTACGCATAGCTTCTGCAATGCGCAGCCCGAAAAGAACCATTGCGGCGGCGCGGATGTTTGGCCCAAGTCGCGAACCAACCAAGGGCCGAGCGATTACCCGCATGTCCGGCCTGGGCACGGTGTCCTAGCCGAAGATTCTATAGGCCGCGAATCCTGTCGAGTACGCCAGCACCAGCATGTAGGCGAACTGTATCGCCGGCCATGTCCATCCGCCGGTCTCGCGGCGGACGATGGCCACGGTCGACATGCACTGCATCGCGAAGGCGAAGTACATTAGCAGCGCGATAGCGCCCCCGAACGACAACTCTGCCTGGAGGGCTTGCTGAAGGGCCGGGGAGCCCTCGTCGGACTCCATGCCGTAGATCGTTCCCAACGTGCCGACGATGACCTCGCGAGCCGCCAGCGACGTGATCAGGCCAATGCCGATCTTCCAGTTCAGGCCAAGCGGCTCCACCAGCGGTTCGATGGTCCTGCCGATCGACCCCGCCAAGCTTTCCCCGATCGGCGGCGGCTCGCCATTTTGGTACGGCACGCTGGCCAAGAACCACAGCACGATCGTGGTGACCAAGATCACGGTACCGGCGCGGCGCAGGAAGATCTTCGAGCGGTCGACCAGGCGGAAAGTCAGCGAGCGGATCGTTGGCCAGCGGTACGCGGGCAGCTGCAACACGAAGGGCGCGGGCTTGCTCTTCAGCACGGCGGACTTAAGCAGCCAAGCGGTACCGCAGGCCGCGAAAAAGCCCGCCGCATACAACCCCAGAAGAACAGCGGCGCGCGTGCCGAGGAAAGGGCCGATGAGCGGCCGTTCTGGGATGAAGGCGGCGATCAGCAAGGCGTACACCGGCAGCCGGGCCGAGCAGGTCGTGAGCGGGGCGATCAGCAGAGTGGCCAGTCGGTCGCGTTGGTTCTCGATCGTGCGCGCTGCCATGACCGCCGGGATCGCGCAGGCGTATGACGACAGCAATGGGATGAACGAGCGTCCCTCGAGCCCGACCGCCCGCATGGATCTGTCGGCGATCACGGCCGCTCGCGCCAAGTAGCCGGAGTCCTCCAAGAGCCCGATGAACAGGAACAGGATCAAGATCTGCGGCAGGAACACCACCACCGAGCCGACGCCGCCCCAAACGCCGTCGAGCAGCAGTCCCTTGAGCATGGAGTCGGGCAGCAGGGCTCCGATCCATCCGGCGGACACGCCGATGGCGCTCTCGACTGCGTCCATGATTGGCACAGCCAGCGTGAAGATGCTCTGGAAGACAGCGATCACCACCGCGAGAAAGATCAACGGGCCGCCGACCGGGTGCAGGAAGATGCGGTCCAGCCGACGGCCCCAAAGTGAGGGTTCGGGCGCGTGGTAGCTGCTCCGGGCTGCAACCGAATGCGCCCATTGCCGCTCGGCGGGTATGTTGTTGATTACCGGGAGCTCGACCTTGCCCGCGGGAGCGAAGCTGCCCCGCAAGAACCGCACCACCTCTTCCATCCCGGCACCCGTCACGGCGCTAGCCAGGACTACCGGAGCGCCAATCTGCGCCGACACCGCTTTGGTGTCGACACTGCCGCCGCGCGCCTCCAGCTCGTCGGCCATGTTGAGAACCACCAGAGTGGGCAGGCCCAAGCCGAGGATCCCCGGCACCATCCGTAGATGGGCCTGCAGGTTGGTCGAATCCAGAAGTAGGATCGCCGCCGCGGGACGCGGCAGCGTATCGCTCTGGCCGCGCAGAATCTCGACGCAGACGCGCTCGTCCTCCGAGCGCGGGTGCAGGCCAACAATGCCCGGCAGGTCGATCAGGTCCACCTGCCCTCCGTCTTCCAGCCTGAGGCTGCCCAAGCGCTTCTCGACGGTAATGCCGGGATAGTTCGCGACCTTCTGGCGCAGGCCGGTAAGGCGGTTGAAGAAACTGGACTTGCCCACGTTAGGCGGGCCGCAGATGGCAACCACCCGGTTCTCGCTAGGCGAGCCGTGCCGCGTCGCGGTCCCGGGCTCAACCGCCGTCGGCATCGGGGTTCCTCCCAGCGTCGCTGGCCTGGAGCGTGATCCGGGCCGCGGTCTCTTTGCGCAAAGCGACCTGCGTGCCCTCGACTTGGAAGATGGCTAGGTCGCCCAGAGGCACCACGCGCTGGCAGGACACCGAGGATCCTGGTATGAAGCCCAGCTCCATCAGCCGGACGCGGTCCGCTTCCTCGAAGTCGAGTGCAGCGATTACGGCCGTGACGCCGGGGGACAGACGATCGAGGCTATCCGATTCGGTGTCAGGCATGGCGGGCTCCCTGCCTATCGTAGCCGCAGCGCAGTCGAAGGTCGAAATGGCCGCGCGCGGTCGGCCGATCCCACACAAGCCAAGCCCCATCAACGGCTCGCGCACCGAAGCGGCGGAACGAGTGACACGTATCAGCTTGCATCCTCCGCACGGTCAGCGACTTCCCTGTTTCGGTACGGATCCCAGAGGCGACTGCGCGGGGGCGCAAGGAAGAGAAGCCATCCTTCCCCGAAGTCGATCTCGAGCTTCCCCAGAACGGGTAGAAGCGCGAATCCGCCGATTCGCGCTTCGGAAGCTAGGGGTTGTAGCCGGAACTGACGAGCAGCGGAACTCCCTGCGCCCGCACGAGCTTGACGAACACCGCCTTGGGCTGGAGCTCGCCCGTCGCGGGATTCTCGAAGCTGTAGTACCAGAACGACTCCCCGAACAATGCAGCGGCTTCGATCGCGTCCCTGCCGTCGAACAACACTTCCGGGATCCGCCCCGATGTCGCGAAACTGGCCGGGTTGCCGCTGAATTCGACAACGCCCGTCTCGACGTTGACGCCGGATACGTAGATCGGGCCGTGCTTCCAGCGCGGGTCGCTGGACAATACCGGGCCGGCGAAATACCCCGAAGACTCCACTTCCATCGCCGCGCAGCGCACGAATTCCTGCAGCCGCTGGTCGCCCGGGTGGGCCGCCAGGTCCGCCGCGTTGACCTCGCTCGGGTCGCAGTTGCCCGGAAAGTCCCGCGCGTAGATCCCGGCCCCGATCGCCGCCCGCTCCCCGTTCCACTCGATCTCCATCACGTACGAGCTCTTCGGCTGGCTGCGCCCGAT
>JAJDTX010000126.1 GCA_022826925.1 Bryobacterales bacterium
CGCTGCCGACGGCGCGGCGCGGTTCGATACCGTGATCGGCGTCTACTGCAGCCCCGGCCGCGCCGGCGACGAGACCTGCCGGGGCGAGGACGCCTGGCACGGCGTCGATCTCAGACCTGGAATCCTCCTCGACCGCCGCACCTTCGGCAGCGAGGCGGAACTCCATGCGGCCGTCGAGCTCTCCCGCAACCTCGCGGCGCCGGTGGTGCACGACCCCTTGCCGCTGGCGTCAGCCGAGACCGACCGGGAGCGCAGGCTGGTGCTGCTCGCGCGTGCGGCCGATGCACGCACGGCGCTTGCCGCCGACTGGTTCGGGCATACCAGGAGCCTGCGCACTCCTGGGGCCGAACTCGGCGCCTGGGCCGACGCCGTGTCCGGCGGACGCGGGCGCGACACGGGCAAGCCGATCAGCCGCTATGAGCTCATGGAGCTGCTGGCGAGCCGCCGCTTCGAGGATCCCGCCCGGCTCGTGGCGTTGCAGGAGATGTCCGCGGACAACCTGCTGCGCGAACTGGCGATGCTGACCTCCATCTCCCTCATGCTCGACTGGGAGCGCTTCCGGCTGGACGAGCGCAGGGGCGCCATGGAGGCGGCGCGGCTCGCTCTCGGGGTGGAAGAGATGCGCCGCCTGCCGGGCCTCACCGATCCGGGCGCCGCGCCCCGATGAGCATGCGTCTCCTGCGCTTCCTCTTCGCGCCCGAGCTCGGTCGCTGCCTGGCCGACATGCGCCAGGCGGGCCGGCGCCTGGGGCATAGCGTGCGCGCACTCTCGGATGGGAGTTCCCCTGGACCAGGGCGTTCCCCTGGACCGGGGCGTTCCCCTGCGGTTGGCGGTGGCTGGCGCTGGAAGCGTCTTATGAAGCGGGAACGGCGCCTGCGCGCTGTTCTGGGCGCCGCACTTTCGGCTTCCGGCCTCGCCTTCGTGTCCCTCGGCGCTTCCGGCCTGGTCTCCGGTACTGCGGACGCCCAGACCATCGATCCGGAGATATTCGCGACTGCGGACAACGCCACCCGCGACCTGCTCTCCTTCCTGAGCGACATGGACGTGGCTCGCCACGCCGTGCTCGGCGATATGCTCTTTGTCTTCAACGGCGGCGTGCTGTTGATCGCGGGCTTCCTCCTGCTCTGGCACACCGTGGCTGGAACCGTGGATACCGCCCGCACCGGCCGCTGGGGGTTCGGGGCGTGGGAGATCGTGCGCATCGTGGCGGCGGTGGCCCTCATGGCCCCGCTGCCGGGCGGCATGAACGGCGCGCAGCACGCCGTGGTCGGCCTGGCGACCCTCGGCGGCGACTTCGCGGGCGCCTTATGGACCCCCTTCTCCGAGCAGGCGCTGGGCAGGGGCGATCCCATCGCGCCCAGACCCAAGGCCGCAGCTTGGCGCTCCGCCATATCGCGGGTGCTGCTCGCCGAGACTTGCACGCATGTCGCCAACGCCAACGCGCGCCGTATCGGCGACGATCCATACATAGAGGTGAACGACGAGCGCATCGAAGGGGCGCTCCTGCTGCGCTACGACGGCGACGGGCGCGGCATGCCCCGCGACCTCTGCGGCGCGGTGCGCTTCGACGGCCTCGACGGCGAGGGATCGAGAGGGATCGCCGCGCACGGCCATCGCAGGGCAATGGAGGGCCTGTTCCCCGCCATTCGCGGTCTGGCCGCCGAGTTGGGAGACCGCTACCTGCCGGGCTCGCCCGTGCACGGCCAGCCCCTGCCGGACGTCGAGGCCGCCATGAACGCGCGAGGTCTCGCGCTGTCCTATGAGTCCGTCCTTGACGATGCGTTGAGCCGGGCCGCCTCCGAGGAGCGGGTCGCCCTGGAGCGTGCCGTCGCCGAGGACGCTGCAGGCTCGTCGTGGCTCGCCGCCGCCGGCTTCTTCAACACCATCGCGTCCCGCACCGGCCTCTTCCAGGCCGCGGCCCACAACGTCCCCGACGCGGCGCTGCCCCTGCCGAGCCTCGAGGAGTGGTCGCCGCCCGCGGCCGCGGCGGTGAAGGGCCTGCTCGCCGCACTCGCCTCCTCGCGCACCTGGCAACCCGTGTTCTTTGCCGCAGGGGCAGGCGTGACGGGCACACTGCCCGCTGCAGGGAGCGGCGATGGCGGGTTGGTCGCCGGCCTTTTCGAGTTCATCGACCTCGATGCAGTGGTGATCGCCGACAGCGGCAATCCCATCGCCGATCTCGCGGGTCTTGGGCACGACCTGATCGCCTCCGCCCTGGGGGCCATCGGCGCCATCTCCGGCGTCGCCGTGGGTTCGGGTCTCCTGGAATCCATCCCCTTCTTCGGCAAGGGCCTCGATGCCTTCGAGTCCGTCTGGCGCGTTACCGACGGATTCGTCTCCACCATCCTCGGACTCATGCTGATCGCGGGCGCGGTGCTCGCGTTCGTGCTTCCCGCGCTGCCCTTCATCCGCTTCCTCTTCGGCGTCTTCGGCTGGCTGGTGAACGTGGTGGAGGCGGTGCTCGCCGTCACCGTGTTCGCAGCCGCCCACGTCACGCGCGGCCAGGACCGGGGACTCATGGTTGCGGCGACACGGCAGGGCTGGCTGTTCCTTCCCGGCCTGATCCTGCGCCCGCCGCTCATGCTGTTCGGCCTCATCCTCGGCTACTTCGTGTTCCTCGCCGCCGTCGGCCTGCTGAACGCCATCTGGCTGCCGCAGCTCAGGGACGCCGGCGCCTCGGACGGTCTCGGGCCGATCGGCTTCCTCGCGATGCTGACCCTCTACGTGATGCTCTGCTACGCGCTGATGAACGGCGCCTTCAAGCTGATCGACCTGCTGCCTTCGGCGGTCATGGAGTGGATCGGCGGGCGCTCCGGAGGCACGGACGACGGCGCGGGCCGTCTTGCCGGCGCCGTCACCGGCGGCATCGCGCGGGCCGGCAGCGGCCGCCTCACGGGGCGGTTGCGCGGCGGAAACGGGGGATAGGGCGGTGGGACGTGGTGCACGCGATGCGCGCCGCATGGCCGAAAGTGCGAGTGGCCTTGCCGCCGCCGCAACGACGCCGGGGACCGCTGCTGGCGGGCGGCCCCCGGTAGAGGGAGATGCACATGAAGAAGTCTCTAAAGGTGATGGTGACGATCATCGCCGAGCGGACGACGACAGTCAAGCGGCGGTGGCGCCGAAGCCGAACCCAGCGTCGCTCGCCGCGACCGGTTCGAGAGCCATGACGATACTCGGCAGGACCGGGTGGCCTGTGCCTCTTTGGGGGCTGCAGCTGCCGCGAACAAGGCGATGCCGGGGGCCGCCCCTGGATGGCGCCCCCGGCACGTAACGACACAACTCAACATGACATCACGAGGACAGACACGATGACCGAGCAGGAATCTGCCGTCAAGAGCCGTCGCAGGCGCGCACAAGAGAAGCTCACGCCGCCCCCTCGCTGGCCCGGGGATCCGGAGCAGGGCGAAAGCATCGCCGTGGACTTCGAGGCGATTGCCCATGTTCTGGCCAACACCTGCCGCTGGGGCGGGCGCACGCGGCGCTTCTACTCGCTCGCCCAGCACGCGCTCACCGCCTCGGAGGAGATCGAGGCGCTGGACGGCGTCGCGGACGAAGACCGCCGCGCGCTCGCGCTCCATGCGCTGCTCATGCCTGCGCGCGCCGCCTGGTTCGGCGACGGGGAGGGAGAACACCCCGCATCGGCCCGGGCGGCGGCGCGCGCCAGGACCCACGGCAAGGCCATCGACAGGGCCGTGCGGGAGGCAGCGGGTCTCGATCCGGAACTGCCGGAAGACTGGACTGAGGTGCTGCGCTTCGTCGACCGCATGACCGACGCCGCAGAGAGGCGCGACCTCGGCGTGGACAGCGGCGGCTTCCCCTTCCCGCCGCTGCGCCGCACCATCCGGCCCATGGCGCCCGAGGCCGCGGCAGAGCGCTGGCTCGCACGGTTCCACGAACTCCACGCCGGCGGCGGCAACGAAGGGGGCGGTGCCCACACCCCTGTCAACGCATCCGCCGGCGGGGAGTGTGCGCCATGACCGGCGCCGGCGGAGACACAGGGCGCGGCCTCCGGGTCGCGGCCCGCAGCGTGCGTACCTGGAACCGCATCACCAGCCTCGTCGTCGTCATCGCCTTTCTCGCAGGCCTTGCCGCCGGCACCTGGAAGACATGGAACGCAGCCTCCTCATACGAGTGGCACCTCATGGGCGTGTTCGCGCTCTCCGAGTTCCTTCTCGCCGCCGGCTACAAGCCGGACAAGACCAAGAAGGTGCGCACCGAAGAGGGCGAGGTCTACGTCACCACCATCGGGGACATCTCCGGGTTCGAGCCCTTCCATGAACTGCGCGATCGGATAATCGGCGATGTGCTGTACGCCGCCTTGCTCGGCACCGGCATTGCCGCTGGCCTGGTCACGGCCGTTCTTCTCGGGCTCCGCGCGTTGGGCGGCGGGCTTCGAAGGGGGCGTCGCGTGCGCGGCGGCGAGCTGGTGAGCGCGAATGCGCTCAGGCGGCGTGCGATGCCACTGCGGCACCGTGCCCTGCTTCGGTTCAGGCCGCCCGAAGCCAGGCCGTACATCATCGCCGGCATCCCCTGGCCCGGGGAAGCGGAGACGCAGCACACGATCGTCTCCGGCACCACGGGCTCGGGAAAGACCGTGCTGATCTCCGACCTCGTCGAGCAGATCAGGAAGAGGGGCGAGCGCTGCATCGTCTACGACAAGATGGGTTCCTACACGGAGACCTTCTTCGACGAGACACGCGACGTGCTGCTCAACCCTCTCGACAGGCGCGCACCCCGCTGGTCGCCCTTCCTCGAAGCCCGCACCGCACGGGATTTCGATACCATGGCGGACGCGCTCATCCCCCGCCAGAAGGATGCGGCCGATCCCTTCTGGATTACCGCCGCACGCCAGCTCTTCTCACGCGGCGCCGCAGTGCTCTGGCAGCGCGGCGAGACCCGGAACCGGGTGCTGGTGAACCTTCTGCTGAAGACCGAGCTCAACGAGCTCGCGGAGGCCATGGAGGGCACCGTGGCGCAGTCCATCGTGGATCCCGCCAACCCGAAGACCGCGCTCTCGGTGCGCGCCATGCTCACCGCCAACATCGGCGCCATGGACCTGCTCTCCGACGAGGGCGAACCGTTCTCCATCCGTGAGTGGATCGAGAGCGAGGAAGGCGGCGGCTTCCTGTTCCTAACGTCGAGGGGCGACCAGCACGCGAGCCTGCGGGGCCTGATCTCCACCTGGTTGGAGATCGCGGTGAACGCGCTGCTTTCGCTACCAGGCGACGAAGGGCGCCGCATCTGGGTGATCCTGGACGAGCTTCCGACGCTGTACCAGCTTCCTTCCCTCCGTCCCGGCCTTGCGGAGAGTCGTCAGTTCGGTGGCTGCTTCGTGCTGGGCGTTCAGGTGTTCTCAGCCTTGCGGGACCTCTACGGGCGCGACGGGGCGGAGACGATTTCGGGCCTCTGCGGCACCCGCGTGGTTCTCGCAGCGACCGACAAGGACACGTCCGAGTGGTCCGCGGAGAGCCTGGGGCGGGAAGAGGTCGAGTCGCTGTCGGAGGGCGTCAGCTACGACACGCCCAGGGACGGTGTGACGCTCAGCACGCGGCGCGACCAGCGCTCCCTGGTGCTGCCCTCCGACGTGACCCGTCTGGAGAAGCTGTCGGGATACCTCAAGTTCCCCGGACGCTGGCCGATCGCCAGGATCAGGCTCAAGTACAGGAAGCGGCCTGTGAAGGCCGGCCGGTTCATGCCGAAGGCGGAGCCGGTGACGGGCGGTGCCGGGCCGCAGGCCCGGGCGGCGAACGATGCCGGCGACAGGGCGGTCCCGGCGGCGGTCGACCGGCGGACCGATTCGCCGGCGGCGCCGGACGTCCCGGGCGAAGAAACGCTGGCGGCGAAGACGGCCATGCCGAGGGAGCGGACCGGCGGAGCGGGAAGACCGCCGGCCGCCGATAGCGCCGCAGTTGCGTTCGGCGGGCAGGAAGACGTCGACCGGGCAGCCGACCTGAGCGCGCTGGAGTGGGCGCGCGGCGGCGAGCCCCTGCCGGCCCCGGCCAACGACATGGACGGCGAGCCGGAATGGCTCTTCGAAGGATACGGGCCGACGGCCGGCTCGACGGCGGACCCGTCCGGAGAACGAACGGCTGAAGCGGCAGGCGGGGCGGACGGACGGGTCGATGCGGCCGGCGGCCGGTCCGATGACGAGACGCTGGACTGGCAGTGATGGTCGTCTCCATCGGCGCGATCGCCTCCGCCGCCCAGGGCGTGTCGTACTTCGAACGGGACGGATACTACGCGAAGGGCGATCCCCGGCACCTCGACGCCAGCGCCTGGGCGGGCCGGGGCGCCGAGGCGCTGGAGCTTCGCGGCCCCGTCGAGCCCGGCGTGTTCCAGGACGTCATGGAGGGCACGGTGCCCGACGGCACGGGGCGCCGGCTCGGGCGCCGGGAAAGGGACGGGAGCGTCACGCACCGCCCAGGGCGGGACCTCACCTTCTCGGCGCCCAAGTCCGTCTCCATCGTGGCCATGCTGGGCGGCGACGCGGCCGTCGCGGCGGCCCACGACGCCGCGGTGCGGCGCACGCTCGCCTGGCTGGAGGCCTCGACGATCCAGACCCGCATCAGGGATCCCGAGAGCGGGCTGCTCGTTCACACGGGCGGCCAGAAGATGGTGGCCGCAACGTTCAGGCACGAGGTCTCGCGCAACCTCGACCCCCAGCTCCATACCCATGCCGTGGTCGCCAACATGGTGCAGGGCGACGACGGAAAATGGCGGACGATGTCGAACGAGCCCCTCTACCGGCGCCAGAAGCTGATCGGCATGGTGTACCGGAGCGAGCTGGCACGGGAGCTGGCGGCTCTCGGCTACGGCATCGAGAAGACGCACGCCGACGGGCGCTTCGAGATCGCAGGTGTGCCCCGCGGGATCGTCGAGGCCTTCTCGACGAGGCGTGCGGAGATCGAGGCCGCGATGGAGGCCCGGGGCCTCGGCGATACGGCGAGCAATCCGCAGCTGGCCGAGCGCGCGGCGCTGATGACGCGCGCCCACAAGCGCGAGGTGGACAGGGAGGCGCTTCTGGCGAGCTGGCGCGAACAGGCAGCGTCGCTGGGCTTCTCGCCCGATGCGGTGGCCGAAGCGGCCCGGCGCCGCCTCTCGCCTGCCGTCGATGCGGAGGTGCCGAAGGCCGAGGTCGCCCGTGACCGGAACGTTGCCGGGGCCGGAGAAACGAACCGGGGACCCGCCAGGGATCCGGCACGCGGCCCCGGCCCGGCAATGCAGGCGGTGTCCTGGGCGACGGAACACGTCTGCGAACGCGAGGCGGTGTTTGCGCGTTCGGACCTGCTGGCCGCAGCTCTCGCCTGGAAGCCCGGCGCCGTTTCCGCCGAGGCCGCCGGACAGGCCATCGACGCTCTCCAGCGCGACGGTCGCCTGCATGCCGCTCCTGCATTTGCCGGTGGCGAGGGCCTGACCACCGATACCGCGATCGCCGACGAGCGGGAGACCATCGGCCTCATGCGCACCGGCCGGGACAGGGGACAGGTTCTGATGCGGCGCCGCAAGGTGCACCAGCACCTGAACAACGGGCCGCTCACCGACGGCCAGAAACAGGCCGTCACCGCGATCCTCTCGTCGAAGGACCGGGTCGTGGGCGTCCAGGGCTACGCCGGCACCGGCAAGACCGCCATGCTCAACCGGGCGCGCGCGCTCGCGGAGAAGAGCGGCTACCGCATGCTCGGCCTCGCGCCGTCCGCTTCGGCGGTGCAGACGCTGGCCACGGAGTCGGGCATTGAGAGCGAGACCCTGCAGGGCTTTCTCGCCCGCAACGCGGGCATCGCCGGGGGCAGGCTCACGCGACGGGGCGCCCGCCACATGCGCGACGCCTTCTCGAAGACCGTGCTGGTGGTGGACGAGGGCTCTCTCGCGTCCACCGTGCAGGCGCGCGACCTGCTCAGGATCGCCGCCACACTGCGCATTCCCAGGGTCGTACTGGTCGGCGACGAGAAGCAGCTCGACGCCGTCGATGCCGGCAAGCCCTTCGCCCAGCTGCAGCGGGCGGGCATGCGGACGGCGGTGATGGACGAGATCATGCGCCAGCGCGAGCCTGCGCTGAAGGAGGCGGTCGAGGCCAGCGTCGCGGGCGACATCCGCAAGGCCTTCGAGAAGCTGGGGCCGGCCGTGGCGGAGGTGAAGGCGGACAACATCGCGGGCGCCGTCGCCGCCCGCTGGCTCAGGCTCTCGCCCGACGAGCGTGAGAACACCGGCGTGATGGCGCCGAGCCACGAGCTTCGCGTCGCCATCAACGGGCATATCAGGGAGCGGCTCGCGAGAGAGGGCGCGATCCACGGTCCGGCGTTCCAGGGCGAGCAGCTGGTCTCCCGAGGCTACACGCGGGCCGAGAAGGCGCTCGCCGCCAACTATGCGCCGGGCGATGTCGTGGCCTTCCACCGCCCCTACAGGCGGCTCGGCGTCGGCAAGGGCGACGAGCGCAGGGTGGTCGAGGTGGACCGCCGCAGCCACACCGTGGTGCTGGCGGACGCACACGGCGGCACCGTCGCCTGGAAGCCCGGCCACGTGGCAGGCCGTCACGGCGGGAGCGAGGCGTACCGCGTCGAACCGGTCGAGCTGCGCGCGGGCGACCGCGTGCGCTGGACCCGCAACGACAGGGACCTCGGGCTCGTCAACAGCCGGACTGCGGAGGTGGTCTCGGTCGTGGACGGCCGCGTCTCGTTCCGGCTGGAGGACGGGCGCGCGCTGGTGCTGGGCCCCGGCGATCCGCAGCTGCGCCACCTCGATCACGCCCACGCGTCTACGGTGCACGCGTTCCAGGGGCGCACGGTGGACAACGTGATCGCGGCGATGGAGGCCGGCCACCCTCACCTGACCACGGCCAAGAGCTTCTACGTGGAGATCAGCCGGGCCCGCTATCGCGCGGAACTGGTGACGGACGACGCGGCAAGGCTGCGGGAGCGGCTTGAGACCACCACCGGCGAGCGGATCGCTGCGCTGGAGGCCGTCGCGCCGGACGCGCCGGCGAAGGGTGCCGAAACGCCCGGCAATGCCGCCGCAAGGCCGGCAGCCGAGCACGCCGCGCCGTCCCGTTCGCCGGCCGAACGGGGCGGAAAGGACGGGGAAACCCGCGATCGCCGGCCCCCGCAGCCTGCGCGGGACAAGCCCCTCGAAATGGAACTCGGACTGGAGCTGGAGCTCTGATGCCCCGGGAGCGGCGCCGGCGATCGGATCGCCAGGCCCAACGGCGGCTGCGAAAGCTCCGGTCCGCAAGGAGAGAACAGCCTGCACCCGCGCGCGGGCAACGGCCCGATGGCCTGGAAGTGGAGCGCAGCGCGGACTCGATGCGCGAAACATGAACGCAACGAAGGAGACAATGACGATGTGGATCGAAAGGAAAGTGTTCGTAGAGGATTGCGATGGCGAGATCAGGGGTATCGACCTGAACGCGCTCGGCAACCTGTACGATCCGGTGGCGCTTCTCGGCGACGCCGGCATGGGAAAGACCACGCTCATGCGCCAAGTGTGCGAGCGGCATGGCGAGACATACATTCACGCGGCCAGGCTGCTGAAGGCCGACGATCCCGGCTCCCTGCTGCCGGAATTCGGACGTGTCCATGTGGACGGCCTCGACGAGATCGCGTCGCCCGGCCGGGGCAGCGCTCTCAATGCGGTGCTGGGTCAACTGGTCAGGGCGGGAAAACCGGAATTCACGGTGTCCTGCCGCAGCGCCGAGTGGCGCGAAGCCGTGGACCGCGCGAGGATCGAGAACGAGTATGGCCGCGAGCTCAAGACGTTCTACCTGATACCATTCGACGACGCTGAAACCCGTGCGTTCCTGGAGCGCGAGTTTCCCGGCGTCGAGGTGCACGCTCTCCTGGAGAAGCTGGAGAGCCGGGCGCTGATCCGCGCCTGCATGAATCCGCTGAACCTGCGTCTGTTGGGCGAGATCGCGCGGGCCGGGGGCGGACTTCCCCGGAACCGCGCCGAGCTCTTCGCCCAGGGGTGCCGCGCGATGCTCGCTCACGACGCCAGCCCGGGCATCGTTCCTGCGGTCCGCAGCGACGGGGACGAGCTGCTGCTGGCCTCCGGTGCGATCTGCGCGACGCTGCTTCTGTGCGATCTCATGGGCGTGCACGACGGAAACGTCGCGGAGACCCCGGCAGGGTTCCTGAACGTTTCCGATGTCCGCGGGCTCCCCTTCGCCGGCGCGGCCGCCGACGCGCTCAGAACACGGCTGTTCCAGGCCGACGGGGAGGGGCGCTTCTCCTGCCTGCACCGCGCGATCGCCGAATATCTCGGGGCCGCATGGCTGTCCCGTTGTGTTGCCGAGGGTCCCACCGGTGCCGGCATCCTTTCGCTGTTCGGCCCGGGCGGGGGCGTTCCCGGCGCGCTGCGCGGGCTCCACGCCTGGATTGCGCGCCTCAGCCCGGCCCTGGCCGCCCGCTGCCTCGCGGCGGATCCCCATGCGGTGCTGCGCGAGGGCGAGATGGAGACGCTTGCCCCGGACCGGGCCCGCACTCTTCTCGCCGCGCTGAAAGAGCGCTCGGGAGAGGACCCGTGCTTCGACGCCGAGGACCGGGGCGTTCACCGGGGCTCGGGACTGATGAGGCGGGAGCTCAAGGACGACATCGTCGGGGTTCTGGCCGAGCCCGGCCCACATGCGCAGCTTTCGGCGTTCCTGATCGAAGCGATGGGCGGGACGGACCTGTCCGGGGAAGACGGCCGGTTGCTGGAGGGCATCCTGTTCGATCGAGACCGCGATTACCGGGAGCGCGCCGCTGCGTTCTGGTCGCTGGACGCGAACGCCCCGGCCGATGACGAAGCCGCGGCGCTTCGGCTTCTCGACCTGGGCGATGCCGGCTCCGCACGGCTGGCCTGTGAGATACTCGGGAGCCTTGAACTGGACGATGGAACTGCAAGGTGGTCTCCGTCCGCCGGTCGCATGGAAGCGAAGCCTGGCGGAGAGGACGACACGGAGCCGCAGGCGGCGGCATCTTCGCGCCGGGAACCGTTCGGCGCTCTCGACACGGCCCGACTGGCCGCGTTGCTCGACTTCATCGCCGAGGGCGCGCCCGCCGCGCTCGCGGAGGCCGAAGATTGGCAGAGGGAGACGCTCACGGATATGGGAAGACATCTTGCGGCCCGGGTGCTGGAAGCCGATCCGGCCGTCGCGGCGGGCCGGGTCTGGGCGTGGATTCGCTGGACCGGCGAGGCCGGCGCCGCAGCCCCACGGGAACGGCTGGCGGAGATATTCGGCCGCGAACGCGCGCTGCGCGCCGCGGTTCTGGAGCATGCGCTGACGACACCTCGCCCGGGCAGCGTCCGGTCGGCCTGCCTGGAACTCAGGAAGACAGGCCTCGGTATCGGTGCGGCGGCGGCGGACCACGATGAACTGGCAGAGGCGCTTCGCATTCGTTCGGAGAACGGCTCGATCGATCCCGAGACGTGGCGGGGCATCATCGAGGCCGCCCGCCCGGTACTCCATAATGCCGGGCTGGTGAGCGGCGGGCCGGCCCTGAGCCTGGCGGCTCTGCAGAATGCACGGGACAGGGACGGCGGCTCCGGTGCCGGGACGGCGGTGCAAGTCCACAGGCAAGCGCATCGTGCGGCGCTGGCCGGGCAGGCCGACAGCATTGCGGCCGGGGACTTCAGGGTCCTGGCGCTGCCTGCCGCCGTCTATCTGGGCCGGTTCGACAGGCTCGGCGAAAACGTGAACGGCGACCCCTCGCTCGCTCCCCGCGAGCGGCTGCGGGACTTTCTCGGTGAGGACCTCTGCGAGCGGGTTCTGAACGGCTTCGTCGCCGTACTCGGACGCACCGAGCTGCC
The DNA here is from genome assembly GCA_022826925.1 of Bryobacterales bacterium. GTDB lineage: Bacteria > Acidobacteriota > Terriglobia > Bryobacterales > UBA6623 > VXMF01. Next base: position 11,782 of record JAJDTX010000126.1, read on the forward strand.
CCACGCTTCGGCGATAGCGCAAATCCACTGTGCGGGCAACGAGCACGAGGCGGAGGCGCCGCTGATCTGCGGTGTCGACGTGGCGCTTCACCGGGGCCTGCCCCTCGACACGATCAGGCGGGCGGCACTGGACGCCGCCTACATGGCCTGGCGGCGTGTGCCGATGAGCGTCTCCGGCGGACAGATCGATATCGAATTCGCGCTGAGGGAGATGGTATTCACGGGCGTGGAGGACATGGAGCGGCATTTCCGGGCGAGCATCGAGCCCCAGCTCGCATGCAATGCAGAGTTCGTCCGTGAGCTCGACAGCCTCGGCGGAGACTACGGGAGCGGCTTCCACGAATTGGCCGGCCGCCTCTCGCTCGAGTGGCTGCGTGCCTATCCCCAACTGCACGGGCAGGAGCAGAGGGAACTGATGACCTGCGCGCTCGAGGACGCGCCGAGCGACGCGGTGCGCCGGTTGATCGTCGATTGCCGCGACAGGGCGCACCCGGATGAGTGCGCGAAGCTTTCGTGGCTGTCGGTGGCCTGCGTCGTCGACCTGGAGGGATACAGGGACGCGCTGCTGGACGCGGCGGAAAACAACCCGGACTTCATCGCGTTCGTCCGGGAGCGGATCGGGAGCGCGTTCCTCTTCGGCGAAGTGCCGCTCGATACTCTCCGGTTCGTCGTGGAGGTGTTCGGCACGCGCTGGCCCAGGATGGTCCATCGGTCCGGAAGCGGCCGCATCGGCGGCGGCTGGAACGATGCCTTGGGCGCGAGCGCGTTCATCGAGCGTATCATCCATTCCATCGCCAGCCGGCCCGAGCCGGAGGCGGAAGGTGTCTTGAAGAACCTGATCGACAACCACGCGCCGAGTTACGCCGATACGGCGAGGGAGGCGCTGGCCTTCCAGCGCATGACCCGGCGCGATCATGAGCACAAGATACCCACTGTGGCTGAACTCAAGGAGCTGATTGCGGACGCACTGGGCTAGATTCATCGCCATGTTCGCATCCGCGGTCATGCCAAGGTTCATTGCACCTGGTGTTCGGCATCTTGATGCTGTCGGTTGACCAGATGATGCGTCTTCTGACCTGAGCGGCACCGTCCCCGGCATGTCGGCGCGCGCCTTCGTCGGCGCGGTCGCAAGAAGCCACGTCCGCGTTTGCGGCGCGTGCGACACCGGAAGGGTCCCGAAGTGTACTGAGGAGCACCAACCCCCGCGGCGCGGCTGCTCAGTCGCGGAAGTAACTGGGGTTGAGTCTTCGACGGTTGATGCGTGAAGTGGTTGCGGGTGGGGCAGACGAGGCCGTTTCGCCATTGGCGTGCGAGAGCACCCGTTGAGGAGCTTGGCCCGAACCGTGATCGGCTTCTGTCACTGATGGCGCGGGTTCGCCCGCGACCTCGTTCAAGAGATTGAGACTTCGCCGCGGTTCCTCCCCACCCACAACGGCAACGGAGTGTGGGAGGGCTCTCGATGGCGCGCAGGCGGAGAAGGAGGCAGCGTCTCAAGGTGGTGCACCCGAATTGCGCCGGGATCGACATTGGCAAGGACCGTCACTTCGTGGCGGTCGATCCGGAGCGAGCCGAGGAGCCGGTGCGGGACTTCGGCGCGTTCACGCGCGATCTGGAAGCGATGGCCGAGTGGCTGAAGTCGTGCGGTGTGACGAAGGTGGCGATGGAGTCGACCTCGGTCTACTGGATCCCGGTTTACGAGGTCCTGGAGCGTGCAGGCTTCGAGGTGATGCTTGTGCCGCCCCGGATGACGAAGCAGATCGGCGGGCGATCATCGACGGCGAGCGCGCCCCCGAGCGGCTGGCGTCGTTCCGCGACAAGCGGATCAAGGCCAGCGCCGACACGATTGTCGCGAGCCTTCAGGGCACGTGGCGCGAGGAGCACCTGTTCGCGCTCGAGCAGGCGATGCAGCGCTACGACTTCCTGGAGCAGCAGATCGCTGCCTGCGAGGCGCGGATCATGGCGGAGGTTGAGCGCCTGACACCGCCCGACGATCCGACGGACGACAGCACGCCCGACGACACTCCCAGTGACGGCTCGCCGAGCATGGCGCCGAACGCGGCCCCGAACAGCGGCGGCAGAGCGACCTGCGGGCGGGACAAGGCCATGACTGTGGCGCTGAACAAGATGATGGGGGTCGATCTCACCGCGATCCCGACCATCGGCATCAACACTGCCCTGGTGATCGCAGCCGAGATCGGGCCGGACTTCTCCGCCTTCCCCTCCGCACAGCACTTCAGTTCGTGGCTGGGGCTGGCGCCGGGGACCAGGATCAGCGGTGGCAAATCCTTGCCGGGCCGTAGCCCCAAGGTGGTCAACCGCGTTGGCCAGGCACTGCGCATGGCGGCCATGACCGCTCGCTCCAGCCAAACCTTCATCGGTGCCAAGCACCGAAGCCGCCTCGCCCGGATGGACACGAAGGTCGCGATTGTCGCCACCGCGCGAGAGCTCGCCTGCCTGATCTACCTGATGGTGACCCGCGGCCAGCACTATGTGGAACACGGCATGGAGGTCTACGAGAGCCGACGTCTGGATCGCAAGTTCTCGGCGCTGCGTCGGCAGGCCAAAAAGCTCGGCTACCAACTCATCCAGGACGGCGACATCGGCAAAAACAAAAACGTCCAAGCTTCAGCCGCTTAGATGCAAGTTACTCAAGAGGTACGACATCAGAACTGCACATACGGCACCTCGATTGCCTCGAACCGTCCGAACCAGATCCACGTCAAGACTGCGAAGATGCACGCGGCCAAGTAAACCAGTCGTAGCCAACGACGAACTGTCATTTCCAGACTCCATGGGCGACGGCCGAGAGCCCTAGCACATAGGCCAAGGATAAGACGCGAATTGCCCCTGCCGGGATACGGCGACGTCGCGCCCAAGGCAGGACGAGAGCGAGTCCAAGACCGTGGCCAAGACCCCAAATCAAGAAGCCGAGTGTAAATTCATGCCACAGGCCCATGAAGACGAAGGCGGCGATCAGTGCGAACTTGGCATGCCTGGTCGAGACGAGTAGGGGCAAATAGATGTACTGCATGACGAATTCCGCCATCGAACGGTGCCAGCGCTTCCAGAAGTCGGCCAGGTCCGTGGCCAGGTGCGGCTTGTTGAAATTCTGCGGCACCTCGAAGCCGAAGAGCAGCGCCGTGCCCTCAGCCATGCGTGAGTAACCGTAGAAGGTAGAGAACAGGAAACCGAAGCCGAGAAGCGGATCGACCAGGATGCGCAGGATCCAGGAGGCTGCCCAATTGCCGTCTTCGGCCAGGGCACCGCCGAGGGTGCCGGCGTGTTCGATGGCGACACTCGCGATGCCGGCGAAGGCGAACAAGTAGGCGAAGCCTTCGAAGAGTCGGAACAGACCCTCGGGATAATTCGGCCTGTTCCTGGCCTTCAGCGTGTTCCAGATACGCAAGCCGTTGAACACGGGACCGGACGGTAAGGCAGCGAAGAAAAACGTCGCCAGAAGAAGTCCGGGAACGAAATCAGAAATGTCTCTCTGTTCCTTGAGAGTTGCCGCCACAGTCATCATCTGGCGGATGATGAAGAACGCACTCCCGAGCCAGAGAATCGGATTGGTCGTGAGGGTTCCGGTGACGTCGGGCACGAACAGGAGCAGCAGAATCAAGTAAGGTATGCGGGCCTTGACGCGCGAACTTTCGGCTATCCGGCCGACCAGGTACACGCCCCCGCAGGCGGCAAACGAGGTCAGCGCGAACACCAACGCCAGCGGATGCACGATGAACAGGAGCATCGCGCCCGGCATGCATCCCCAGAACAGCCGGTTCAGAGTGCCGTAGGGCCAAATCGCGTGAGACAGACCTACCGAGACCAGGATGAAGACGAGGAAGGATACCGGATCAATCATCGAGTTCTGACGGTGCCGGGACAAGCGCTCGCGATTTCAGCAGGCGTTGCGCCATGAGTGCTGTGGTCAATGCCCCGACCGGCGAGCGTTCCACATGAGCATCGTCGTACCAGAGTGGACCGAAATTCGCGCTGATTTCGCCATAGAGGTCGAAGAGATGAACGTGCCGCTCAAAGCGAGCCATGACAAAATCGAGCAATTCCGCACGGTCGAGTACGTACCCGTATAGCGGCAAGGGAAGGACTACAATTTCGGCATCCCGATCGAGGATACGCTCGATCATCGACGCGAGGACATTGACCTCACCCCGTCTATAGTCAGCCCCCAAATCGTATGGATAGGCAATGCCGCCGGGGCTGTTGAACTGCCAGTCCTTCAATGCGCGGGCTTCCGCTTGCCGGGCGACATCTATCTCCAGTGCCTGGACAAGGTCCGCCAAGCCGGTATCCGGTTCGAACTCTCCGTAACTGAATGAGAAGTCGGATGGCCACTCAGCCTCGCGTCTCCAGTCGTCGCGCGCGCAGGCGGAGAGTTCCCATTCCTGGTTCGGATCGCGAAGCGCCTGGTACATCAGGGCTCCCGACCGCAGGGCAACGCCTCTGAGACGTTGGCTCCAAAGACTGAGAACACTCTCACTTCTCGTGAACGGCATGGCGACGGACGGCTGGCTGAGAAGTTGCTCAAAGCGGAGAAGGTTGACGTCCCTCAAGTAGTTGTAGTCTTCCGGGGCAAGCGCGAGGCCGCGTTGGGCCAGGCGGTTGACGCTGCGTTCGGTCATGAACATGATTTCGAGTGCCACGACCGCGGGAGATCCGCGCGCCTCCAGATAGTTCTCCAGAAGCCCGCTCATCGTCCTCAGCGGATTGCGGCCGAGAGACAGACGGTCGACGCGGACCCGGCGACCGAGTTCCGCGCTCAGGATGTGCTCCATAGCCACGGGGTCAAGAGCCACCCCGATCCTGCTGCTGCCGACTATGAGAACGTCTGCCGCCGGTTCGCCCGCTTGGGAGAGCAGCAGGTTGCAGCGGCCCATCGAATTCGCCGGCCCGGCCCGGTTTCCGTCGAGCCAGAGAAGACCTGAGATCAGGGCAGCACATCCGGCCAACAGGACGACGCGGAACATGAATGAAGCCCTGTCAGGCGTTCGGTGCGATGCGCTCATGCAAGGCGTGTCGGTCGAGTTTCCCGTGTGCTGTGAGAGGGAGAGCATCGATCACGAAGGTCCGCTGGGGCAACATGTAGCTGGGAAGGCCCAGTTCCTGGCTCGTTAGTTTCGGTGCCTCGCGGTCGCCGACAAGAAACAGGATCAGCTCGGTCGGACACCGGGGCGGATGGGCGATGACGGCGAGCGCGTCCGACTCCAGTCGCCTTCGCAACCGATGCTCGATCTCCAGGAGTTCGATTCGGTGGCCGCCGATCTTTACCTGAAGATCGAGCCGATCAAGGTAGTAGAGCCGCCCCCCTCTCGATCGAACGCGATCGCCCGTGCGATAAAAGTGCAGGCCCTTGCTGTCCGCGATGAACGGTGAGGGCAGGCCCGGATCGAGGTAGCCGGCAAAGCGCTGCGGTGTCGCCAGCAGCAGCTCGCCGACGATGCCGTTCTGCTCAGGAGAAACGGGGACGACTTCTTCGTCCACGAGCAGCGCAGCCGTGCAATCCGGAAAGGCGGTCCCGATCGAGACGACGCCGGATTCTGAAAGGTCGGGATGGTCCTCCCAGCGCTGGGCCGTGACGGCGACAGTGCACTCGGTCGGCCCATAGGTGTTCCAGATCTCGGTGCCGCACGCCGCCCTGTTCCAGTCTCTGGCAAGCTGGTGGGTCAGCGCCTCGCCGTTGAACATGCTCAGTCGGAGCGTGCCGAGAGACTCGTGGTCGGCACCGCGGTGTTGGAGCACGACGCGCGCCAACGACGGGACCGACACCCAGACGGTAATTCTGTTATTCGCCACAAATGGAGCGGGGTTGAAGAGATCGATTTGTCGGGCCGGGCACAAGGTGCATCCGTTCAGAAGTGAGAGATATATTTCGTGCACGCTGAAATCGAAGGAGAGTTCGCAGAACTGCGAGCACACGTCTTCGGGTCTGTAATCGATGACTGCGCCCAGATTCTCGATGAAGCTCGCGAGATTGTCGTAGGAGATGGGCACGCCCTTCGGCTCGCCCGTCGAACCCGAGGTGAAGAGGATGTACGCAATCCCCTGATCTTCGTCGCTTACACCCCAGTCGATTGCACCGCCCGCCAATTCGTCGACCGGTAGGTCGGTGTCCGCCACGACAGTATCGTCCGATGCGATGCCAAGGCCGGTCGCCAAGCCCCGGTTGGCTTGCGTGCACACCGTGACGTCGACACCTGCCTGCCTCAGGATGCTCCGCAGCCGGCTCGGCGGGTACTTGGCGTTCAGCGGAACGTACGGGCGGCCGAGAGCGATGGCAGCCCACATGGCGGCATAGGCCGTCGCCGAGCGATCCAGCAGCAATCCGACGGGGCCGCCCTGCGCGCGCTTCGGGTTCCGCAGTTCGAGGTAGAGCCTCCCGACCAGCCGGGAGAAATCGCCGTAGCTCAGGCTTTCTCCGGGCGCACGAACGGCGGTTCGCTGGGCGTAGCGGTCGATAGTTATCTGCATCCGCGCGAGGAGTGCCTTGCGACCGCCTTGACCGGACATCAGACGGTCACTGCTTCCAGATAACGATGAAGAGATGCGACCGATATGTAGTGCACCGCGTCATCGAAATCGGGGTCGATATCGAAGGCCTTGTTGATCGCGCAAAAGACACTCATGAAAGAGAGAGAATCCCATTCGCCGACCGTCTCCATCGAGGCTGAAGGACCAAGGGTCAGTTCCGCATTGCCGCTCTCATGACGCAATGTCGACTGGATGATTTCGATAATGCGCGCCTCCAGTGAGTCAGCCATAGATTTCGTCCTCCAGGGGGCGTGCTCGTTCCGCGTAGAATGCCCGTTCCGCCGCACTCCAGCTTGCGACGCGACCGATCTGGTAGGATTGACGCTGATTGGTCTTCGATCCCGAAGACTCAAGGCATCGGGAAAGTGTTGCAGGGGAGAGAACCTCCATCTGCTGCAGCAAGTCTGTCCAGAATTTCTCCGGTCTTTCGATCAGGTCCTCGAAGAAGAACCGATGGCAATTCGCGTTGTCGCGAGCGAACCGGTGCAGGTACCCATTGACTGCTGTCCAGAGCCAGGTGTTGCGCTGGATGGCGGACCACTTCGACCATGACACATGATCCTGATGGTCAGGCGCCGGCTTGAGCCTGCCGATCGAGATAAACTTTTCTCGGTCCGTGAGCGGCTTGGATCGATCCGGCCAACCTGCCGGCTGCAAGTCCTCGCCCCTCACGATCGTCGCCGATCGAACGAACCCCTCGCAGCGACGGAAGATCACGAACAGCAAGGCGTCCGGGTGGCGTCTGGCAATCGCCTCGACCAGGGGCGCATTGTAGAAGGCCGCGTCGACAATCAGTCGCGCTCCGTCAGCGGCGGCGCTGAGGGCAGCCAAGTCGCGCTTCTCAGCGACGAGCCGGTCGGCGTAGTCGGGGTCGTGCCAAGCCTTGCGGTTGTGAACATTGATCAGGGGCAGTCGCGGAACTCGCCCGGCACCTAGCTGATGGCCCTCGTGCAGCCCCACCACGTCCGGCAGTCGGTCAAGGCACTCCGCCAGAAACATCGTCGCGGTGCGGCCGGTGCTCGCGCAACAGACGAATCGAGCCGCCGCGGGCGTGAGAATTACGTCCGTTGCGCGTCGGGAGGAAATGCAATCACGCACCACTGTCTGCGACTCTCCGTTCCATAATCGACTCTCCTGCTGTGGCCTCCGACCGAAGCAGCGGTCCCGGGCAGCGGCCGGCTTTATGCACTCGTGCGGCGGCTTTACGAAAGGACTTTCATTCAAGCGATTCGGGGTTGATCGAGCAGTAAACATAGGCGCATTGCTCGACTGTAATGTTCGATAGAAGATCCTTCATCGCACGCGCATCTTCTCTTGCGGTGGCTTCTTTTCAACTGGCGGTTGCCGGGGCGCTTGACGTACCGCGCCCGCGCTTTGTCCAGATCAGCGCGTCCACCACGTAGTGATGGAAGTTGATGATCTGATACAGAACGATCGTCGCCGAGAACCCCGCGAAGAGCAACCAGTCTATGGTCCGCAGTACCCCCCAATAGAAGGCACCGGTGATAGCAAGACATACCAGCAAGTACAGCCACAACCGTCCACTCTGGCTGATATACGATAGAAAACGCGCATTCGGATCCCGCCCCCGTGCAAAACGCTTGTTGTTGAACATCCAGACAAAAAGGATGTACTGGTAGTTGTGCCAGATGTTGATCATCAGCCATCCCAGAGTGATGTCGGATATCCAGACGTATCCGAGGCCGAAGATCGCGAAGTGAGTCAGCATGTAGAGCGTGTGGACGGTGGCAAGGCGTCCGCGCCACAGGGCCACCAGACGCCGTCCAGCCCAAACCAGAAGCAGCGCCCCCATGACGTAGCCCGCGGTGCTGGCGACCGACTCCGGGACCGGAAACGTCCAGAGTTCCATGCCGATGAAATGCTCGTGATCCTGGCTGGAGCGAAGCAGGATTCCGTAGACCGGCATCGCGAAGAAGATCGCCTGGTCGAGCCATCCGTCCTCGTAGAGACTGTTTGGATCCGTCCGGCGATAGGCGCGTGAAATTCCCCAGCTCTGCCGCGTGTAGTGCCACCATTGCCAATAGAAATAGATCGTTACGATGACCCAGATCCCGACCGTCCAGGCAAGCAAAACGGTGACCGCGGCAATGACCGGGACGAGGTAGGCGATCATCCACCGGTGCTCACGGAAGCTCGCCCTGTCGAAGCAGAGCCTCGTGTAGGTGGAGATCACGTGGTGATATCCCAGCACCCAGAGATCGACCACCAGGATCGGGTAGAACCAGGACGGCTCGTAAAGGATCGCGGCTCCACAGAGCAGCGCGAGAGAGATTCCACCGAATATGAGTGCGCTGTCGAAACCGGCACCACGCAGCCATGCCAGGGACCGCGGCTCGCTGTGTGATGCCGCAGCCGGAATCGGCTCTCTCGGTCTGGCGTAGCCCGGCATTCGATCCCCGCTCATCGATCCGCACCTATGGACTTGTCGCAACCAGTCATTGGATGAAAACTTGATCTTTCACTCGAAAGAGTCATGATACACCGCGTCAAGGGATGATGCCGTTACCGCGGTGCAACCTCGTATCCGGGAAACGCATATGTAGCCCAACTCCTTCCCGGTTCTTTTGGCCGAGAGATGAACGTAGCCGACGCTCTCTTCGACACGCCCCAACCTTATACCTCCGTGTGTAGCGCCCAAGACTACCACACTCGACTCCACTCATTTTGATCGACTGATTGATACAGTGTCGCGAGTATTTTCTGCTACTAAATCGTAGGAATTACTCAGTCCAGTACCGATTCTATAGCCAATATATGTTAGCACTATTGAGCTGTGCATGCAAGAAAAAGTGCGTACGGTGCAGCGTTTCCTGAAGATGGAAACGTCGTAGTATTGCGAACTTCGGCACCGTAGAGCGAGACTGGCGGCGCGATCTGGCACCAGCGGGTTCGGAACGTGAAACACGTGCGCGGCACCGTCGACCGAAGCCGTTTGGAGCGAACGGGCTCGCTCGCCAGGGGTGTCATCGCGCCGAGGCTCGTCGTCTCGCCGGCGGACTGTCGTGGTTCGCAGCATGGCAGGTTCCTTCCAGCGAGGGCTGGCACGATGAGGCGGAGAAATTCGACCGGTCTCAATGGCGCACGCTCAGCAAGGTTCCAGGAAATACTCGTCGACAGCCTTGAGGATCGCTACGGCCAGCGCCCTCCTGTGATTGACGCTCTTCAGGCGTTCGGCATCCTGCTCGTTGGACAAGAAGCCGAGCTCGATCAGGACCGACGGGACATCCGGTGCCTTGAGCACGCGGAACTCCGCCATTCGGTGGGAGCGGTTGACGAGGGGAGCCACATCGCCGAGCGCGGGGACCAGCAGTCCTGCAAGTACAACGGAACAGTTCATGGTTCCCTGCTGCTCCATCGAAGCAAGAACCGCAGCGACATCGGGATCAAGCTGCTCCGGCACCTCTATACCGGCGGCGATGTCAGCCTTGTTCTCGAACCTGGCGAGCTCGGCTGTCTCGGCGTCGGAGGCCTCCTCGGACAGGGTGTAGACCGAGGCTCCGTGCACCCGGCGATCATGTACGCGGTCTACGTGAATTGAGAGGAGGACGTCCGCGCCGGAATTGCGGGCGAATGCCACGCGCTGCCAGAGCCCGACCTTGCGGTCGCTGTCCCGGGTCATTGCCACGCTATAGCGACCGGTTTCCTGGAGAACGTCGCGAAGCTCACGCGCAAAGGTCAGGACGATAACTTTCTCCTGTACACCACCCGACGAGACCGCCCCGGGATCGCGCCCTCCGTGGCCGGGGTCGAGGGCGATGAGGCGGACGAGGGATGGCGGCAGCGGCCTCAACCGTGGCAGCGGCGCAGGGTCCGGCGGCTGAACGCGGACGGTGGCGAGAAACGCCGACGCGGGCACGGGGGCGAGATCGAGGATCAGGCGGTAGGGGTTCCTGGAGACTGCGTCGGCCTCAAGCCACTGCGCACTGCCCAGGATGAGCGGCAGATCCAGGTCGATCACGATGCGCGAGGTATCGGGCCGGAATTGGCCGAACCGGATCTGAGCCACGCCGTCACGGCCGATGGTGAGAGTGCGATCCGGCAGTACCCAGCGCACCGGCGACAGATCGATCACCAGCCGCTCCGGCCCGGCCAGAGCGAAGACCTGAAAGTCAACCGCTCCGGTCAGTTCCACGACGAGCCGCGTCCCGTCGCCGTACCGATCCACGCGCACATCCTCCACCGACGGCGCAGCAGCCTCGACTGCGAGCGAAAGTGCGCAGAGCCAGACGACGGTGGCCGCAGCGACGATCCCGCACAGCCTCGTCGCACGAACCGTTGCTTTCGTTTGCTGCTGCAATATGTTGCCCCTCGCAGACCGGAAATAAAGGTTTCCGGGATCCTCAGTCCAGCCAGTGGGTAATGCCCACTTCGACGTTGTGAGCCTCTATGGGTGCGGAGGTGCTGCCGAATCTCGCGTCTTCGGTCGCGAAATAGCGATAGCCCAGCGACGCGGAGAAGTCCTGGGACAGGTGGTACTGGAGGCCAGTGAACAGCTGCCAGGCAAATACGCTGTCCCGGCCATCGGCTTCGTCGAACGACACACGTGCAATGGAGCGCATACCGGCGTCGACGCGGGCCATGCCGATGCCGCCGCCGACGTACAAGTTGAGAGGACCCAAATCCAGCGACGACACGACATTCCCCATGACCGAGTATGACGTCACGTCGCCGATCGCTCGATAGGGGCCGGGATCGGCAACGCCACCCAGCCGAAAGTTCGATATCCTGTCGATCGCGAAGGTCCGGTACCCGATCTCCAACTCGCCCCGGACCTCCCACTTCTGGCCGTAGCCCATGACGAGAACGAGACCAGGGCCCCTGTCGAATGCCCCATCCATTCCTCCATTCGGGCTCCCCGAAGCGTCGTGGAAGTCGGCGTGAACGTCAGCCGGCATGACCAGAGCACCGCTCGCCGAGAGATAGAGGCGCGGCACGCTGTCTTGATTGTCCTGAGCGAGTACGGCGCCGGCAGTAAACAGTAGAACCACGACTGGCAACAGCACTCTTCCCAACACTCTCACGACACTCACTCCCATTCCGGTAATAGACAGGCGGCGCGCTCGGGCGTTCCACGGTCTTCCAGAAGAATGGTTGTCTGTCGCCTCATGTGCAGAACACGGCATAAATCGCCTCTTCCCTGTCCTGGTGCATGACGTTGACTTCCTCGATGAGCCAGTAGCGAGTGAGCGCTATCAGTCCGTCTCCGGCTTCGGGGCGAGGCCGGCCCATCAGTAGGAACACGGCGGAATCGTCCCGGTGCGGGAACTGTTCGGCGGCGTGGTGGTCGGCCTGGACCAACTGCCGCTCCACGCGGTCCGCGCCGTCCACCACGGCATCGGGGGGGCGGGGGTCTTGGTTGCGCTGCCTTAGGTGCCAGCCCGTAAAGCCGAACTCCCTGAGGTGTCGGGCGGCCGTCAGCGCGGCCGGATTGCGCTCAAGGCTGCGTCTGCTCATGGATCGAAGGTTCCTCAGCGCGCGTTTGTTGTTCGAGATAATCCGGCTGCAACGGCACTGGTGGCCCTGGCCTCGCCAGCGTTTGCCGTTGCAGTCGAGTAGCCGGCGACCGGGTCGTCCGGTCGCCGGGGGCCTATCTGCGACCTCGGGCGGTTTCGAGCCCGATGTGCATGGTCTTCGGCGCCCGCATCTGCCCGGCTTCCGTCCGGCACCGCCGGCGTTGGGGACAAGAATCCGTGCACAGCTGCAAGGAAGTGCAGCCTCGAACTCCTTCTTGCTCGGCCGTTCACGTCCCTCTCTCATTTCGTGCCACGGCAGCGCGGCACGCCCGACAAGCCGGAAGGGGTTAGCCGGCGCGGGCGGACTTGGCGGCGAGGCCCGGGTATGTGCGAGTACCTCGCCTGTAGGTCGGCAAATTTCTCGCTCCCGGAGCGCTCCGGCGATGGTGCCCGGTGAGGCATTCATGGAGAGGCAGGTCTCGTATGCGTTGTTCATTCTGTTCTTCACGGTGCCGGAGAAGCAGAGAGAAACGTCCTTGCCGATCCGGGATTGTAGGAGCGTCGAGTGCCGGACTTCGTCACCGGTGCGATACTGGCGCACAGGAAGCGCCGGCCGCCGGCCAGGGGCACGCCTGGTGTGCATGTCTTCGCTGGGAGCCGGAGATACGCCATGGACGAGGCGGACCGCTTCTCCTCGCTCCAGCCGGACCGGGCGGACAATATCTGCGCGGCAGGACGGTCGTTCACCGGCGCGATCTCCTCCACCCTGCCGCCTCAGCCTCGGCCTCGGTGCAGAACCAGCGTTCGCCCCTTGCTGAATCGATCCGGGTCCGCTCGTAGTATTGCCCGCCCGGAAGGTGGTAGATGCGCTCTCCGTCGCGGGCGATATTCCCCTTGATGAGGCAGTTACCGGGAGTGTGATCTTCCTTTCGGGGCCTGACCTGACATGTCGAGAGCAGGCGCTCCCCCGCGCGCCAGTCCCAGGGCGCGACGAACTCGCCGTGCCAGAGACCCCTCCGGGACTCTCTTGCCGATGCCTCTTCGCTCACGTAGGCGTCCGAATACTGGCGATAGGCCAGCGCCCACCCTTGGATGACCAGCCAGGCTCCCAGGTCACCGCCGCCGACGCGGCAGAGCGCCACGAGGCGGCCGTAGCGGTCCCGATCCCTCTCCTCGCAGTCCACGAGGCCGCCGCCGATCCGATCTCTCAGTGCACGCGTTGCCTGCCTGCCGCACTTCCGGGCCGTGCCGCCGACGCAACAGAGCTGTTCGCTTTCCGGCGCATCGATCCCGTGTAGCCGGATGCGGCTACCACTCACCTCGATGGTGTCGCCGTCGATCACCCGAGCCAGCCCGGACACATCCGCATGGGCGGATCCCGACAGAACGGCGGTCAGGAAAAGGAGACATGCCGCCACCAAGCCCACTACGCTTCCGACTCTCGGGCCTCCGCGAACGCGGCATGAGAGAAACCAATTGTCGACCGGCACCGTCAGTCTCCCTGCGGCACGGCGGCGCTCTCGAGGATACGATCCAGCACTTGCCGCACGGCGTTGCGCCACGCCCGTCCGGGCTGCTTCGACCTGCCCTCGGTGGCTTCCGCGTGAATTGCGGAATCGAAGGGCACCACGATGTCGGGTTTGCGGTCGCCCAACGCATAGCGGATATGCGCCGGCGACAACGCGCTTCGCGGCATCCTCGGCAGGCTTTGCACCAAGGTCGCGGGGTGGCTCGTACCAAGAAGGGCCAGGCATCGAACCGCAGCACTCAGGCTGGACAGCGTCGGTTCGTAGAGCAGCACGCGGGCGTCGGTCTGCTGCATGATGTCGAGCTGCGTGACGGGATCCGGGAACCCTCTCACCAGCACCAGGTGCGTCCGGTTGGCCAGGTGCCCGAGCAGCCTTAGCAGCGAGGCCGGTGAGGGTGCTGTCGGAAGGGCGGAATCCGGAGCGTAGGCTAACAGCGACACTTGGGCATCGACGGGCATGCATACGCCGTCGATCCGGTCGGCTGCCGCGCCCACATCGGTGTCGTTCTCGGCCTGTGCGCTCAACGCTTCAAGCAACGCCGGAAGACCCTCGGCAGGCTCGGAGCCCAACAGCGCGGGAAGCCGTCCGGATATCGGATCGAGATCGACCACCGACACCGTCCGTCCTTCGGCGCCGATGGCACGGGCGAGCGCGGCCACGAGGGTCGAGGTCCCGCTGCCAGCGCTGCCCGCGAACGCGACCACCCGTCCTGCGTAGGGGCGCTCGGCACCCTCGTCCGTCACCGCCGCGCAGGCCTCGCGCACAAGGGAGGCGGATACGGGTTTGACCAGATAGTCGGCGATACCCTGCTGAAATAATTCCCGGGTGTACTGCGCCGTGTCGATGGAGCCGATGGCGATCACGGCGGTCTCGAAGGCGCACACCGCCGTCAGCTCCCGGACGGCCGAGCCAGGTTCCGCGATGCCGTCGAGGTCGACGAACAGTACTCTGGAGGCCGGTTCGTTCGCGAGCGTGCGCAGTGCCGCTACGAGACGTCCGCGCTGGATCCGCGCCTTGCGGCCCTCGAGCCCGGTACGAAGCGCCCGCAGCGTCTCGCCATCCGAAGCGAACGCTCGCGCGTAGAGGCTGTCAGGCGAAAGTGCCATGATCGCGCTCACGGCCGGAGGGGAGCCGGGATGGGCCTCGGTCGCTCACGAGCCGCCTCCGATCGAGGAGGCCGTCTCGGACGGCGCGGGCAACTCGCGAACCTGGTCTCCCACCCAACGCCGGTAGCCGTTCAACGGGGCCCCGCGCGCAGCATGCGTGATCCCGGAGGATGCGCAGAGCCGCGCCTGCGCGTCGGGATCCAACGCTCCCTCCGGCACCACGTTCGCCGGCCCCATGACGCTCGATGTTGCAGTCGCGCGCTGGCTCTCATTGCATCCATGCAGCGCGGCCTGCATGGCCTGGTGATAATCCAGCACATGCTCCGTCTCCGCATGCAGAGAGGCGCTCAAGCCGCGCAGGGGAGCGAAGTAGGTATCCCGTTGCGCCAGCCGCTCCTGGCAGCCGCCGAGAAGCAGGACGACGCACAGGGCGGCGGTGATGGCGGCTGGGAGGCTGCGGGTCGGGAGGTTAGGCACGACAAAGTTTCCTGCGTTGCGTCGATCAGGCGGGCGTTCTCCATCCGGGATATCGCCGCGGAGGGAGAGGTGACCTTCCGGACATGAGCCGGCATTCGGACTTGGCACAGCCGCATTGCGGAGGGAGCCGCCCGCGTCGCTCTCCGGCGAAGCGGGGTTATCCACCGGGCGCGGGGCCCTCATGGCGTACTCAAGAGGAGAAACTGCACGGCGGCACCGTCCTCAGTAGTAGTAACTGTTATTGGCTTGTCCGGATCCGGCCGTGATCGCGTCGCCTGGCGCCGGCCCGGCCTGGACCAGGCGGGCGGTGACAGTGACGATCAGTTCCAGCTCGTCCGCCCGGGTCGAGGTGTGTCCGAACATCGCTCCGAGAAGCGGCAGGTCCTTGAGCACCGGCACTCCCGACTGCACTTCGTCGGACGCGCTGCTGAAGAGACCCGCGATCACGATGGACTCGCCATCCCCCATCTCGACGGTAGTCTCGGCACGACGCACGTTGATTACGGGGATGTCGATGCCCTCGACCTGCACCGAGTTGTCTCTGGAAGGCTCCGAGACCTCGGGACGGACTGTGAGCTCCACCCTCCCGTCATCAACGATGGTAGGCACGAAGTCCAGAAGAACCCCATACTTCTTGTACTCGAAGACGATCACCCCGTCCTTGTATCCGGACGGCAACGGAAACTCGCCACCGGAGAAGAATGACGCGGTCTCGCCCGAGTTCGCCGTGACGTTGGGTCGGGCCAGGACGTTCGCCAAGCCAGCCCTCGCAAGCGCATCGACCATGCCGGTGATGCCGATTTCTTCCCATGTTCTGGAGAGTAGAAGCGACGGAGAGGTCAAACCGTCTACTATGCTATTCGGAATTGTCCCCGGCGTCCCGATGACTGGCTGCCCCATGTGATTAAAGGGTGGCGACTGCCGGCCGATCCGGAATCCGCCCCCCAGGTCTCCTTCGGCAGAGCGCCCGAAGAGCTCCCAGTTGAACCCGAATTCCTCGGCGATGGAGCGCTGCACCTCCGCGATCTGCACCTCCAGGTTCACCTGCAGGGGCCCGGCGATGCGCAGGTTGTTCTCCACCAGCGTGTCTGCAGGCAGCGAGACGGCGGCAAGCCGATGCGCCCGATCGGCAACCGCAGCCGAGTTGACCTCGCCGCTCAGCGATACACCATGCTCAAGGTCGCGCACGTGGACGCGGTCGAACTCCGGATTACCCGCAAGGGCCGCACGAAGAGGTCCGGAATCCAGCACTACGCGCAGGTTGTTCTCGACCAGAGCGTCCTCAGGGAGCGTGGCAGCCGCAAGACGGGCAGCACGTTCCGCTTCCGTCTGCGATCCCACCTCGCCGGTCAGCGCCACGCCTCGGTCGATCCGGTTGAGGCGGATGCTGTCGAAGCCCTCCTCCGCAACCATGAGTGCTTCGAGAGGCGCAAGATTCAACCCGACGTTCAGGTTGTCTTCCACCAGCATGCCTTCGGGCAGGGAAGCGGCAGCAAGACGCAGCGCCCGGTCTGCCGCTTTGGGCGAAGCGACATCGCCGGCCAGCGCGACGCCACGCGCGAGTTTCTGCACGTGCACCCGCTCAAGGCCGGGTTCCCCGGCCAGGAGCGCCCGCAGCGGTTCGACATCCGGCGCTATGCGCAGGCCGTTCTCGACCGCAATACCCTCGGGCAGCGAGGCCGCGGCGAGCCGAAGTGCCCTATCTGACGCTTCCGCCGAGCCCACCTCGCCCGAGAGCGCCACGCCCCGTCCGATCCGTTTCACCCGGACGTTGCGCAAGTCCGGTACACCTGCAATGAGCACCCGCAGCGGCGCCAGGTCCAGTCGCACGTTCAGGGTGTTCTCCAACAGAACGCCTTCCGGCACGGATGCCGCAGCCAGGCGAAGCGCCAGGTCGGCCGTCGCATGCGAGTCGACATCCCCGCTGAGCACGACGCCACGCGCAAGGCGCTGAACCTGCACGCGTTCCAGATCGGGCGATCCGGCCAGAAGCGCGCGCAGCGGCTCCACGTCCCACACCACGCGCAGGTTGTTCTCGACAGGCATGTCTTCCGGGAGAAGCGCGGCCGCGAGGCGGGAGGCCTGATCGGACGCCTCGGCCGAACCCACCTCGCCGATGAGCGCAACACCGCGGCCTGTCCGCTGCACACGAACGTCCTTCAGACCGCGCTCGCCGGCCACCAGAGAGCGCAGAGGCGCGAGGTCCAGTCCCACGTGCAGGTTGTTCTCCACCGGCACGCCTTCCGGAAGTGAGGCTGCCGCCAGCCGGAGTGCGCGGCCTTCCGCCGCATGCGAGTCGACGTCGCCGGAAAGCGCCACGCCGCGCGCGAGCCGCTGAACCTGAACGCGATCCAGTCCGGGTTCGCCGGCCAGGGCCGCGCGCAGGTGTTCGATGTCCGGGACCACGCGCAGGCTGTTCTCCACCGGCACGCCTTCCGGGAGCGACGCCGTGGCGATCCGGTGTGCCCGGTCCGACGCCTCCGCCGAAGCGACCTCGCCGGTCAGCACGACGCCTCTGCCCAGCTCCTGCACCTGGATGCGGTCCAGTTCGGGCTCGCCAGCCAGAACCGCGCGCAACGGACCGATGTCGAACACCACCCGAAGGTTGTTCTCCACCGGCAGGCTGTCGGGGAGAGAGGCTGCGATCAGACGGTACGCCCGGTCGGACGCCTCTGCCGAAGCGACCTCGCCCGTGAGCGCCACGCCCTGGCCGACCCGCTGCACCTCGACTCCCTTCAGGCCGGACTCGCCGGCCATGAGCGCTTGAAGCGGCGCGAGGTCCAGAACCACGTTCATATTGTTCTCGACCAGCAGGCCACCCGGCAGTGAGGCAACAGCCAGACGGTGCGCCCGGTCCGCGGCCTCCGGCGAGGCGACCTCGCCGGCCAGCGCCACGCCTCGCGCTAGCCGCTGTACGCGGACTTGCTCCAGGCCGGGCTCCGCAGCGAGGACAGTGCGAAGCGGCTCGATGTCGAACTGCACGCGCAGGTTGTTCTCCACCAGGAGGCTCTCGGGAAGGGAGGCCACTGCCAGACGGTGCGCCCGATCGGCAGCGTCTGCCGAAGCGACCTCGCCCGTGAGCGCCACGCCCCGGCCGATGCGCCTCACCTCGACGCCTTCGAGACCGCTCTCGCCCGACATGAGAGCGCGCAAAGGCTCCAGGTCCAGACCCACCTCAAGGTTGTTCTCCACGATCAGGCCTTCCGGCAGAGAGGCGGCGGCTAGCCGAGAGGCCCGATCTGCGGCCTCCGGCGAGGCGACCTCGCCGGCGAGCGCCACGCCTCGCGCGAGCTGCCGCAGCTGGATCCCTTCCAGGCCCGGCTCGGCCGCCAGGACAGCGCGCAGGGGCTCGATGTCGAACTGCACGCGCAGGTTGTTCTCCACCAGCAGGTTCTCGGGGAGCGAGGCCACTGCAAGCCGATGTGCCCGATCGGCAGCGTCCGCCGAAGCGACCTCGCCGGTGAGCGCCACGCCCCGGCCCACGCGCCGTGCCGCGACGCCCTCGAGGCCGGGCTCGCCGATCAGCAGTGCGCGCAGCGGATCGAGGTCCAGCCCTACGTCCAGGTTGTTCTCGATCAGCAGACCTTCCGGCAGGGAGGCGGCGGCAAGCCGAAGCGCGCGGTCTTCCGCCGCAGGTGAGCCGACGTAGCCCGCAAGGGCCACCCCCCGGGCAAGCCGCTGGACATGCACGCGATCCAGGCCCGCTTCTCCGGCCAGAAGCACACGCAGAGGCACGATGTCGAACACCACCCGCAGGTTGTTCTCCACCGGAACGCCCTCCGGGAGAGCCGCCACGGCAAGGCGACGTGCCCTTTCGGCATCCTCTGCCGAAGCGACCTCGCCGGTGAGCGCCACGCCCCGGCCGACCCGCTGCACCTCGACGCCCTCGAGACCGGGCTCGCCGGCTATGAAAGCGCGCAGCGGCGAGAGGTCGTCCAGACCGGGCTCGCCGGCCAGGAGTGCACGAAGCGGCTCGAGACCAAGGCCTGCGGTCAGATTGTCCTCGACAAGCAAGCCTTCCGGAAGAGATGCGGAGGCCAGACCGAGCGCGCGCTCCGCCGCGGCCGGCGAGTTGACGTAGCCTGACAGGGCCACGCCCCGGGCAAGCCGCTGCACCTGCACGCGTTCCAGACCGGCTTCTCCGGCCAGAAGCACACGCAGCGGCACAGTATCGAACTCGACACGCAGGTTGTTTTCCACAGGAACGGTTTCCGGTAGAGAGGCCACGGCAAGACGGTGCGCCCGATCGGCAACCTCTGGCGAAGCGACCTTGCCGGCGAGTGCTACACCCCTGCCGACCCGCCGGACTTCGACATCGGCGAAGCCGGGCTCGCCCGCGAGCAGCGCCCGCAACGGTCCCAGATCCAATCCGACATCGAGGTTGTTCTCGATCAGCGTGTTCTCCGGGAGCGATGCCGTCGCGAGACCCAGCGCCCGATCCGCCTCCTCCTGCGAGTCGACATGCCCTGCGAGGGCGACGCCACGTGGGAGACGTTTCACCTGCACGCCTTCCAGTCCGGGCTCCGAAGCGAAGACGGTGGTCAGGGGCTCTATGTCCGGCACCACGCGCAGGTTGTTCTCCACCGGAACGGTCTCCGGCAGAGCGGCCACGACTAGCCGCCGTGCCCTTTCGGCATCCTCTACCGAAGCCACCTTGCCCGTCAGCGCGACGCCGCGGCCGACGCGCCGCACCTCGACGCGTTCCAGGCCAGGTTCCCCGGTGATGAAGACGCGCAGAGGCGCGAGATCGTCCAGGCCGGGCTCGCCGGCCTGGAGTTCACGAAGCGGCTCAAGGCCCAGGCCTACGGTCAGATTGTCTTGCACCGCCAAGCCTTCCGGGAGAGACGCGGAAGCCAGACCACGCGCGCGCTCTGCCGCAACTGGCGAATCGACGTAGCCTGACAGAGCTACTCCCCGGGCAAGACGTTGCACCCGAACGCGCTCGAGCCCGGGCTCGCCCGCCAGGATCTCGAGCAGGGGTCCGGTGTCGAACACGATTCGAAGGTTGTTCTCGACCGGCAGGTCTTCTGGAAGCGTGGCCAAGGCGAGGCTGTGCGCCCTTTCGGATGTTTCTGCCGAGGCGACCTCACCGTTGAGCGCCACGCCCTGACCGAGCCGGCGGACCTCAATACCTTCAAGACCGGGCTCGCCCGCCAGAAGCACGCGTAGCGGCGAAAGGTCCGCCACCCGCAGGTTGTTCTCCACCGGTACGCTCTCCGGTAGAAAGTCGACGGCGAGACGGCCCGCCAAGTCCACCAGAGCCGGCGAGGCGACTTCGCCCACAAGCGCGACCTCGTGCGTCAGGCTCTGCACGCGCACGCCTTGCAGGCCGGCCTGCCCGGCCAGAACAGCGCGCAGCGGCTCAAGGTCCGCCACCCGCAGGTCGTTCTCCACCGGCACGCTCTCCGGGAGAGAGGCGACCGCAAGCCGATGCGCCAAGTCGGCGGACCGCGCTGAAGCGACTTCCCCGCCCAGAGCGACACCCCAAGCCACCTGCCGCACGTGAACGTGGGCCAATCCGGTCTCGGCAGCAAGGAGAGTCTGCAGCGGCAAGAGATCGAGGACCAGGTTCAGATTATTCTCCACCAGCACGCCTTCCGGCAGAGAGGCTGCGGCCAGACGAAGGGCGCGGTCAGCAGCCTCCGGTGTGTTCACCTCGCCTGCAAGTGCCACACCGCGGGCCAGCCGCTGTACCTGAACTCGATCGAGCCCCGGCTTTGCAGCCAGAACCGTACGAAGAGGCTCGATGTCGAAAACCACCCGAAGGTTGTTCTCCACCGGGAGGCCTTCCGGAACCGCGGTCAAGGCCAGCCGACGTGCCCGGTCGGCGGATTCTGCCGAGGCGACCTCGCCGGTGAGCGCAACGCCCCGGCCGACCCGCTTGACCGCGACGTCGGCAAGACCGGGCTCGCCCGCGAGGAGGGCCCGCAACGGCTCCAGATCCAACCCGACGTCGAGGTTGTCTTCAACCAGAGTGCCCTCCGGGAGCGACGCCGTCGCGAGACCGAGCGCCCGGTCCGCCCCCTCCTGCGAGTCGACGTGCCCCGCGAGGGCGACGCCACGGGGGAGGCGTTTCACATGCACGCCTTCCAGTCCCGGCTCCGAAGCGAAGACGGTGGTCAGGGGCTCGATGTCGAACGACACCCGCAGGTTGTTCTCAGCCGAAATGGATTCCGGCAGCGAGGACACGGTGAGGCTGTGCGCCCTTTCGGCATCCTCTGCAGAAGCGACCTCGCCGGTGAGCGCCACACCCCGGGCGACCCGCTGGACCTCGACGCCGGCGAGACCGGGCTCGCCTGCGAGCAGCGCCCGCAACGGCTCCAGATCCAACCCGACGTCGAGGTTGTTCTCGATCGGAGTGCCTTCGGGGAGCGAGGCCGCCGCGAGACCGATTGCCCGATCCGCCGCCTCTTGCGAGTCGACATCCCCGGCCAGGGCAACGCCGCGGGTGAGGCTTTCCACCTGCACCCCTTGCAGGCCCGACTCTCCGGCCAACAGCGCGCGCAGGGGCTCAATATCCAGAACGACCGACACGTCCCGCTCGAATACGGACCCGTCCTCGCCGAGTACCGAGACGGTGGTACGGCCCAGGTTCCGCCCCATGACGAACAGAACCCGAGGCGTAAGCAGCTGGACGTCGGCAATCTCGGGAGACGCAATCGCGACCGCCGCAGCGTCGACGCCAAGAGTGAGCCTGTGGCCCGTTCCCAGCAGAACTGTCCATTCGTCGCTCGGAGCCGGCTCCGGCGGTGCCGTCTCGGCAACCTGCGGAAGCCAGTCGTCGTGGCTCTCCGATTCAACCGCCGCAAAGGCATGAAAGCCCGCTCCGTTCCCTTTCGGCATCCACACCGATTCCCACAAAGGGTCGATGTATGGTGAAGAGGCGGAAGCGAGCAGGAAGGGACGATGGGCGGCAGGTGCAGCGGAGAACGGGTCGGAGTTCGAGTAGTCGTTCAGGATCGCTACGTTCACGACCAGCGTCGGGCCGGGCTCGGACCGGTGCGTTCCGCCCGCGCCTTCGATCGTGGCCAACTGCAGGCCCGAAGCCTGTGCCGCCGCGACGTGCGATGCGCCCTCGGGCGGTGCACCCTCGGGTGCTTCACCCGAGAGTGTTGCGCTGGTCGCTCCGGCTTCGCGCGAGAGGGAGTCCGATGAAGACGGAGTCCGCAGGGACGCGTTGTCCTGCAGTGGCGGACCGTCGTGGGCGGAAACGGTCAGGAGAAGCGCATTCGCGGACTGCAGCGGTTCGGTCTCGACTCGAAGCGTCGGTTCCCCCATCCCCGCCGTTGTGGAAGGGATGCCGGCGGCCTGGACCGCCCCGGCTTCGTGGATCTGCGGGGGCGCCCCCGGTGAGCTCGTGGCCGCGTCGGACTCCGGCATGGTGGACCCGGGCGAGACCTGGGTATGCGAGGACGCCGCAACCAGGACCAAACCGCTACGGAGCGCGCCGTCAATTGGAAGCACATCCTCCACCGGCACCGCATCGGTCTCCGCATTGCCCGGCGGCGTCTCATCGGTAGATGTCGCTGAAGGTGGGCCTCCAGCCGGCGCATCGACTTCCAATACTCCTTCGCGTGATGTGCCCTCAGGATCGATGCGCAGCACGAGTACGTCGGACCACGAAGAGGAGCCGGATCGAGTGACGGACGACGCTGGGACCTCGCGGGGAAGTGCAGCCGCGAGGGCGGGGACTGCAGGCCGCGGCGACCCGCGCTCCCCAACGGAGGGCTGGTATTCGGGCGCGCTTCGCTTGGAGGTCGGGACGGGGTCTGCTGTCTCTTCCAGTGGCGGTTCGGACAGTACGGGTGCTGCCGGTGCCGCCGCGGGCCTCGCGGCCATCGTCGCCGGTGTAGCCGGGAACAAGCGGCCCTCAATCGTCAGCACGGGCCCCTCCGGGCCGGTGCGCAGGCCACTGTCTGCGGGGTACGCTGCGGCGTCCGCCGGCTCAGGGAGCGCCTTCATCTCAGTCAGCCGCAACAGAAGGCGCGGATCGAAGCGGTTGGGCGGCGGCGACAGGCGCCGGGCCTCGCCGATCAGGCTTTGCAGCGCCTGCCGGTCGCCTTCATCCCAATAGGACGTTGCGTAGGCCCCGTACGTGCGCTCCGCCTCGTCGATGCGCCCGGACGCGATGAGCATGCGGATGAAGTTGGCTGCTATGCGGGGATGGGCGGACGGCTGGCGGAGAGCGCTTGCGTAGTGGGCCTCGGCGGTCGAGTAGTCTTCCTCGAAGACCGCAGCGACGGCGAGGCCGTTCTCGATCCAGGCGACGGTCGAGGAATCCACTGCAAGGTCGCGCGCCGCCGCCAGGTGCCGCCTGGCAGTCCCGCCGTCGCCCTGCGCCAGGGATGCGCGGGCGGCACCGAGCAGCGCCTCCGCCCGCATGCCGGGTGCATCGACCGCCAGCTTCGCGGCCCGCCTGAAGTGGTCGCCGGCCTCGCCGGGGCTCTCCGTCTGCAGGGCGATGTAGCCAAGTCCGAGGACGGGCTCGGGCGCGTCGTCGAAGCGCTCCGCGAGCGCCAGGTAGAGCTTGTGCGCGACCGCCGGCTGGCCGGCCGCGAGCGCGGCGGATGCGACCGACAGGTTGCTCTGCAGCAGCTGTTCGCCTCCGGGCGAGCGGCTCTCCCCGGACAGTCCCCAGCAGGCCGAAAGGGAGAACAGAACCGCAGCCATCGCCGTGGCACGCCGGATGGCCTCGAACGGCCAGCCCCGCACCCGTGCCTGGGGCTGCCCGGGTTTGGCCGGGACCGGATATCTGTCGGTGTGTGCCGTATTCATGATCGGGCTCCGGGACGATTTCCTGGCGGGGACTTCAGTCACATTCCACCTGCCGCAAAACTTGGTCAGGGAAACTCGACGCCCAGGCATCGCGCAGGTCCTCGAAGCTGCCGGAAAGGCGCGCCTCGATCGTGGCGTACTCCTGGACCGTCATGGAATTGGGCTCCACCACGGGCGCGTAGCCGAGTTCCTCCAACCGTGCCACCCGCCGCGACGCGTTCGCCTCTTTGGCGTAAATGCCCAGAGAGACGGCGTTCTTCCTGGCACCCTTTGGAATCACCGCAATGTCACTCACGCCTTTCTCGCGCAGATCGCCGAGCGCCGCGTCGGCAGCCTTGCGGCTCTCGAAGGGCGGCAGGTACACCCGGTAGTCCTTGACTCTCTCGCGAGTGCCGCGCGAGACACGCGTTGCTTCCGCGCCGAGCGCCGCCAGCCACAGCCGTGCTTCCTCGGCAGTGCCTATGTCCAGGAACTCCCCCGTCGCCAGGCAGGCCGCGGCGACCGCCTCGTCGGCCGGCGCCGGCCTTTCGGGAATCGCGGGCGGCTCGCTGCCGGATGCAGGCTCCAACGCGGTCGCAGGCTCGGAGACGGTACCGGCCGCATCGCTCGCCTGCAGGATCTCCGTGCCGGGGTCGCCGTCGTCATCTCCATCCCTGGACCTGCCGTCGCGGAGCGCATGGCTCTGCGCATAGGCACGCCTTGCAAGCTTCTCGTAGACTTCGCCCAGGTTGCGGTAGCCCACGGCCTCCGGGCGCCGTTCCAGGATTGCCGCCAGGACCGCCCGCGCCTCTTCCAGCCGGCCTTCGTCCACGTAGAGCACCGCGAGATTGTTGTGCGCCTCGAACATGTCGGGGAACTCCCGCGCGAGTCCGGAGAAGACGGCGATCGCTTCGCCCCTGTGTCCCTCCTGAACTTGAAGGACCCCGTGCAGCAGCCGCAGCTGCGCGTTGCCTGGCTCATTCTCCAGCAGGGGATCGAGAACCCGCCGTGCCTCCGGATAGCGTCCTTCGGCGGCGAGCGAGAGCGCGCGGTCGAGGGTGTCGGCGGCCGCTGCGGCGGCAGACAACAGGACTCCCGCCAATACCGCGACGGCCACGAGGGCCTTGGCAATCCTGGTCATGGTCTCCTCCACTCTTTCCCACTTCCGGGGACGCTCACGCCCTTCACGCCGTGGTGCGGCGGCCCTCGTCCTGGCCTGTGGCCGGGCGGCCGTTCCTGCCGACACCGGAGTCTCCGTTGCCCGCAATCCAGCTCGCGATGTGCTTGTTGGCGATCGAGCGGATCCGCTCGTGCAGCGCCTCCGAGACGGCCGCCATACGCTCGACGTCGCCCGGAACACGGGGGTCCGGAGCCTCGGCACTGCCGGGCCAGCCTGCGGCCGTGCGCGTCGCAGCCCCGATCCCCCTGAACGTGCCCGCGGTCATGGACGCTTCGTCGAGCGCCGTCGGCGCGTCGGTGCCGCGACCGCGCTGAATGCGGTCTAACACTTGCTCCATCTGCCGTGCCGCCTCCAGGGTCTCTCGTTCGCTCTCGGAGAATGCGCTGCCTTCAGCCTCCCCCTTGTCCAGGATCCAGCCGCCTTCCTTGCCCGCGCTGCGGATCGCGGTCTGGCCCCGCCATGCGTCCGTGGCGAAGGAGAGGCCGAGGCGAACCTGCTCGATCAGCCCGAGGGCCGTGATCCGCCCGGCTGCACCGCCTTCAATCTCGACCGCGCGATACCCGGCCTCCGGTTCCTCTTCCGCATGTAGCCGCAGGCCACTCGTCCGTGTGCCCTCGCGGCTCTGTGCGCCCGCGTCGGCCAGCAGCGCAGCAGCAAGCTCCTCCAGCCAGCGGGGAACGCTCTGTTTCGCCAACGCGGACCCCAGCTCCGCCCGGACCGCAGCGGCATCCTCGGTGCTGCGCAGCCGCGACAGCGCATGGGCGAAGCCGATACCGTTGGATTCGCGCATCCGCCGACGCACCGCGTCCGGAAGCCTCTCCGCAGCTTCCCTGAGGCCGCTCAGCTCCCGCTCCGGCGCCAACTCCTCGACCGGCGACCCGAGCTGAAGCAGTCTGGCGGTCTCTTCGTTCGCCGCCCTGATGCGCGCCTCCAGCGCGGAAATGTCATTCGAATCCGAGGCTTCGGTCGTGGGAAGTTTCGGGGGAGGCGCCGCTGCAGGCGGGCGGGCCGCGGCGGGTCGCTCCTCCTCTTTCTTCTTCTTGACGTCCGTACTGGCCGCCTCGATCGCCTGCTCGGCAAGAGTCCGCAACCACTGAATCTCGCCCGGATCGAACGAACGCAGGCGGTAGCTCGTCATCGGCGCGTAGTAGCTCCGCTCCGGCGCCTGCGCGCCACGCGTGCCGCGCAGACGGATAGCGGACAGTGCGGCGCGTGTCTTGAGTTCCTGAGTGTTCCAGGTCCGGTCGAGTGAGACAGCGAGTTCTGCCGCCGTCCGGCGATCGGAACCGCTCCCGGAGGATGGACGCAGGTGTTCCAGCATGCGCACGGCGTAGAGCCCGAGGAGGCTCGTCGTCCCGCCGTCCACCGTCCTGTGCCGCTCGCCGGCCTCGATCCAGCGGTCTACCGCCTCGTGCACCGCCGCCGCAAGCTCCAGCGCCAGGATCGCGTAGCCGGCAACGGCCTCCGGACGGACGCCAGTATGGACCTCGCCGCTGAGGCGACTGCGGATACAGTAGCTCTCGCCCTCCGACTCGATCGAGGCCTGCCGGATCCAGGCGGCGGCATCCGTCTGCCGCTCCGTGCCCCGGACGAGGTCGGCGGGCACGATACCGGTCTCGTTCACCAGACGGTTCGCAAGGACCTCGACGGCCTCCGGCAGGCGCGCATGCACGCGCCCCGCCTCGGCGAGCCTGGCTCCGGTCTTGGGGTCCTCCAGTATCGTCCAGTCGAGCGGCGCGCCGCTGTCCAGTCGCTTCCTGATCGCCTGAGGGAGCGCCGTGACGGCGCGGGTGAACAGCTTCTCGGTATTCAACGTTGCTACTCCCTAGTATTGGTTAGTTGCCGCGGGCTATGAGCCCTCGCTCTTTGGTCACGCTGTCGATCCCGTTGCTCCCGGTCGGCGGCAAGGCTTGGATGCATTCACTCGATGCCTGCATCGGCCACTGCCTCGTTGAAGGGGGCAGGCCCGGGCGCGTTGCCGAAAGTCACGTCTGTGACCTGACTGCCCCGTACGACCCGCACCGTCTTCTGCTGCAGGTTCTCCTGCGGCAGCGCCAGCAGGCTTTGCATGTCGACCACGTCGAGCGGCTCCGCCGGCGCCCCGGCCGCCGTCAGCGGGCGCACCGCAAGCGAGAGCTCCCCCTCCAGCTCTCCAAGTGCAAGCAGACCCGTCTGCGACGGCAGAACCTCAAGCGTCGCCGTCACGATCTCCTTGCGCTCGACCTCGCCGCCCCCGTCCACGGAACCCGCTCCGCTCCCGATCCGCCGGTCAACGGCCACCACCCGCACATCCTCGAGGATCGTGCGCGCCAGCACGTTCTGCTGACCCTGCCCGCGCGACTGCGCCGTCAGCACCACGTCCACGCGGTCCCCCGGATCGACCAGGCCGGAGTGGCGCGTGCCCGAGCCGAGCTTGACGGTGAGCGCGCGCATGCCGGGATTCAGAACCGCCGCCAGAAAGCCCCTCTGACGAGGCCCGACCAGGGAAGGCCAAGTGACCGGAACGCCAGCCGCGATCGCCGTGCGCACCACGTAGCCGTAGGGCATTTCGTCCGGATCCAGGTCCTCGGTCCCGATATGCCAGCGCCTGACCAGGTCCTCGTCGATGCCGACCTCGGTGAGGTGCTCGTCTGAAAGCAGCGTGCCCACCGGAAGAGACCGCTCGGCCGCGATTACCATCACTTCGTCCGGCTCCTCCTCCACAACCGGGGCCGGCGCCACCTGCTGCGCAGGTGCCGCAGCTTGCGTCTGCACCGGCTCGGCTTCCGGCAGGATGAAGCGCATCACGAACACGGCCCCGATCATGGGAACGATGCCCAGCAGCGCGATAATGATGACGGTGCGGTAGCGTCTCATGTCAGCAATCCTTCACGGTCATATCCCGTCCGAGACCGCCCGCACGGCGAGCACGATCACGGCGGGTGGCGCGATCGCGACTGCGAACGGCAGCTCCTTGCGCATGCGCCGCATCCTCTCGAAGGGCAGAAGGGCGGCCACGACGAGCGCCAGCGTGAACGCCGCCATGCCGAACAGGAAGAGGGTCAGGTGGGAGAGCGCAGGACCGATCCAGACACCGGCCACGGCGAACAGCTTGGCATCTCCGGCTCCGAAGCGCCCCGTCAGAAAGAGACCGAACCCGGCGGCTAGAATGATCGCGCCGACCGCAATGTGCTGCCACAGGTCCCCAAGGGGCCTCACAGCGCCCGCTGCCGCGTAAACCGCAAAAAGGCCTAGCAGCAGAAGAGGAACAGCGTTCGGAACCTCGCGGCGGCGCACATCGGTAGCGACGCTCGCTGCAAACAGCGCACAAGCCGCAGCCTCTGCGATATGGACGACTACCTGGGCCATGCTTCCGTTCCGGCGATTGCGACATCGCGTGTCCGGTCGCCCAAAGAGCTACGGACCGGTCCGCCGGCATGAGGGATGAGCAGATATGCGGGTGCGAGCGTCATAGGCGGTGCCAGAGCGTGAACATGAGTGCGCGGTCGATTGCCGGACGTTCACGGAATTCGACCTTCGCCACCGAATCCGGTGTCTCTCGGAGTGCGACCCCCAGGGTTGGCTGGACAGATTGGCGGCGCGACTCGCCAACCACGCCAAGGTACGGCCGTATGGTCCCGAACGGTCCCCCCCCCAACCCGTAGCCGGCCTCGCCGCGAATGCTTATGTTGGGAGATTGCTCGTGGGTGAGGGACCGGAGACGAGTCTCAACGCCCAGCCCGAAGCCTCGACCCAGGCGGTCGGGAGCGAAATGAAGACCGGCGCCGAGGCCCCAGAGGTCCTGGTCGTTCTCGCCGAGACCGAACGAAGCCTCGACACTTCCCGTCAGGCTGATTCGGGGATCGAAGACTCCTGCAACCGAGAAGGAGCCCTCTGCCTCCAGCGACCCGCCATCGGCCCCATCCCCGGTCAGGTGCTTGTAGGCCATCGATATCGAAGGTGAGCCTGGGAGAGGCGCGCTCCACGCCAACCCGGCGCGATAGTCGCGGCCGCGCATCGTGGGTAGCGACGAGGATATGTTGCCGCCGCCCTCGATCTCCAAAGCGAAGGATTCGATGCCCGCTTCGGCCTGAAGCTCTCCGGACAGCAAGTCGGTAACCGGAACGGAGGCGCCCGCGGCATAGCTGAATAGGCGCACGTCGGAGCGCGACCAGGACGGGAAGCCGAGACTGTCACGGTGACGCAGCTCGCCCAACCCAGTGCCGAGCGATGCCCAGACATGGCCGCCGGACGAGGCGTGCCACGCGGCAAAGGGATGCAGCGACAGAAATTCCGTGTCGTGTTCTCCCGCAAGGTAGCCGCGTTCGTACAGGCCTGATCCGGCATGGTAGTCAAGACCGGTTCGGATCAACGAGGCGACGAGCCCCGCCTGCCAGGCGCCGGCTCCGAGCTCAGCCCCGGCGCTCAGCGCCTCGCTCGTCCCGCTGTAGTCGAAGCCTCCGGTCTCTCCCGACAGCGAGGCTAGTACGACAGCGGGACCGATAGCGGTGAGTCCGCGCGTATCACCGGGCGACCAGTTGCGGACGCGGTCTCGTACGGCTGTGTGAGCGACATCGACGGCGCGTCGTGCATGCACGGGCGCAAGAGCCGTATGCACCGGGTTGGACACAGGTGCGTGTGAAGCAGACGCCGGCTGCAAGGACGCGACCGGACACGACCATTCCGCGCCATTCCAGTAGGCGTCGTCACGTATCCGGACTGACGCGATCAGCCGGTCTTCGTCATTGTCCGCATCTTCGTCACGGAAACTGACATCCACGCACAAAGTGTCATCGACCGTATTGCCGAACAGGACTTGGTAGCTGTACGTGGAGACTGTACCGTAATCGGGATCTTGAGCGGGCTCGGGATGGACGTACTCCAGCCTGCGCACCTCCGGGTCAGGATCGAACCTCAGCCGCGTGGGGGTGTCCAAGAGCCGGTAAACCGGGTCGGCATCATCTGGCTGTGTTCCCTCTTCAACCTCTGCTTCGGGCAGCTGGTGGATCGGTTGTGGGTCCGCATCATTGTTGCGGTTCAAAGGTTGGTCTTTCTGCGCGAGGCTTCGATCGGTAAATCGCCACTTCGCACGTTCGGGATCGATGATCAGTGCAACGCTCTGCTCGTCTGTAGAGGGAGGGGTATCGCTGTCGTTCACCCGGTAGGTACAGTCCGGACCCCGATAGGCCGTCTCCGGGGTGCCCGACAGAACGCGGGTCTGCACACCGAATCCCAAACCGGGCGGTAGCACGCTGGGAGGGGGAAACGTTCCAGGAGCGGGGTCGGGGCACTGAAGTTCATAGGTGTACGGTTGCACGCCCCCGCTTGCCTGCCGGAAAGTTATCCTCGTGCGCTCGCCCACCCTGAGACGCAGGACGTTCCCTGGTACGACGGGCAGGGAAAGTCTCAGCGGCGATGCCGCCGCGCTAGTCACCTGGACGACCCTCGAGAACGATTCGTCGGCGCTGTCCGTCACCGTGTAGGTGCACGAATCGCGGAAGCGACCGTCCGGGGTGCCGGCGAACACGGGGGGCGAAGGCGCAAAACTCATCCCCGACGGCAGCTGTCCCCCGGC
>JAJDTX010000137.1 GCA_022826925.1 Bryobacterales bacterium
GCTTCAGCCGCCGGTTCTCACTCCGGGAGATGTTCCCCCGCCTCGCGTTCGTCGCGCTGCGCACCGCGCCCATGCCGTACCGAGTCCTCAAGCTGGCTGAGAACTATTTCTGAGCCGGATGAGCTTGGTACGTAATCAGGACCCTGCTTGACCTCGATACTACGCTGACGAGTCCACTGGCCTGCGTTTTCGCCGTGTCTTTGGTTGCCCGGACTAAACGCTGACGCCCTTTGCATTCGAAGGCACGCCATGGTCGGTTGGGATCTCTTTGAGGGCCGACGAGATCGGGGCGAGTACCGTTACGCAATTTAGGTCGAAGGCGGGAGTGATACACGTCAAGATGAAGAAGCCAAGGAGTATCAAGTAACTCGGCAGCAAACAGCTTGCAAACCGTCATTCCAAGGAAGTAACTGATTGCCCTCTTTTCGCTTGGATCCATACTCCTGAATGCATCAGTGATGTGCAGATATGGACGTTGGAACCAACCGCGCTCCTCCAGCGCCATCATGATGAGGGAGCAACGGAAAATGCCCTCCCAGCCGGAGCTGGATCCGTGTCTCCAGACATCGGCCCAGCTTGCGCGGCCCACCGTCAATGTCGCCCAAAGAAGATCATCCCACCTTATTCTCAGTTCTCCCCGCGGATACTGGATAACGGATGGCGGGAAGCTCTCTGACTCGTATGGAATGTACAGATTATTCAATTTCTTTCTCGTGGTGGGTGGCAGCGACTGCGGTCGGCCGGTGGCCGGTCGGGCCGGGCCCGGTACGGTTCATCGGTGGCAGAGGATGCCTGCATCGCGTCGTGGATGTCCAGAATGGTGCGCTTGGTACGGTATTCGCTGTGGTTGGCTTCGTCCTCATGGCGGACGCCGGGGAAGGTGTTAAGGAGGCAGCTGACAGCGGCGCGCAGGGAAGGGAAGTGGCGATTGAAGTCCTCGAACTGCTCGGGCGGCTCGTCGCAGGGGCAGCCATCGGATTGACGAGCCGGGCGCCAGTCGCCGTTCTCGGTCGCGGGCAGGTACAGGTGGAAGAGGACGATGTCCAGTTCGCAGCGGAGGACGAAGCGTCGCTCATCGTCCCAGCGGAACGGTTGCTTGCTCCAGGCGGAGTCGAGGGCAAATTCACGAAGATCCTCACCCATATAGAGAAGTTCAAGCATCCTTGGCCCCAAGAAGTCGAGATCCGTGGCAGAGAAGCGTCGAGGGGAAGGATTGTAGTCTGCTTCATCCGCTGGCGATTTCCGGCAGGTTCTCAGGACATCGGCCGCTTGACGGTTGGATGCTCGAATCTAAATCGGACCGACCCGCGACCTACTTGCCTGAACCGGTTGCGTGTCTCATTGCCCATGGGATTAGGTAGCTCCAGGACGAACCAACGATCCGGCGAAAAGACGTACGGAACGTAGAGGATCCGGTACCTTCGGTGACCGCGCCTCGACACGCTCGCGGCCACGCGCATTTCGTTTGGAGTCAGCTCGAACTCGCAGGTGTCCTCCAGCGAGGACTTGACCTCGTAGAGCCATTCCGCTTGCAGCGTCCTGACACAGAAGTCGTACCCCGCAGCGTCGTCGCCTTCGTCGCCGCCGAAGAACCGGGTCCGATTGGCCGAGACCCAGCAGGTCTCGTCGACGGCTTCGCCGTGCCGGCGACGCAGGAACTGGAACGCCAGCCACTCGCCTGCAAGCCCCATGGCTTGTCTCTGGTCTTCGGGGGGCCGTTTCCCGCGTCCTGCTCCGCCGCCGGTCCCACCGCGTGGCGGCGGACCGCCGCCGTCGGGTTCGGCGAGCTCGGTCAATCTGGGCCGGCGGCTGCGCTCGAACCAGCCGTTGTCACCGGCGATGCTGTTTTCCGCCAACTGCCGGAACGCCTCGGCGAAAGACGGATCCCCGGTGTCCAGACTGGTTCCGGCGAAGTCGATGCTTCGTTGCTCGATGATTCTTCGTTGGCGCTCCCTTTCGCGGAGCATCTCTTCCTTTTCGACCGCAGCCCCATCGAGCCCCAGAAGGCCAGGGTCGAGGGTTTGCGGCATGACGGGCGGCCAAGCCGTAGCGCGAGCGCACAACCCGGGTATCTGAGCATCGTGGACCGGCTCGAAGTCAAGCAATCCCGCGTTCTCCAGATGCTTGGTCACCGACTGCGGATCCTCGCTTTGCCAAGGCTCCCGAACGGGAATCTGGTTGTGACGGCACCAAGCGCCGACAACCGAGATCGCGCGGGACGCGAAGTGACGGACCGATTTGCGGTTTCTGTCGAGCAAGCCGCGCAACGGTGGCAGGTCGACTTCGTGTTCTTCACCGAGGACCTCGTCGAGCAGTTTCGCTACATGCGCGTCGACGACCTGGGCGTCCAGCGTCTCTCTCGACAGGATCCACGCCGGATCGAATTCGAGGAACGCGAGCGTCTTGCGATCCACGTAGTCCGCGAGGTCGCTGCCGTCCCGAAATTCGTCGGCGTGGTGTCGCCGCAGACGCTCCAGGATGCGCGGGCTCATCTGCTGGAGGTAGGCCTTGTACATAGAGCGGAGCTCGGCCTCATTCGAAAGTGGCGGTTCTCCCAGAGCCAGAAGCACACGGTTGAAGCGCTCGTAGTCCAGAGCCAGCTCTTTGCGCAGCGCAGCGCGGTCCGACGCCTGTTCGCAGGCCTCGATCAGGTCTACCGGCGCGGACTCCGGGACCGGGAATCGCGATTGGAGCCATTCCGAGGCGTCAAACGCGGCTTCGGCGCGCTCCGCATCGCTCTCGAGCTGTCGAGCGAGCGAGATATCCGTGAAGTATGCGACCACGGGCGTCAGAAGGTGCAGAACGTGTTCGAGATCCGTCCGCAATGCGGCGCGGTGTTCCAGTAGCATCCGGGCGTCGCAACCGAGCGCTCCGGCGAGCGCCTCGTCACTCGGCATGTCCAGCGTGTCGGAGACCTGACCCAAGGCGAGGCGCAGGAGGAGTGGTTCGAGAAACCGCAACCGCGGGTCTATCAGCCGAGAAACCTCTCGGGAGAGATCTCGGCCCAGTGTCGTCCACGTGAGTCGTACGCGATCCGACAGGATGAGCGTCGGCAGTTCCGAATGTTCGAAGCCGTACCACGCCATGCTGTCTGTCGGGGACACGTCTTCCTCGTCGACAACCAGCGTGATCGTCTGACAACGTCTCACCCGGATTGCCCTAATGCGCCGCTCTACCGTGACGCGCTGGATGCCGCGTTCAAGTCCCTCGGCCAGAATCTCGTGACCCAGTAGCACCACTTCCGGAAGCCACCCCATATCGTGGGACGTCAGCAGCGGATCGCTCGTTCTGGGCACGAAAGGCTCGCCGTCGACCAGGAGCCGCACGCCGACCCCGTCAAGGAGACGGGGCGCGAAACAGCCGGTTGCGGCCAGCCGTTCGGCGACCTTTTCTCCCGACGCGTCGCCGATGTCGAGTAGCGCATACCCGGCTGACGACAAGATTCTGGCCTCGAACACCTGCGCCCTCGGAGTGACGACCACGGTGGGGGCTGTCGCTGCATCCCTGCCCAGCATTTCCAACCTGCCGTCTCGAATCACGGCCAGGTCCAGATCGAGAGGCAGCGGAGTGTCCGTGTCCGAGACATCGAGCCAGGCGCGCCGGTACTCCCTGCGAAAATCCCGGCGATCATGCGGCGCGAGGGCGGGGGAGACGATCGCAAGCGCCTGCAGACGCTCGGCGGCGGTGTCCTTGCTGTGCCAGTCCCGAAGTCCGAGGTCGCCACCGAAGACCAGATCTGCAAGTTCCTGGCTGCCCTCGACGAGAGCCGCGACAGTGTCAGACACGCGTTCCATGAATCGCGGCGGCCGATCCCGCCTCGTGCGGGCAGCCCAGCATTGGCCCGCTCTGCTGAACCCGGACTCCTCCCGTGTGCCGGTGGCGATCCAGGCTTTTGAACGCAGGAACGTGGCTAGCGGCGTGGGGAGCGTTTGCCGGTTCCAATCGCGCCGGGTCCGCTCGAATCGACCGACTTCGAACGTCAGATACTTGGTGCCGTACCTATCGAGGTGCCTGAAGGTGAGTTCGTGGAACGCTTCCCTTGCGGTTTCGGGCAGCTCCCCGTGTTCGATCTGCCCCGGTAGCCGCCACGCTGCCCCCTTCTTGCGATACACCGTGTACGGATGTCCGAAGGACGCGCACGACTCCGCTTCCTTGCACCAGTCTCGATCGAGCGCCTCTTTGGCGTTCCCTGTGTACACAAGCTGGTTCCAACTCCATCCTTGGTCGCTCTCCGGCAGGCGTCCCGCGACTGGCCTCAATCCGTCCGCGACGCCGAGCAGATCCAGGAAGTCGATCCACTGGCGTTTCGTGCCACCGGGGCCGGGCGGCCAAGTGGCGAAGTCCACAAGAAGCGCATCCCTCGCTCGCCGGCAGTCGGGAGATGTTTCGGTGGCCTCGACCAGATAGTTCTCCAGTATCTGGCCGACTGGCGTCCACGACGACGAGAATGCCACCTGCGTCGCCGGCCTCCAGCCGCCCGATGTCGGTACCCTCAGTCGAGCATCCTGAAGCGCTTCCTGAATGTTGGCGCTTGCCGCGCGCCACACGCTGAACGCCCACGTCAGGGCTTCCCGGCGTCGGTTGTCGTTGGCTTTGGTACCCAAGGCGGACCCGAGCTCTGCGAGGGCTTCCATTGGTTCGTATTTGCACACGAGACCGGCCTCGATGAACGCGCTCAGGGCGTCACGCCGAATCACGATCTTCTCGTCGAGGAAACGGTAGCGCCGGGCGAGTGTCGCCGGCGGCAGCGGCACCCCGTCCTTGGCGCGCCTGCGTCTCGATGCTTCACTACGCACGAAGACACGGGCGCCCGACGCGGCATCGTGCCCACCCGCGGGACGTAATTTTTTCGATCGGTCGAGGAAAATCGTCTTCCCGGCCAACGCATCGAGCTTCTCGCCGGCCTCGCCGAACACGCGGTTCAGGTCTTCATAGAAGCGGGTCCAGGTACGTGGCGCAGCGTTCCTGTCGGCGAGGGATTGTGCGAAACGCTCAGACCACTCGGCGAGGCGCTGGCCGGAGGGCGGCAGATGCAGGTAGTTCCGTCCCGCCATGTCGCCGAGGCGATCGAGGCGTCCGCCGTCGAGTTCCGCCGACACGAGTCGGGCACCGGTTCGCTTGGCGACTTCGGCCGCTTTCATCAACGAGAAAGCGCCTGCCGGCCAGACGCTGACCTTGGACAGGTTGGCCCAGCGGGTGCCGTCGACAGAGATCGCCGGAATGACGGGTGCATGCGCTAGCGAGCTGCCCATTCCGTCGAGCGCAGTGTCCAGCTTACCGGCGTGTCTGCCGGTCCAGGCGACGAGATCGAAGACTGCGCGTTGGGGAATCTGCGTGCCAGTCTGCCCCGCGATGTGCAATGCCGCATGGGCACAGGCCTCCGCCGCGGCTTTCATCAAGGTCGCGTTCAGCGGCAGGTCGAAATCCGCATCGCGGCGGTCGATGTCTGCGAAGAAGGGTGCGTTCAGATGGCCGAGCAACGGTGCGACGGCCGCATCGCCCATCGGCAGGAAGTTGTAGAGGCGTCCCGCGGCTACGGCTCCGGTGGACAGGCCGACGGCGACCGAGACGGTCGGCTGGCCCTTCCAGTCGAGC
Organism: Bryobacterales bacterium; assembly: GCA_022826925.1. Classification (GTDB taxonomy): domain Bacteria; phylum Acidobacteriota; class Terriglobia; order Bryobacterales; family UBA6623; genus VXMF01. Next base: position 5,596 of record JAJDTX010000137.1, read on the forward strand.
CAGCGTTTTATCTGAGGCGCTCTGGATACGCTACGCCTGACTGCATTGAGCACGAGTGCCTTGTCGACTTCGCGTTGCACGACGAGGAAGCGCCTGTCCTTGCCGACCTGGACCTCGTGCATGCGACAGCCGGCTACGCTCGGGACATCGCCTATCGCCTTCTGGCGACGGCTCAGCCGACGACGACGGACTGGCTCGTCAGGCGTCTCCACGTCAATGCGGAAATCTGCAATGCGGTCCAGAAATAGAAGGAGGGGCACGTCGAGGTCGGTGAGCGCCTGGACTTGGCGCTTTGCCAAGTCGATCGCCTCCGCCGTGCGCAGAGGCACGACGATGGTGCTCGCGTAGCCCCGGCGCGCGTACGACACCACGTCGTCCGGTTGCTCGGTCAGCGCCAGGGGAACGAGGTAGCGCGGGATCGTTCCGGCAACGTCTCGGGCTGTGGCCGCGTCAGTGCCGTCCTCGCGAAATAGATCCTCGATCTCGTCTGCGGTGGCAAACCGGAAGCAGTAGCCGTCGAACCGAACCGACTCGCTTCTGTCCCTGCGCGAGAATATCCGTACGTCATCGGTCAGCGCCTCGATGCTTCTGAAGCCGAGACCCTTGTTGCCGATGCTCTCGCCGATCTCCTTGGCGGTAGTCGCTAGGTTCATAATCGCGTCGACGTCTTTCCAGCGAAAACCTCCGCCGCCGTTGGCAACATACAGGGTGCCGTCGGTTTCCGACCGAACGACAAGCCGTACGGCGATCCGCCCCCGATCATCCGCTCGGTGCGCGTCGTGCGCGTTCTGTATCAACTCGTACAACACCCGGTCGCCGTACTCGGTGCCGACCACTTCGTTCAGGTTCCGGAGACTCTCGTAGACCTTGAGATTCTTCTGGTGCGCATCGACAGCGTTGTCCAGCACGTTCCGAACCTGCGTATCGAGGTCCTCGGCGGGAAGCGACCAAGGCTGGTGCCCCTCCCATTTGGCGCGATCGGGTGCAACGGTCACGTGGGGATGTTCCTCAAGCTGGGCTGTCAATGTGCTCACCGTACCGGCGCGTCGAGGTGCCGCCCAAAGCGGCTGAGCGGCCGGCATCCGCCTCCGGCGGTCGGCGCGCGGGAGGCAGTAGACGCAATCTCGGTTCCGCTTGTCCAGCGCCGACCGTGGTCCGGCGTGGAACATTGACCTCTTCGTCGCGGCTCTGCGACATGGAATGAGCACAAGGATTGTCGCGATGTAGTGTTCTCCAGCGCCACTTGACGCGGGACGGAGTCGTACGCATTCTGTAGCATGGTGGTGCAGGCTGCTGCAGTGTGCAGCCTGCCTGATTGCGAGGGGGTCCAGTGGCAGCCAAGCATCGTGTGACCGTCAATCTTGACGACCGTGAGTATCAGGAGTTGTCGGCTCTCTCGGACCGGCACCGGGTTTCGCTGGCTTGGCTGGGTCGTCAGGCAATCATCGACCTGCTGGAACGTTGCGAGAGCGAGGGCCTGCAACTTCCGCTGACGCTGTCGCCCGAGGGACGCACCGCGGGAAGCTGAGAGAGGGAAGGGAGGCATCGTGGTCGCAAGGACGATGGATCTGTTCGGCACCACCCGCGCAATGCCGGCCGGTTGGGCGCGGGCGGTGGTCGAAGACCGAACGTCGGACGCCCGGAGGATGGCGTCCCTGATCGCCCGCGATGACAGACTGGACTTTGCGCGGGCAGTCGTCTTCGCCGTCGTGTCCGCGTACTGGAAGGAGCTGCGGGTCGAGTCCGGTCGACATGGGTCGATTCGTGAGTCGCCGCCCGACGTCGCGATTCCTGCGATACCTGAGGAGCTCGGCGAGCTGGCGGAGAGCATCGGAGTGGCTGCGGCGGGTCTCGATGTCCTGGACGCCGGCTACCTCATCGGCGTGCTCTACACCGGAATGATGCCGGCCGGGTTTCGCACGCGGCTCGGTGCGTACTACACGCCGCCCGCGCTCTGTGAGCGGCTGCTGGACATGGCGACGGAGGCAGGTGTCGATTGGCGATCGGCGCGAGTGCTCGACCCCGCCTGTGGCGGAGGGGCATTCCTCGCGCCGGTGGCGCGACGCATGGCACGGAGCTTCGGAGAGTGCGGCGCCAATGGCGTCCTCACGAGCATTCAGCGCCGGTTGGCCGGGTTCGAGCGGGACCCGTTCGCGGCGTGGATGTCGGAGGTGTTCCTCGACGTGACGCTCGATGAGCTGTACGCGGAGGGAGGGACAAGGCTCGAGTCCGTCGTTCGTGTGTGCGACAGCCTCGAGCAGACTCCCGCGGGGGAAGGCTTCGATCTCGTGGTCGGCAATCCGCCGTACGGGCGCATCAAGCTCCCGCCCGAGTTGCGGCAGAAGTTCCGGCGCAGCCTGTTCGGGCATGCGAATCTCTACGGCGTATTCACCGACTTGGCGCTCCGCTTCACCCGGCCGGGCGGCGTCATCGCATACGTGACCCCGACGAGCTTTCTCGCCGGGGAGTACTTCAAGGCGCTGCGCGGCCTGCTTGGTCGGGAAGCGCCGCCGGTGAGCATCGACTTCCTCGGAGAGCGCAAGGGCGTCTTTGCCGACGTGCTGCAGGAAACGCTGTTGGCGACGTACCAACAAGGTGGGGACCCAAGCGCCGGCAAGGCACATTTCCTCTCGGCCGGGCCGGATGGCTCGATCGAACGGGCTGACGCAGGCGCGTTCCACTTGCCGCCGAACCCGGACCAGCCGTGGCTGATGCCGAGGACGGAAGCGCAGAGCGCGCTCGTGCGTCGGGTTGACGGGTTGCCGTACCGGCTGGCCGACTACGGCTACACGGTGAGCACGGGCCCTCTGGTGTGGAACCGGCACAAGCCGAGCCTCAGAGATCGGCCGGGCAAGGGGCGCTATCCGTTGGTCTGGGCGGAATCGGTACGGTCCGAAGGCGTGTTCGAGTTCCGGGCGGCAAAGCGGAATCACAAGCCGTACTTCGAGCCGAAGACGAACGAACGCTGGGTGGTGACTGACTTCCCCTGTGTGCTACTGCAAAGGACGACGGCGAAGGAGCAATGTCGGCGCCTGATCGCGGCGGAGCTTCCGCCCGCGTTCATCGAGGAGCACGGCGCGGTGGTAGTCGAGAACCACCTCAACATGATCAAGCCGCGCAACGGTACGCCACAGGTGGCGCCGGCGGCGCTCGCCGCCCTGCTGAATAGCGGCGTTGTCGACCAGGTGTTTCGGTGCATCAACGGCAGCGTGGCCGTGTCGGCCTATGAGCTGGAAGCTCTGCCTCTTCCGGCACCCGAAGGCATGAAGGAGATCGAGCGGCTCCTTGAGAAGCAGGCGGGGCGCGAGACCCTGGAACGCGCGGTGGAGCGCCTGTACGCCAACGGGGCCGAATGATGGCATTGCCGCCGCTGTTGCCGGTCGCGGATATCCACGAGCGGCTTCAGACGATCTTCCCCGACGGAACCGCGAATCGAAACTACGTAACCCGCGAGATCGCGGCGAAGACGGTATTTGTCCTGTTGTACATGGGTGCGGTCGCGGGTTCGGAGCGTTGGCTGCGGCCGGATCAGGTTACGCGGATGACTGACGCGCAGGCAGCACTCTCGGAGGACGCGCACCGGGAAGCCTGGCTGGAAGAATCGATGCGCTCGTCGGCGGGCCATATCGAAGGACGGTGGTACGCAGCGAATACCCGAGAGCCGATTCGGGACGAGACGTTGCGCGAGGGGCTGGTGCGAGTGGGCGCGGTGATGGAACGTGAAGGGCTGCCGACGACATCGCCGCGGCCGCGGTACGCACTGTCCGAGGAATTCGCGCGGCTGTTCGATCCCGGCGTGACGGGACAGGCGCTACAGGCGAGGGTCGAGGAATGGCAGGCGGCAAGCCTCTCCATGGGTGCACTGGCAAGAGTGGCGATCATGCGCCGCGGCGCGGTTGCCCGCGAGGGAAGAGTGCTCGTGACGTTTCCGAACGGGGAAACCCGGCACATGGAACCGGGGCCGAGCTCGGTGATTTCGAGAGCCGTGGTCACGGCATCGAAACTTCTGAGCGCGTGAACCCATCTCTCCCCGCACACCGCCAGCCGCCATAGCCATCGGCATCGGCATCGACCATGACTCCACCGGCAGAGACCATCACTATCGCACAGGCCCGGCGACTCGCTCTTGCCGGGGCGGGCCTGCTTGCGCCGCGCCGCCTCGGGTTTCCCGAGCGGGCGGGCGTGCGTCGCGGTGAAGCGCGGAAACGCTGCTACCGAGTCGTCGGGCACTTCGGGTACCTGCAGCTCGACGCAGTCGCGGTTAGTGGGGCTCGCACCCACTGTATCGTACTCGCGTCCCGGCTGAACGGGCTCGACACCGCGCTCGGGGAGACCCTGCTCGGGCCAGGGGCGCCGTTGTTCGAGTACTGGGGCCACGAGGCTTGTTGGCTGCCACTCTCCCTTTACCCCTGCTTCGAGTGGCGGCGGGAGCAGTACCGGACGCATCCCTGGTGGGGCGACGTGTTGGGCGAGCACCCGGAGGTGGCCCGATCCGTCATGAAGCGCATAGAACACGAAGGCCCGCTGCGCTCCCTGGACCTCGAAGGCAGCGGCGGCACGGGTTGGTGGAACCCCAAGCTCACCCGTCGCGTCGCCGAATCGCTTTGGCTCGCCGGACGTCTGGCGATTCGCGAGCGCCGTAGCTTCCAGCGCAGTTTCGATCTCGTTGAGCGGGTCATCCCCAAGGACGTCCGAGCACGCCGTGTGAGCACCGCCGAGGCGTTCGACACCTTGCTGCTGTACGCGCTCGCCGGTCACGGCTGGGCCTCCACCGCGACCCTGTCCGCAACCTGGCGCTTGGTGAAGTGCAGGGACTTGGTCCGTGCCTCCCTGGGTCGCTTGCGGGAAGCGGGCAGCATTACCCCGTGCGCGCTCCGTGCCGAGCGGCGCACATTCCCCGGCTGGATACGTACCGACGCCCTGGAACGCCTGCCTGAGCTCCAACGATTACGCCCGCGCGGCGACTGCGGCGTCTTGCTCTCTCCGTTCGATCCACTGCTCTGGGATCGTGCGCGGGTGCGGCTGTTGTTCGGCTTTGAGCAGCGAATCGAAATCTATAAGCCCGCGAGCCGGCGCCGCTATGGTTACTACTGCCTGCCGGTGCTGGCGGGCGAGCGTCTCATAGGGCGGGTGGACCTGAAGGCACGGCGGTCGGAGGGGAAGCTCGACGTGCTTTCTACTCACTTCGAGAGCGCGAATCCCACCGCACGGGACCGGAAGGCG
>JAJDTX010000008.1 GCA_022826925.1 Bryobacterales bacterium
CTACATCATGGCGCTCTACCGCTTCAGCGCGTACCGCAAGGACACCGAGAACTACGGCATCGTGCGCGGCGGCATGGGCTCCATCACCCAGTCAATGGCCCGCTCCGCCGAGTCGGTCGGCGTGTCGATCCGGACCGGCGCCGAGGTCTCCCGCATCCTGACCCAGGACGGTAAGGCCACCGGCGTCGAACTGGCCAACGGCGAAGTGATCGAGGCCGATCTCGTCCTCTCCAACGCCGACCCCAAGCGCACCTTCACGCAACTGCTGGACGGGGCCGACGTGGAACAGGAGGTCGTGGACGAAGTTGAATCGCTGAAGACGCAGTCGGCCTCCGTCAAGTTCCTCTGCTCCCTGCGCGAGCTGCCCGACTTCTCGCGCCACCTCGGCGACGACTACGACCCCAAGCACCTCTCCATGATCAATCTCGCCCCCTCAACCGACTACTGCGAGTCCAGCTGGCTCGACGCCACCAACGGCCGGCTCCCCGAGACCCCGATCATCCAGGTGCAGATTCCAACGGTCTACGACCCATCGGTAGCGCCCGAGGGCCAGCACGTGCTGTCCATGTGGGTCTTCTTCGTGCCGGCCCACCTCAAGGACGGCTCCTGGTCGGAGAAGCGACAGGAGTTCGGCGAAAAACTCATCGACGAGTTCTGCCGCTACGCCCCCAACTTCCGGGACGCCATCATCGACTGGACGATGCTGACGCCGGAGGACATCGAAGACCGCATCGGCCTGACCGACGGCAACATCCGGCACGTCGACATGATTCCCCAGCAGATGATGTCCCGCCGCCCCCTCCCCGGCTGGTCCGACTACCGCACCCCCATCCAGAACCTCTACCTCTGCGGCGCCGGCACCCACCCCGGCGGCGAAGTCACCGGCGCCCCCGGCCACAACGCGGCCCACGTGGTGCTGGAACGGCTGGGGCGATAGGCGCGGGGCAACGAGTTGCCGGCGTCCTTCTAGCTCTGCCTTCTGCTGAGGCAGGAACCCAGAGACGGTTTGTTCTCCGCCGCCTGCGCCCGCATGCCATGCAAGGATTCACGGTATCAAGGCTGGACAAATTCTACGACCGGTCACAAAATGTGACTTGTATTGCCTCCAACGGTTCGAGGATCAGGCATGCGGACGATAGGGGCCGCGCAGTTCAAGGCCCAGTGCCTCGCCTTATTGGACGAACTCGAAGCTGATGGCCTGATAGTCACAAAGCACGGCAAACCCGTCGCGCGGGTTTTGCCTTATCCCGAGTTGGACGCGGACCTGATCGGGAGTCTGCGGGACAAGGTCAAGATAAACGGCGACATCTCGACGACCGGGATCCGCTGGAACGCAGATGCTGAATCTTGACACCCAGATTCTCATCTACGCCGTACGCGGTGACCTCCGGCCTACCGAACAACGCTTGCTGGCGCAGAACCGGTGGTCCGTCTCGTCAATTGTCCTCTGGGAACTGGCCAAGCTCGTTCAACTCGGACGAGTGGACATTGACCTTGACGACGTGGAAGTCACTCGCATTCTGAGCCGACTGCACCGATGGCCAATCGACATGCGAGTGGCCCGAGCGTCGACCCGTCTCGACTTCCGCAGCGATCCGGCGGATGAACTCATTGCCGCGACCAGTGTGGTGCACGACGTGCCCTTGCTGACCCGCGATCAGGTCATTCTGAATTCGAAGATGGTTCCGCTGGCCGCGTAACGCGAGAGCCGGACGGTTGTCCTCGCTATCGAAGCTTGAAATGGCTTGGGCAGGCGGCGCGCAACAGCCTTGTGGGCACGAATGGTTCAGCGCGGACTTGCCGGGTGCAGACTGCCCGCAACTTGCGTCAACGGCTGGCCGTTCCGTACATCTCGCGGACGACTCTCAGGATGTCTGCTGGAATGTAGCGGTCTTCAGCCTCGGCCCGGATGTCGGCAGGAATCCCGTGCAGCGCCTCGGCAATTGGACCAGCAATGGCAGCCAACGTATCTGAGTCTCCGCCAAGGGAAACGGCGTTGCGGATCGCGTCCTCAAAACTGTCGGACTCCAACGCGCAGGTAATGGCTTCGGGAACCGTCGCCTGGCAGATCTCGTTGAACCGATAGCCGGGCCGGATGTCGTCAACGCTTCGCGAGAGGTCGTAACCATAGGTCTCGGCGATGGCGGTCCGAATAGCGCCGGCCGGCTCGCCCCGAAAGGCCAGCCAGATCGCATGCACCGTGGCGCGGGCGCCCTTCAAGCCTTCCGGATGGTTGTGAGTGACGGCTGTCACCAGGTCCGAAGCCTCCAGCGCGGCCGAGAGGTCGCCGTTGCGATGCAGGTAAGCCGCCGGCGAAACCCGCATGGCCGCCCCGTTGCCGAAGCTGTCATACGGCTGCGGCGGATCCATCCAGATCCACGACGCAAACGAGCCGCCGTAGCTCGCGTCCGGGTAGCGGCGGCACCAGTCCTGCAGGGCTTGAGCCGGTTCTCGGTCGTGCAGCAACGCATCCGCGACGGCGGCGGTGCACACCGAGTCGTCCGTGACGAAGCCCTGATCGTCGAATAACTCGAACGACTTGGTCTTGATCCGCTCCCACTCATACACCGACCCAACAATGTCCCCAATAATCGCGCCAATCACGTCGCTCGCCTCTTTCTCCCGGCCCGGCGTTCGGAGGATACGGATCCCGGCCCACGACCGGGCCTTACAGCGGAACTAATTCGCCCGGTCAGGACGCCTGAGACCGGCAGCTTCCCCCGCTCCGTCACGGCTCCACCCGCTGAAGTCCCGCCACGCGGTCAAAGTCCCGGTCGTAGCTCACGATCTCCTCAACCCCCAGGCGCTCCATGTGAGCCACGGCCAGCGCATCCTCGAAATCCAGGAACGGGGACGACGCGTAAAGGTCGAGCGCCCGCAGGTACACGCGCTTCTGGGGAAGCCTGAGCCCGCGCAGCGTGAGGATTGGAACCAGGCGGCTGCGGATGCCTTCGTGGCTCAGGCCGTACCCGGCGCGTGCCGACGACAGGACATACACGACCTCGCTTACAACCGCTTCACTGGTCACCAACTCCTCGTCGCCACGCTGGACCCGCTGAAACAGTCGCAGGCAGGCGTCGGCCTTCGCCTCGTCGTCGCGGGTGAGGAATCTCAGGATGACGTTGGTGTCGAGAAACTTCATTCCCCGCGCAATTCCCGCGCCGTGGCTGCGGCCTTCTCATCCTTGGCGTCTCGGGACAACTTCTCGAAGTCCTCGGGCCTGGCGGACGGCCGCACCGACCCGAAGGCCGACTCCAGGCTGAACTCGGCGGCGGCCAGGCGAACCGTGCCGGTGTCGTCAATGGTGAAGGCCACCTTGTCCCTTGGCTTGATGCCCAGCCGGCGCCGAACCTCGGCCGGAATGGTCACCTGGTTCCGCTGCGTAGTCGTGGCCGTGAATTGCTTCATTCGACGATCAATGAATCAAACCGAATACAATGCTTCCTCAGCTTACATTGCTTGCGATGACGCAGCCGCCTCTCCGCACGACCCGCTCGGTCCCCGGTGCTCCTATCCCCGTCGACGAGGAATCCGATGCTCCTGGCTCTAAGGAACCACGACCGATTTCCCTGCACCACCTGATGAACTCAAGGGCGAGCAAGACTCATCTCATGCATTGACCGGAAGCCGAATCGTCACCGTAGCCCCCTGCCCCAGCCCCGCGCTAGATATGTCAACCGATCCGTCGTGCGCCTCGACAATCGATCGGGCGATAGACAGTCCCAATCCCCGGCCCTGTCTACGGCGCAGGCGAGAGTCCTCGGTTCGGTAAAAGCGATCAAAGACGTGCGACAGATCGGCCTCGTCGATGCCGACTCCTTCGTCGATGACGGAAACAGCCACCACCGCCCCGTCGCCTTCCACTTCCGCCTTCAGCACGACGCACCCGCCCTCGGGCGTGCAATCAATGGCGTTGCCCACCACATTGCCCAGGGCCTGGCTCATCCGCATCCGGTCAAGGCGCAAGTCCGGCAGATGCGGGCCGGTCGCAAGCGACAATTCGACCTGCCGAGCCTGCGCCTGCGGCCTCCAGCGTTCCATCTCGGAAGCGAGCAGCTCGCCAATCGACATCTCCTCGCGCGAAAGACTCAACTCCCCGTGGTCGGTTTCCGCCAGCGAATTCAGATCGGTCACCAGTCCGCGCAGCCGCTCAACTTCCTGGATCACGTGGGCCGACGTCGCCTCCGGCGTCTGCAGGCCGTCACGCAGCCCGATGGCTTCCAGCTGGATCACGCTCAACGGCGTGTTCAGCTCATGCGCCACGTCGTTCACCAGCCGCCGCCGCAGTTCGCGC
>JAJDTX010000098.1 GCA_022826925.1 Bryobacterales bacterium
CGCCCCCCTCCCCCCCCCCCCCCCCCCCCCCCGCGACCCGAGGAGCCGGCCCCAGCAACGAGTCCGGCGGGGCAGCGCTTGGCCGCGCGTCGCCGGCTCGCGCACGCGACTCGGCCGGGAGGACCAGGGCGCGCGACACCCGGCCGAGGAATGCCGGCATGGACCCGAAGAGTGCGCGCGCGTTGATCATGACAGCGCTCACGTGTCCGTCGGCTCGCGGCGGGCGACGCCTGTGGCGACTCGGCCTTCCGGGTCGTCGAGCTTCCGCACCTCCGTCACCCAGGGCGCCCGCTCCCAACCGTCGATCGTGACCAGGATCATGTCGCCGCTGTTGCCCGCGGTGTTGGCGCCGCTTGAGAGCGCAGACGCCGTCAGGCCGGCTTTCACCGTGACGTCCCACGTCTTGCAGTCGAAGCCGTCGACGAGGGCGAGCTCGTTCTTGATCGCCGTGCAGGCGACCGCGTCCAGCGTGGGCAGGGACGCCGTGGTATCGGTCACGAGAGCGACGGCGCGGGCGGCCGCACGCGCCGCACGGCCCATCCTGTCGTCCTCGTAGGCGGCATGAGCGATCGCCATGAGGCCGGCGAAGACCGTGACCAGCACCGCAATCGCGATCGCCGACTCGATGGCGCCGCCACCGCCGCGCGCGCAAAGAAAGGAATGCAGGCTCCGCAGCAGACCCGCAGGCGCATGAAAATGCAGCCGTGAACAGGCAGACCCGGCTGCGGTCCGCCTTTCCTTAGCGTTCCCACCGGTCTCCCGGAGACTGTCGACTGGACTGGCGTTCATGCTGTGCTCGTGCTACAGCTTGCGGTGCGTGGTGAACCCAAATGCCGCAAGTCGCAGCGAAACACAAACGAATAATTCTCAATAAGGCATTGATATAAAGTCAATACTGGAGAAAAACTCAACATGGCATTGATCTGGGCTCAAAGGTTGAGAAATTCTCAAGGACATGTTTACAAAAACTCAACGATCGGCGGGCAACCATGACGACGACGACCTCGCTCAACGCCCTCAGAGCCTTCCACGCCGTCGCGCAAACCCTCTCCGTAACCGCCGCAGCCCGCGAGCTCGGCGTTACGCCCGGCGCCGTCAGCCGCCAGATCAAGAGCCTCGAGGAGAACGTCGGCCTGGCCCTCCTTGTCCGGGACGGACGCTGCATGCGACTCACCGCGGACGGTAGAGAGCTCGAAAAAGGGCTTGAGGATGTCTTTTCCTGCATCGACGAGGCCATCGACCGTCTCAAGCGGCCGGCGCGCGGTGCCAGGCTGCGCGTCATGGTGCCGCCGATGTTCGCTTCTTGCTGGCTGTTGCCGCGACTCGACAGGTTCAGCAAGCAGAGACCGGACACCGAGATCATTCTCATCGATTCGGCCGAGAAGATGGGCACGACAAGGAGCATCGACCTCGTCATCTCGTGGGGACGTCTGGAAGAGGGTCCGAGCGTGGTCGCCGAGCGGCTAAGTGCCGCCGAGAAGGTGTTTCCCGTTTGCCGCCCCGAAATCTGTGGACGCGACGGTCTGGCCGGGGCTACCCTTCTGCACTATGAGAACGTCGGGAATTCTTGGGGATGGCCCGGCTGGCCGGAGTTCATTGAGGCCGTGGGCCTGGACAGCTCAGAGTTGAGAGACGGCCCTCGTCTGACCCCCGCCTTGCTGCTCGATGCCGTACGCAGAGGCAAGGGCGTCATGCTCGCCAACGATGCGCTGGCTCTTGACGACCTCACCTCGGGCTGGCTCGTGCGCCCGATTGCCGAGAGCATGAGGGTCGAGGAAAGCTACGGTCTGTTGATGGACAGAGCCGCTCACAGTCGGCCCGAAGTCCAGGAATTCCGCGAATGGATCAAGGGCGAGTTCGCGGCCTGCTTCCCTCGGGGGGGGGGGGGGCAGAGTCACGCGGATAAGCGGCCGCGCCGATAGGAACCTTTCACATGGCGGATGAACAACCGAACCCCGGCGGTACGGTCGGCGGGGCCTTGCGAGCGACCCTCAGGGAAGTTCTGCTGACGGGACCGGTAACACGAAGGCGCATCGCGTCCCGACTTGAGATGGACCCGTCGACGATTTCGCGCATAGCCCGTGCGCTGATCGACGCCGGTCTGGCGCAGGAGGAGATGGAAGCGCCTGGCGCGCGGCCATCGACGAGAGGCCGGCGCTTCCAACCCTTGGAGATCGACCCGCAAGGCGGGCAGGTGCTCGGTATCGCGATCACGCCAGTGATCCAGACCGTGGCGCTGGCGGACATCGGAGGGAACATCATCGCCGGTGCCGAGTTCACCATTGAGCCCATTGATGACTCAGACATGGTCATCCGGAAGATTGCGCAGGAGAGCCGGCGCATGATCGGCGCGCATCTCGAGGATCGCAGCCGTCTTTTCGGCGGTCTCCTCATGGTTACGGCCGTGCTGGATACCGCGCGAGGGAGCATCACGCACTGCCCCTATCTCGGATGGGGGCCCGTGCCGATACGGGCACAGCTTGCCGATCTGCTCAATGTGCCGATGCAGGTGCGAATGTTTACGGACAGCGTCGCCCGGGTGGAGATGCTTTTCGGTGTGGCACGGGGGCGGCGCAATGTGCTCGGGCTGCTGTGCGGATCGGGAATCGGTGCGGCGGTGCTGATTGACGGGCGCGTGGTCGACAGCAGCGGCTTTCCTACCGGCGGGATTGGCATGATGACGGTGACCGGAGAGGACGGCATCGAAGGGACCCTGGACGATCACGCCAGCGGCCTTGGCATCCTCCGCCGTCTGCAAGGCGGCAGCCTGGCTCGATTGCCGCTCTCGGCACTCAATGATGCCCTCGGCGACGCCATTGAGCGTGACCGGGCGGGAGACTCGCCGGTCGCTGCGCAGATGGCTCGCGCCGGACGCGAGCTCGGCCGCCTCGTCGTGCAGTATGGGAATTTCGTGAGGCCCGAGATGGTGGTGATCGCCGGTCCTCTCGCGCTGGCGCCCTCCTACATGGCAGCAATCAAAGAGACCGTCGAGGAGGGGCTGGACCGTGGGGTGGAGGTTGCCGAAAGCCGCGCCACGGGTGCGAAGGGCGGTTGGTGGGCGACCTGCAACTTGGCCGTCTACGAGTACCTTGTCGAACGACCCCCGGATCTCTCGAAACTGAGCCGGCTTCCGGACTGATCGCGGCACCGGCGTTTCAGGGCGCCTACCGGCAGCATACGTCGATTGTGGGTGCGGCCGTCGGTGCCGCAACCCGGCCGGAGTTCAGTAGACGCGCCGGAATACCTTGAGCTGGTTCGCGATATCTGCGAACGCTGTTTCCAAGTCTTCAGGGGTCGTGTTGTTAAGGAACACATACTTGCCGTCGGGGTTCTCGGCTTGGCTCGAACAAGCGCGCAACGAGTCTCCCAGCGTTTCAGACACCCTGTCTGGTTGCATTGCGGCGATGACGAAGATCTCGATATCGGCATCCTTCACGTGCTCGCAAGCATCCTCCCGCGCGATGCCGACGTCAGTTTTTTCGCATGTCGGATCGCGCAGGCTGCACTGGGAGTCCTCGCCGTCAGTAAGGAGCACGATCGCCTTGCGCGCGCCGGTGCTCTCCTCTGCTTCCGGATCCACAGGATGGACGCTATCGCCCCAGACGCCTTTCCAGCTGTGGGTGAGAAGCCGTTGCCCCCACAGCAAGCCCAACGCAGAGTAGGTGCCCCATCCGACCGGCTTGAGATCTCTAATCGCGGACACGAGGTCCGATGCATCCGTAGTCAGCGGGAGAACGGAGCCAGGGTCGTTCTCACAGAGCCTCTGGGGACCGACTGGGACAACCAACCAAGCGTCGCCTCCAGTTATCGTGCTGGTTCCATAACAGTACTGCCAGTTGAAATCCGACGGCAGGGGACGCTGCACGCAATCGATGCCGTAGGCGTAATGCGAAGCGTAGATTCCCTGAGCAAATGCACTATCTCCGGGGAGGCTCATCAGCTCAGTCTCGTAGTCATCCTCGGCTGGCAGGCTCGCGAGTCCCGTACTGTTGACGCGATGCTCGTCCAGGCAACCACTCCACTCTTCCCGTGGATCTTCAAGCGGCAGATCCTTATTCAAATCCTCCGGCGCCCTACAAGTACCCAGAGGTTTGCAGCCATATTTCGCACGGTAGTGGCGGCTAACCGGGCGCTCCGCCCAATCACTATTCGACCACTTGGTCCGGGTGGCACTGTCGAGACGCACCTGTGCCTGCCACGGCACCAGGCCCACGGCGATCCGGTTCTCCGCGTTGGGGCCCAGAATATCCACCAGTGACGTTGCCGCCTGCTTCACGATTTCCATGCGACTGGCGCTCTCGTCTCCTTTGGGTAGCTTCGCGCCCAACGTCAATCGCATGGACTTGCTGATATCAATGGCGAGCACCACTTCGACGGGGTTGCTCGTGCCCTCCACTCTGGCGGCCACCTCGACCTTCTCGGGGCCCCTGCTGTTGTCCATGATCGGAAGATGGCGCGAGAAGAGCGTGCCGCCGAGATTCGCCGAGACGGTTACGTCCACGGTGTTCGAGTCGCGATACGGCTTGACGTCCACGTCCAAGCTGTCCTTCGCTGTCTTGAATTGGTCCCCGGACAAGTGCGTCAGGTTGAGCAACGCATAGCTCCGGGCGACCTTCTTGAGATGTTCTATCAACTCTGAGTCGCTCTTGCTCTGGACCCCCGGCCGCGTCATCTCGATGGTTGCCGCGATCGCCCCCGCATCCGAGGCGTACTTCAACGTGTCGCGCTGATCGACGAGCCAGTTGTGGTCGACGATAAGTGCGGCTGCGCCAACCGTCATCACGGCGATAAAGATCGCAGCGAACGACGTGGCTCCGCCCCGGATATCGCGAAGGAAGTTCGAGATTCGCAAGCGCATGCCGGCCGGCTGGATGATGACAGCGCTCGTTCGCGTGACGCGGCGAAGGCAGCCCGCAACCATGTCGTAAGTGCCCCACTGTTTATGTGCAGGGCTCACCGAATACACGAGCGGGGCAAAGTAGCAAGCGAATTAAACTCAACAACACCTGAAAAATACTCAACTATTGAGAAAATATCGAAAATCGTTGAGAAAAACTCAACTGCCTATGCAAGCGCTCGCCGGCACCGCACCTTGCAGGCCTCGGTTCGCGTCCCGGCTAAACTTCATTCCGCGCCTATCCGGTTAGCGCAGATACCCACTAGATGTGGGATGCTTCCACTCGCCGGAATATAGCCCGGCGTAGGTCGGCGCCTCGGCCGCAGCCGCGATTCCGAGCAATGAGCGGAAGGCGTTGAAGGGGTAGAAACGCCGGTTGAAGCGGAACGTGAACTCGTTGAGGTAGGTCTGCAGATGCTTCGCGCTGACGCCATGGTGGGTGCCCCCGAGCCAAGTCTTCAGGTTGCTGAAGACGAGGTGGACGATCGGCAGATACTCTTCGGCCACTTCGGAGTCGCCTCGTTCGGCAATGGCGTGGTGATCGAATCCGCGCGCCCGTAAGCTGCCATAGCCGCTCCAATCGTCGGTGACGACCCGCGCGCCCGGGATGACGGCGCTCTCGACGAAGCCACACAGCGAATCGGCGCTGCGGTCGGCGGCGACGGCCAGCCGCACGCGCCCGGCGTAGCGCCCAATGTTCCGCTTGTCCTGCGCGGTGCCGGGTTTCCTTTGGCGGACTTCAACGGCGGCAATCACCAGCGTCTTGTGATGAACGCCGCGGCCCTCACCACGCGTGCGCCCCCCGACATAGGTCTCGTCGACCTCGACATATTCTCCTGCCCTGACACCGATGCCATCCTGATCGGGCCGCACCATGACAGCGCGGAGCTTGTGCAGGATGCCGAAGGCGGTCTCGTACCGCGTCAGCCCGAGCTGCCGCTGAAACTGCACCACGGAAATGCCCTTGGTCTGGCTGGCGACCAGATAGGCGGCCCAGAACCACGTGCTCAAGGGTGTGCGGCTGCGCTCCATGACCGTGCCGACCGTCAATCCAGTCTGGCGGTGGCAAGCGCGACAGGTCAGCACGCGCGGCCGCCTGGCGATGCGGTAGGGCTCGCCCACGACGCCGCAGTGCGGGCAGAGGAACCCATCGCCCCAGCAAGACCTTTCCAGGTAGGCCGCGCAGATCGCGTCATCCGGAAACAGCTGCTGAAACTGGGGGAGGGACCGAGGAAATCGCAGGTCGGTGCGGTCGAGAACGTCCATGGCTCACGATCCATGCTGCTCAGGCACCTATATCTAGTGGGTCTATGTGACAACCGGATAGGCACGCTTCATTCGACGCGCTCAGCCGCCGACCATGTAGACCGAGCTCCACCCTTGCGGTGATCGTTGGGATCGGCAACTGCCGGAGAATGCGCCATAGGCAAGCGCAGCCATCCGATATGTTCACTGTCTGCTCACTTGAACTGTGGTAAGCCTTGGTGGAGTCTGCCCATGCCAGTGCCACTTCGCGAGATCGGTGATGAGAACGTCGCTCAATTCGTTACGCACCTTCGAGACTGTGGTTCGCAAGGGCTCCATAGCTGCGGCGGCCTGTGAACTGCGCGTCACGCCCGGCGCCGTCAGCCGCCAGATCAAGAGCCTCGAGGTCGAACTGGATACCGCCCTGCTGACCCGGGACCATCGTGGCGTGCGTCCGACCGATGCCGGTGAGCGTCTTCAACGAGATCTGCAGGCTGCATTTTCCCAAATCACCAAGACTGTCGAGGGCCTGGGCACCAGGCGCTCAGACGACCGGCTGAGTATCCTCTGTCCGCCGATGTTCGCGTCGGCCTGGCTGATTCCGCGTATCGACCGCTTCGGTCTCCAGTCCGAAGTAGTCATCGAGGACAAGTGGACATACGCTAACATGACTCCACCTTCGGCGGACCTGATCATCGACTACGGTCGACCCATGCCGGCCGAGGATTTCGTCGCCGAGAAGCTCACGGACGAGGAGATATTTCCAGTGTGTAGCCCGGAGCTGGGCCAGCGCATCGCGCAGGGCTGCAGTCTCGCCGAAGTCACGCTTCTGCACCGCAAGGGCATCCCGGAAACCGCGCACTGGCCGGGTTGGAACGGCTTTGCAGCGGCGGTGAAGCTGAACAGCGCCTTCGACGACACGCAGGGGTTGCACCTCTCGACGGCGTTCATCCTGGAGGCCGCACGCAACGGGAAGGGGCTGCTGCTCACCAACACTGCCGTCGCCCACGATGACCTGGCCACCGGTCGCCTGGTGCGCCCGATTGCGGAGAGCATGCAGAACGGCTGCGGCTACTGGCTGCAGATGCCCAGGTCTCGGCTCGGCCAACCTGGGGTTGCCGCCTTCCGCGCCTGGCTGCAGGACGAAGTCGACAAGTGTTTCCCACGAGGCGCATCCGCCTCCGATTCTACCTGAGCGAAACTCGGGGATTCGGTCGTGCCGCGGGTGCCCACGGGGTTGAAGCTCTGGGCCGGCGAGGAACCGTTGGACCGCAAGCGTACGGGGTTTGCGCCTCGACGGGAAACGACCCCTGCCGGCAGCGGCTCTTCATGTTTGCGTCGGCGGGTTCGGTGACGGCGTTCCGCTTCTCGCTCGGCGCCGGATACTCGGTAAGACCGGTGCGAGAGCACCATCTTGGTTTTCAGCTTGACGCCGGGTCGAAGTTTCAGGGCAGGAGTTCGTGGATTCGGGATTCACCCGACGATACGGGGCCGCCCTGCACAAGGCTTCGGGAGACGGCCCTTGTTGGCCCTCTGACTTGCTGATACGAGCCCATCACATGCCCTGTCCCGTGCTTGACGTGGGGACCTGACTCGCAATCGGACGATGAGGAATGCAGAGAAAATGAAGACCTCTGTCTCGGCACCATCTACTGCGCCCTTTACCTTGACCAGACGTGGCTTCACCGCCGCGGTCGCATGTTCGATGCTCGTTCCGCCGAGCATCGGGCTCGCTCAGGATATGCCGCCGGGCTTCACTTTCTACGGCAGCGAGCCCGGCGATCCGCAAGCCTGGGCCGATGCGCTCAGGCTGGATCCGGAGAATTTCGCCCCTGGCCAGTTTGAATGGTGGTACGCCGACGGGCATCTCTCGAACGGCGTGACCTTCGTCGCCTCCTGGCACCTGGAGCTCGACGGGAGTGGCGTGCTTCAGCCCTACATCACTGTCAACTTCGCCACGGACGACGAAGTGCTCCTCGACCGCAAGATTCGGTTCGAGGCCTCGCAAGCGCGATACAGTCGCGCCATTTGCGACATCGGGATCGGCCGGCACTTCATCCGCTCGCTGGACGGGTTGAACCGCTACGAGCTCTTCATCGACCCCAAGACCAACGGCGGCTACGGCCTTCACCTTCAACTGGACCGCAAGGTGCCGAGCTACAGCCCCGGACCCGATGACGGAAGCAACCCCGATGGGCCCTACTTCCGCTGGGTCTGTGCGGTCCCCAATGGCGCTCTGAGCGGCACGGTGACGGTCGACTCGGTGACACACGAAGTGACGGGCTCCGGCTATCACGACCACAACTGGGGCAACGTGCCGATGTCGGTGCTGGTGAAGGACTGGCACTGGGCGCGGGGCGAGGCCGGCGGCTACACTGCCGTCGCCGCGTCGGTGCGGCTCAACAACGGGGTCGACTTGCGGAATGTCTACGTGGCGGACGAGACGGGGGTTCTGGTCGCCGTGCTGGGCCCGGCGGTCGGGTTCCAGAAGCTGGCGACGGCGGCGCAGCCCGACACCGGCAAGACGATCGGAAGCGACGTCGTTTTCACCGTCGAAGACAAGGGATCAGTGCGCTTCGCCAGCGAGAAGGCGATCTCGTCCTTCATTTTCGACAGCGACGCGAAGTTCCACTGGTGGTACACGCGCTTCGCCTCCGGTCTCGAGATCGACCTCGATCACGAGGGCCGGCGCGTAACTGCCAAGGGTCACGCGGTGCTGGAGCACATGGACTTCCGCGGCGAGGCTGTCCCCGACGAGTAGGAGGCTGACCGCATTCCTCCTGCGTCGCGTGCTGGTTCGAAGGGAT
Source organism: Bryobacterales bacterium (assembly GCA_022826925.1). GTDB lineage: Bacteria > Acidobacteriota > Terriglobia > Bryobacterales > UBA6623 > VXMF01. The sequence continues at coordinate 8,950 of JAJDTX010000098.1, forward strand.
CGTCGAACATATGGGTGGCCGACGCGGCGAATCTCGGATGGAACCAGCGGCTGCTGCTCCGCGCGAGGCACGTCGCACGCCTGCTCCGCGGCGTTACCGGGGACGAAGGCTCAGGATGCCAATGGCATCTTCCTCAAGGCGGGCACGATCGGTGAGCATGGGCAGATAGCGACCGTCGCGCCAGTGCTCGGCGAAGTCCTCGCAATGCGAGGACAGCGGGTTGCCCGACTGGCCCGTGCTGGCGATGAACACCGAGCGCTCGGGGTCTCCCAGGTCGTATACCGCGCGGTAGCCGGCGCCGTGGTTCCGAACGAAGGGCGCCTCCGGATCGCTCACGTCGAAGCCACCGGCCTTCACCGTGTCCTTTTCACCACCGCTCGGCAGCCTCAAGCCACGATCCAGTGGCGGGAACCTCGCCGAGTAAGCGGTGCTTCATATGCACCGCTTGGGCCTCGCCCCAGCGCCGCTCGCTCATGTTCCATCCGTAGTCAGCGGAGAGCAATGCCGGCGCTCTAAGGCCAGGGGCCAGACGAGCTATGCCTTTAGAGGCTCGACGATTATCCTGCCGCGGCCGCGCCTGAGCAGGTAGCCGCCGCGCGGAATCCTCACTGCTCCTGCCTCAACCAGAGGCCACAGCATGTCGATGATCTTGTCGGCGTTATGGTCTCTCTCGTTCGACCTGTCTGAATGTGATGTCAACCATTCGGCGAATGCCTTGTCGCCGATCTCATTGCCTACGGATTTGCGCAACGCATTAAGCTTGCGAATCTCTCCCTTGGAGAGAGTACTTTCGTCGACCGAAGTCGTTTTTTCCTGGTCCATGATCGCGGTCTTTCTCTCCACCAGTGAAGCTTCAGCACACACTTGTAGCAGTACCGCTTGCAAATTCCTAACTGCCCTCTTCGCAGACCGACATCCCGTTGTCGATCCGCCTCTTCAGAACATGGAAAGCACGAAAGAACACCGCGCGGCGCGGCGCTATCGGCGCCATCTCCAGCGTACGGGGGTTGCGACCGAGACGCGCCGTCTTGTCGCGCAGAGTGAAACTGCCGAAGCCGCTGAGCTTTACCGGTTCCCCGACCTCAAGCCGCGCCATAATCTCTTCGAATGCCGCGTCGACGAACGCCCTGCCGTCGCGCTGCGTCCACCCCGTCTCCTTGCTGACGACCTTCGCCAGATCCGCCCGCGTCAAGGTAGCCATCGCCAATAGCTCCTTCGCCCACGCCGGATCACGATACGGCACGAAGAGCGCCCGTCAAATGCAGTTTCTCGCCACCGTCACCCCAATCCCTGCTTGGCGTCGTGGAGAGGGCGAGCTCGGCCGTGACACGGGGCGGCGGTCAAGCGTTCCGGCGAGGGCGCACCGTCAGGCAGTGACTTCGCTTCCCGCCGCTTTTCCGTATCTCACATTTCGTGCCCGTGCCGACGCGCCTCGAATAGTCAGAGCTTGTCTTGAGCGGGGCGGTGGGCGGGTGTCCCCGAGGAGGGGACGCCGCTGCCGCCGTGCCTGTCAACGAACCAGGGGACCGAACGATTCGGACAGTGACCAGGGCCAACAATCGAATCACAGACACTCACTCATCTCTTGGGGGGGGGGCCTCAACGGCACGGCTACCCCCCCTTCGGTCAACGCCTCAGAACCGCATATTGAGAGTGAGGAAGAAGGTGCGTCCCCAGCCAGCTGCGGTGGGCCCGTCGGTCGCGGAGGGGTTCGCGGTGTTCGTGGAGAGCTTCGCGTCGGTGACATTGTACACGCCCGCGGATATCCGCGTGCTCTTGAGCCCTAGCGGCTGTCTCCAGTCTAGCGTCAGGTCGTGGCCGGTCCAGGACTTGAACCGTCCATCGCCCTGCCGGTTCTCGATCTCGTCGCGGTAGTTGACGGCCCAGAAGGCGGTAAGGTCGCCGCGCCCGACCGAGGTCACGATGCGCACGGCGTTGCGCGGGAGCGGGTTGGGCCGCTCCTCGCCTGCGATGCGCTCCTCACTGTTGGTGACGTAGCGCCAAAACCCGCGCAATGCGACGAAGCCCCAGTCGGTCTCCGCGCGGGCTCCGAACCGGGTGTTCACTCCCGAGACTTCGGTCTCCAGGATGTTCGCGAAGCTCTCGTGGATGGTAATGTCACCGGCCGCGCGCTCGATGCAGCTACTGCCGCCGCCCGGTGGGCACTCGGGGTGGTTCAGCATCGCCCAGGTTGCGTCTCGCCGACCCGGCAGATCGGAGGTCGTGAGCCAGTACCAGTCGGCGACGAGGTAGAACGGCCCCCTGCGGGCCTCCGCCCCGATCGAGCGACGGTGCGATCGCGAGGGCTCGAGCTCGGGATTGCCGCTGGTCTCGCGCGTCACTTGCCGGTAGTTCGAGGCGTCGCAGGTGCGAGGCGCAGGGCCGCTTTGCGGTACGCAGCGCACGTAGGGGTGGTCCTGCGCCGCGGTGCTGTGCAGGTGGTGCATCGACGGTGCGTCGTCGCCTGCACTCCATGACCCGCGCAGCGCCACGATGTCGTTCGGGCGGTACTCGGCCCCGAGCCGCCATGCGCGTAGCGCGCCGACGTCATCGTATTCGTCGGCCCGGGCGCCCGCTCTCACCTCCACCGTCTCGGCGAATGGCATCGACGCCTCGGCGAAAACCCCCGCCGTTTCGCGCTTGCCCGCATAGCTCGTGCCCCCTGATCCGAGCACCGCGTTGACGTCGCGGATGCGCCCGTCGCTCGACCGGAAGGTGAGAAGGCTGTGAGCCTCCACTTTGGCGAGCTCGGCACCCGCAGTCCATGCCGAGCTTCGCCCCCCGATTTCCGGACCTGCGCCCTCAAGCGCGAAACGAGCACCCAGATACCTTCCGCCGAAGTCGTTCTCCTGGCGCAGGCTGCTCCTCTCGATGGCCCGAAGGTGCTCCGGGTCCGTCGACAGTGGATCGGTCAGGTCGTACCTTTCCGCTTCGATCTCCTCCCTGATGATCTCGGCATCCACGAAAGTATCGCCCTCTACCGAGCCGTCGCGCTTCCAGGCGCTGACCTCCGCGTCGTAGCCCAGGCCGCCGGCGAGCCGGCCTTCGACGCTCGCCGAGACGTCGTACTCTTCGGCGCTCGTCCTCCAGTCCCGGTTGCCGTGTCCGATGAAGCGGTGCCCGACCGAAAACACGTCCTCTGTCGTCGCCTCGAACTCAGGATCGGCGCTGCCCGCCGCCTCATTGATTGCGTCAAGCAGCGTGACACCCGGGGTGACGGCGAAGATGTCGATCGACGGTGCGTAGCGGAACGCCGAGCGTCCAAGCGTGGCGTTGGCGTCGACGTGGAGCTCAGCGCTCGCTCCAAGCGGGTGGTCGAGGTTCAGGATTGCGTTCCTCTGGTCGTAGCGCTCGGTGTCCCACCAGAAGTCGCCATAGCGAAACCCGCAGCCCTTGTCGCCCGAATCGATCCCCGGCGGGTTGCTGAGCGGGCCGGTGTAGCCGTGCGTCGGGTCGCACGCGCCGAGCGCCACGGCTCTCAGCTCTTCCGCGCTCGTGTCGAAGATGTAGACGGTGTTGCCGCCAACGCTCACGTTCCTCGCCTCGGCGAAGCTCCCGCCCTCTTTCCACTCCGAACTGCTGTGCTCGCGGGTACTGCCGGCGATCTCCTCGCGGTCGAGGACGTCAACGCCGATGGTCATGTGTCCCCCGGCGCCGATCGCGCCGCCCCATACGACGCTGCCCTGGCGTGCGTCGCCGCCGTCTCGGCCCGGCATCCGGGCAACGGTGCGCACGTCGAAGCCGTCCAGATCCTTCCTCAGCACAAGGTTGAATGCGCCACGTACCGCAGCATGCCCGCCGATCGTCCCCAGGCTCTCGGCTCTCAGCACCTCGATGCGCTCGACCGCCGAAAGCGGGAGGGTGTCCAGATTGTGCGCAGTCGTTGCATAGGGCCGCCCGTTCACCATGATGAGCAAGTCGCGCCCGCCGGTGAAGAAGTAGCGGATGATGCCCGTGTCGAGCATCTCGCCGAACGTCTGGGCGCCTGAGCGCTCGATGAAGCTGCGGTCGTACTCGGCGATGATTTGCGGGGTGGGTGCCAGCGCGCCGGCACGAACCTCACTCGCCGCGAGCACGGCGGCCACGGCGAGCACTGCGAGGACTATTCGCATCGTAGGATCTCCCATTCGTTTGTCATGACGTTCAACGCCTCCCTCGCCGCGTCGGTCAGCGGTAGAACTCGACGTAGAACCGCACCTTCCCCATCGGCTCGACCTCGTGCTCGATCTCCGGCTCGACAATGCCGGGATGGTCGGTGTCCAGGATCAGCGCCTCCGCCGACGGCTGGAGGATACGATAGAGAAGCCTCCCCTCGAGAACCACGATCCGGCCCCAAGTCCCTGCTCTCGTGCGATGCGATCTCGTGAGGGCCGACGGCACCGTCTCCTCTGTGAACTCCGGGGTACGCCGGTAAGGCCGGACAGCGACAGGAAGGGATCTCATCGGCCAAACCACCGCTCACGGAGACGGCAATGCCCGCAAAATTCCGCCTCCATCGGGATCGCCCGCAGCAGTATCGCCGCCGGGTCACTGACCCACCACATTCCTTGCACCCGCTTCCAGTAGCGGTCCGGGTTCATGTCCATCGGCGGTTCCATCTGCGCCGGCGTGAGTTTCGCCCGCTTGCGGGCCTCCCGCGGGCACACGTGCCCACGAACGACGGCCGAGCCTCCGCTGCTGGCATGGGCCAGCGCCTCGTCGAGGGAGCGCATCAGCTTGTCTGCGCCAAGGGTACCACCGAATTGCCGAATTGCTCTTGATCGCCGGCCAGGACACGCCTAACGCAGTATCCATGAAGGATCGCGGGCGTTACCGCATTCCATCCACCAGCATCCTGCTTGCGTTCGAGAGCGCCGCGCGGCTCGGCAACTTCTCGCAGGCAGGGTTGGAGCTGGCGACCTCGCAATCGGCGATGAGCCGATACATCGCGAGGCTCGAAACGGACCTCTCGGTGCGGCTTTTCGAGCGCTCCCGCACGGGCGTGACCCTGACCGAGGCGGGGCGGCGCTTTCACGCGGCCGTCGTTGTCGGCCTCGCGGCCCTACACGACGGGACCGAGGAAGTAGGTGCTCTCTCGGGCAGCGGCCCGCCGGAGGTGACGATCGCCTGCCCGGAGGAGGTTTCGCATCTCTTCGTGATGCAGCGGTACGATGCACTGAAGGCCGCGCTCGGGGAGCGGGTCCGGGTCCGTATTCTCGCCTACGCAGAGACCCCGGCCTCCCTTCCGTCCGAGCCCTGCGCCGACGTGATCCTGACCTGTGACGGCGAGATTGCCCCCTCCAAACACCGCGTGGCGATCGCAAGGGAGGCGCTGGCCGCCTTCTGCTCACCGGCGTACGCCGCAGCTCATGCGCAGGTCCTGAACGGGCCGGTGGCGGAATGGGGCGGCCTGACCTTTCTGGCTCTCACGGGCCCCAACGCGGCCGGGGCATCCTGGGACCGCTGGTTCGAGGTCTCGGGCCGCCCGACTGCGGGACCGCAGTACAAGATCGTCGAGAGCCACGCCCATGCGCTGGAAGCCGCCGTCGCCGGTCGCGGCATCGCGCTCGGCTGGCGTCACCTGATCGGATGGCACGTGGAGGCCGGCACACTGGTCATGCAGGCCGGCGGATTTGTCGAGACCGGCCGGTGCTTCCATGCAGCGCTCATGGCAAAGGGACGGCAAAGACCCCTGGCCCGTGCGTGCCTCGCTTTCTTCGGCGGTGCGGCGAAGCACCGGGTTGGGGGCTGGCCCGAGCCATGAGCATCTGGCGGTCGAAGACGCGGACGACGGACCGCGACGGTCGGGCACCCGCAGTTTTCGATCTGAGGACTGGTGGCTGCCTGTTGCCGAAGACGCACGGACAGGACGACTCTGCGGAGGGGCCGTATACTGAGGCGCATCGCTGCGGCGCGGGCGGAGACGTGGGTGGCGCGGTGCGGAGGGTGGTTTCGATACGAACCAAGCTGACAGGCGCACTGGTCGCCATTGCACTGCCGTTCTTCCTGAGCGCCTGTTCCGTGTTTGGCGGCAAGGCTGCCGAGGAACCCGCGTACGGTATCGTGCTTGCCGACGGCGACATCGAGATCCGCGAATACGAGGGCCATGCGATCGCGTGGACCGCTGCGGCGGGCCCGTTCGAAGAGGCGGTCGGCACCGGCTTCCGGCGGCTGTTCGAGTACATCACGGGGGCCAATGCGGGCGGCTCAGATATCGCGATGACCGCGCCGGTGCTGACCGCGCCGGCGGAGATGAAGGCCGGCGCGGCCGTCCTGGAGCCGGCCCTCGGCGCCGATGACGGGGAGAGTCCGGAGGCGCTGGCCGGCCCCGGCATCGGCGGCTGGCGGATCGGTTTCGTCCTGCCGGACGGGTACACGGCCGCGACGGCGCCGGTGCCGGAGGACGGCGGCGTCGCGGTCAGGGACTTAGGCGCGCGCTGTGTTGCGAGCATCCGCTTCAGCGGCATGCTGGACAACAAGGCGGGCGAGGTGGAGCGACAGCGGCTTGAGCGCTGGATCGAAGCGCGCGATCTGGAGCACGCGGGGGACTGGCGTATGGCGGGCTACAACCCGCCCTGGACGATCCCGATGTTCCGCAGGAACGAGGTCATGGTGACCCTGGCATCGTGCTGAACCGCAGAGACGCCGGAGCGGCAGCGCACGACACGCGCATGCCCGCCTCGCGTAACGGAGAGCGGGCGGCGCAATCCGCGCCCGGCGCGGCTTGACCGCCGGCCGGCAGCGGCCGTCCGAGGAGCGGGAGGTCGTGGCCGGCCTGGTGGAGCGCGTCACCTACCACAACCCCGAGAACGGCTTCTGCGTTCTCAGGACGAAGGCCAGGGGCCATCGCGATCTTGTCACGGTGGTGGGCCGAGCCGCGATGGTGGGGGCCGGGGAGTGGAGCACGGCGTCGGGCGAATAGGTCAACGACCGCACCCACGGGCACCAGTTCAAGGCGTTCTTCATCCATTCCTCCCGGAGCGCGCGCCAAAGATGATCGCTCAACAGCTTGACCACAAGGTGGTCAGGCAGCGTTCGCTCGCGGACTGCATCCAATGTCGCCCGTCAGCGCGCCCAGGGAGTATCGCGGCGGCCAATGTGGGGGTCGAGGCACTTGAGACGGATCGGGGTTTCTGCAGCGGTCCGGGTCTGTGCCAACCCGCTCGCCGGCAAGGCGTTGCCTGGGCGCCTTCATCCGTGCGTCGGTCTGGCGCACCTCAAGAATCACCTGGCGCGGATCGGGAAAGACTCGCCCTCCGGCAGGATGCTGCGTTCTCGCCATGCGCGCCGTCGAACGCCGTCCGGCAAGTCTTCGAGATCAGCGGATTCGACAAGGTCGTGGAGATCCACCCGACACGGGCCGACGCGCTGGCGTTCCTCGAGCGCTGACGCGCCGGGGCCCGTCCTCATCATTGTCGATCAATATTCCCTTCAGTGCGGGCGCCGATTTCAGGAGGTCTTCCAGCGTGTACCGGTCCAGGACGTCGAGGAACGCCTGCAGGGCCAATTCCAACGCACGGGTCAGCTCGCAGAATCCTGCGATCGGACAGGCGCACTTCTCTTTGCCTGCGAAGCACTCCGCCAGCTCGAAGTTGGGCTCGAACTCGCGATAAACGTCGCCGAGGTTGATCCCGCTCACCGGTCTCGCCATCTCCAGGCCGCCGCCCTCGCCTCTGATCGTCGTAATGAAGCCGCTTTCGCCCAGGTGATGGATCACCTTCGTGAGGTGGCTCTCAGAGACGCCATAGGCGTCGGCGATCTCCCGGGTCGTGCAGCGGTGGCGGCCGTTGAGAGCCAGGTACATGAGTACCCGCACCGCATAGTCGCTGTATCGCGTGAGCTGCATCCTCCCGACCTCATCGGCAAGTCGGCGACGCCTACGGCTTGGCGCGGAATAGACCGGACACAATTGTATCCACTGCGGCCGCCTGCACGGGCACAAGCATCGCCTGTCGCTTGTTCGCCGGCAAGGTTCAGGGTCGCGCAGGCGGGAGAAAGACCACCAGGATCTGATCGCCTAGCCACCGGCGCCGAGTGAGGCAGCGGACGCCGCTGCCTGCTTGAGTGAACGGGCTCGGGGACGGCGGGGGATCTCGGATCCCTCGCCGTCCCGTCGTCCGAGGCGCTACGCAGACTCGAGTTGATCGCCGATCGGCAGCCGGCGGATGCGCTTGCCGGTCGCCTGGTAGATCGCGTTGACCAGCGCCGGCGTATAGGGCGGCACGCCGGGCTCGCCAACCCCGCAGGGCCGCAGATGCGTGTAGTCCTCCACGATGTGCACGCGCACATCAAGGGGCGCATCGTCCATGCGGGTGATCGTGTAGTCGTGGAAGTTGCTCTGGTCGACCGCTCCCTGGGTGGTGGTGATCTGCCCGTGCATCGCGACCGAATGGCCGTAGATGGCCGCACCCTCCATCTGCTTCCGCACGCCTTCGGGATTGACGTAGCGGCCGCAGTCGATCGCCATGTCAACCTGCGGGATGTGGAGCGAGCCGTCCTCCCGCACCACGACGTGCACCGCACAGCCCACGTAGCTGTGGAAGCTGCGGTGACACGCGACGCCCAGGCCGTGGCCGGCCGGTAGCGACTTGCCGTAGCCCGACTTCTCCGCCACCACGCGGAGCACGTTGGAGAGCCGCTTCGGCATGATCGGCCAATCCTCGATCGCGTCGCCGTAGTTCCAGTGGCCTTCCACACCGTCCGCGGTGAGGTCCATGACGTCCGCATCGCCGATCAGCTCCAGCAGGAACTCGACCGGGTGGCGGCCGGCGGCCTCCGCCAGCTCGTTCGCGAAGCAGTTCATCGCGAAGGCGTGCTGGATGTTGTTGACCGAGCGGTACCAGCCGACCCGGATCATGGCGTCGGTCTCGCCGTTCTCGATGCGGATGTTCGGCACCTGGTTGTAGGGCGTGTCGATAAGACCGAGCCCGAACTCAAGAGGATGGCCGGTTCGTTGCACCGGATTCCAGAGCGAGATGAGCGAGGGCCACGCGCCCGAGTGATGCCACGCCGTGACGTTACCCTCCTCGACGAGCCCCGCCTTCAGCGTATGGGCGGATGCTGCGTGATAGTAGCCGTGCCGGATTTCGTCCTCGCGCGTCCACTGCACCCGCACCGGGGCGCCGATGTTGGCCGAAAGAATCGCCGCCTCGCACGCGAAGTCGGGCTTCGACTTGCGGCCGAAGCCGCCGCCCAGCAGCGTCACCTGGCATTCCACGTCGGTCTTCTCGATGCCGAGCGCCTCCGCAACATACTGCCGCGTCTCGTTGGGTGCCTGCGTGGAGCTTACGATCTTGACCGGCATCTGTGTGGCGTCCACCAGGGCAACCGGTGGCTCCATCGGCGTGTGGATGAAGTAGGGCACGAAGTACTCGGCCTCCATCACCTGAGCGGCCGAGCCGAGCGCCTCGTCGACATTGCCCCGGTCACGGATGACGAGGCCGCCGGCGCGCGCCGAGGCCATGAGTTCGTCGTTGTAGGTGCCCGAATCGTGCCTGACGTTTGGGCCGTCCTCCCACTCGATGACGAGCCTGTCGCGGCCCTCCATCACCGACCAGGTGTTGGTGCCGATCACGGCGATGCCGCCGAGCGCGCGGAACTGCGCCGGCATGGCGTCGGAGAGCGCCGGGATCTCGATCACCTGCTCTACGCCCTGCACCTTGAGCGCCTCGGTGGCGTCGAAGGACTTCGCCTTGCCGCGGTAGACCGGCGGCCGCGCCACGACGGCGATCTTCATGCCGGGCACGCTGATGTCGGCGCCGTAGGTGGCTCCGCCCGTGCTCATGTCGTAGTTGTCGACCACCGGCATGTCGCGGCCGATGTACTTCCACTGCGACTGGTCCTTGAGCCTGGGCGCGGCGTCGCCGGTGGGCACCGCGATGTCGGCGGCGGCGTCCACCACCTCGCCGAAGTCGAACCACTGGCCCGTGCCGGTGTGGTAGAGGCGGTGATCCTTGGCGTAGACCTCGCTCGCGTCGACGCCCCACTTCTTCGCCGCCGCCTGCTCCAGCACGTAGCGGCCGGCGGCGCCGAGCTCCCGCATCACGTCGAAGTGGTGGCGGGTGCTGCGCGAGCCGTCGGTGTTCTGTGCGTCCTTGCCGGCCGGATCGTACTTGGTCTCGTCGCCCGGCGCCTGCCAGATCTTGACCCGCTGCCAGTCGGCCTCCATCTCGTCGGCCAGGATCATGGGGATGCCCGTGCGCACGCCTTGCCCCATCTCGGAGCGGCTGCAGGTGATGGTGACCGTCCCGTCGTCGGCAATCTCGACGAAGAGGTTGGGCTTGACCGAGCTGCCGTTGCTCTGGCCGCGCGCCGTCCCGATCATGGAACCGGTGGTGACGTTGGCGCCGAGCACGAGGGCGCCCGTGACGCCGGCGGACTTCAGGAAGGTGCGCCGGCTGATGTTCTGCACGCCTAGCATGATCAGACCTCCTGCGCCGCTGTGCGGACCGCCGCGAAGATCCGCTGGTAGGTGCCGCAACGACAGATGTTGCCGGCCATGCCGTCAACGATCTCTTCGTCGCTGGGGTCGGGGTTCTCGTTGAGCAGCGCCGCCGCCGACATGATCTGGCCGGACTGGCAGTAGCCGCACTGCGGCACGTTGTGTGCGCGCCACGCCCGCTGCACCGGGTGGTTGCCCTCGGCATCGAGGCCCTCGATGGTGGTCACCTCGCTCCCGTCAGCTTCCGATACCGCGGTGACGCAGGAGCGGACGGCCTCGCCGTCCACGTGCATGGTGCACGCGCCGCAGAGCGCTGCGCCGCAGCCGAACTTCGTCCCTGTCAGCCCGAGCTCGTCCCGGACATACCAGAGAAGCGGCATGTCGGGATCGCCGTGGAACTGGCGGCTGACCCCGTTGATCTTCATCGAAATCATCAACATCCTCCTAATGGATATGGACCGGTGCTCGCTCGCTGGCATAGCGCAAGCGTCAGTCGATACCGGATTCCACCTCCATGCCGGTTACCGTCTCCATAAGCAAGAACATTCCTCCTCTCCCGGTTCGCAGGTGGCTGCGGGAGAGAATCTGGGCGTCCGCGATCGTTGTCCAAGGTGTAAATCGACACGGGCAGCGTCACCTGTCTCCTTTGCGGAGGCCCTGCAGCAGAGCCAGTATCGAGACGCCATCTTGATGCGCATCCTCGTGTGACCCGCCCGACCGAGATGAGCAGATGAGCCCTACTGCTTGCCAGCATGCCGCGAATCGGTCTAGGAGCCCGGATACGGTCTCAGGAGCTTCGAGCCTGTGGGCGTCGGACGCGGCTTCTGCGACGCGTCGTCGTTCGGGAGGCGTAGCGCATGTTCTCGAACTTGATGGGGTTCCTTTCCGCCGACATGGCGATCGACCTGGGGACCACGAACACGCTCGTCTACGTGAAGTCGCAGGGCATCGTCCTCGACGAGCCGTCGGTCGTAGCCTTCATCACCCACAGGGGCAGGAAGCAGGTGCTTGCGGTGGGCGACGAGGCCAGGCGGATGCTTGGCCGCACACCCGGGCACATCGAGGCGGTCCGACCGCTTCGGGACGGCGTCATCGCCGACTTCGAAGTGGCGGAGGAGATGATCAAGCTGTTCATCCGCAAGGTACACAGGCGGCGCAGCTTCGCGAGCCCGCAGATCGTCATCTGCGTGCCTTCCGGCGCCACTGCTGTCGAGCGCCGCGCGATCCAGGAATCGGCAGAGAGCGCAGGCGCACGACGCGTCTTCCTGATCGAGGAGCCGATGGCGGCCGCCATCGGGGCTAACCTCCCGGTGACCGAGGCGACCGGCTCGATGGTGGTCGACGTGGGCGGGGGCACCACCGAGGTCGCGGCGCTCTCGCTGGGTGGCATCGTCTATTCGCGCTCGGTGCGTGTCGCTGGCAACAGGATGGACGAGGGCATCATTGCCCACGTGCGCCGTGCCCATAACCTGCTGCTGGGCGAGGGCAGCGCGGAGCGGATCAAGAAGGAGATGGGCTCTGCGTGCCCGCCCGAGGACGGCGACGGCGAGAGAGTGAACATCAAGGGGCGCGACCTGATAAACGGCGTTCCCAAGGAGATCGTTCTCACCCAGCGTCAGATAGCCGAGAGCCTGGCGGAGCCTGTGGGCGCCATCATCGACACGGTCAAGGTGGGTCTGGAGAACACCGCGCCGGAGCTTGCTGCGGACATCGTCGACAGGGCTATCGTGCTGACGGGCGGGGGTGCGCTGCTGGGCAACCTCGACTATGTGCTGCGCCAGGCCACGGGACTGCCGATCTCGATCGCCGACCAGCCGCTCCGCTGCGTCGCTCACGGCACCGGGCGCTGTCTTGAGGAGATGAAGGCCCTGAAGCACACCCTTCAGGAGGCATACTGACCGCCGCCAGAGTGGCTTGCGCTGCCGTTCGCTTGGTGGGCGGGGCGCCGAGCGCAGTCGGCGAAGGCCTTGCCGGTTCGGGCTGCTCGCGCCGCTACAAGCCTTCGAGAAACTCGGGCCGCAGATTCGACGATGCACATCGCCACAGGAACGCTCGTCTGTCCTGCAACCACGACTTTACCGGGAAAATGGCTTGGGCTTCACGCGGTCCGGCGCCCGCAGCGGCTACGGAAGACTCTGCCTCAAGGGGATCTGCGGGGAGGAGAGCACGCAGTGCTCAAGGAAACCGTCGTTGCCATGACAGTCGTGACCATGGCGGCCGGCGCCGCGCTCGCGCCTTCGGCCGTGTCCGCTGCAGACGCGCCGCTTGTCGTCGCGGCCTCGCACGAGGCTTGCAACCCGCGCAATCCCTGCAACCCGTGTGCGGCCGATGACGACGAGGACGCCTGCAATCCCTGCAATCCGTGCGCTGCAGAGTAACGTCAGCGTCTGTCGGCCATTGACGGAGAGCGCCACCTCAATCTAGGCGGCGCTTGTCTGAGAAGGAAGGGCTGCGAAGGGGGCGATCATGAACGGCAAGACTCGTAATGCCGGTGATGTTTGGCGTTCACGGCTTCCAGGCGGTTTGCCGATCCGCAGGGGTCTTGTGCCGTTCGCAATTCTTTCCGTGCTGCTCGCTGTCGGCTCGTGCTCGTGGCTTTCCCTTCCGTCCTACGACGGAAGCGAGACCGTTACGGGCCTTGATGCCCCGGTGGAGATCGTGCGCGATGCGAATGCGATCCCACACATTTACGCGCGCTCGCCGAGAGATGGCGCCTTTGCCGTGGGCTACGTCCACGCGCAGGACCGGCTCTGGCAACTGGAGATGCAGCGCAGGATCGGCTCTGCGCGGCTTGCCGAGGTTGTGGGCGAGCCGGGCCTGGAGACCGACAGGTTCCTGCGCACGCTGGGCGTCTACCGGGTGGCCGAGCGCAACTTCGAGGCGCTCTCGCCGGAGGTGCAGGCAATCTACGAGGCGTATGCCGCCGGTGTGAACGCCTGGCTGGAGACACGTTCGGGGCTGCTGCCGCTGGAGTTTCAGCTGCTCGGCCATGAGCCCGCGCCCTGGCGCCCGGCGGACAGTCTGGTCTGGCTCAAGATCATGGCCTGGGACCTCGGCGACAATTTCAAGGACGAGCTCTTGCGAGCGAGACTGGCCGGCACGCTCGATGCGGGTCAGATGCAGGATCTCTGGGCCCAGCACCCGGACGACCCTGCGCCGGGCCCGCACACCATGCCCGGCGGCGCCGTGTCTGCCGATATCGACTACGGCGCGCTTATCGCTTCGACACCGGGCGCGCGGGTCTCCGGTTTCGGCTCCAACAGCTGGGCCGTCGCCGGCGAACGCACGGCCTCGGGCAAGCCGCTGCTGGCGAACGACCCGCACCTGCGTCTGGAGATACCGGGTGTGTGGTACCTGGCTCATGTCTCGACGCCCGAGTTCGAGATCGTCGGCGCCACTCTTCCCGGTCTCCCATTCCCGCTGCTCGGTCGCAACCGGCACTTCGCCTGGGGCTTTACAAACACCGGTCCGGACGTGCAGGACCTGTTCATCGAGCGGATCGACCCCGGCGATCCCAGCCGTTACCTCGCGCCCGAGGGGAGCCTGCCCTTCGAGGTTCGCACCGAGAGCATCGCCGTCAGCGGCGAAGACACGGTCGAGCTTGTCGTTCGCGAGACCCGCCACGGACCGGTGATCTCCGACGTGGTGGAGGAGAGCGCGCAGTTCCTGGAGGAAGGACATGTGCTGGCCTTCGCCTGGACGGCGCTGGCCGAGGACGACCGCACGGCCGAGGCGCTGGTGCGTGCGCCTGCCGCAGAGGATTGGGACGGCTTCGTCGAGGCTCTGCGGGACGTGACTGTTCCGCAGCAGACCATCGTGTTCGCGGACCGGGACGGCAATATCGGCTATGTCGCACCGGGACGTGTGCCGATCCGGGCTTCCGGCCAGGGACACATGCCGGCGCCGGGCTGGACCGGCGCACACGACTGGGTTGGCTGGGTCCCCTTCGGGGATCTTCCCCGCGCCTATAACCCGCAGTCGGGCAGGGTCGTGAGCGCCAACAACCGGATCGTTCCCCTCGACTATCCGCATTACCTGACCGATGTATGGGCTCCGCCGTACCGCGCGCAGCGGATCGAGGCATTGCTCGACGCGCGAGCTTCGCACGACGTGGCGAGCTTCGCCGCGATCCAGCAGGACCTCTACTCGCTTTCGGCGGCGAGGCTGCTGCCGGTCCTGCTTCCTCTGGTCGAGCCGTCGAGCGATCACTCACGCCTCGCCGTCGCCATGCTGGAGGGGTGGGATCGCGTCATGTCGCGCGACCGTCCCGAGCCATTGATCTACATGGCATGGCTGCGCGCGCTGATGCGTGTTCTCTTCGCCGACGAGCTCGGCGAGGCGTTCGAGGACTACTGGAAGATCCGGCCCGAGACGATCCACCGCGCGCTCACCCTGCGCAAGGCTTGGTGCGACGTGGTGACGACCCAAGAACAGGAAGGCTGTGCGGAGGCCGTCTCAGGAGCTCTTGACGGGGCACTGGCGTTCCTTTCCGCGGACTACGGCCGGGACATGAGCAAGTGGCGCTGGGGCGAGGCCCACGCGGTGCACATGAAGCACCGCATTCTCGGCGAGGTTCCCGCCATCGGGTCATGGTTCGAGGTAAAGCTGCCGAGCGGCGGAGAGAAGGACACGCTGAAGGCCGGTGGCTTCGACGTGAGCGATCCGGAGGCGCCTTTCGCTCAGAACCACGGCGCCGGCTACCGCGCGGTGTACGACCTGGGAGACCCCGAGCACTCGGTATTCATCGTCAGCACGGGCCAGTCGGGCAACCCGCTGTCCTCGCATTACGAGGACTTCGCCGAGCCCTGGCGCGACGGTCGCTACTTGCCCATGCTCACCGATCGTGCCCGGGTGGAGGACGGTGCCCTCGGCATCCTGACCCTGCGCCCACGATAAGCGCGCCAGGTGGGCGCATCCCGTGCACCTCGCCGAACAGCGTCTCGCGTCCGCTGGCTTCGTCCGGGGTTCGCGGCAGCATCAACCTGCGGGTCGACGCCGCAATCGACGATGCGGAGCGTGACTCTTGGCAGCGGTCGCACAGCCGGGTATCCGTCGCCGCTGCGGGAGTCTGGCCGCCATTCACCTCCCCACATCGCGCACGATTCCTCGCGGTTGCGCCCGCGGACCCCGCAATGTGCCCAACACCATGAGACAGAACAGCGCGGACCTCGCCGGAACGTCCGCTCCTTGTCGCGACCGCTACTCGGAACGGGCCTGCAACGCTTTGCCGAGTTCACCGAACGCGCCGGTGAGCTTGATCGGCTTCGGCTCCGTCGCGGATCCAAGACGGCCGGCGGATTTTCACTGCCGCCATGATGCCCTTGCTGCGACCGAAGCGCCGAAGTCGGCTCAGGTCGCTCTCGCGGAGCAATCATGGTTGCCTTGAGCAGTACTCAGTAGATGTCGAACGGAAAATACCTTGCGTTGATTTGCTCGTAGGTCCCGTCGGCAAGGATGGCCCGGATTGCCCGGTTCAGACCCTGCCGCAGCGTCTCGTCCTCCTTGCGCACGGCAATCCCGATGCCTTCATCAAGGCGGTAGGCACCGCCCGCATAGGCGAAGTCCGCGCCCTCGGAGCTGTTGAGCCACTTCCAGAAGCCGAGCGCGTCTCCGAACACCGCGTCAACGTGGCCTTCGATCAGCGCCCGATCGAGTGCCTCCTGGTCGGCGTACAGTCTTATGTCGGCAAACCTCGAGCGGTTGTCTTCGAGCCAGTCCGAGGCGATCGTCGCGCGCATCGCGCCGACGGTCCTGCCTGCCGAGTCTTCGGGATCGAAGTCCGAGCCTTTCCGGACCACGAAGCGAACGCCGCTGCTGTAATAGCGTTCGGTAAACGCCACCAGGCCCCGGCGCTTCTCGGTGATCGACATGCTGGAGACGATGGCGTCGAACGAGCCGGCCAGCAGTTCCGGGATCAACCCCTCCCATTCCTGGCGGACGAACGTGCACTCGGCTTCCATGTGCGCGCAGAGCGCAAGCGCGATGTCGATATCGAAGCCGATGAGCCGGTTCGCATCGTCGATGTCGCTGAACGGCGGGTAGGCGGGATCGACGCCGATGCGGAGCCTCTCCGGTGCCGTGTCATCACCGAATGCGGACGCAGAAAGCAACAGAACCAGGGTCAGCGCTGCGGCAAGCCTTCTCATGGAGCCTCCGGGCTGGCAGTCAAGGCACACTCCCAACAGTTTGTAGGTTACGAGCGCCCAATTCCAGCATCAGTCATTTCGCACATGCCTCGCCAACCCGACCTCCGTAGCGACAACCGGGCGAGAAGGATAGCGGACGAACTCTCGTCCCGAATATTCCTGCATCGCCCGGATGTTCCCGAAGATCGCCGCGATGTCGCAATCGAGGCCGGCCGCATGCGCGTCGCGCATGACCCTCACCTCCGAGATGACCGGATCAGCAGACTGCGTCTTCTTGGTCGGTCTCCAGCAGTTCGTTCGGCGTGCAGATTACCGGCGATTCATAGCCCGCACTTCGGCATCCATGTTCGAGCCGGTACGCGCCGGAGACGACGTGCACAGCACCTGGAAATCACGATTATGCAGGCCAACCCTGCGGCGAGCTCAGGCGCAGGACGCAACCCCGATTCATCGACAGATCTCCAGACCCACGGCCTCAACCTGCGTACAGGCCAACCGGTCGGACTCCTGACCGTGGCCGGCGAGGTTGCAAGAATCGTGCCGACGGCTATCTGAGCAGACGCCTGATTTCGGGAGACGCCGCGATCCCGCCCTCCTTCACGTAGCCCTCGTGATTGCGCTCGATCGTCCTGGGGTCGTACAGGTAGTTGACCAGCACGCCCGCAGACTCCGACAGCCCCTTGGCGGATACGTCGCCGAGCCAGTTGATCCGTTCGAGACGTGCGCCGTTGCGCAAGTGGAAGCGGGCGACAGGGTCCAGGGAACGGCCGCCGGGGCCGGTCTCCAGGAGATAACGTGCGCACAGGCGCGTCAGCGGCTCCCGCATGCGCCCCGCGACCTCCTCGTCCCGGTGCCAGCCCGGGGTCGAGAGACGCTCCATCGCCTCGGTCTCGTTCGTCGAGACCGCCGTGTTGGCGCTCTTGTCGAGCGACGCGAGCCATGCGCGGAATCCGGGTATGGGCGAGAGAGTGGCGAAGGTCTTGAGGTTGGGCAGCTCGTAGGCGAGCTCGACCACGACCTGCTTGATGAGGAAGTT
>JAJDTX010000101.1 GCA_022826925.1 Bryobacterales bacterium
GGTGCCTCCCTGATGGCATACTAGGATCCGTCAGCGTCGCTGCGCTCCGAACTGACCCTTTTCGTCAGAACAGTGATTCTTTTCGGCCAGAACGCTGACCCTTTTCCTTCGGATTACTGACCCTTTTCGCCAGAATCCGCAGTTGCAGGAAGCGATGCCGCCAGCGAAACGCCGTCGTCACCGCCACACCGCAGCGCTGGGCCGACCGGCGCACCGCTTCCCGCCCCACCAACGAGCGTCCCAGCGCCAACCAGCGCTGCTTGTGGTGCAATCCGGACAGCGCCGTGCCGCTGAGGGCATTGAAGGTCTTGCCGCAGCGCTTGAAACTGTAGCGGCGCAACCCGCCGCCGGCCTGGCAGTGCGGACAGCGCCGCTCGGTGTCAATCTGCAGTTCGATCGCGGCCGCCGCCGCAGCCCCTTCGCTGCGCTCCTGCACGGCCTGCTGGAGTTGCGACCACTGCGCTGCGCTCAAGCGGTCCAAGCCCACCAGCCAACTCTGGAAACTCTGGTTCGTGATCGGGAACGATCCTCCTGCGCCTAAAGGAATTATACCAAATATCGAACAAAATACATACATTTCGCTAATTGAGCCTTCCCTTTTGATGGGAGTCTTTGGACCGCAAGGGTGCCTGCGGCTTCGAGAGCGGTCAAGAGAGCAAATCGGAAGCACAACTTCGGTTCAGGCCTGCCAGGTTACGTTGACTCAAGCGAATGGATCATGATTCGGTGGGTCCATGCCTCAGATCTGGGAGTTGGGCACGAGGCCAAACTGGCGGCAGGCGACTGCCCAGCGCACTACGGCACCTTCACATGTGCGGCGAGTGCAGCCGACTCGCTGCACGAAAGCGCGTTGATCCCGCCCATCTGCTCACTTGGTCCGGAGCGGCCCCAACTGTATCGCAGCGCTGCATCCGCGAGTCACTGGTTTCGCTTGACTCGCACGAGAAGGAAGCCCTCAATCGCGACTCCGTGAACGACTCAGCATGAGGATACTCTGCACACGCATCCACAGAATCGACCCAAGAGCATACTTTGCCGCTATGTCCATTCGTAAACGAACGCATCAACGAGGGCGGCGCGAAAGTTCCAGATTCGCTTCAGTTCTTCGTCGTCTTCGTCCGCTGGCGGGTTGGTGTACCAAGGCTGGCGATAGAGCCACAGAAGTAGCTCGCGATAGTGCGTGGGCTTCACGACACTCGGAAGGCTCATCCGGCATAGAGCTTCAAGCCCCTTTCTTGACGCTCCGTTAACGCACAACAGCCGGTCCGGTCTCGTCAACGCAAGCAATAGCGTCGCAGTCCCGTGCTTAACGTACTTGATGGTGGTCAGCCTCTGCATCGCATGGAGAGCCCTTTCCGGGAACTCAGAATCGTCAGCCTTCAAGACCTTGTTTAGGATGGCTGTGACCGTGGCTTGGTGATCACGCACCGCCGACCAGTTGCTGCGGTCCATACGTCCCACTAGGCCCCACCAATTCGAATCCGCATTAGACTTGCCACCCTTGAGCTGCGTCAGGTCCTCGGGATCAAGCTTGGACCAATCATTGCCGCACAGCAGCAACTCACGACGGCGGCGGATCGCTCTTATGTAGCTCTTACCTCGCGGAGCAAGAATCTCCCACTCTGCCCGCTCTATCCTCAACCTCTTTTCGCATTCCCTGAGAGATTGCCGGTATCCCTCGAGAGTTAGAGGGCGATGGAAATCATCGAGAAGATGTTTTCGGCCGGACATTGGCCTCGAGAAGGTCTCCTCCGGGCGCCGGAGGTGGCGGACTCCAACTCCAGTTTCTACTATACTGCTGAGTCACTTCCTCGACAGGATGATCCGATGGTAGAGCAATCCCGGAGTTACCGGATACAACGGTAAGCGCATCGGGATTAGTCGAAGGACTCACTGCCAACGTGATCTTATTCTCCGCTTTCCAGTAACCGCTGAAGTCGATGAGCGGAGGGTTGGCGCTTGGATCCACAAGTTCCTTCCCACGATTCCCTGGCTGGAGTCCTACAGCAAGTGAAATACGAGACACCGAGCGGGACGACACCGAGGTCGCGATCACTATCTCTCCTCTATTCATCGGCGCCATCTAGATGCGTTGCGTTGCCCGGCGTCCCAGCGATGGCGCGACCCTCAAGCCCTCCGCTACGAATGGCGTCATCGAACGCTCGCGCTTACTGGCCGCTGGTAGTCCAAGCCGTGATGATGTCTGCGTGCGTGTGAGCATCAAGACGTTCCCTAAAGAAGCGAAGCAAGTTGTCGTGAGAGAAAATTGTTGCTCTCGCCGGAGGCCGTGTGCTCGGCGGTGGCATGGGGGCCAGTTCCTATATTGTCCAGGGCTCTCCGACAGGTGTCGCTTGACATGCGATCTGTATTGATCCGACAACTGCAAGTGCCCAGAACTTTCGGGAATCGCTAGAATTGAACCGTCATGGATTGTCGAAGCCGAGGTGTCGGTACCTGCCTTGCCGTCGTGGCGGCAGCGGCGGCGCTCTCCGCGGGCCTGCCCCTCGCAGCTCAAGACGATGCCGCGCCGAGGGCCTATGACGGGCATCCCGACCTAAACGGCGTGTGGCAGGCCATCGGCACGGCCCACTGGAACCTCGAGGACCACCCCTCGGGCCCCGGGCATCCCGATCTCGGCGCCATCGGGGCGGTCCCGCCCGGCCAGGGCGTGGTGGTCGGCGGCGACATCCCGTACTTGGAAACCGCCTTGCAGCAACGGCGGAAGAATTTCGAGAATCGCATGACCGAAGATCCCGAAGCGAAGTGCTTCCTGCCGGGCGTGCCGCGGGCCACGTACCTGCCCTACCCGTTGCAGATCATTCAAGGCGACCGCAAGATCATGATCCTGTACGGCTTCGCCGAGGCCAATCGCACCATCCACATGGACAAAGAGACGCCAGAGCCGCCGCCGCTGGACAGCTGGATGGGGCGTTCGCACGGGCGCTGGGAAGGCGACACGCTGGTCGTGGAAGCGGAAGGCTTCAACGGCCAGGCATGGCTTGACCGGGCGGGCAACTTCTCCAGTTCCTCATTGCGAGTGGAGGAACGCTACACGCCGCTCGGCAGCCACGCCATCATGTACGAGGCCACTCTGACCGATCCCGAGGTCTTCTCTCGTCCTTGGACGATTCGTCTCCCGCTCTACCGGCGCTTGGAAGAGGATGCCCGTGTGCTGGAGTTCAAGTGCGTCGAGTATGCCGAGGACCTAATGTACGGCCACCTTCGCAGGGAGCCCACCCGTTGACGACTGACGAGGTTCATTCACCATGACCTTCCTTCGTGCTATCGCATTCGCCGCCTTGGCCGGAGCCGTCTCGGCACCGGCGACGTTCGCCGCGGAATTGCATCACATCCAAATCACCGCCGCCAGCCCTTCGGAAGCGGTGCGCTGGTATGGCAGGCACTTCGACTGCACGGCTGTGGCCAGCCAGCCAGACACCGCCGACTGCGACGGCGTGCAGCTGATCTTCGCCGTCCAGCCGACGATGGGCAGTTCGCAAGGGACAGGCATCAATCACATTGGGTTTTCCTACGCCGACGTCGTGTCCAAGATGGCCGAGCTGGAAGCGGTGGGGGTGAGAGGTTCGGGCGTGCGACTGCAGCGCTTCGACGACGGGGCGACGCTGCGCGAGCTTCCAGGCATGTTCCTGCACGGGTTCGTGTTCGACCCTTGGGGCACGCGCATCGAAGTGTTGCAAGACCCGCAGAACGAGGGTTTCCACCAAGTGCATCTGAGCGCAACCGATCCGGCCGAGACACTGGACTGGTACCGCAAGGCGCTGGGCGGCAGGCCGGCCAAGTTCAAGGGCCGCGAGGACGCGCTGCGCTTTGGCGACGTGTGGCTGTTCGCTGCCCAGCATCCCGACGGCAAGCCTGCCCCGACGCGTTCCCGCGCCGTGGCCCACATCGCGTTCGACGTGCCCGACCTCGGGCGCGCCGGACCGGAGATGCGCCGCAGCGGAGCGGATTTCGAGTCCGAGCCGGAGACGCCTGACAACGCCCGCAGCCCGGCCAAGCGGGCGTTCCTGCGCGGCCCGGACAACGTGAGAGTCGCCGTCGTGGAGTCCGGCTATGCCGGTATCGCAAGCAAGTTCGAAGCAGCGGCGGCACAGGAGGCGGCCGAACCCTACGCTGTGCCGCGCACGCCATGGGGCGAGCCCGACATGCAGGGCGTGTGGACGGGGAATTCCGCTCACGGCATTCCGCTAGAGCGGCCGCAGGATCTGGAGGATGTCGAGGCGCTGACACCCGAGCAGGCGGCCGCGCGCCGCGAGCGGGGCACGCTGGGCAGCATCTGGGGCTACGAGCGCGAGTGGCGCGACACCACCCTGGGGTACGACAAGATGACGCCGTCCACGCAAGTGGCGATGATCGTGGACCCGCCGAACGGCAGGCTGCCCGAACTGACTGCAGAAGGCAAGCGCATGGCCGCTGAGGCCCAAGCGGAGCGGGCGAGGAAAGCGGCCAAGACGCCGGATGGCCCCGAAGACCTGAACATGTATCACCGCTGCATCACGCGCGGCCTGCCCGGCCTGATGATGCCGGGGATCTACAACAACGGCCTGCAGATCGTGCAAGGGCCGGGATTCGTGGCCATCCAGAAGGAGATGATTCACGAAACGCGCGCGATCCCGACGAAGCCGCGCCAGCCCGTGGGCGAAAAACTCACTTCCTGGCTGGGCGATCCGCAGGGCCGCTGGGAGGGCGACACGCTCGTGGTGGAGACCGCCCGTCTCAATGGTCGCGCCGGGTATCGCGGCGCGACCGCCGCGGCCCGCCTGACGGAAAGGTTCACGCGCATCGGCCCGACCAAGTTGCGCTACGAGTTCACCATCGACGACCCGACTGTCTGGGTGCAGCCGTGGACGGCGACGTTCGCGTTCGACCTGGACGACGAGCAGTACGAACTGGTGGAGTACGCCTGCCACGAGGGCAACTACGGCATGTTCAACGCCCTCAGCGGGGCGCGCGCCCGCGACAAGCGGGCTGCGGAATCCGGCGAATGACGGGGAGCCAAGGAATGACACGCAAGACAGCCGTTGCTCTGGCCGGAATCGGGCTGGCCGCGTTGCTGGCAATCGGCCCACTCGCGGCGCACCACGCCTTCTCCTCGGAGTTCGACGCCGAACAGCCCGTCCGCCTGCGGGGCAAGATCACCAAGATGGAGTGGATCAATCCCCACGCTTGGATGCACATCGAGGTCACGACCGATGAAGGCGCGACGGAGAACTGGATGATCGAGGCCGGCCCGCCCGGAGCATTGGTGCGCAGGGGCTGGCGCAAGGATTCGGTGAAGCCCGGAGTGGAGGTGCTGGTGGAGGGCTACCGCGCGATTGACGGCACCAACAAGGCGAACGGCCGCGACGTTACGCTGCCGGACGGGACGCGGTTGTTTGCGGGATCGTCAGGCACAGGCGCACCGTACGACGACCGGCGGTAACCCGACAATGCGATCGAAGAACCAGCAGCTGGGAGGCCTTGGCTCGCGTGACAGCTTGCGGCTGAGACTAAAGGCATCGGAAGGAGACTCAAAATGACCAATCGAACATTCGCCCTGCCAGCTCTCATCGCAGCGATTTGCCTGCTTGCACCGATTGCCTCAGCAGAGGACAGCGGCTGGACGCTTCCGCGCACGCCCTGGGGGCATCCCGACTTGCAAGGGATGTGGACAAACGAAACGATCACTCCGTTCGAGCGCCCAGTCGAGCAAGAAGGCAAGACAGTCCTCAGCGAAGAAGAAGCCACGTCGATCGAGGACGGTGTCGCCAAGCGGCGAGCCGCCTCCGACGGAACCTCCCCGCCGGGCACCGTGGGCGGCTACAACCAAGTCTGGCTGGATTCGGGTGACAGGTTCCTGTCGAGCCGGCAGACTTCTCTGGTGGTTGACCCTCCCGACGGCCGCGTGCCCACGCGCCCGTCCGCGGTGGCGAGACGAGACTACAACCGCGCTCACGAGGGCGACTCGTACGTGCACATGAGCGTGTGGGACCGCTGCATCTCGCGGGGCGTGCCCGGCTCGATGTTTCCTGCTGGCTATAACAACGCGTACCGGATCCTGCAGACCCCGGACCACGTGGCGATCCTGTACGAGATGATCCACGACGCCCGGATTATCCCGCTGGACACCGACTCCCACGTGAGCGATGAAATCCGTCTGTGGATGGGGGACTCGCGGGGCCGCTGGGAAGGCGAGACTCTCGTCGTCGAGGTCAGCAACTATACCGATAAGGGCTGGATTGCGTCCAATTCCGCGTCCCGGCGGATCAAGGGCATCCCGCAGTCGGAGCAGCTCAAGGTCGTCGAGCGATTCACGCGCGTGAGCGAGGACACGATCCAATACGAGGTCACCATCGAGGATCCAGAGATCTACACAGCCCCGTGGAAGATCGCCATGCCGCTCACCAACGACCCCGGGTACGTGATGTACGAATACGCCTGCCACGAGGGCAACATGGCCGTAGAGCTAATCCTCGGCGGGGCGCGCGCGATGGAGAAAGCGGACCAGTAAGTCCAGACCGGAAACCCGCCTGGAAGCTTTCGCCTGGACGGGCCATCGGCGCGCCTAGCCCTGGAGGCGGTAACCGAGTTCTCCGCCGAACACGCGCTTGGTATTCTCGTAGCACTCCTCGGAGCCCGCCATGACCGCTCGTTTCGCCCACATCGTCGCCATTTCTCTGGCACTCGCCACCGCCCTGTGGGCTCAATCGTCTACGCAGACGACCCTCCGCAATCCGCCAGTCGACGCCGACCATGCGCTCTTGGTGACCTTTGGCATCGGCGACAAAGCGGAGACCGGCTGGGACGGCGACCTGCAGGTGAGCAACGGGGAGTTGGTCGAATTGATCGGTT
The DNA here is from genome assembly GCA_022826925.1 of Bryobacterales bacterium. Lineage (GTDB taxonomy): Bacteria > Acidobacteriota > Terriglobia > Bryobacterales > UBA6623 > VXMF01. Next base: position 6,850 of record JAJDTX010000101.1, read on the forward strand.
ACGAGATGGGGCTCGGCGACGTGATCCACCCACCGCGGAGATGGGAGATGGCGACGCGGCCGGCGTTTCCGTTCGACCGCCGGAACCACGACGAGGACATCCTCGTGGACCTGCCGGCGGATACATATCTCACGCCGAGGTTTTACGTGTACCTGCGCGGCTCGTCTGCCACGGAGGTGGAATTCAGCACAGAGCAGGGCGACTTCAGCGTGAGGGTCGGAGACCTGCCGACTTCTAGCCCGGTGAGCTTTTTGAGCGGGAGAGCATCAGTATCGCGGGTTCCCATCGGGATCTTGCTCGGTCGTGGCAACCGGGGCCCGGCGGACCAGCGCTTGACCGATAACGATTTTTCATCGCTCGAGGTCACTTCGGATGATTCGGTATGGGTCGCCTACAGCGGATTTGCAAACGGCGCGGACCGCGTGTTCGCTGACCGGATCCTGCCCGGCCAAGTGACCGGGTCCGCCGGCGGGCCGCACACTGTCAGCCCTGCGAACGGGGATGTCTATCGCACCGCGGTAGCGGAGGACGCCGAAGGCAAGATCTGGGTCGTGTGGTCCGAGCAGGTCGAAGGCAACTGGGATCTCTACGCCCGGGCTTTCGACGGCGAGGGTTGGGGCTCGATCGAGCGCTTGACGACCGCCGCCCAGCCAGATATCCACCACCAAGCAATGCGGGGTCCGGACGGAACGATCCATCTCGTCTGGCAGGGTGCCCGCAGCGACCGCTTTGGCATCTTCCACCGCAGCTACGCCCCATCCAGCGGTTGGAGCGCTGCCTCGCGCGTCAGCTCCTCATCGTCTGGAAATTGCTGGGAACCATCGATCGCCACCGACAGTAACGGCACCGTCTACGTGGCCTGGGACCAGTACAGCGAGTCCACCGGATATGACGTCTACCTTGCGCGCAAGGCCGGGGACGAATGGGACGCGCCGCGCGCGGTGGCTCGGACCGGGCGCTTCGAGGCATACGTCACGCTGGCGGCCGACCGGCAGGATCGGATCTGGATGGCCTGGCACGAGTCAGGCATCAACTGGGGCAAGGACTGGGGCTACCCGTTCGATATCCAAGCCAACGCAACCGGGCTGTACAACTCCCGCAACATCCGAATGGCGGTCTACGACCGGGGCCAGCTTCTGGCACCCGTGACAAGCCTGGAATCCTCACTGCCAGATCCGGGGCCGGGGAACAACTTCTACGAGTACCCGCAAGTGGCCGTTGACGGCTCCAACCGCGTTTGGGTCTTCTTCCGCCACCGGCGCCCCATGCAGCACAACGTCTACTGGCGCACGCCATCGCACCACGCGCTGTGGGAAGTCTACGCCTCCTACTACGACGGCGACAAATGGTCCCGGATGATGCTGCTGCCATATTCCACCGGGCGCACGGACATGCGCCTCGAAGTCGAAGCAGACTCAGGGGGCCGCCTGATCGCTGCCTATCCCACTGACCGGCGCAGCTTCCGTGATTTCGTCAACGTGATGCTCGACGTGTTCGCCGCGCGGCTTCCATTCCTGCCGGGCGTGGCGCGGTCCCATCGCCTGACAAGCCTGAACCTGCCTCCCGTACAGGCGGCGAGGCAGCCGCCCAACCGGCCGCGCCGCGAAATGGCCGCCAGCGAACCCGTACACCCCAACGACGAGCAGGACGTGGCGCGCATTCGCAGCTACGTCTACGATGTCGGCGGCAAGCGCTACAAGATCTACCGAGGCGACATGCACCGCCACACGGAGATCTCCTGGGACGGCTACAACGACGGCTCGACCGAGGACACTTACCGCTACGCAATCGATCCGGCCGCGCTGGATTTCCTCGCCATCACCGAGCACAACTTCGGCGTGGCCGACGAATACGACTGGTTCCGCAGCCAGAAGTACGTCGACATCTTCCGCGTCGGTTCGGCGTTCGTTCCGCTGTACGCGTACGAGCGATCGATCAAGTATCCCAACGGACACCGCAACGTGGTCTTCCCTTACCGCGGCGCTCCGATTCTCGATTACCAGCACTACGAGTGGTCGTTGCCGACCAACTATGCCCGCCAAGGACCCGAGCGCTTCTTCGCATACTTGCGCAAGTACAGGGGAATCGCTATGGCGCACACGTCCGGCACGGACATGGGAACAGACTGGGCCGACTACGACCCCGAGGTCGAGCCGATCGTCGAGATCTACCAGAGCGACCGCAACAGCTACGAATGCGAGGGTTGCTGGCGCTCCGCCCCGACTGACGAGAAGAAGAAGCAGTTCGGCGGCTACCGCCCCGACGGCATGGTATCGGTGGCTTGGGCCAAAGGCTACCGGCTGGGAGTGCAGGCCAGCTCCGACCACCTAGCCGTGCACACCTCGTATTCGATGCTTCTGGCCGAGGAGAACTCGCGCACCGGCTTGGTCGACGCCATCCGGGCCAGGCACACATACGGCGCGACCGACAACATCATCGTGGATTTCCGGCTTGCGGAGGGCGGTCGGGAGTACCTGATGGGCGAAGAGGTCGCCATAGCCGGCACGCCCACGTTCCGCGTGCATGTCGAGGGAACCGACAAGCTCGCGGAAATCGAGATCGTGAAGAACAACCAGCGCGTCTACCGGCAGACCCCGGGCACCAAGACAGCCGATTTCGAATACCAAGACAAGGGCAAGCCGGGCGAGGAAGCGGACTTCTACTACGTGCGGGTCAGGCAGTCGGACCGAGACCGCCAAGTCGCGTGGAGTTCGCCGATCTGGGTCACTGCCGAGTGAGCGGACCAACACGGACTCGGCATTGGCGTGCGCAGGGCCTCGCGGCGGGAGCCTGATGGGTCGGCCACGCCCTCAGGGCGACGTGACCGGCGCGTCGTATTCGGCGGTTTCAGGGTAAGGAAGCGGCTCCGGCTCGTACCCGGGCTTGCGGCTTGGACGTCCGGGCAGGACGTTCCTCTCCTTGGCCCAGTCCGTATACATCTCGATCATCCGCCGACCGGTCTCCGGGTGGGACGCCATGACGTCCTCGGTCTCGGTCCGATCTGCGTCCATGTCGTAGAGTTCCCAAGGTCCGCGGTTCTCCGCGACGAGCTTCCACTTGCCGAGTCGGACTGCGCGATTGCCCTCGTGCTCCCAGTACAGCGCCTCCCGGTCGAGCGGCATGCCCGCGAAGGCAGGGACCATGGAGACGCCCTCGAGCGGCGCGATCCGGTTGCCGGCGAATTCAGTCGGGTACTCCGCCTGTCCGACATCCAAGGCCGTTGCCATCAGGTCGATCAGGTGCGTCGGCTCGTGGCGCAATTCGCCCTTCGCGGACACCCCCGCCGGCCAGTGCACCACGAGGGGCGACGCGATGCCCCCTTCGTGCACCCAGTGCTTGTACGTGCGGAAGGGTGTATTGGAGGCGTTAGCCCAGGCCTGCCCGTAGGACTGGCTGTAGCCTTCCTTGGTGGTCAGGATCTCGAGCGGGCCGCGGCCGAGCATGCCCCCCTCGGCGCAGCCGCCGTTGTCCGACAGGAAGAACACCAGCGTGTCATCCAGCTCGCCGAAATCCTCCAAGGCCTCGAGTAGCTTGCCGATGTTCTGATCCATCCGATCAACCTGGGCGGCGTAGATCGCCATTCGCAGGTCCATTTCGTCCTTCTTGCCGCGAGTCAGGGTTTCCCACGCCACGGCATCCCGGACAGTCATCTTCCAGCCGTCGTCGATGATCCCCATCAACCGCATGCGTTGGAGCCTGGCCTCGCGGACCCTGTCCCAGCCGATCATGTACTTGCCGCGGTACTTCTGGACATCTTCCGGCCATGCGTGCAGCGGCCAGTGCGGTGCCGTGTAGGAGAGGTACAGGAAGAAGGGCTGGTCGTCGTTCCGCTCCGCCTCCCGAACGAACTGTATGGAGTGCTCGGTGAATGCGTCGGTCGTGTAGTAGTCCTCGCCCGGGATCACGCGTTCCCGGTTGCGGACCAACAGCTTCCGCGGAGCCGGCCGGAAGAAGTTCGAGGCCCCCCGGATGAGTCCGTAGAAGTCGTCGAAGCCGCGGTCCACAGGCCACATCCCCTCGAACGTGCCTACGTGCCACTTGCCGGACATCAGCGTCTTGTAGCCGGCCGGCTTCAGTGCCTCGGCGATTGTCACGCAGCTTCTGTTGAGGTACCCGCGGTATCCCGGATAGCCGAGGTCGAAGCGCAGTAGCTCGTTCTCGCTCGTCATGTGACCGATCCCGGTCTGGTGCGCGTACAGCCCGGTGAGGAGCGATGCGCGCGTCGGGCAGCAGCGTGCAGCGTTGTAGAACTGCGTGAAGCGGAGTCCGTTCTCCGCTAGGCGGTCCACGTTTGGCGTGCGGATCTCCCCGCCGTAGCAGCCGATGTCCGAGAAGCCCATGTCGTCGGCCATGATGATCACGATGTTGGGCTTGCCGCGAGCCTCCGGCACGCCGGCCATACACGCGATGGCGCAGGAGAGGGTGGCGAGTCTTTGAACGCGTCGCATCAAGACGTTGATGGTACTGAGGCCGGGCCCGATTGTCGAGGAGCCGCCTGCTACGGGCGGGATTCCGAGTTTCCGCTTGGCCTGCGGCGCTTCCAGGGCACCTGCGGCGGACCCGGTCGAAGCGGCTCCCGGGACGCCGGCGAGAGTCGCTACTGCTTGCACGCGTCCGGGTCCGACGCCACGAGGCGGCTTACGGCGAGGATTCGTACCCGCGGGAGAGAGTGCCCAGAGGCCAGCTGGCCGGGGAGTCGTTCCACGAGAGCGGGACGTACAGGGGAGAGCAGAACACGTGTTTTGCCCGCTACCGATCCCGCAGTGCGGGAATGCGAGAACCGTTGACGATGCACCTGCGCCACTGTATCGTGGTTCCCGTGAGGACGACTGTGACCTTGGATGACGACATCTATGGGGAGGCACTGCGCCAATCGAGGGCGACGGGCAAGAGCCTTGGTGCCGTACTTTCCGAGATGGCCCGCCATGCGCTTCGATTCGATACGCTACGGATGTGCGACGCGGGGAAGGAATCTCGTTTCCCCTCGTTCGACGTACCACCAGGCACACCGCTGATACCTGCCTCACGGGTCCAGAAGGCTCTCGACGAGAACGGCATCGCGTGAGGGCACCGACCGTCAGTGGGCACCTGACACGAATGCGCTGGTAGCGCTGCCACTGCGAGGTCGCCGGGGGGTGGGACTAGACTGCGAACCCGTGCTGCTTGCGAGGGCTGGGTCCATCGAAGTCCTGCGTGGACTTGAACCGTTCGTACCTGCCGTCCCCGGCCACATCGGCAACCTTGGACAGCAAGACGGCCTTCTGGTCATCGGCCATGGGCTTGAAGCCGCGGCCGATCTTGATGTCGGCCATCAGCTCGTCCATGGAGCGAATCCCGACCACTAGGGTGGATACCGGCAAGCTCAGGGCGTACCGCCGACACTCCTCGTGGGTGGCCGCTGACTTGGCGGGGATATCGCCGCCGCCAAAACTCTTCATTCCGATCACGCCGACATCCCGGGCCAAGCAGACCGGCACGGCCTCCTTCTGGAAGCTGCGGTAGTGCGCGTCCATCACGTTGATGGGCATCTGCGCCGTGGCCCAGTCATAGGGCTTGTTGAGCATCTTGACGTGGATGCTCGGGTCCTTGTGCCCGGTGAAGCCGATGTAGCGCACCTTGCCGGCTTTCTGCGCCTCGAGCGCAATCTTGAGGCCGCCGCGGTCAAGCACCCAGTCCGGATCATTGTCGTAGTTCATTTCATGGAACTGCCACAAGTCGATGTAGTCAGTCTGCAAGCGCTTGAGGCTGTCGTCTAAGCACTGTTGGGCGAACTTCTCGTCGCGACCGGAGCTCTTGGTCATCAGAAAGACCTTGTCGCGCTTGCCCTGGCGCGCCAGCGCGCGGCCCATAATCTCCTCGGAGCCGCCATCGTGGTACTCCCACGCGTTGTCGAAGAAGGTCATGCCCTCGTCGATCGCGGCGTCCATGATCCGGATGGCCTCGTTCTTGTCTTCGACAGCACCGATATGCCAGCCGCCGAGACACATGATCGAAACCTGCTCGTCGGTCCGGCCGAGACGGCGGGTGGGCAGGCCGTTCGGGCTGTCCTGCTGCGCTAGCGCTTGCTGCGCCATGGCGACAGCGGCGGCACTGCCGAACATGCCTTGGAAAAACGAGCGGCGCGTGGCATCAAGCGACATTGCAAACTCCTAGCCGGGCTGGCGATGCCCTATGATAGCCGATCGCGCAGCGCTCAAGGACTGGGACTGTGAAGCTCGGTCTACGCTGGCGTCAGATTCTCAGGTTCCTTTGAATGGGGAGGGTCACGAATCCACACATTCGCACGTTCCAGCCGATCGACGACATGGCGGGCCGCAGCACTGCACCTTATGGACGAAGGAGTAACGCACACACGGAAGACAAGCTCGCTGTCGTACTATTCGATTCCTAACATCGGCTATCTTTCGTTCGGTTCGGCGAATCCTACCGATCTGAGTGCTGGAGATCGCGGATCAGAATGATCTCGTTCCGGCGATCCGCTTCACCGCCCAACTCGCTTTTTCCGCAGCTGCAACCCCGGACAGATCTCACCAATTGACTCGTTGATCTTGTCAACGGTCCCCGGCGGCACATTCCTCGCCTCATCTCCGAGCTGAATCTCCAGTCGAAATTCCAATCCCACACCAACCGCCGCTTGTACGATCTCGTCCAGCGCGTCAGCAAAGTCCTGCAACTCGTTGGGTTCCAGACGAGCTGATCCCAAGTAGACTTCTGGCCCGGGAGGAGGCGGAGGGGTTTTGCTCGGCGTTCTCAGCTTCACCTCTTTTGCGGCGGCCAAATCACATGGCCATGTGCCGCTGCCGGGAACGACTTCCAACCAGCGTGCCGTGATCGCAGCGTCGATGGATTGCCGCAGTACAGTCCAAGGAAGAGGATTCCCTTCCTGGCCAGCTAGCGCAGTGGCAAGGGCCGTTACGTTCGTTTCGCCCGCCACCCAAGCGTCTGCGACAGCATCCGGCATGAGGCGCTGAACCGGGAGCGGTTCCATCGGTGCCTGGAGTGTCGCCGTTTCAGTCAGCAAGCCAGCCGGCAACGCCTCGCCCTGAAAACTGGAGGGTCCGTTCAGCAGCCACAGGCTGCCCCCTTCAACTGCCAATTGGATGGCTTCTTTGACTCGTTCGGACGGGCAGGCAGGGATGTCCACGGGCTCATCGTAGCCATCTCGCGGGACCATTACCGTCCGACCACCCTTGAAATAATCGACCACGTCAGACACCGTAATCGAGGCCCCGGTCCAGAGTCCTGGCAGTGCTTCGGGGCTCAGGACGCTAGGAGCGATATCCGACAGTGTGGCTCTGCTTGGCAGGAAAACCTCCAAGGCTGGCTCGGCTAGTGCCGGTTCGTCGATCGGTGTCCGCCACCAAGTCTTGATCGACCGGTCGGGCCTCATGAGAGACGCGACGAATAGGCCATCGTGCACGCCCCGGTCAATTGTGGCGAGAATTTCCTGCGCTCGCAGCATCTTCGGCAGCTTCGGATTCTCAGCAAACGCGTTGACCAAGTCCTTTACGCGCCGCGATGGCTCGTCCTCGCGCCAAACATCGTACGGTCCGCCGGGCAAGAGCGCTTCAGCGTTGATCGCACTGTCTTGGATGCGTGAACGCTTGTCCGCCTTGATTGTCACAAACAAGGGCCCCGTGCCGGCCGTGACCCGGAACGCATGTATCTTGTTTTCCGGACTCACGCTCACGACGACCGACCATGCCTGTTGGATGGCCTCAGCGATCCGTCGTCGAGCCTCCGCCGTCCAAGTTGCAAGCCGTTGATCGCGAACAGCATCCGACTCCTGATCTTTGAGCTGGGTCTGCACATCCAGCCAGCCCAAGTACTCCCGGACGCGTGACTGCACTACATCAAGGCCATCGGCCGAAGGTGCCACGAGCACAAGCGCATTGCGCCGGATTCGTGGACGGTCGGGCCCGGTCGTTTCATTGATGAAGCGGCACGCCATACTACTCGCCTCGCGAGTGGTAGAGACGGCTTTTGGTGTCAGAATCGCGAAGTGGAATTCGCCATCATCCGCGATGTCACTGGACTGCTCCGGCAACATGTGTACGCGCACCCCGTACGACTTTGCTCCTTCGGTCAGACTCTTCGTCGCGCGGACATCCTGAAGCAGCTTCTGTTCGACTTCTTCCGCGCTTACTCGGTTGGTGCAGGCGTCGTAGTGCATCTGCTTCAGGTTGGGACGGTTTCCGAGCCGCCATGCCTTCGGCAGGGGTGGTGGGCCACCATCTATCGGCGTGCCGCTCTCGAATTCGTTTTCATCCAAGAACCATGACACTTCCGTCCAGCGGCGTAGTGCCTGCTCCAACTCGATGCGGTCTGGTCGCGCTGCGCCGAGCAGCCCGACCAGATCCTGCGTGTGGGCCTTTTGGCCGATCGGCTGCGAGCCGAGGAACACGGTGCAGACCGCCTGTTCCAGCTCACGTCCCTGCAACGCTGACTGGTCACTCTGGATGTCCTGCGCCTTGGCGAGCTCGCCCTCCAATATCGCCGACCAGTCGTGGCCCCGCCCTTCGGTTAGCTCGCGCGTGGCGATACCAGTCAACTCGCGGGCCGCCTCGGAGATTCCTGCGTGGTCGGGTGCCGCCAAGAACACGTTTGGTCCGACGAGTGGAGCGAGGTCCCATTGCTCTGCGTCGCGCAGGGCTATGGCGAACGTGCGCAAAATTCCGCGGGTGCGCTGGAACTTGTCCAGTTGTGTCCACCGCGTATAGAAAAAGTCGGTCAGATCGGGATGGAAGGGATACCCGCTTCTGAATCGGGCTTCTGCGTTCTTGCGGTCTTTCCGAACATCGTCGTCGAGCGCCGCTAGGTTGTTGACGATGGTCGTGACATGCGGGAGGAAACGGCTGGTGTCGGCGATTGATTCCGAGGTGAAGAAGCGACGGCGCAGCACTTCCGCCACGTCTTCGCGCTGGACCGGCTGCACGCCTTCTTCTTTCTGGCGGTTGAAGATGGCGGCGATCTGTCCGCTCAGCTTCTTGCCGACCTCGTCGCTCGTGGTTGGGTCGGAGGCGAGCAGGGACGCTATGAGTGCGCACCGGTCAACCTTGGTCACGGCCTGGCAGAGATGCTGAAAAAAGTCGACAAGGCGACCGCGCCACACTTCGTCCGCCGCAACCTTGCCGCGGGCGAACATCAGCACTTCGTCGATCAGTACGAGCGTCGCCAATCCCTCGGATTGGGGCCTTGCCAGCAGATGGACTAGTAACGGCTCGGCCGGCGGCGTCTGGCGTTCCTCGTCGAGGCCTTCGGCGTGAAGCGCACGGATGCCAGCCGCACCGGCAATCTGAAAGGCAAGCACACTCCATGGATGCTTCAGCCAGCGCAGTTCGCCCTGCGGTCCGCGCACCTCCATTCCCTTCTCGACATCCAGCTTGTCGAAGGCGAGCGCTGCCACACGAGCTGGAGCCAGCGGAGCGCCGATGTGGGACTTGAACTGCTCGACCGCTGGTAGGTTCGGCAGCGCATCAGGATCGTGTGCGAGATGACGGAGCGTCACCAGCGTATGAGTCTTGCCGCCACCGTATGTCAACTCCAGCTGCCGCACTGCCTTCGTGTTCTGACCAGCAAGCCGCAGCACAACATCTCTTGCTAGCTCGCGGAGCGAGAACGTCGGGAAGGTCAATGCGAAGAACTGGGCCGGATCCTCGTAGATTGGCCGTGTGCCGCGCTGCATCATCACGTCGTGCAGATCGGCTGCGAATTCGGCCAGCGAAAGCTCGCCGGTGCGCAGATCGTCGCGCAGGGACACCACTTGGTGCCACGGGGTCCAAGGGAGTTGTTGCATTATTCTCTCTCCAATCCAAGGCAGCGAATTATCTTTGGCTTCACCCAGAATCGCTTGCTTGAAGACTCAAGGGGCAACGCTTGCAATCCGGGATCAGGCCCACAACACCTGTCGACGCAACGGCGTTGGTCGTACTTTGTGTGTTGTCGCTGTGGACATGACAAGCCTCCTGCCTTTGAATCTGTACCGCCATTGGCTAGTCTGTGCAAGTACTGTCCCCTAACGGCAACCGAATGCCATGCGTTCACCCTAGTCAGCGTAGCCACGTGAAGCGCGATGTGTGTCCCGTCGTCTCAGATCAAAGGGTCGCCAGCAGCAAGATTGCTGGGAGAGGCGGCCTTTGGGTCGTCGGACGAGTTCTCTTAGCGAGCACAGCGAGAGCCAGCATCGTTTCGTATCTCGCCAGACACTACGACGCGCTAGCGCCCCAAAAAATCTCGAAGTCGCAGAGCCTACGGGCGGGCAGAATGGCATCATGTGAGCGTCAGTGGTTGAAGCCGAACGTGTGAAGTTCCCGAAAGCGTTGCGGAGCAGCGTCTTGCCACTCGCGTTCGTGCGCACGAGTACGGAGAACGGACCGAAACTGAATTTCTCACCGAATCTCGGGAGAGCGAAGTGGTGCGATGACACGCTCATTGTTCGTCCTCCCCAAGGTTTCGCGTTGCCGCGATGCGAACAGCATCTTCCGGAATGCGGGGCAGCCCCTGCCTTTGCAGATAAAGGCCAAACCGCTGCTGAACCCTGGTCACGTATGGGTGCAGCAATCGGCCAACGCGCTTTTCCTTCAGGCAACAGAACTTTTCGATTCGGAGTTTCCTAAAGTCGAACCGAACACTCCTGCCTTCATGCACGGAGAATACGATGTGCTCCCATACCCTTTCGGTAAAGTGCCCTGCATCATACTTTTGATCGAGTTCGGTGTCTGGAATCCTCTTCCCTTCGATGCAATACAGTTCAATGTCACCATTCTCCTGTCCGTTCCTAGGGACGCAGTCGCAATCGGGCCGGAGGTTCAGCAGAAACTTCTGTTTGGGCAACTGAAACATATCGCCACATCCAATCTCGTCTTCGATCAGAACTTGCTGCGGCCGGAAACTGATTTCGCCAATCAGAGCCCGTACCTCCTCCTTTGGAACCTCGGAATTGGCGACACCAAGAATTTCCTCGTTGAACTCGGCCGTCTGCATGCGCCCGCGGAGGTTGTCGTTAACGAGATGCGTAAGCGAAGAACTCGGGTCTACTCCGTCATCCTTGTACGCTTTCCAGAACACTCGTGGCCAATCCGGGCTTCTGGCGTACATCGCTCCGAACAACTCCTTCCTTGCGGCGTGAAAGGCGCTCTCCCACACCTTCAGGGCGTACACCGACGCGTTTTGCCGCAACCACTGCTCGATCTCGCTGAATTCGACCGAGCCGTCAGTCAATAGGCTGGCTTTGTTACGAACGAAAACGAAATTCTTCTCGCGCGATTCATCCGAGAAGATTCTGTCCGGCAGCTCGTCCACAACGTCGTCCTCACTCTCGTTGGTGAAGATGAGGACTGGCACAAAGTGGTCCCTAGCCGCTTCTAGGAACTGGATGTTCTTCTTAATGCCTTCTTGTTCGATTTGAGAGGCATCGAGGGAGGCATCGGTCGACCACATCTTCCAATCCAATAGGACGAAGCTTGCTGACCGCAGCAGGCTTGGCCATGTCTTGCTGGCAGGCATCTCCCGCGTGGTGTAACACGCTAGGTCCCATTCGCCTTCGATTTGTCCGACGATCTCGTTGATCGGATCTACATGGGCGTCCTCGTCATACTGGTCCTCGGTGGCAGCATCGACCTTGTCATCGATGACTACTCCGATACCCGACATCAGGTCTTTGAGTTTCATGAACTGTCTTCCTGCTTGAAGCTGACGACGATGTTGGCGCCACTCAGAACTCTCTGCTGTTTGTCACCGACATCAATGCGGTAGCCGTGCCGCTCCAAAAGCCGTCGTGCGATATATAGACCTAGGCCTCGTCCACTCTCTCCCTTACCCGAATAAAACGGCTCGAAGATGTATGGGAGATCGTCAGGATCGATGCCGGGACCGCTGTCGGAAAAGATCATGGTCCCCTGATTCCCGTCAGTCGTCAGGCAAATTCTGCGCTCCGCTGGACCGACGGCTTCCAGCCAGTAACAGGCGTTGTCGAACAAGTTGACCAGAACCTGCATGACCGCGCCATCGGTCGTGTTGGCCATCAACGACGATTCGCCCACTTTCTCATGCCAGAATTTGATGTTTCGTTGTTCAAGCAAAGTCTTGTAGATCTTATGGACTCGCTTGATCACTGGTTCGATTCGGAGAACCTTTCGGCGTCGCCGCGACGATTTGAACAGGACTTGGACCTCTTTCATGCTGTCTGTGATCTGCCGAAGTACGCGGAGCAACATGTCCGCTTGGTCCCGCATTTCACAGCCTTCCGGGCCGGCCGACTGAGTGAGGTCCTTGGCAATTACCCGGGCGCGATTTACCAGAAGCATGATGTCATGGGACGCCATTTCGACAGAGAGCCCGACGCCCGCAAGATCCTCGGTTGTCTCGGCACGCTGGGACAGATATTTCCGTTCTTGCCCGTAGGAAGTGGAGACAGCGGCTACTCGCCCCGCTAGCGCTTTGTGTCCCGACTTTTCCAAACCATCCTGCAATTCTGCCAAGCCCCGAGTCACCTCGTCGTCGCGCACAGCGCGAGCAGCGTCGCGCTGCTTCTGTTTCTGCTGATACCGAGCGAACGGGTACTGCTTAACGTATGAGAGAAAGAGTTGCATAAGGAATACGAGATCCCGGGCCGCGCCCCCGGATTCGATTAATCCTTCGCGGTTTGTCTTGTCCCTTAGGTTCGGATTGCCCTTCTGAGTAATGTCGATCCAGCCGATGAGTTGGTCGTTACTGAAGAAATTGCCCGCCCGACCCGTGCCACGGGTCACGTCAATGTTCAACCAGTCATCGTCTGGATCCCCATAGGGATACACGCGCATGTCGTCACGGTAGAGGTAGACCCGGTGTTCCTTGAGTCGATCCTTTTCGGTTTGAGCCAGCATGTAGCGCCCGTCGATACCTCGGGAGAAGTCGAAGACATAGAAATTGAACTTGAAATCACCGCATGCGTATTCGCTCCCAGTCGGAGCAAACATCGATATCTGTCCAGGCATGGTGCCGGAAGCCCTGCCGTGGCGTTGACGCCACACCCAAAGACCCATAATCTTCGGGTCCGTCAGCGTGACTTCGCCGGGTGTGTCGTTAATCTGGAAGGCGAATCGACTCCCCGAAGAGCGAAAGCTGCCAGAGATGTTTAGGACGGCCTTGTCCTCAATCAACGCCTTGAGCGATTCGGCGTCTTCGGTCACGACGGATCGCGGTTTCCCATTGCACAGAATCGCGACGTCAAAACGGTCGGATGTCTTACGTCCGGTGAGCCGTGACACGGGATCCGTCAGATTGGAGACGTCCCGGCACAGTTCCGTGACGATGCTGTTGTCCCAGGCCCCTTTCAGATTCCGAACCTCAATCACTGTTCCTTGGCCATCTTTGTCGGACAGTAGATTCGGAGTAGATTCCAAACAATTGATCTCTATCTCATCTAGAAATATCTCCTTCAAATGATCGTTTTCCGATACGAAATCGTCATCAAACCTCGAGAAATCATATGTCAGCCTCATTTCGGAATCTGCCCCGCTTTGGCGTGTGGTGACCGTGATCACTTTCCCCAGTTTCAGAACGGCAAAACGACCAATCCCTTTTTCACCCTGAATCACTCGATTTTTGTTAGGGGATCTCTCTTTTCCCTTCCGTTTGTCGAGATATTTATGGGGCGCGGCAGGGTTCATCCACCGAGTTCGTACAGTCTCGGGTGACATACCCACGCCGTCATCTTGCACCACGATACGGGAATCGTCATCGTGCGCCATGTCGTCACGAAAATTCTCGAATCTCACCTCGACGCGACTCGCGTCAGCGTCGTAGGCGTTCTTGATCAACTCCACCAATGCGATCCGTTCGTTCTTGATCAACTGGTCGCCCAACATCGTCAACAGCCGGGCATAGGGGCGGATTTGCAGAACCTCCGACTTCATGACCGTCTCCCAACGACGACGAACTCCTCGCCGTACACCTCGCGCGCCGTTAAATCTCGCGTGAACCGGCCACGCGCATCGCGATACGGCGTCATGGTCTTCAATGAGACCTTGCGGCGTGTAGAGGCGATGTCGCAAAAACCCGCGCGATCCATACATCTCGCCAGATGCGCGGCATTGTCGATCCGAATGCCCTTGTATTCGGTGTTGCCGATCACGAAAACCGCCATGCCGCCTGTGTTCAACATTCTCCAGCACTTAGCCACAGCCTTATCTACGTCGAGAAAATACCGTGCCACCGAATGCGCCTTGTGCCGACACTCGCTCAGCAGGCCCTGATACATTTCCGCAGTAGTCGTTCCGAGGCTCTCAATGGCTTCTAGTGAAGGCGGTCCGACGCCATACTGGTTGCCCAGCATTCCCCTGCGGAGTTCGCGATAGTCAGTAGCGCTGCGCAACCACAGCGTCGATAGTTGATGAATGTCCGCGTAGTTATACGAAGTGACGTACGGCGGACTGGTGACGATGAGATCCACCAAGCAGGACGGTTTCTCCGATGCGAGAAAGTCCTGAGTGCGAATCCGGACCGTCTGGCCGCGAGCAGGGAAAAGGTTGGCGCCACACGCTTTCTGCATCTGGTTGAACTGATCCTCGAAGGCCTCCATTACGCCACGCGGGGACTTGTGCGGGTCGAGCTGCGCCTTAATTGACTTGGTCAGCCATCTGGAGGTCGGTTTCAGGATGTTTGAGAATCCGCATAGAAAGAACGCCCGATATGGACTCTTGGCCGGCGTGAATTGACGGATCGAGCGGTCGAGCCGGATCAGGTCGTCTATGTTGCGCTCCTCGAACCAGTAACGTATGCGATCGCTGATTCGCGCGCGGTCTTCCATTGACGGCTTGGTGCTGCGAAACCCCTCTTGGATAGCCTCGAAGTACCGAACGAGAGCGGGGCCCCTGTAGTGCCGGGTCTTGACTTTCGCGATCAATGTGGCGACGGGATTAATGTCGCACCCCCAAAAGCTCTTGCCCCTTCGTTTCGCTTCCACCGCCGTAGTGCCGCAACCGCAGAATACGTCTGCCACGACCTTCACATCGACACCGTTCCGTTTGGCGTGTTCCAATGCCTTCGTCGTAATGAAGCTAGGGAACTTTGCTGGGTAGCTGTGAATCCTGTGAATCGGATCCTCTCTACTATCTCTGCGATCTCCGAAATCCCAGTATGACGCCGAAACTGGAGAGCAGTTTGAGGCACTTGTCGTCGATGACGCTTTCAGGACAGAACTCATGGCTTCAACCGCACAGCCTGGTTGTCTGGCACGCACGACTCCGTTTCGGTCCGTTTGCGATCATGCAATCGAGCCGCAGCATGCACGCCCGCGGGTAGTGAGTACTTACACGACGGTGCGAGCATGGTGTCCCTCGCTCGGTCACGAATTGCGGCTCCTACAGCGTCAACTGCCGCACGGGCCCAGTGTCGCTCCTAGTCAAGATATGATTCGACAGCGATTCTAACAGCGCACGCTCTTCGGAACCTGCGTCGGCCAGTTCGATCAAAGCTTGCAACACCCGTCCAAAGAGTGCATGGCGCTTGAGACCGTGATCGAGAAGGTAGGAGTTAACTTTCCCCTCGTCTCCGGCACGCCAGAGGTGCATCAACCGATGCGCCTGATCAATCAATGGCGGCTGGCTACCATCGGACGGTCGATGCCCGAGCGACTTCGCCATTCTCCTGTTCCAACGTTTCAGCTTCACTTTGCTGCCGGTGCTACCGGAACCTCCTGCCGCACCCGCATCGCTGTCTGAGGACGGCGCGTCGTCGTCCAACTCGTCGGTCGAAGTGTGGCTGCCACGTGACAGAATGTCGTGGCGGTCTGTCAAGTCCCGATCTGAGAGGTTACAAGAAATCGCATAGAGAATGCAGGCACCGATCGGGGCCTCGCCGAGACCGAAGTCGTTCCGGTGCAGCAGGTAGTATGTGGTGATGTCGTCAAGCCCACTGGTCGCCTCCGCGTCGCCATCGTGTGTCAGCACCCGGCCCACAACGAAGTCGACGACGAACCGACGTACCTCCATGAGAAACTCCGATACCGTCATTTGCGAACCGATGGCATCGGCCTTCTTAACGACCGGGTATTTGGAAAACGCCTCAAGTGCCGGTCCTGTCGCTGCCCATACGAAGTCAGGGCCACGTATGCCAGCATCCCAGAAGTCGCGGAGCTGCTGCGAGATGTTCTCACGCATTTCTGCTAGCACTGCGGCGTCCCAACCAACTCGCGTCGGCAGACGCTTGCGGCAGACGATCCAGATGGACGAGGCGAGCGCCGCAGAGGAGAGCGATCGCTGTCGGGTTTCCATTTCCGTTCTGATGGGCCACGAGCCGACTACGACGAAGCCAGTCCGGATCAACGCTGAGACCAAAGTCTCCCACGCAGCGGGCGACTTATTCGCAAAGACAACGATCAGTCGGCCTTCGTCCCGCAGAACCGTGTGAAACCGTGAGAACGCGCGTGCCATGCCGTCCTCGTAGTTCCGCTTTGATTCCTCACGGTTGCCGTTGAAACGGGCTGCGTCATCGATCAGTTCGCCGTCGTTAGCCGCAGCATTCCACTTCGGGCCGAGAGCCGTCTGAAACGCCGCATCGATTTCCGGGGTGAGCCCCCAAAGCACACGCCTTAGCCACACATGGAAGAAGTCCATCAAGTCGGAGTAGGGAATGGCATCGTAGTAGGGCGGATCTGTGCAGATCAGGTCGAAGCTGCCGCGAACCGCAGTAGTATCCCGCAGAGTCGTAGCGGACTGGTTTAGCACAACAGGTGCAGGTGCGTCGCGGGCGGCGACAAGCAGATGCTCACAGACGCGAGCGAGCCATTCAACCGACGCGACGAATCCACCTGTGGTGTTTGAAAGGGGGTTCACCTCGCAGAAGTCCCAGACCATGGGAAGTGCGAATCGGGCAAAGGTTTGCCTCAGCTTCTCGCCGCTGTTGTGCCAAGAACAGATCACGCTACTGTAGTCAGCAAACTTGCTTAGTGCGCACGAAACGTAGATCGAATTCGCCTCGCGCCACGGCTCCGGACAGTCAGTCATGTCCTCGGTGAGATGGCGAATCTCTTGGACGATCGTGCCAAGTGCGAGGAGTTGGCGGTTTGTGAACAGCTTGCGCCAAGAATCGAATCCGTAGCGCGGAATCCGCATTCCGAGGCTCTCCTCGCTCGGTGTAGGCTCCTCTGGTAATCCGAATGGAATCTCCTCAAAGAGTCGGTCGAGGTCTGCGTGCTCCACACGCGCTACTTGACGCTCGTTCTCCGTCGGCAGCCGGTACTCCTTCCCGTCTGGCCCATCGACCACAACCGCGGTCATGACCTCGCCCAGCCTCCCGGCTCGACCGTCGAGCCGAAGGTCTTCCATCGTCATGATGGTCGGGCACAGCGGACACGACAGGCCCGACCGGCTCATTGTTCCGCCGCCAATCTGCTTGTCGTGTTCACGCCGCTGTGCAGCGTTGCCTTTTCCCTGAGGCGCGTCCGGCTCGATGCCAAACACAATGCCGCTACGCTCCGCGTTAGGCGTGATCTTCAGCAAGACGCGCTTGCGGTCCTTCTTCGCAAGCCACCGCGTCTTGAGCAGCGGGACTGTAGCGCGGCAGCCCTTACAGCGGACCGTACGAGCCCACAAGTATGCAACGGTCGGTTTCGGAACCCAGCGTGGATTACCGGGATCTTCGAGCCAAGCAGCATCGAACTCCGAATTCAACGATCGGACACTAGTGTTGCCGTCTTCGTCTGGGCTCAGCAGCGTCATCGGCCGTGGCTCAAACAGCCCGGCTCCCGGCTTCAGTGCTTGGAACGCCGCGTACGTCGGATAGCAGTCAGCGAGCCGTCGCCGTGCCTTTCTGAGGACTTCACGTCCCCATGCACGCACGTGCCAACCGAGATCCGCCTCCATCGTGGGCCCATCATGGAACAGTTCAGGCGTCGAGTCGCCGGAGGTACCGAAGCCAAGTTTCTTAAGTTCGAGCCTCAGTCCACGGCCTTTGAAACCCTTTGCCTTCAAGAGGCCAGCCATGAAGTCACGGTCCTGCAGTACAAAGGTCGGCAACGCCTTGGTCTGGCCCGCGAGGCTCCGGGGATAGTCGAGCGTGCATTTGAGGATGAACCACGCCACTGGGTTGATGTCGACCGCCGTGGCATCACAGCCTAGCCGCATGGCCTCCAATGGAATAGCGCCACCGCCTGCGAATGGGTCGAGCACCTTCGGAGCACGACCGCCGTACACCTCACGGATCTGCTCACGGAACCAGTCAAGATCCATCTCCTGCTCCCGCTTCCAGTGCAGAATCCCGCCTCGCGTCTCGCGCTTCCGCTTCGTGACCTGCTGCCCGCCGATGCGTTTGTCCTCCACGGTCTCTACGATCCTGCCCGCCATTCGCTCGTAAATCGCCTGCCGCTCTCGATTGTTGGCGGGGTCAGGCGTAAGGGCTGCGATCAGCACCGCACGGCACGCTGCCAATGGTCGCCGCGCCGGCCAGATGTGTAGCGTCGAGATGTGTCCGTGGCGCACGCTCTTTTCGTGAACGGAGTCAATCGACGCCTGCTCCAACGGGAATGCAATTTCGATGGCGCGCTTGTCGTTCACGAGCGTGCTCCCTCTGCATGCTTGTGCCACAGATAGCTAGCAAATGACGCACAGGCACTCAGCATGAAGATGGCCTCATCCTGGCCCACCCTCGAGGAGACCTCGTCAAGTAAGGCATGACGTATGCCCTGCTCATCGGACGTGTACCCGTAGAGCTTCTGAAATCCCGATTTGAGCGCCGGATGCAGTGGCGTACGGCGTTCAATCGAATTCAGCGCAGGTCCGAGGGTCCGAGCTCCATCGGGATCAAGTTGTCGGGCCACCGATTCGACCGCGTGGATGCTTTCCCGGATACTGTCTGCCCATTTGCCCTCGTTGATGCGCGCCGACGCATTGCGCAAGTGCGTGGCACTGCCGCCCAACCCAGCCTGTCGAAGTGATTGCAGAGCCTCAATCACAGCGGCACCCTCTTCAGGGGTGACGGCCGGGACTATGCTCGGTGGCGGCCCGAAGTCTATGGTGTATGCCAAACGGCTGGCCTCGAAGGTGGAATTCATCTGTTCAACAAACTGGCGCGGACATTCGGGATGGCTCAGTACAAACTCGATCATGTCAAAGACCCTGTTGAACAACGGTATTGATTCGATGCGATCTCGCAAGTCACCACAGAAGTAATTGAATTCTGGGTTCCACTCGTCGCGCGGCAAACAGTCGAAATCAGTGTGTAAAGACAAGAAGATCTGTCCCCAAGGACTACCTATCACTGGATTACGTCTGGGCAGCTTCAATCTTGATGACTTGAGGCTGGCATAGAACAGATTCCAGATGCGTATCCGCGCTTCCGAGGGAAGCTCCTCCAACTTGAGTCGCGCTGGAATCTCCTCGTAACCGTACCGTTGCGAAAAACTGCGCTGGCTGTACTCCATGTTCAAACTCCTTCCAAAATGCCAAGAGCGTTGGGATGAATCCCCCTCAGGCAGATCTCCCATTCCCCTCGCTCTCGGCGACCCGATGGAACGCTAATCGGGGATGCAGCCCGCTCCATCGGCGTATTGCCCGGCCCAGCGTCGTCCTGAATCCCGGAAGAATCTGAGCAGTATTCCGAACTGGCTGTTGGTCACCCGACAACGCGCACAGCACGTCAGTTCTGAGCCATGACCGCATTGGACACGGCCCGAATACGTCGCCCCATTCCGTCGTTTGTGGCCCAATTCGAAACATTACGCCTCCCCGACCTGACTCCCCTCAGATGCTGCATGCACGGAAGACGCTGAAACGGCGTAAGACGAGAACTCCTGCCCCTTTGCGAGGAGCTTGGCAAATGGGTCACGAACTCGAACCAGCCGAGGCTTGGGGGTAGCGCAGTCATAGACTGCATACAACCAGTAACTGTCCCGCAAATTGCACGCCTTCGTCCACTCGTTCTCGGACAGCTTGACGACACCGGTATCGGCTCGGCCCTTGACTTCAATATTCCGGCGGCTTCCAGTCGGGAACACTGACAGCAGGTCGAAGCCCGGCCAGTCACCGAGACCTGCTTGGCGTGCTCGCTCGGGTCGGGAAACATCGTAGACGGATGCTCCCAACGCTTCTTCGTGTGCCCGAGCGAGACGCATGGCGATCTCTTGAACCAGCGCTGTCTGATGCTCCCTATCTTCGGGATCATGGGTCGGGAGTACGAGTGCGTGGGCTACCATCTCGGAGTGCCCTGCGACGACGAGCGCGGGCTCCGATCGGAGCAGTTCCAGACGTTGCTCCTTGTCCGTAGCCAAACGCCGCTGCTCGTTCTTGACCCTGGCCAATTCCGCCGCTGCGTTGGCGTCACCGTCACGCGCCCGATTCCTCACGCGCTTCCGCCTAGCGATCAGTTCCGCCGCCCGGTGGTCGCAGCCGCGGGCGAGCCACGCGAGCCGCTCGGGAAGCGATTGCTCGATTCGCACTCGATGCTCGTCCACGAGGCGCACTAGCGCTTCTCGGACGATCCATTCGCGGGCTGCTTCGGTGAGCCCTTCTGCCCTCCAAGCAAGCGGCACGCTACCAGGCATCACGTCACGCGTACCAAGCAGGAGCAGCAGGTGTTCCAGCGGGCAGGGCTCGATGGAACCGTCGTCGCTCTGGCGGATTCCAATTAGCCGACTCTCTACGACCTCAGGCTCGGCATGGTGCCCGGGCCTCTCACCCGCCTCCTGCGTAGTCGATACCGGCAGCGATCTTTTGCGAACCACCGACACCCGTGCGAGATGAAAGAGATACGGCGCATCAGAACGCGGGTCAAGAAACACAGCGCCGTGTCGGGCCTCGTTCTTGCACCGTGAAAGCAGAACGCCACAGAATCGGTCGAACACGGGTTCGCCGGGGTGCAGCCAGATCACGTCCGACCGATTCGATGGCCGATAAAACGTCAAACCACCATCTATGTTGGCCGGGTAGTCTTCCAACACGCTGAGTACAGGATTTAGACCATGCGACTGCTCCTGCACGAGTTGAAATACGGCGTCAGGATCGCCTTCCACGCGAAGGCCAAGGAGCGGCGCGGCGGCGGTCAGGAATCGGCGGACATACCCGGGCATTAACCGCCGGTACGGCTCCTCTCTGATGGCGTCCCGTAGCGCGGGGAGGCGGCTCTTGACCTCGCCCCCACCGTACCGAGCGCGATCCCGTTCTTCGAGAGCACATGCTTGCTCCACGGTCAGCTGACCCTCGATCCCTCTAATGGCGTCTGAGACACCCTCAGCCGTCACCGCTTGCACCATATAGTCTTTGAGCGAGGCATCCTGAAATAGACGGCCCACAACATCGAAGACCTTGTCAGAGTTGAGCCGCTTGCGGATCAGTTCGAGCTTGTCGAGCAGGGTCTTCAAGACTCGGCCCTCGCGGGTCTCGCCTGCGACCAGATTGACGATGACCACCGGGTCATGCTGCTGCCCGTAGCGATGGATTCGCCCCATCCGCTGCTCAAGACGTGCCGGGTTCCACGGCACGTCGTAGTTCACCATCAACCAGCAGAATTGCAAGTTGATACCTTCGCCTGCGGCGTCTGTCGCGATCAGGTAGTTGGCACCTCCCTTGTTGAGCGGTTGCCGAAACAGCTCAACCTGCGCCTCCCTCTCGCGGTAGTCGAGACCCCCGTGGATCAGGGCAACCTGTCCGGTAAAGCCGAGTCCCTCGAGCCGGCGCACCAAGAATTCGGCTGTGTCGCGATGTTCGGAAAAGACTATGAGCTTCTCGGCGGCAAAGTCCGGATGATGCAATACTCCCCATAGTTTTTCGAATTTGGAATCCTCGACTTCATCAACCAGTCGACGAGCCATCGAGAGCAGCGCTTCCACTTCCGCCCACTCATTTCGAAGCTGAATCAAGTCTGCTGTGACGATGCCGGCCAGCGCTTGTTGTTCGAAGGCCTCGTGTCCCTCGGTCGCGCCCATCTCGTCGGAATCCTCGTCTGCGGTGTACTCCTCAAAGTAGTCGGGCATCTCACTAAACCGCATTTGGCCACGTTCCAACTCGTCCGTGCGCCCATCGCGCACCATCTGGATCGCTTGGTCGAGCCGAACAAGGCGGCGCTCGAAGGACCGCATCAGCGCATACGTCGAGCTTGCCTGCCGCCTTTGGAAAACTGTCATCGCTAGGCACGCCGCCCCGCGGTTCAGCGTCTGCGCCCGGTTATAAGTCTCGGAAATGTAGCGCGTTGTCGCTTCGTATAGCGCCAGCTCGGCCTCGCTCAGTCGATAACTGATCGTGTCGCATCGTCGCTGTGGGTAAAGTGCCTTGCCATCGAATGTGACCATCTCCTCCTTGGTTCTGCGAATGAAATGTCGTGTCCGCTGCGAGTCAGGGAAGTCGTTGAAAGCATCGAGTGTCGTTAACACATCCGGTACCAGCAACCGCCATAGGCTGTAGTAGGGGAAATCCTTACCCATGTGCGGCGTCGCAGTCAGGAATAGCACGTGGGTCGCCGACCAACCCAGATCCCATTTAGGCTGGTCAGCTGGCAGGCCAGCGAGCGCCTCAGCGAGGCGGTACCGATTTGTCTTCCGGACGGAATAGTCCGTTTGCTGGTGGGCGGCGAGTTTGTGCGCTTCGTCGAAGACAACTAGGTCGTAGGGTGCCGCTCCCGATATCACTGCCTCGCGCATTCGCGAGAACATGCGTTCGCCAACCAGAGTGTCGAGACTGACGATTACGCGATCACTCCCCGATTCCGTGAATGGGTTGGCATTGCGTGCGTCCGCTCCCCGCACAATCCGGAATGGGAGCGCGAACAGCGTGCGCATCTCCCGCTCCCAGTTTCCGACCAGACCCGCTGGCGGCACCACAAGCACTCGCTTGATGAGTCGGCGAGCGAGAACCTCTCGAAGGTAGAGGCCGGTCATGATCGTCTTGCCGGCCCCGGCATCATCGGCAAGCAGGAACCGTAGCGGGGACAGGCTCAGCATCCGCTCGTAGACCGCGATCCGCTGGTGAGGCAGCGGGTCGATCAGCGACACCTCCGTCGCGAACGCCGGATTGGCTAAGTGGCCGTACGAAAGCCGCATTGCCTCGGCTACGGCTGTGACAACGACCGGACTGGCTGTGAAGTCGATCGGTGGCGGAGCAACCCCATCGAGAAGCCCTTCGGGTGCCGACTCGCTTGGGGTAACTCGGGATTCGAGGCTGATGACCTGCTGCCATGCCAGACGAGTGGGCTTCGTCTGGCCGTTCTCCCAGCGGTTTACAGTAGCGAATGAGACGCTGATCCGCTCCGCTAATTGCGCCTGCGTTAGGCCCAACCGCTCCCGGATCAACTTGATTCGGAGCGGGTAGTCCGACGGGATCTGAAGATCTGGCTGCACCACTGTAGGTTCTGCTGCGGGGGCACTGCGAAGTCCGCCCTAAAAGCGATCCGGCTAAGTATAACACATGCTATATCGGATCTGTCAAGTGGGAAGCCCTTGCTCACGAGTTTCGTCAGAGTTGCTGCGTCATGAGTCCAATCGGCGGTTAGGGGAAGCCATTCCTATCAGGTTCATGAGAGCACCGCTTCGAGTTCGTGGCTGATCTTGCTCGATCAATTCTCCGCCGACCTGACGGAGGAGTACATGCGGACAGTTTCGCGGGCATGAAAGAACTGGTCGACGCAACCATGTCGTACCTGACCGGCCGCAACAAGTGTCCACAGCCATGAGGGTGGAGACTGAGTGGCAAGGAGATTTTGGCTAGGGTCGATCACGCCCTACAGGCCCTCGCCGGGGGCCAGAAGCAATTCGTTCTGCGGCGATTTGAACTTGAGTTGGACCCTGTCTGCATGGCCGGGCATCCTTACCACGACAACAAACTACGAGATCAAGTGGCGTGGTCACATTGCGCTATGAAGAGCCTAACGTGCGGCATCGTCGGCCATGCATAGGATGACGTCGTGCATCTTCGTGATCGCACGAGGAAGCTTGAGGCTAGCCAAGGATAAGGCGAAGTCTTGTTGTTGATCGGGAGCTTTGCGGTCGTGCTCTCGATACGCAGCCGCGTGCTCGAAGCGGGGATGGCCGGAAGGGAAGCCAATCTCCTCGAGCTCGCGGAATTCGCCGACCAAGAGTGGTCGAGACTGTCACGAACCCTAAAGACGATGTCGAATGAAGGCTCGTGGAATTGATGCAGGGAGAGCACAGAGCATCGGTTGTACCCCTGCCGTACCATCAGATGAGGTTCGACGCTTTGTGGACCTCATAACAAGACCGAGTTGCGTGATGGAGAGCAGAAACCAGCTATGCCGGATATAGAGGGCAGCGATCATTTAGGCGTTTGGCTTCGAGCACAGCCGCCCGAATTTGCGTGCGTCCTTGCTGCACGAGCCGCGCTTCGTGTGGTGCCAGTGTTGGAGAATGTGTTGCACGAGGAGGCAGAAGAGCGCCGAAGTTCCATAGTCCTGCCGAGCTTTCTCGCGCTGGCGGCAGCTAATTTTGCAAGCGTGCGGCCAGAACGCAGGGCGGAGGTTCGGGATACCGCCCGGCGCGCGGGACGCCATGCGCGTACCGCCATTGGGAATTCGGACGACAAGGCCCGCGTGAGCATTGATGAGGCGAGAGAATTCTTACCCCCGATGAAGGAAGTCTACGAGCGCATTCAAGAGCTAAAGGATGACCTCTACTTTCTCCGAACCACCGCACGGGCCATTGATGCGATTGTGCAGTCTGTTCAGGCGCTCGTTGATGCTACTGACGCCAACCGGGGAATTGCTAATCCCGATTCAGTATACGAGTCAACCGTTGCGTCTGTCGTCGCAGCACAAGATGCGGTGAAAGGCATCCGCGAAGATACTGCGGAGCTCTGGCGCGCATTGAGACTGGACACTGAGTTTCTGGAGGCGAGCGTAAGTGACGGTGGCCAACCGAACGCGATTGTTTCTGACATTGCAGAACAAGCACTGTGGTCTAGGGGCATTTCAGGCTGGGCGGGCAGACTTTGGGCGGACTTCAAGGACGAGTTGCCCAACGAAGAAGGGTGGTCGGTTTGGATCAACTGGTATGAGGCGCGTCTCATGGGACAAGCCACAGATGTTGATCAGGAATTTGCTTGTCTGAACATCTCAGCGGATGACTGGATCCAAGGTCCGACCCATTCGAATGCAATCATTGCCAACCGAATTGCGGCACGCGCCGATCCCCTACATGCGGCCGTCTCACACGGATTCGAAGAACTGGATGCGGTCAGACAGGACTCAGCTGTCGACCTAACGCTACACAACAACCGGATACGGGATGCCCTTTCGAAGGACCCCTATCTCGCGATTGGCGCAACCAAGGACATGCTGGAGGCTGTGATGAAGACCATCCTTCAACGCCAAGGGCGCGATCAGCTAGACCGCTATAGTTTCTCGAAACTGATTGGTCTGTGTTTCGAAGAGCTGAGGCTCGCAGGGAAATCACCGCCGACATCGGAAGTCGAGAAGCATTCGCGAAGAATCGCTAGCTGCGCGAAGAAGATGATTGAGACGACCAATCAGTTTCGAAACAAAGCAGGAACAGGGCATGGCCGTGCTATGGGAGATGAACTGGCAGTGACGCCGGCGGACGCTAGCCTAATTGCATCGACAGGCCTGATTCTGGCGGCCTGGTTACTGCGTCATGACATGGAACGTTGAGTCCTGCAGGAGGCCCATTCCAGACTCCCATCGCCAACGAACGCCAAGTCAGCCATTCTGCGGCGGACAGCACGAATCCATGGACAGCGCTATCTCCACTGGTGCCGGTGCGCGCGGCTCTAAGAGCAATTGCAGCGTCCGATGAGAACTTGAGTTGCCAAGCCTGGCGGAGCAGTTGAACCTGCGGACATCGGTCCGCCACTTCCCGCCGGACTCAAGCACTTGGAACAGAATGGCGCACCTAACGTCCGGGCAACGCATGCAGAACTGGTTGAACGTCCGATCGGTGAATCCGACACAAACTCCACGCACGCACGCCGGACCCGAGGCGATAGATCTCGGCCACCGTTGGACGGGCTCCAGCACCCGGGCCGTTTGCGATTTCAGCCTGTTCCGCTGTGCCACGACAGCACCTATAGGCTGGTACTAGGAGTGTGTTGGACGACAACCTCTAATGCCTACAGATATCGCACACGCGCAGCAGCTCTCGTAGCTCTGCCAAAGGCGATGGCTGAGCAATGCATCAGTGGTAAGTGCTCTAATCTAGTTCATGCTTCGTAGCCCAAGTCGCGTCGGATCTTGCTGTCAGAGGAGGGACGTCAAGTGAGGGTATCGCGCGCTATCGCCAAGATGCTGGGGCAGGAAGGCGTCGATCGGCTCATCGCCTACCCGGTCAACCCCGTCGTGGAGGCCTGTGCGGAAGAGGACATCCGCACCGTGATCGTGCGCCAAGAGCGCACCGGCCTGCACATGGCGGACGCCGCGGGCCGGCTGAGCTCGGCCGGAAAGGTGGGCGTATTCGCGATGCAGCACGGTCCGGGCGTCGAGAACTCCTTCGGCGGGGTGGCCCAAGCCTACAGCGAATCCGTCCCGATGGTCGTGATCCCGGCAGGCTACCCGCGGGCACGGACGAATGTCCAGCCCAACTTCAGTTCGCTGGTGAACTTCCAGAACGTCACCAAGTCGGTCGAGCAGGTCACGCTCGCGCAAGAGGTTCCGAACGCCATCCGGCGCGCGTTCACCCAAGCCAAGAACGGACGGCCCGGTCCGTGCATGGTCGAAGTGCCGTGGGACCTGTTCAACGAGGAATTCCCCGGAGAACTCAACTACCGCCCGTCGATCCGAACGCTCAGCGCTCCAGACCCGGCGGCCGTGCGCGAGGCGGCGAAGATCCTCGTCGAAGCCGAGCTGCCCGTCATCTATGCGGGTCAGGGAGTACATTACGGCAAAGCGTGGCCCGAGCTGCGCGCACTCGCCGAACTGCTCGAGGCCCCCGTTACGACCAGCATCGAGGGCAAGAGCGCCTTCCCCGAGACGCATCCGCTTTCGCTCCAATCCGGGGGCAGGGCCTATTCCGCCGAACTCGACGCCTTCTTGTCCAAGGCGGATGTCATTTTCGGCATCGGAGCAAGCTTCACCCAGACAGGCTTCGGCGTCCCATGGCCGAAGTACCTGGGCCAAGCAAGCGTGATCCAAGCCACCATCGACACAGCCGACCTGCACAAGGACGTGCCCATCGACCTCGGCTTGGTCGGCGACTCGCGGCTCACGCTGACAGCGCTGTTGAAGGAGGTCCGCGAACGGCTTGCCAAGCCGCGGGGCCGTGCCGCTGCGCTGAGTGCCGAGATCGCCGCCCAGCATGCCGCGTGGCGGTCCCGCTGGAGCGCCAAGCTCGACTGCCCCGACGCCCCGATCAACCCCTACAGGGTGATCCGGGATCTAGGGGCGACTGTCGACATCAACAACACGATCATCACCCACGACGCGGGCAGCCCGCGGGACCAGCTGACTCCGTTCTGGCAGAGCGTCGAGCCGCTGAGCTATATCGGCTGGGGCAAGACGACGCAATTGGGCTACGGTCTGGGTCTGGCGATGGGTGCGAAGCTGGAGCACCCCGACAAGCTCTGCATCAACTGGTGGGGCGACGCGGCCATTGGATTCACCGGAATGGACTTCGAGACGGCAGTCCGGGAGCGCATCCCGATCCTTTCTGTGCTGTCCAACAACTTCTCGATGGCCATCGAGATTCCCGTCATGCGAGTCGCGACCGAGAAGTTTCGCGGCACTGACATTTCAGGAAACTACGCGGAGTTCGCCAACGCGCTCGGCGGCTACGGCGAGCGCGTCACAGATCCCAACGAGATCGTGCCCGCTATCAAGCGCGGCATCGCCAAGACCGAGCAGGGCGTGCCCACCCTGCTGGAGTTCATCACTTCGAAGGAGCTTGAGATCTCCAAGTTCTGAGCGAATGGCGGCCCAGCGCGCATCACCGGTTGCAGATCTTGACGCGGAAGTACGGCTTGTCCTTCTCGTCCGCATCCATGACAAAGGCCTGATGGGTCATCAGCGGATCATAGTCGCGCCATAGCCAGGTCATCGCGGCGGGCAGTTCCGCATCGCCGTAGGTGGTGCTGTGCTGGGCGTTGCCGAAGCTGAACTTGAAGTCGTACTCCTGCATTTTCAGCGAGTTCGCCAGCTGGATGTTCTGCAGCGGCCAGCTGCCGTGGGCATTCTCCAAGTCGTAGGTGCCGTCCTCGAGCCAGATGCGGATGTTCTTGCGATCACGCTTGCGAATCAGGAACGGCCAGATCTCGCCCCCGGCCAGGGGCTCGCACGGATCGCGGTCCCCGAAGCGTCCGAGCGGGTACTCGCCGAACGGATTTTCCTGCCCCCAGCGCCACTGGATGCTGGCATAGCTGCCGATTCGCGATAACACCCGGCTGAAGGCGTGCGGCCTGAACCAAGCCGAGTTCAGCGAGCAGATGCCGCCGGAAGACTGCCCGCCGATGGCGCGGCTGTAGCCGTCGTCCCGCAGGCGATAGGTCTTGTTCACCTCGGGAAAGATCTCGTCGACCACCATCTTGTTGTAGTCGTCGTTGAACGTGTCGTAGAGCAGGCTGCGCATGTGTCCGATCTCGCGCGGCGCGTAGGAGGACGAATTGTCGTGGCTGCCGATGTATCCCGGCGCGATCAAGACCAAGACCATGGGCGGGATCTTCTTCTTGTGAACAAGGTTTTCTACCACGACGGCGATCCGCGAGCGCTGGTCGCGCTGCAAGAAGCGGTGGCCGTCCTGCCACACCATGACGGCCGACGGCTTGGCCGGATCCACGCCGGGCGAGGCGTAGAGCCAGTAGGAGACCTTCCAGCCGCGATAGGTCGGGCTCTCGTGGAACAGCTCGTCGGAGTACTCTCCCTGAGGCACCCCGTCCTGCGCGTACGAGTCCTCGCCGTAGGCGGCGGTGTCGAACCGCCGGCCGCCCAGCACGGATGTGTCGACGCGGTAGTAGTGGGCGTGCGAGGTGCCGGTGCGGACACGACGGCTGTGCACCCACAGGTTGTCCGGCAGCCGGTCCATGGGCGGTGCCGGCTCGTCGTCCACGTAGAGATGCGGACGGCTGTCGGACCGGACCGCCCAGACGAACTCTCCGCCATAGGCGGACACAGCCGCTCCGCTGGCTAGGTCCTCGGCTTCGAAGTGGGAGGTCACGGCCGTGGCGACGGCGTTTGGGTCCGAGTCGGAGTTGACTAGTTGAAACAGTTCGTGGCGTTGTGCGTCGGTCATGCGGGAAGCGCGGGTCTGGCCCGATCTCAAGCAGGATACCAGCTTGGCCGGCCCAGCCTCGCTGTCGAGCAACCGCACCCGTGAGCGCTCGGATCCGCTCTCCAGTGCCCGAAAACCCTGCCGGCTACACTCCGCGGCGGATGCTGCCGCACTGCCGTAGGGTGTCGTCGCGTCTGGCTATACTTGCTCTAACGATGCAACTACGAATCGCGTGCCTCCTCATGGCAACTGTCTTTGCGTCGGCGGCCGCCGCGCAAACCAGCGAGGACTGGATACAGCTCTTCAACGGCAAGAACCTAGACGGCTGGACGCCCAAGATCCGCGGACACGAGCTCGGAGAGAACTTCGGCAACACTTTCCGCGTCGCCAACGGGGCGATGCAGACCGGCTACGAGGCCTACGGGCCGTTCAACGAGCGTTTCGGGCACATCTTCTACAAGGACCCCTTTTCCTACTACCGCCTGGCAGTGGAGTACCGCTTCGTAGGAGAGCAGTCCGAGGGAGGCCCAGGGTGGGCCGTGCGCAACAGCGGCCTGATGCTGCACTCGCCCGCCCCCGAGACCATGGGCAAGGACCAGACTTTCCCCATCTCGATCGAAGTCCAGCTGTTAGGGGGGCTGGCGGAGGGCGAACGCACCACCGCGAATCTCTGCACGCCCGGCACCAATGTCGTGCGCGACGGCAAACTGCTGACGCGCCACTGCACGAACTCGACATCCAAGACCTACCGCGGCGAGCAGTGGGTGCGGACAGAGATCTTGGTCTTGGGAAGTTCCTCGTTCCGGCACTACGTCGAAGGAGACCTCGTCCTGGAGTACGAAATGCCCCAATACGGCGGGGGCAACGTGGAGGGGCACGACCCCGAGATCAAGCGGGACGGCGAGTTGCTCGCAGGGGGCCACATCTCGCTGCAAAGCGAGAGCCATCCGGTCGAATTCAGGAAGGTCGAGCTGCTCAACCTAGCTGGCTGCATGGATGCGAAGGCCAAGAACTATAAGGACTACTTCGTCAAGTCCGAACCGGCGACCTGCCAGTACTAGCAAGTCCCGCCCGTTTGCCTGACTCGATTCCGAGAAAAGGGACATCCGGGGCTGCCGCAACGATGAGGGCGCCTTTCCGGCGAGCGCATCATCGAACCTCCCTCTCCCGGCGGGGACTCAAGGCGTCAGCGTCTCGGCACGCTGCGGCCTTGCCTGCGAAAATCTTCCATCATCGCCGTGAGCCGCTCGACCTCCAGCGGATGCTCGTCCCACAGGTCGGTCGTCTCGCGCAGATCCGTTTCCAAGTCAAACAGGTATCCGGCACCCTCCATCGGCTGGACGACCCGCTCGCCGTGGCTGAACACGATCTTCCATCGTCCGTCGCGAAGCCCGAACGCGCCGCCCCCTGAATGATGCACGATTGCCGGCCGGGGCGCCGCGCCGCTGTCCGATCCTTCGAGCGCTGCCAGCATGTCGAAGCTGTCTTCTCCCGCGTCGTCGGGCAACCTCTCCCCCACAGCTGCGGCGAAGGTCGCAAACAGGTCGACCAATGATCGCGGCTCGTCTCTGACAGCGCCCGCCTGGATCCTGCGAGGCCAGCGGGCGATGAACGGGACGCGGTGGCCGCCTTCGTAGATCCGTCCCTTGAATCCGCGCAGCGGGCCTGCGGACCGGTGCCCGTTGGAGACGGTCGCCGTGCTCTCGCGGGCTCCCGGCTCGAGGGAACCCCGCAAGGGCCCGTTGTCGCTGGTCACGATCAGCAGGGTGCTTTCCGCGACTCCAAGTCGCTCCAGAGTGTCCATGATCTGGCCGACCGCCCAGTCGACCAGCCACACCATGTCGCCGCGGAC
The DNA here is from genome assembly GCA_022826925.1 of Bryobacterales bacterium. Classification (GTDB taxonomy): domain Bacteria; phylum Acidobacteriota; class Terriglobia; order Bryobacterales; family UBA6623; genus VXMF01. The sequence continues at coordinate 37,833 of JAJDTX010000101.1, forward strand.
TCCTGCCTCGCTCCTGCCGGCAGCGAACTCCGGAACCAGATGTGGCGAGTGTGGTGCCGACAACGCCAGATAGACGAAGAACGGTGTTTCGGAACCGCTCTCATGGGTCCGTGCAATGAAGTCGGCGGCCTCTTGCGTGAACCGCACGTCGACGGTCTCGTTCACCCAGTTCTCGGCCGCCATTCCCGATCGCCAGCTCCCTGTTGGATGCCGGTAGCTGGCGTTCTCCATCCCGAGAAACACTCCGTTCCGGATGAAGCAGAACGGTTCTTGGTCGGTCGAGCAGCCGGCCGTGTAGAACGCCTCGTCGAATCCCAGGTCGGTCGGCCCGCCCGAGGCGGGCGTAGAGAAATCGATGCTCGCGCCCACTTCCGGATCTGGGTCCGGCCCGGCGTACCAAGGCAGGGGCCGCTCGAAGTCGACGTGCTTGCCCTCCTTGACGGCGAAGTCGAGCCCCAGGTGCCACTTGCCGAACATGCCCGTGCGGTAGCCCTTGCGCTTCAGCAGTGATGCAAGCGTCAAGCGCTCGGGTTCGATCAGAGGAGGTTCGTAGTTGAACAGCACTGTGCGTTGCAGCCGGGTGCGCCAGCAGTAGCGTCCCGTCAGCAATCCGTACCGGGACGGCGTGCAGACCGCATCCGGCGAGTGCATGTCGGTGAAGCGGGCCCCCTCGGCGGCCAGCCGATCCATGTTGGGCGTCGGGATGCGCGACTCGGGGTTGTAGGACCCCACGTCTCCGTAACCCATGTCGTCGGCGAGAACCAGCACGATGTTGGGTAGCGCGCCGTCCGCCTGGCCGTTCCCGCCGCAGCCCGCAGAGGCGAGCGTCGCGCCCAGGGCGGCGAGGGCCAGTCGCGGGCCGAGCCATCGAGCCCTCGGGCATCTCCCAGCCATAGTCTCTGGCGTCAGCCAGCCCTTGGGCGATGGCAGGGAGGGGCGACTACCGCGGCGCATCGGTCTCGGTTTGGCCGGCAGCGTCTTGGGCGTTCTTGAACCGGTCGCCGCCCGTTCCGAATGGAACGATGCTGTAGGATTCGTCGGTCTTGCGGATCCCCATGTACGAGTCCAGACGCGCTTGGAGCCGTTCCCGCGCGTCCGCGTGGCTTGACTTGCCGACCAAGGAATCCATGCTGTAGCGCGTTTCGTTGGCGGACACCGGGATGTCATAAAGGCGCCCATCCTCGTGAAGCCGAAAGCGTTTGTCTCGAACGAAATACACATCCCCCTCGAACGCCATCGAGAAATACTCGCGATCCTGGCCAGGCTTGCCCAAGAGGGAATGGGACAGGTCCATGCCGTCGACGGGATGCGCCATGGGGATTCGCGCCAGCGCGCTCAACGTGGGCATCACGTCCAGCAGTGAGAAGAACGCATCGCGGGTTCCGGCGGGTATCGTTCCCGGCCAGCGCGCGATCAACGGGACCCGGGTTCCGGCCTCGTTCATGGTCCGCTTGCCGCCCATGAGCTTGAACGGGCCGATACGGCCCTCCAAGTTGCCAGCAGTGCCGTTGTCTCCCGTGAATACGACCAGCGTGTCTTCGTCTAGGCCGAGTTCCTCGATCTTGTCCAGAAACTTGCCGACGATTGCGTCCATGTACGTAGTCATGTGTCCCGCTCGCCGCTCGTTCGGCCCGAGGTCGTCGGGGTACTTGGTCTCGGCAAGAGCCTTCAGCCCCGGCGGCGCGACGAGGGGGCCGTGAATCAGATTCATTGGATAGTAGGCCAGGAACGGGCGGTCTTGATTGCGCTCGATGAAGTCAATGAGGAAGTCGCTGTAATAATCTGGCCCGAACGTCTCGTCGCCATGAACCCGATACGATCCGTTTTCCCAGTTGTGGGGGCCGTAGTATCGGCTGCGTCGCTCGCCGTCCCAGTACTGCACCCATAAGCAGTGCTCGTCAAAGCCGTGCGACGCCGGCTGGTCGGGATGGGCCTGAAAGTCCCCCAGATGCCATTTCCCCGCGATCGCAGTGACGTATCCCGCGGCCCGAAACACGCTCGCGAAGGTCGGCAGGTGCGTGGGGAGTCGGTTCTTCCTCTCGGTGTCGAGAGGACTGTCGAGGCGCTCCAGGACACCAGTCCTGTTGGGATGCAGGCCGGTCAGGATCATCGCCCGGGTGGGGCTGCAGACGGGAGTGGCAAACGCGTTCTCGAAACGCGCGCCCTCCCTTGCCATCTGGTCTAGGCGCGGGGTGGAGTGAACCGTGTTCCCATAGCAGCCGAGCGTTTCCGCTCCCAGGTCGTCCGCCATGATGAGGACGATATTGGGCTTCCTTCCGGACGTGCGGTCGGCACCGGTCTCGCCGGGACCGCAAGCGAGCGCTCCGCAAGCCAAGGCCGCAACCATGGCGTGGATCTGGCGCATGTGCTGGATTCTCGTTCGACGCGATGCTTGGCCGCCGTACGCCGGTCGAGTCGGTACTACGGTACACCAGCCCGCCCGGGCAGCCAGTTCCGATCCGAGGCCCGGCCTCCGGCCCGCCGAGATAAGAGGAATTAGTTTCCGCCGGGCACGCTGGCGGGCTCGTAAGAGCCCAGCACGGCCAAGAACTCCGTGACCTCGGCTAGGTGCGCCATGGCGTTGGCGCAATTCTCTTCCTGTGGCGAGGCCAGGATGTCGACGTAGAAGCAGTATTCGAACGGGCGGCCCTTCAGCGGGCGCGACTCGATCTTGGTCAGGTTGATGTCCCGCAGCGCGAAGGCGCTCATGCACTTGAACAGAGCCCCGGAGACGTTCTTGGTGATGAACACCAGAGAAGTCTTGCACGCGCCGGCGGGCACGGCCGGCGAGGGCTCGCGGCCGAGCAGGAAGAACCGCGTGTAATTTTCCGGATCATCCTCGATCGAGGTCTCGATGATGTTCGCGCCGTAGTACTCCGCAGCGGCGGCCGAAGCCACCGCACCTAGGCTCGGGTCGTCTCCGTCCATGACCGTCTTCACGCTCCCCCCGGTGTCGTAGTGTGTCTCGGCGCTGATGCCGGGGTTGCGGCGGAAGAAGTCCAAGCACTGTGCCAGAGCCACCGGATGGGAGATCGCCCGCTTGATCTGGGAGCGAGAGGCCTCAGGCCGCCCAATCAGGTTGTGGACAATCCGCACATGGGTCTCGGCCAAGATTTCGGGACGGTAGTTCAGCAGGTGGTCATAGTTCTCGTGCACGGAACCGTGCAGGGTGTTCTCGACCGGGATGACGGCGTAGTCGACGGCGGCGTCGCGCAAGAGTTCGAAGGCCTCGAAGAACTTCTCGCACGGCTCGAACAACAGTTCCCTGCCCGCCAGGATCTGCTTGCTAGCCTGCTCGCTGAACGCCCCGCGCGCCCCTTGGAACGCCACTCGTGTTCGACTCATGCGCTTCTCGGGATCGCGGGCAGGGAGCGCCGCGCGGTGCCGCGTCGCACACGATTATAAGGGGCAGCCCAGACAGGCGCGGAAGGCGTCCTTGCGGGTGCGGAGAGGCCTCACGCAACGATTGCTTCCCTGTCCTGCGCTCCCATCCCTTGCGGCATTTCCGCGATCCTGCTCCCGGCCATGCGCACCGAGACGAGCTTCGAAACGCCGGCCTCGCCCATCGTGACGCCATAGAGCGCCTCGGCCGCCTCCATCATGGTCTTGGAGTGAGTGATCACGATGAACTGGGTCTCGGGAGCCATTTCTTGAATCAGGCCCCGCAGCCGTATGGTGTTGGCCTCGTCCAGCTGCGAGTCCACCTCGTCCAAGACGCAGAACGGGCTCGGCTGGAAGCGGAACGTCGCCAACAACAGCGCCATGACGGTAAGCGACTTCTCGCCGCCCGAGAGCAGGGCTATGTTCTGCAAGCGCTTGCCGGGCGGCTGCGCGACGATCTCGATCCCGGAGCCATCGGCATCGGCCGGGTCGGACAGCCTCAACTCCCCAATGCCGCCGCCGAACAGTGTTGCGAACACGCGCCGGAAATTGTGATTGATCGCCTCGAAGGCAGCCTCGAAGCGCTCGCGGCTGGCAGTGTCGATTTCCCGGATTGCCTCGCGCGTGTTGCGGATCGAATCCAGCAGGTCCTGCTGCTGTGTCTCGAGGAATAGCTTGCGCTCGGACACCTCCTCGTATTCCCGCCGGGCGAGGACGTTGACCGGGCCAAGGCGATCGATCTTGTCGCGGATCGATCGGTGACTCTCCTCGGCCCGCCGGAGTTCCTCTTCCGAAAGGGTCTCCGGCGCTCTGTCGGCAATCTCGGCGATCGGCTGGTCCAGCTCGGCATTGCACTGGCTCTCCAAGTGCTCGATGTCCGACTGCAGCCGCGCCAAGGCGACCTCTTTGCCCGAACACAGCTCGCGCGCAGCCTCGACATCGGCGCGCTGGTCGCGGATCGCTTCCATCAGAGCGCCCGTGCGGGCCCGCGACTGCTTGAGGTTGTCGGACGTTTCGCTGATCTGCGCTTGCAACGCCTCGCGGCGCTTGCCCGCGCCGACGACCTGCTCTTCCAGTGTCCGGTTGCTCTTGGCCAATTCCCGGCTCTCGTCGGTCCAGCGCTGGATCTGTTCCTGCAAGTCCTTGGCTCGCTGGCGCTGCTCGGCCAATGCCGCCTCCGCCCGTCGCACCGAGTTGATGCCGGACCGGAGCCGCTCGTCCATCGCGGCTGCCTCGGTCCGCAGCGTCGTCCGCTCCTCTTGCAGGCTCGCCAGTACTGCCTGACTGGCCTGGGCGTGTTCGGCGAGATCGGCTGAACGGGCCCTGGCGTCGGCGTACTCGCCCTCGAGCCTGGTGCGGTCGTCCGTTGCCTGCTGGCGGTCGCTCTCGGCGCTTGAGCGCTCGGCCTCGAGGCGTTCGATGTCTGCGGCTGCTTGCTGCGCCTGTTGCTGCAAATCCGCGACGACACTCTCGGACCGACTGACCTCGTGCTGGACTGCGAGCGCTTCCTTTTCCGTGTCCTGCAGGCTGGCCATCACGGTCTCGAGCTCGCCGCGGTCGCGCCTTACCGCATCCTCGGCAGCTTCGATGTCCTGCTCTGCCTGCGCCAATGCCTGTTCGGCGCGCTGCAGCGCGGGCGCCAGTTCCCGCAGTTGCTGCTTGAGGACGAGCGGGCCGCTGGAAGACTTGCGGCCGGCCTGAACGACCGGGCCGCGGTACCACGTTCCGTCTGACAGCACGAAGTACAGATCGGGGTGCAGGCCAGCCAGGCGTTCTGCTGTCCCCTGATCCTCTACCAGGAACGCATCTCTCAGCTTGGGCAAGAGGGCGGGTACCGCCGCGCCGCCGCGCGCGACCAACCGCACGTGATCCGTCAGCCGGACCGCCGATTCCAGCCCCGTCGGTGCCTGGGGCTCTCCATGCGCCGCGCGCTGGACCAGCAGGAAGGCTGCCCGACCGCCGAACTCATCGCGGACCAACTGCGCACCACGCGCGGCTTCGGTCCAGCTGCCCACCACTACGTGCTCGAGTTCTTCGGCGAGGAATTGCTCCGCCACCCGCTCATAGCCTGCCTCTACCTCTAAGAAGTCAGCCAGCACGCCCAGCGGGGCGAAGCCCTCGGCGGGCTCGCGTTCGAGGGCGTCGAAGATGTCCTTGACGGCTTCTGCGCCGTAGGCGCGATGCTGCAGCATCTCGTGGACAGAATCGCGCCTGGCAGCCAGGGCAGAGCGCTCTGCGCGCTGGCCCTCGGCAGCCTTGCGCAGCGAACCTAGGCTCGCTGTGCCCTGCTCCACCGCCTCGCGTAACGCATCGCGTCGAGCGCGCAGCTCCCCGACCGCGTCTGCCATCTTCGCGGCTTGGGCCAACAGCGCCTCACGGCGCGTGGTGGCCGAAGCGATGCCGCTCTCGGCATCTGCGTTGCTGGCTCGAGCGCGCTCGAGGCGCGTGTCGCAGCCGGCCAGAGTCTCGTCGAGCTTGCCCAGGCGTCCCTTCGTGTCCGAGAGCGCGTTGAGCGAGTCCAACATCCTCACCCGGCAGGCTTCCTGCTCAGCATGCGTGTCGGCCAAGCTGCTCTGCTGGGCGCTGCACTCGACCTCCTTGCCTTCAAGCTTGTGCCGCAGCGCGCTCGCGGCGCCCTCCAGCTCGGAGACTTCGTGCCGCTCCCGGTGCGCGCCGGCTTCCAGCGCGTCGACGCGGCCCGAGGCCGTCTCCAAGTCCTCCGCTGCCCGCTGCTGGCGGGCGGCGTTGTCGCTGATGGTACGGGTCTGCTGTTGGATGCGCTCGCGCATCCGCTCCTCGTCGATGCGCAGGTCCGACAGCTCGGCCCTCTCGACCTCCAACTGGGCCTCCCATTCCTGCTCGCGCTCGCGCTTGCCGGAGAACTCGGACTCCAGTTCCCGAGTCTCGTCCGAGACCGATGCCAAGCGCTGCTTGGCCAGGGCGGTCTCGGATTCCAGCGTCGCGCGGCTGGCCTCCAAGCGGCGGAACCGGCCGGCGAACACAAGGCTGAGGGCCTCGCGCAGCTGTTCGCGGTACGTCTCGTAGCGCTCTGCCCGTTCCGCCTGGCGCTTGAGAGAATTGGCCTGGCGCGCGACTTCCTGAAGGATGTCGTGGACCCGCTCGAGATTCAGTTCGGTGTTGGCGAGCTTTAGCTCGGCGAGCTTACGGCGGGACTTGAAGCGCGTCACGCCGGCAGCTTCCTCGACGAAAGCCCTGCGGTCCAGCGAGCGGGCCGTCAAGAGCTGTCCGATGCGGCCCTGCTCGATGATGGCGTAATGGTTCGGGCCGAGACCGGTGCCGAGGAACAGGTCCTGCACGTCGCGCAGGCGGACGCTCTTGCCGTTGAGGATGTACTGGCTCGTGCCGTTGCTGAACAGCTTGCGGGTGACCGCGACCTCGCCCGGCGTGGGGCTCGCCGGAACCTTGGGCGCGCCAGAGCGGCCATTGCTGGAGAACAGCCGCTTTATCGTGTCGTCTGGGTCATGCAGCGTCAGGGTGACCTTGGCCATGCCTGCGGGCTTGCGGTGGCGCGTTCCGGCGAAGATGACGTCGTGCATGCGCCCGCCTCGCAGGGACTTGGCCGACTGCTCGCCGAGCACCCAGTTCACGGCATCGCAGATATTGGACTTGCCACAGCCGTTGGGGCCGACCACGGCGGCCAGGCCGTTTCCGGCGAACTTCAAGTGTTCCCGGGTGCAGAACGACTTGAAGCCGACCAGATCGATCTGCTTGAGCCTCAGCATGTGCCGTTTGCCTCCAAAGATCCGCGCCCGCAGCGCCCGGCCCGGTGGCCACGAAGACGGCGGCCTGCGAATGGCGGAGCGAGCGTGACAGCGATCACTGCACGCTTAGCCTAGCGGAACGATGGGCAACTTCGCAACTACAGACAGTATATTCGTCGATCGGGCATACAATCTATTCTGCTTCTGTGGAACTAGGCGGGGCTCGCAACCGGAACGGCCTCCCGCTCGCGGCACCGCTGAGCGGAAGCGCGTTCAGCAAACTTGATTCGGGCAAAGTGCATGTCCTACCCTTTCCTGTGTCGCGTATCGCGGCACAGGAGGAACCACCAGAATGAGTTTGACGGCGCTAGCCATGCTAGCGCTGGCCGTGCCAGTCGGACTGCTGGGGCAGGACGGCAAGGCACCCGTTACAGACGTGGCGGCGCTGGAGCGCCATCTAAGCGAAGCTCTGGCATACTCCGCCGACGGTGATTCACAGAAGGCCAAGCAGAGCATTCGGGCGGCGTCGCACTGCGACATCGCCGGAGATGCAGTCGAAACGAAACCGCTTGGTGTCAAGACTCCTCAGGTAATGCGATTCAGCCTGAACGTGGCTCTTCACTTTCTCAAACAAGGCCAGTGGTGGCGGGCGGCTTCTATGTCCCGGCATCTGGCGGGGTGCTATTCGCTCTCCCTGTTTGAAGAGGCCCGGGCAGCAATGCTCGCAAGCGAGAACACTGGCCCAGCAGCTAGGTTGCCTTCGAGGTGATCCCTGCCGAATGGGTGACAGACTGGGGCGCTGTCGCGCAGTGCTGGGCGGATCGCTAGGCGGCTCAAGCCGCCCAGGAGCAAGATATCATCAGCAACCTGCGCGATGTACTGGCGTGACTTGATTCGACCCATCGTCGCGGCGCCAGCGCGACGATTGAGTCAAGTTCGATCGCGGTGCTCATTCCGCACCGCCGGACGCGCAGCCCCGACAGGCTTCGCCCCGCGGCCCTGACCCCCTTGCCGGGCCGACTCCGGCCGCGATCCCGCCTGCTATTCTACAGCCATGGCCGCTCCAGCCTCGCTTCTAGAGCCCGTCACACGCCCCTCCGCCGAGCTGTCGGAGGAGTACCCCTATTCCGACGGCAAGATCCTGATGGAGACCGACCCGCATGCGACTTCGATCGTCGACATGCGCAACCAATTGACGGGGCATTTCGAGGCCCGGTTGGACGCCTACGTGGCCGGCAGCATGGCCGTGTACTATCGCGACGGCGACCCCAAGGCGGTGGTGGCCCCGGACGTGTTCGTGGTGCTGGGCGTGGAGAAGAAGGAGCGCAGGTCGTATCTGATCTGGGAGGAAGGCGGGGTAGTGCCGGCCTTCGTGGTAGAGGTGGCCTCGGACTCGACCGACCGCCGGGACGCAACCAGCAAGCGCGCCACCTACGAGCAAATGGGAGTGCGCGAATACTGGCGGTTCGACCCGCTGGGGGTGCTGGTCCGAGAAGGCTTGCAGGGTTGGCGGCTGGGGGGCGGCCGCTACGAGCGGGTGCGGGCTACGAGAGCCGATGGCTGGCACCGGAGCGAGGCGCTGGGGCTGGAGTTGCGGGCGGAGGGGCGGCTGCTGCGCTTCTGGGACCCGCAGAAGGGGCAGGCCTTGGTGACCCATTCAGAGGCCCTGGGGGCGTTGCGGGCAGCGAAGCGCGAACGCGACGCGGCGGCGCGAGAGCTTGACGCGGCAAATCAGCGGATCCGCGAACTTGAGGCCCGACTGCGGTTGTCCGACAGGCCGGGATAGCCTTCTACTGTCCGGAGCAGACTCCGGCCAACCGGCAAGACAGCACGGACTAGGATCTGCTGTTCGAAGCTACGCATAGCGTTCGGATTCCGAGGGCGGCGGTTTCAACTGACGCTTCGCAGCAGGAATCTTGCCTGTGGGATGGCAGAGCTGCACACGAGATTGCCTTTCGCTACGCACGACCGGCGCACGAGTAGCACCCGGATGTCAGCTCGCCCCACGCTTGCGCACTCTGGTCGGTCGGCAAAGCCTTGCTAGAAACTGGAAGATTGCCTTGCATCGGCCACTTGATGGCATCCGGCTCGCGGCACCGCAGCCGATGTGCTGCCAGATGCCAACCCACCCGCATTCGCGCGGCTTGCTTCGGAGCGATTCGCGGCTAGCGCAGCGCGGCCGTCGAGTACTGGTTCTTCGGACTCCACAGCAGGAATCCGCGGTAGTCCGCGCCCATGGCGTCGGAGACGGCTCGAATCTGGGCCCTGACCATGTCGGCGTCGTATTCCGCTCCGATGTTGAAGTCCTGCAGCCAAGGGATAAGCTCGGCTCTTAGGGGTGCAGTCACCGCATGTGCCCGGAGCCGCTCGTTTGCCAGCCTCATCGAATAGTTGACGACCTCGTAGGGGTGCTCGGCGGGGTTTTCGAAGCCGTAGAAACCTTCCGCATAGTGCGAGGGATAGACCATGGGGCACAAGGCATCGAAGTATGGCAGCGCGTCTTCGATCACCTGGCCGATGCCAAGGTCATCGTGAGAGACGGTAACGAGCCCGAACAGGTCCGCCGACAGGCGCGCGTCGGGGAGCTGTTCGCGGAGATGCTCGAAGAAACGGACGATCACGTCGCGCTTGGGTTCGTCTTCTGCAGTGACAGGCAGGTGCATGTCATCCAGGCTGCCGCCCGAAGGAAAGCGGATGTAGTCGAAGTTCACCTCGTCTACGCCGCGCGAAAGCACGTCCTTGGCGATCGCGATGTTATAGTCCCAAGCTTCGCGCGACCCCGGATCGACCCACAGCAGGCCGCGCTCGTCTTGCCAGAACGTCTCGGCAGACAACTGCGGCCCTTTCTCGTCCAGCAGAACCTTGCTGTGCACGGCCAAATCTGGTCGGGCGCGGGCTAGCATCGGGTCATTGAACGTCACCATGCGGGCGACCACGTGCAGTCCGCCCGCATGGAGTTTGCGAACCAAGGCGCTCAAGTCCGAAATGATCCGTTCCCGCGACCGGTATTCGACGACCTGCGGCACGCTGGAATCGAAGCCCACGCGCCCCATGGCATCCTTGACATCGATCACAACGGTGTTGATCAGCCCGTCCTGGGCGAGCTGGATCGCGTTGTCAACCCGGCTCGGCATGCTCGCCGACCAGAAGGAGAGGTAGATTCCCTTGAAAACCTCGGGAGCATTCGCCCGGCGTTGCGGACTTGGCGGGGCAAGGGCCTGACGCACGGCCTCGACACCCGAGCCAGGGACAGTCGACTGCAGCTGTTGTGCACCTGCCGGGCGAAGCACCGCTGCCGCCAAGGCCAAGACCAGAGCCGCAACGCGGAGATAGGGGAAGCGAATTCGCATCAATAAGAAGAGCTCTTTGTCAGTTCATTGATATCTTAGCGTGAGTTCTTTGTTAATGAGTACACAGGCCCCGGCGACCAGCCATGCCTTGCAGCGGGCACGGTCAACTTGACGCTCGCTGGCACTGCGCCCCTGCGATCTGAATCGCTGATCCAGGCAAATCCGCTGCCGGCCATTCGCGAGTGCAGGTTGGGGCGGAACTATCCCTACCATCAGCCACAGAATAAGCCCTGCGGAACTGCAGGGTACCAACTCGACGATGACGGGAATCGCATGAGGACTGCCTCCCACCGAGCTGATCGTGCGAAACCCCTTCGATGTGCGCCTCGAGACCACCACCGTTCCAAGCATCTTTCCGCTGGTCCCGGCCAACCGCTCGCAAGAAGGCTCGTGGTTCGGACCGATTCAAGAATCGAGACTTGACTCAGCCGTCGTCCCCTCGACGAGCCGAGACAAACGAGTCCTACGTAACGGGATGCGCCGCCGCTCAGCCTGGCCGTTCGATACCTAGCTCCTGCCAGATCCAACCCGTGTCGTAGGGCGAATGTCCCTCTGTCGCGGCACGGCGGTGCTCCATATTCTCCAGCTGCTTGACCCAGTCGATGGCCTCTTGGCGGCCGTTCTTGGTCGCCGCTGCCTTCCGCAATGTCTTGCCGCCCAGCATTGGGAGCGGCTCGTCGAGCGTTTGCCTGTAATGGTCGTCGAGGTGCAAATGGATAGCCTTCACCTCTTCCTCGGTCGGAATCCGGACCTCCTCCTGTCGCTGCTCAGCGCGGTACTCCTGCAGCGCTTGACTCGGCTCTTGGCTCGATGTCAGCGCCGACCCAACGAGATCTCCCAGATGAGAGGACAACAACTTGTGTCCCCGCTCGGCCCGCTCCATCGAGTTCACCCTCAACTTCAACAGGCCAGCCCCGATTTCGGCGAATCCGAGAGCCGTCGTGGACGTTGCGCCCCCTGATGCCGCAACCGAATCTCTTCCGCGAGCTCTCGCCCGACGTTGCGTCGGCGACCCGGGAGCGCACCACCTCCAGTGCCCTGCACCCTCGCTGTCCCGTTCGAATCCCTCGATTCCGTCCAACAGGGCCGAGACCTTCGCCTCGTCTCCGACGATTGGGAAACGCACTTCGCAGAGGAGCATCACCTCGTCGTCGGTGTTTCGCAACTCCGGCAACGGGGCCATGACCTGTGCCAGTAAGTCCGTCACCCAGAAATGCGTGAGTATCCGGGCGTGCGGCAGATGGTGGATGAGTTCCTCTCGCTCTCGAAGTGTCGCCGCTGACCTCCCACGCCGCCTTCTGTGCTTGCTGGACTTGCGGCGTGCCCGGATCGCCTTCTTGAGCAATTCGTCGAACGCCCACAGCACTTGCTTCGCGGCGTCGTAGCGAAAAAGAAGAACGGCACCGGTAAAGACGCTCTCCCCATCCAACGGCACGACGCGCGCGCCAATCCGGTCCCACAGTGACGCTGCCTGCGAAGCTCGATGCTCCCGTACGGTCACCTCCTCGCGCGGCACGAGCAGATCGCGCACAGTTATGCTCTGCCCGGAGTCGACGCCGACGACTTCATACAGTGAGGCAGTGGAGTCCCGTAGCGCTTCAAGATACTTTCTTGCCGGTTCCGACGCCCTCGAGCCGTGCCGCTTGAGATACTCGTCGATTATGTTCAGTTCGCCGTGCTCGCCGAACCGGGCAGTGAAAAAGTCCTCAGCGATGAACGCGGTCAGCGTAGCGGCAGCCTCACCGAGCGTCTCCAACAGTTCATCGCCCTCAAGGTTGAAGATGTCGAACACCGCTTCGAGGTGCTCCATGTGAACCTCCATCAACTGCGGCGTCCACTCGTCTGTGGCTGCCCAGTCTAGGAGATCATTCGTGACTGCGTCGATATCGGTCATTCACATCGGCGGGATATCCGTTGGCCACCTAGTGCCGTCGTTCGGCCCGGTCCCATCTTTGCATCACTGTACCGCCATCTGATTGCCCACTGGCTCAAGACGCTAGGCAAGAGTGGGATCGAGGTGTTTCGGCAGGCTCTTGCGGGAGGTCGCTACGCCAGACCGCACCTGGGTATGGCGATCGCGGGACCCCGAGGCGAGCCGCTGAGCGACGGCTGCACGCTCCATCGGGGGATCGGTTCAGCCCTCCTAGTTCGCAGACCCCGAAACGCCACTACTAGAATGGTCCGAAAGGGAGTCACATGCGCATTCACTGGTCAGCGTGCTTGGCACTCGCGCTCTGCGCGGCCTGTGCCGGGCCCCAGCAAACCCCGGCCGAGGACGCTTCGGCCGAATCGGGTCCGCTGCTGTCGAACATCCGCCAGCTCACTTTCGGCGGCCAGAACGCCGAGGCGTATTGGTCGCCGGACGGAAGCAAGCTGGTCTTTCAGGCCACGCGTGGCGAGGCCTCGTGCGATCAGATCTACGTCATGAATGCGGACGGCTCCGACCAGCGCATGGTGTCCACGGGCAAGGGGGTGACCACTTGCGGCTACTTCCTGCCCGATGGCGAGAGCATCGTGTACGCATCGACCCACCTGGCCGGCGACAGCTGTCCGCCGCGCCCGGACCGCAGCAAGGGCTATGTGTGGCCCGTGCACGCCGGCTATGACATCTTTCGCGTCGACCTGGACGGCTCCGAGCCGGTGCGGCTCACCGACGCAGACGGCTACGACGCCGAGGCAACAGTCAACTGGAAACGGGAGAAGATCGTCTACACCTCGATGGATTCCGGAGACTTGGATCTGTGGTCCATGGATCTGGACGGTTCGAACAAGGCCCGCTTGACGACCGCGTTCGGATACGACGGCGGGGCGTTCTATTCGGCCGATGGCGAGATGCTGGTACTGCGGGCGAACCATCCGGCAGAGGGATCGGCGTCCGACACGTACGCAGAGCTGCTCGCACAGAACCTGACGGCACCGATGAAGATGGAGATCTTCGTCGGCAACGCCGACGGCAGCGGCATGCGGCAACTCACGGAGTTCGGCTGCGCCAGCTTCGCCCCGCAATTCACCCCAGACGGCAAGCACATCATCTTTTCTTCGAACAGGAACAACTGCGACAGCCGCGAATTCGACCTGTTCTTGATGCGCACCGACGGCTCGGACCTGCGCCAAGTGACCGAGTTCGGCGGCTTCACGTCCTTCGCGGAGTTCTCGCCGGACGGCTCGCAGCTAGTGTTCGCGTCCGACAGGGACGCCAAGTCGCGCTACGAGTTCAACATCTTCGTAGCGGACTGGAGCGGGCCGGGCGCCAAGCCCTGATCAGCGCTCGACATCGCGCTCGAGCGCCTCGATGTCCTCGGCTAGCCGGATGGCCTGCCTGCGCAACTCCGCCAGGCGGCGGGCGACCGTAAGGATCGGCGGCTCCGCAACGTCGGCGACGGGCTGTCCCGCCTCGGCCGCGGCCGAGGCAAGCAGAGCCGCAGCGTCTTCGGCCTCTAAGTCGCCTAGCGCGGCCAGCGCATCCTCGAAGGTGTCCTCGTACACCAGCCTCTCGCCCATCGCGAGCACAACCTTGCGCAGCTGCGGCATGCGAGCCGCCTCGGCTTGGATGTAAATCGACTCAACGTAGAGGAAGTTCTCCCCAACGGGCATGGCGATCATCTCGCCGCGCAGCACGCGCGAGCCTTGCTGGTTCCAGAGCGTCAGGTCGCGGGCGATCTGCTGCTCTTGGTTGATCTGCGCTTCGATCTGGTTCGGCCCGTAGACAAGCTGCTGCTTGGAAAGCTGATAGAAGATCAGTTCCCCCAGCCGGTCCCCGTCGCAGCGGGCCGCCATCCAGCCGTTGAGATTGTCCTTGTTGCGCGGCGTGAACGGCAGCATCAGCAGGAATTCCGGGTCGGTCTCGCCCGGCAGCGTCGCCACGATGTAGGTCGGTTTCATGCGCTCGGCGGCGCCGGTGTCGCCGGCGAGGCTCCTGCCCACGTCCCAAATGTCCTCCCGGTTGTAGAACACGGTCGGGTCACGCATATGGAAGGTCCTGTAAAGCTCGGCCTGGATATCGAAGATCAACTCCGGATAGCGAGCATGCTCGCGGATCGCGGCGGGCATCGCTTCCATCGGCTGGAACAGGTTAGGGAACACCCTGGCGTAGGACTGGATGATCGGATCGGTCGTGTCGAACATGTAGATCGTGGTGGTCCCGTGATAGGCATCCACGGTTGCCTTGACGGCGTTGCGGATGTAGTTGACCTGCGAGCCGAAGCTGCCCACCCGGATCGCCTGAGAGTACGGGTGAGCGGCCGAGGTGGTGTAGCCGTCCAAGATCCACACCAAGCGGCCGTCGTCGGTGATCGTCAGGTACGGGTCGGGATCCCATTCGATGAAATCGGCGAGATGCTCGAGCCGCTCGCTGACGTTGCGATAGATCATCATGCGGCTCGACGGATTCGTCAGCCCGGTGAAGAGGATGTTGTAGTCTCCCTGCAGGATCGCGGTCAGGAGGCGAGTGGCAATGGAGTGGATCGGAATCCCGCCGGTGCCCTCGTAGTGGGACATCACGTTCTGGTCTTCCTTGGGGTAATCGAACTCTTCCTGTTCGGTGCTCACAAACACCGGGTGGTTGGTCAGCTCGCCGTAGTAGATTTCAGGACGCGCGATCGTGATGTCCGGGATCTCGACCTCCGGAGGCGCATCCTTGATGAGCAGCACCGGCAGGCCGTCCGGCGTCGTGCGGTTCACTTCTGAGGTGACCACGCCGTAGCCGTGCGTGTAGACCCAGTGACGGTTGATCCAGTTGTCAGCAGCGGCATCCAGGGAGCTGACATCGATCTCGCGGGGAGAGAGGAGCAACTGCTTCACCTTGTTGTTGATCTGGTAGCGATCAATGTCCATGTCGGCAAAGCGGTAGTACAACCGCAGGGCCTGGATCTGGGTGATGGTGTCGGTATAGGCCTTTTCGTCCCAAAGGCGGATGTTGTCGACCAGCGTCGCGTTCGCCTCGACGTCGAGTGAAGGGACCTCGCTGAGCGAGAGGAACTCTTCCCGGCCAGCGTTGAGGGCGTAGGCCTGGCGCGTGGCTTGGATGTGGCGCTCGATGTACTCCTGCTCCAGCTTCAGTTCGTTGGGGCTGACATACAGCGCTTGGACTGCCAAGGGTACGGCGGCGTGCAACGCGATGGCGCCGCCGGCGATGTAAGCCATCGCCTTGAAGCGCGACGTGGCGATCAACGGGATCGACAGCAGCAGCGCGATCACGACTACCCAGCGCAGGGGCAGCCTCCAGACCTCGTCCAAGTAGTCCATGCCGACCATGAAGTCGTGGTTCGACAGCAGCAGCCCGTACTGGCCTAGGTAAAACCACGCTGCCGCTCCAGCCAGCGCGATGCAAGCGATGACCTTGGCGAAGCTGGTCTTGGTCGCGCCTTCCAACAGCAGGGGCTGCGGGCCGAGGTCGAATTCCTCCAAGTCACCGCCGCTGGCGCGGAAGCTGGTGAATTTCTGGAACACCTGCCATCCGCGGCCCGTGGCCCAGAAAACGGCCGTGCCGGTGAGGGCGAGGGCGAACAGGTACTGCACAAGCAGTTGCAGGAGCGGCAGGTCGAACAGGTAGAAGGACAACTGCTTGCCAAAGATCGGATCGGCCCAGGACTCGACGTTCGGGCCCAGTCCGCGCGAGCCGGCGAACTTCATCACCGTCTCGGGATCGACGCGTGAACCGATGAACACCGTCGCCACAACGAGCAGGACGAGCGGCACGGCCTTGCGATACAGCGAGTAGCGGGAAGTGTCAGCGCCGGCGAAGGCAGCCCCGCGGCGGTGTGCCCACAGCAACGCCAACCAAGCGATCAGAGCCGCAGCCACCGTCGGAAGGATCTTGTAGCCCAGCTTCGTCAGCCAAGTCGAGAGCTGGCCGACTTCAGTCCACCACAGGTATTCGATCGCAAAGTCCGCCAACCCCCGGGCCGTGCCAAGGATGAGAACGAAGGCGAGAGCAGCGAGCAGCAGCCGCAACTGTCGAGGTTGCATAGTCCTTCTAGCATAGCCGCCAGCCTTTGCCGCGTTCCTGTCGGCAGCGCGCGCCGACTGCTAGAATGCGGCTCGATTCGGACCGGCTCTGGAGGGCGGCACCACGATGGCAACAACTCGACGGAAATTCGTGACCAAGACGGCGCTGGGAGCTGGGCTTGCGGCTGCGTCCGCCCAATCCGGCGGGGCGCAATCGGCCCCGAGCGACACGATTAACATCGCTGTCATCGGCATCCGCGGCCGTGGCCGCAGTCACTACCGGGAGTTCGCCGCGATGCCGGGCGTGCGGGTCACGCACCTGTGCGATATCGACGAGCGCCTGTTTGCCGACGCACTCGCGGAAGTCGAGGGGGCGGCTGGCTACCGGCCGGAGACGGAGACCGATTTCCGGCACTTGCTGGAGCGCGACGACGTTGACGCGATCTCGGTGGCAACGCCGGACCACTGGCACGCCCTGATGACCGTGTGGGGGTGCCAGGCGGGCAAGGACGTCTACTGCGAGAAGCCGTGCTCCTACACGCTGGCGGAAGGCCGCAAGATGGTCCAGGCGGCCCGCAAGTACGGGCGCATGGTCCAAGTGGGGCTCCAGCGGCGCAGCTCGCAGCGCGTGCGATCGGTGACGAGCTACGTGCGGAGCGGCGGGTTCGGCAAGGCCTACCGCGGCAAGGCGGTCATCTACCGGGGCAGGATCAACATCGGCAAGGTACAGGAGTCATCGATTCCAGAAGGCGTCAATTGGGACCTCTACCTCGGACCGGCGCCGTACCGCGCGTTCGACCTGAACCGTTTCCACTACGGCTGGCACTTCTTCTGGGACACGTCAACGTCCGAAGTCGGCAACAACGGAGTACACCACCTCGACGTCCTGCGCTGGGGCTTGGACAAGCAGGTCCACCCAGTCAGAATCCACTGCGCCGGCGGCCAGTTCGTGGAGGACTCGGACTCCGAGGTGCCGAACGTGCAGGTGGGCACGTTCGAGTACGCCGACGGGACGCTGCTCGAGATCGAGGCCACCACGCTCTACAGCCCGTCCTTCGGAGGCGTGCGCGTGGGAGGCTTCTTCTTCACCGATCAGGGGTATATCGGCTCCCACGACAACTGGAAGGCTACTCGGGGCCAATTCCTGCCGCGCGACCGCCCGGACTCGGCAAGCGGGGTGTCCTACCGGACCAACAATCTCAGCTTTCCGGATATTTCCTACCCGCCGGGACCGGAGATCCCGGATCTGGACCTGCCCGAGGTGAGCCACTTCCAGAACTTCATCGAGTGCGTGCGCTCGCGCAAGCGCGAAGACCTGAATTGCGAGGTAGAGCAGGGCCACCTGTCAACTTCCCTGTGCCACTTGGCCAACATTGCCTACCGCGTCGGCCACAAGCTGGAATTCGACCCGCAAAGCGAGACTTTCGCCGACGACGAGGCGGCGAACGCGCTGCTCACTCGGAAGTACCGCGAGCCGTACGTGATGCCGGATCAGGTGTAAGTCGAAGGCAATTCCAAGCGGCTTCTACCGCGCGCCGTTCAGTTGCGGAGCTCCGACCGAGCCAAGCCGAAGATAGTCCCCGAGCGCGGCAGCTGCAGGTGGCACTCGATGCCGGGACCGCAGCGATATCGCCGCGGTTTCGCCTATTCCACCCAGATGGGCGAACTCCACGCCACCTGCCCGTCGTTCTGCACCACGCGGATGTAGTAGTAGTTCGATCCGGCCTCGAAGTTCCGGTCCGCGTACTCGAACGAGTACTCCTCGTGGTTGGGGTGGCTGGTGTAGACGATCTCCTGGTTCTTGACGATCACGAACTGCTTGATCCGATCCGTTCCCAAGGCCCGGATCAGCAAGCGCGGCGCCTGCTGGGAATTGACGATATCGCCCATGATGTGGTGCTGCCCGCTTGCGTCCACGGCTTGGAAGTCCAGCACGATGTTGTCCGTAGCGCCGTAGGCGTGGCGCGCCTTCAGCGCCGCGAACATTGACTCGCGGGTGAACTCCTCCGCGACGATCATGGCGTACGAAATGTGGGTCGACCAATGGTCCGAGGAGGCTTGCACGCCGATCTTGTAGCCCTTGCGCAGGGCATCCCACCAGTACCCGATCGGATTGAAGCCGGAGCGCTGCTCGCGGAGCTTTTGCGCAGATGCGGCCAGGGGCGCGCCCATGTACTCGTAGCTGGCCCGGTACCCTTGGAAGATCTCCAACAGCGGCTCGACCTCGGGATCGTTGTTGAACCAATCCGTGCCCTGTGCCGTGCCGGAACTGTGCGGCATGGAGATGCCGTCGTTTTCGTGCAGGTAGGCATACAGCTTCTCGGCGCGCTCTTCGCCGCGCCGTTCGGCGTCCGGGATCGGCAGCGTCCGCGTGCCGCGCTTGCCGAAGATGATGTTGCGGTGTCCGTTGGGGAAGTTGAGCGACCGCTCGTAGCCGAACATGGGCACGAACGTCCCCGGCACGTGGAACAGGTCCGTCAGCTTTTCGTCCTGCCACCAAGTGAACTCCTGGTCGTAGCCCAGCTGGTGGTCGGTCGGCACGATGTAGTCAAAGCCGACCGCGTCCAGGGCGTATCGATACACCTCGATCAGCGAGCCGTCGTACTTGAAGTCCTGCGAGATGTCGGTATGGCGATGCATGTCGCCGCGGTAGATCTTGAACTGCTTTTCCCCCGCATCGACAACATATCCGCGAATCGTCTCGATGTTCCGCTCTTCGAAGGGATGGACCGGCACTGCCTCGGCAAATGGCTCGGAGTAGTGCCCGAAGTTCCCCGCGGAATAGTCGGGCTGGTCGGCGGCCTCGCCTAGGCTGGCCGCGTAGATCTCCGCGTTCTGCGGCACGGCATTCGCGAAATTGCGGTTGTCCGTCATCCAAGTCGCGACCAACTCCCCGCCCACGAGCGCCATGGCGGGACGCTTCTCGATCGATCCCTGGCTATGCGCCAAAGGCACCGGATGCGACCATTCGGTGCCATCGAAGCGCGTCAGAAACGTCTCCCACATCATGCGCGCCCCGATGCTGTGCGCCCGCTGGCGCGTCCAGTGCCGGAACAGCATCGTCAACGTCCCGCTGCCATCGAACGCAAGTTGCGGGTTCTCGAAGTTCGGGTACAGGCGGTAGACATAGAACGGCTCCAGCTCCGCCTTGGGCTCCACCCACGATCCGCCCGAGCGCTTCACGATCTGGATCGAGCGCTCTTGGTGCAACGGCACAGCCAGCGGCGGGGTGACCAGGTACCCTTGGTCCTTGCCCCAGTTCGTGCCCGATTCGTTCCACGCGAGCCATGGCGTGCCATCCGGAGCGACCGCCACGTTGGCATGCGCCTGGAAGCGCGCGCTGCTGGTGACCTGTTCGATATCGCCAAGCTTCCCGCCGGCATACGAGCGGTAGAACACGTCGTAGTTGCCTTCGTGGTAGCCGTCCCACACGACATGCGCCTGGCCATCGGGTCCGCCGGCCACCTGCGGCTCCCAGTCATTGGCGGGCGAATCGCTGACTTGCAGCGCCTCTCCCCAAGACCCGTCCCACACGCGCATCCAGATATCCGTCTGCGCACCGCCAGCCGCGCCTTGCGCGCTCTGCCACGCCACGACGACCTTGCCGTCAGCGGTCGCAGCCGCCCGGTGAAAAGTATTCGAGCCCGCTGTGCTGATCTTCTGCGGCTCCCGCCAGTCCGCGCCGTCCAGAAGCCTGCCCCAAAGGTCCCAGCGGTCGTCGTCCCGCTGGCTCCAGAACACCCATAGCCGCCCGTTGCCATCGGCGGCCGCTGAGGCGCGCCAGACATCGGCCGGCGCGGGAGTGACTTCTTGGGCGCTCTCCCACGATCCGTCGCGGCGAAGTCGCACCAGCACCCTGTCGGCCCGATCCTTGTAGGCCACCCACGCCGCCGCCGCGACGCCGTCGGAGACGCGCGCGATCGCGGCCTCGTCATCCTCGTACTCAGACCCTGACAGCTTCTCGACCGAAGGCGTCAGGCCGGCCGTCGCGCGGCCGTCGAGAAACGCTTTCGCCCCTGCTGCCAGATCCCCGATGCGGAACGCGAAGTTGCCTTGCTTGGTGCGCACTCGCAGGCTGGTCGCGTCATCCCCGTCGACGACCGCGAACAGGCCCACCGGCGAATACTGCGTTGGAGGCAACTCCGCCGGGCTCATCTCGTTGTAGTTCACGCGCGGGAACCCGCGGATCTGCTCTTGGCGGGTCGTGGCTCTCCACGCGCTTTCGCCAGTAAGCTCGTCGTCGGTCATGAAGTGGCGCTCTTCCAAGAGGAGCAGCTCTCCTCCGGACACGCGAATCGAGCCGTCCCATGCCTCCACGGACTCGGCCTTTTCGCCCAAGCTGATGTAAATCGTCTTCGGAGCCGACTGCGCAGCCAACTGCACTGCACACAGGACGAACAAAACCAAGGAACTTCGCATGATGCGGCGATTATATCCGAGCAACCCAAGCTCCGGGACGGTTTCGGGTGCGGCAGAATGGCCGCAACGGCGCAAAGTCTGGGCAAGTCCGTGATGTGATCGGCGTCTCCGGCAGTTCTGCCGTCGTGGCGCGGCAACGTCGGCAGTCTTGGGTCTGCCACAATCACTTTGAGCTAGCGTGCCGCCTGGGGCCTCGAACAGACCCCGGCTCACCAGCTGGCGAGCCCCCTGCCCCACCCTCCGATGCAACTGCCCGACCCACGCAACGCCGACATCCTGGTTCACGTCAACGGCCAACTCTTGCCCCGCCGCGACGCCAAGGTTTCCGTATTCGACAGCTCGGTTCAAGGCGGCGACGCCGTGTGGGAGGGGCTGCGGGTGTACCGCGGCCGGATCGCGGACTTCGGACCCCACCTTGACCGCCTGTTCGCCTCCGCCCACGCCATGTGCTTCGCCGGCGTCCCGTCTAGGTCGGCTGTTCGCAGCGCCGTGTTCGAGACGCTGCAGGCCAATGGGATGTCCGACGAGGCCCATGTCCGGCTGACGCTGACTCGCGGCGAGAAGGTCACGTCCGGCATGAGCCCGCATTGGAACCAGTCCGGCTGCACGCTGATCGTGCTGGCCGAGTGGAAGTCACTGGTGTACGACCAAGCCGGCATCCGGTTGATCACCGCCTCCGTACGACGCAACAGCCCCCAGTGCGTCGATTCGAAGATCCACCACAACAACCTGGTCAACAACATCTTGGCGAAGATCGAGGCAAACCTGGCCGGAGTTGACGACGCGCTCATGCTGGACCTGCACGGCTTCGTGTCAGAAACCAACGCCACGAACGTCTTCGTGGTCAAGAACGGCACATTGCTCACGCCCCACGCTGACAGCTGCCTGCCCGGCATCACCCGCGCCGCGGTGCTCGAATCGGCCCGAGATGAAGGCCTGGGCCCGGTCGAGAAGAACCTCTCCCTCACGGAGGTCTACACCGCCGACGAAGTGTTCACGACCGGCACCATGGGGGGGCTGGCACCAGTCCTAGAGGTCGATGGGCGCGTGATCGGCAGCGGCTCGAGGGGACCCCTCACACTGCGTTTGCAGCAAGCTCACGCCGATCGAGCGTTCGCCAAGGGCGAGCCCATCCCCTGAGCAGCCAGTCTCTCGGGCGCTGCCGCCGAGCCAATTCATATGTGAAATGTTCTCTATATGATCTCTTATATCACAGTAAATTTAATTGAAATTCCTATTAGTGCTATATGCTAAAGGCTAGTTCCTAATCGGTGAGTCGACGACAGGGTTTGACCCCTGCGGCAGCACATGGACTGATCGACTAGGCCGCTTACGACGCATGGGCGACAAGTCGCAGAAACGCGCGCTGCGGTTCCTGCTGGTACCGGACGCCAGCGCCGGCCGACGGTTGCGACGCATACTGGCCACCACCCGGGCGCGATCTGGGATCGCCGTGGGCACATGGCGCGATCTGCTGAATCGGGCGCGGGAAGCGTACTTCATCCCTGTCCCGGCAGACGATGAGACACAGTTCGAGCAAGCCTTGGCAAGAGTTGACGGGGCGTTTTGGCAAGAGAGCCTCGCCTCCGCCCCGACCGAGACCGTCCGCGCGCTGCGCCGGGAATTCGTTGACGCCGTCTCGGCCTCGGACCCCGAGACGGCGCTGGCCAACCTAGAACTCGCCGGATTGGGTGATCGTCCGCGACGAATGATGGGCGATTTCAAGCGGCTCTACCACCAGCTAGAAGCGGGCCTGCCCGCCGATCTGGAGGTCGTCAGGCGCTTGCTGCGGGTCGATTCCGAAGAGGTCCGCCAGCCGCTCTGCGTACATCGCGTCAAGGAATTGCCGCGCACCACTCGCTGGCAGGACGCCCTGATCGAGAAGCTCAACGGTGATGCCGCGATAGCTGCCGCCTCGCCAGAGCGGGAGCTGTCCCGGGCACTCCAGGCGTGCCTTGAGGAGCGTCCCAGCGCCGATCCGGATTCGGCTCTTGGCATCCTACAACGCCGACTGTTTGAACCCGGCGCCGCCAGAGCCCCCGTGGACGAGACCGCGCAATGGCTGCGAGTGCGCGACTTCTACCAAGAAGCCGAGACCGTGGCGGGAATGACGCAGCAACTGCTGGCCGCCGACCCATCGCTCCAGCCCCGGTCGATCGGCCTGCTCGTGCCGGACAGCTTCGAGTACAGCGTGGCGCTCGAGGACGCCTTCCGGCTGGGAGGACTGGCCCTGTCAGGATTGGCCAGCGAGCTCTGGCAGCGCGACCTTGGCAGCGAGGCTGTGTTCCACTTCCTGTTCTGCCGCCAAAAGCCCGCTCCCGCAATGGCGCTGGCGGTCTGCCTCTCCTCTCGGCTCATGCCGTGGCCGGCTGAAGACGGCGCACAGATGGCCCAAGCTGTCATGGACGGCGACTACAGCCCGCGCCTGCCAAGCCGGCGGGGCGAGAGGGCCGAGCGAATGCGGGACCTGCTGCTGGGTGGAGACGTCGAGCCATCCACGCTCTCGCAAGCCCTGGCAGACTTTGCCTCCCTGCTCAACGGCGGGGATCGTTTCGGCTCGCACGCGCACCGGGCGCGGGAAGCGGTAGAACGCGTACGCGCACGACTGGCCGGAGCGCAGACGATCGAGTGGGCGGCGCTGCGCCGGTCGGTCAATCCCGAACTGATCTCCGGAGGGGCTAGCCCAGACCCCAATCTCGAAGGGGTCACAGTCTGGCGGGAGGGCCAAGAGCCTTGGAGGCCCGTGCAGCACTTATTCGTGTTGGGCTTCACCCACGGCCACTATCCCGGTCGCCTAGGCACGTCAGCCGTGTTCTCCGAGACGGATCGACTCGCGATCAGAAACAGGCTCGACCTTCGACTCGAACTGAGGGCCGAGATCCAAGTCCGCCAGCGCAAGCTCTTCCGCCGACAACTGGGCGCAGTGTCCGGCACGGCCACGTTCTTGGTGCCACACCGCAATCCCGACGGCACGCCGGCAGCTCCATCAGACAGCTTGCCCTTTATCGAGCGCTTGCTCACAGCTCCGGTGACAGCGCCCGGCTTGATTGCCACGCTGGACTCGGCGGCTGAGCGCGGGCGGATTCGGCATGTAGCCCTAGCCAAGAGTTGCCCGCCGAGTCCAGCGAGAGAGCTTTACAGCGCATCGCTCCGGCTTGGCCGGGACCTGATCGCCCTGCGCACCGACAAAGCCGGAAACCCCCGCCCGGAATCCCCCAGTAGCCTCGAGACCCTGCTCACCTCACCGCTGGCGTGGCTGCTTCGGAGGGTCGAAGCAGAGCCGCGGCAGTGGGCTCCCGAGGCTGCCGATCCAGCCGTCCTCGGCAACCTAGCCCACGCAGTCTTCGAAGACTTGTTCCCACCCGGACGCGAACTGCTCGCCGATCAGGAGATCGAGGGAGGCGTCGAGGCCGCGCTTGAGGGCCGCATCCAGCAGCACGCCCCGTTCTTCCGCAGCCCGCACTGGCGCGTCGAGCGGCGCGAACTGGCCGCAGGGACAGCTCGAGCGGCGAAGGCGTGGCGGAGGGTACTGGACGATCTCGGGGCAAGCGTCCTCGCCAGCGAGCAGTGGCTTCGCGGCAAGGCACTGGGCATCTCGGTTGTCGGCAAAGCCGATCTCATCCTAGGCATTGGCGATGACTACGCGTTGATCGTGGACTACAAGTGGTCCAAGTCCTACGACCGACGCATCCGGATGGAGCGGGGCTATGAGAGCCAGGCAAGCCTATACCGCGAGATGGCACTGAACGGGGACATCCAAGCCCGCCGCACGGCAGGGCCGTGCCCGACGGGCGGCGCTCCCCTCGCCAAGCGTCCGGTATCCGCCCGCAGCGTCGGAATTGTCTACTTCACCATGCGTGACGAAGTCTGCCTCTCCGATTCCGAGGCCCCGGGCTCGAATCGGGTCATTGGCTGGCATGCCGTCGAAGGCGACGTGGCCCGGGAGGCCATCAGCAAGATCCGCCACCGCCTGGAGCAGGCGCGCAAGGGCGAGATTGAGATGAACCACCAAGGCGACCGCGAAGCATTCAAGAAGGACTGGGGGGTCACCGCCTTCGCATTGGATCTCAGTCCGCTCGTCGAATTGTTCGCCGCACAGGCGGCTCCTCGGGATTCATGAAACCGCTGCAACCGCTGAGCATCGTTCCCGCCGGGGCCGGCTCCGGCAAGACCTTCGCGATCCAGCAGCGGCTAGGGGAGTGGGTCGCGGCAGGCAAGGTCGCTCCCGAGAGGATCATGGCTGTCACGTATACCGAGGCAGCGGCCACCGAGCTGCGCGAAAGGATCAGCGCGAAGCTGCTGGAACTGGGCCGCGTCGATGACGCCTTGCGCCTATCGGAGGCCTACATCACCACGATCCATGGCTTTGGCTTGCGAGTGCTCGCGGAATTCGCGTTCGATGCCGGCGCCTCGCCACAGCCACGCCTTCTGAACGACTACGAGCAGAGCACGCTGATACGCCGGGCGCTAGCACGCACCGACAGGGCCGACACGATCGCCGGGCGGCTGGAAGCATTCGGTTATTCCTACGACTTCTCCAACAATCGCGCCGCGGTCGACATCTTTCGGGACGACATCTTGGCTGCGATTGGGCTCCTGCGCTCGATTGGCGCTGGATCAGACGGCGAGACTGGTCCGCTGATCGATGGAACGGCGGCGCGCATCGTCAAGCGCTACGGCAAGACTGCGGACGAAGCAGCGACTCGCAAGACTGTGCGGGGCGCTGTCCGTGCGCTGCTGAGAGAGTTTCCCGACTCCATGGACCGGGCATATGGCGGGAGCAAGGCGGCCCGCGAAGGCTTCATCCGTGACTACCGCAACCTCACCCGGGCTGCGCGTACCGACGCACTGGGACATGACTGGAGGCTGTGGCAAGCGCTCAGGACGCTGCGCACGTCAAACCAGCGCCTCCAGTTGCCGGAGCGGTACGACGACCTAGCCTACCGAGTGATGAAGGCGGCTGCACGCTTACGGACGCATCCGGGACCGCTCGAGCACTCTGTCGAGCATGTCACCGAGTTGCTGAGCGCAGCCGAAGGAGCACTGCGGCACTATGACGACGCCAAGCGGGATGCCGGCTTGGTCGACTACGACGACATGATCTCGATGGCGGGCCGCCTGCTGCGCGAACGCCCGGCTGTGCTGGACACACTGGCCGGGCGCATCGACTGCATGGTCGTGGACGAGTTTCAGGACACCAACCCACTCCAGTTCGAGCTGCTGTGGAGGCTGCGCGATGCCGGCGTTCCCACGCTGATCGTCGGCGATCTCAAGCAAGCCATCATGAGCTTCCAAGGCGCCGATCCGCGCCTGTTTGAAGCGTTGATCGACAACAACCCGGAGCAAGCCAGTCCGTTGACCCAGAACTGGCGCTCGCAGCCCCGACTGATGGACGCCATCAACGCCTTCGGGCGGGCGCTGTTTCCATCCAATCCCGAATACGCCCCGCTCGAGGCCCAAGCGCCGGCCAGCGCGATGGAGCCGCTGGAAATCGTGTGGTTCGGAAAGAACACCAGATCCGGCGGTCGGCGCGCCAGGGCTTACACGATTGGCGAGCGAATCCAGCACTTGCTCGCGGATCCGAACCAAACAGTGATCGACCCGGAAACGAAGCGCCCGCGCAGATTGCGGGGCGGGGACATCGCCGTGCTCTGCCGGACCCACGCTGCGCTGGCGACGTACGCAAGCGCCATGCGCGCGGCGGGCTTGCGAGTGAACTGTACCGAGGACGGATGGCTGAAGTCCCGGGCGGTGCAACTCGCTTGGTACGCGCTGGCGTACCTCGCCAACTCCGCCGATCGGCACGCGGCGCTTTATCTCGCCGTCACAGAACTCGGCTCTCTGAGCCTGGAAGAAGGCCTGCGCCAGCTCATGGAGCAGGGCCGGGTTGAGGATCCCTTGCTGCGCGAATTGGATGGTCTGGCCGAGGGCGTTGCGGACCGGACCATCTATGCGCTGGTGGCGGATACGCTGGCGGCCATCAAGCTGTTCGACCGCGTCTCGCTGTGGCCGGACGGCGAACAGGCCCGGGCGAACCTCGTCCACCTGATGGGCTTGGCCGCGGAGTTCATGAACTCCAACCGCGAGGCACTCGCCCACGGGGGCTATCACGGCTCGGGCATCCAGACGTTCCTCGCTTGGCTGAGGGCGAAGGCCGAGCAGGACGACCGCCAGCCCGAAAAGAAGGTGTTGGACGAAGACGCCGTCGTGCTGCGCACGTGGCATAGCTCCAAGGGGCTCGAATGGCCGGTCGTAGCAGTCTGCCAGCTGGATCACAAGTTCGGGGCACGTCTTCCGGAGCTAGCGCTTGGATACGGATCCTTCGGCGACCTCTCCCGCCTCCTAGAGCAAATACGTATCGTCTACTGGCCGAACTATGCGTGTCCGGAGCAAAACGTTGCGGCGCGAATCGCCCTTCGCGCAGCCGCCGAGACCGAGGCTCGCCGCCTGCTCTATGTGGCGCTCACCCGAGCTCGGGACCGCCTGATCTTGGAATGGCCCGAGTACCTCGAGAAGCAATGGGAAGAGCAGGCCGACGTCCTCCAGCGGATCGCTGAAGCGCTGGTCTCGGACGAGAAGCGAGAGGCAGACGAAAGGACCGTCGCAGACGACCTCGCCATGCAGCTAGCCCAAGAGGTCCCGGCCAGCAGCAGTTTCTGGTCACTGCTGCGCAACCACTGCTGGCTTGCGCGTGGAAACAGCAGAAACTCTGACGAGCCAGACGCCCTGCTCGTAGTCGATGGCCGGAAGATCCCATGCCTAGCTTCCGAAGGCCACACCGAGCTGCCCGGAGGAATCCGCGACGCCGACCCTCAAGAGCCACGAGATCTGCCCGTGACAGGTCGGCGGGCGATCCGGCCCGCAAGTGTGCCGAGCGAATTGACGCCGGATTCGCGCAAGCCGTCCGAAATAGACGAGGGATCCGCCGCCGCCTTCAAGGTGCGCCAAGAGCGCTACGGCGACGGGCTGATCTTGAACCTCGACCTAGACGGCGCCGAATTGGGCACGTTCCTGCACCGCTGCTTCGAGGTGCTCGGAAGCCGCCCCGACCTAGCGCCGCGGATGCCGGAACTAACGGGAGTGAAGGCAACTCCGGCCGCGATTGGGGCGATCGGCACGGCCGTCGAACGATTCGAGTCCTGGCTTGCCCGTCACATGGGCAGCCAGGAGGTGCTCAGAGAGTGGCCCCTGCTCATGCTGGACGGGAACGGTTCCGTGATTTCGGGAACCGCCGATCTGATCGCCCGCACGGCACGCGGCGTCTGGGTCATCGATCACAAGTCAGACCACATCGACGATCCGGCCGAAGCCTTCCAGAAGTACCGCGGCCAACTCGACGCCTATGCCACGGCCCTGACGGCTCAGGACATGCGCGTGCTCGGCGTGGGAATCAACTGGATCCGGCTCGGCGTGGTGACGCTGCGCGATGCCGCGCCCGCAGGCCGCAAGGGGAGTTGAGGCCCTACAGGACAGGCTCGTAGCGGGCCATGAGCGACTCCAGCTCTTTCACCTCTTCCGGCCGCACGTCCGGCAAGGGAGGCCGGACAGGGCCCGCCGGCTTGCCCAAGATTTCCATCGCTTTCTTCATGATGCTGACCTCATAGCCCTTGCGCCGGGCACGCATGGCGTACAAGGGCAGCACGTAGTTGCGCATGAGCCGTCCCAAGCTGGGGTAATCGAGCATCGAAGCTCGCTCGTGCAGTTGCAGCGAGAGCCGAGGGGCGATCGTGGCAATGCTGGAGGTATAGGTGCGCACGCCGATGGAGTAGTAGCCGGGGACCATGTCGTCGCCGATCCCGCCGATCCAGTGCAGCTTGTCGCCGCAGCGCTCCATGACGCGCTGGTAGTTGCGAATGTCTCCCTGCCCTTCCTTGAGCGCGATCAGGTTTGGAATTTCGGATGCCAGCCGGAAGACCTGCGACGGACTCAGGTTGACGGTGTCCCGCGAATACAAGAACAAGCCTAGGTCTACCGCCTCGCCAATCGCCTTGTAGTAGCGCGCCAGTCCCTCGAAATCGGCATTCGGGTAATAGGGCGGAAACATCAGGATGCCGTCGGCGCCAGCCTCCTGAGCCTTGCGCGCGAGCTCGACCGACAGCCCGCCACCGAACCCGACCCCCGCCAGCACCGCGGTCTTGCCCCCGGCTTCGGCCACTGTGGCTTCCACCAGTTGCAAGTGCTCTTCCGGCGTCACCGAGTACAGCTCTCCCGTGCCGCCGGCGGCGACCACCGCGCAGAGGGGGAATTTCACCATCTCGGCGACGTTGGTCCGGTAGGCGTCGATGTCCAGCGAATAGTCGGACTTGAAGTTGGTGACCGGGAAAGCGATCACGCCCTCCAGCCGCGAGCGCAGTTCAGACGGCGTCATGGGACCCATTGTCGCACCCGCGGTTTGGGAGCTTCGGCGCGGCGCGGACCGCCGCCGGCCGCTCAGGCACCGACGATTTCGGAGATGTCGATCAGGTGCAACTGCCGGCCCTCGCCACTATGGGGCGAGTCGATCACCACCTTGGTGCCGTCGGGACTGACCCTCGGGTGGGCGTCACATCGCCACTCGCCGCTGTATTCGGGCGGGGAATAGAAGTGCCCCAGAGGGACGCGCCTGCCGCTGCTGACCTCGTACAGGTACGGATGCTGCAGGCGATCCTCGTCCGGGTAGGTGTCGCTGAGGATCCACGCGTTGCCCGGCAGGTAGGTGCAGTGGCCGTTCAGCGGCATCACCTCGGGGCCGATGACCTCTGTCTCTTCCGTGCGATCCCGAAACAGGTAGAACTTGTCCTCGTGCGACGGGTGCCACGCCCACGCCAGCACGGTTGCGGGGTCGCGCCAGATGAAGTGCGAAGTCTTGCCGTAGGGATCCAGCACGTATGGATCCGAGCCATCGCTACCGACGGTGAACATGCGCGTGCCGAACCGGCCGCGCCCGTCGGGGGCCCGCCAGCGATGCAAGAAGATCAGGCGCGATCCGTCGGGAGAGACCAACAGGTGGTTGAAATAGTGCTTCATGCCGGCGGCCTCAGCATGCGGATTCGGGATCGCTGCGGCCTCGGCTACCGAGATCAGCAGCTCTCTCTCGCCAGTGGCGAGGTCCACCTTCCATATGCCGACATCATCCGGAGCTAGCACGTCGGAGTTTGGATCCGGGATACCGACATAGCCGTAGCCGGGTCGCGTGTCGTTGAGCCTGCGGAAATCGGTCGAGACGGCCCAAGCGCCGTCGGGATAGAGCGCGTAGACAGCGGACGGGATCGTGCGCATCGCTCCGCTCTTCACGTCTAGGATCCGGCTGACGTAGGCATCGCCTTCGCGGTCGTTCCAGATGATTTCGCTGGACGAGCCGGGTATCCACTGCAGCATGCAGCCCTGCTGCCATCCCCAAGCCGTGCTGCTGCCCAAGTCGGTCCAGCGGTCTGCGTCCTCAAGATCGACCATGCCGATTCGGATCTCGTCGTCGGCCTGGGGAGAGCGGTGCTCGAAGTCGACTTCCATGCCCAGCACCAAGCGGCTGGCGGGATCGAACTCAAGCTTGTCGTAGTAGCCAAACCAATGATGCTTCGGCCCGCGCGTCAGAGTCCTGACTGGAGGCAGATTGGCAGTCTCTTGCGTGCCGCAAGCGGCGGCCAGGCCCGCCGAACAGGCAGCGACGAATTCGCGTCGTGTTGGTCGCAGCATGCGCGGCTACTGTAGCACCGCCAAGTGCCGGCCAGAACTCTTGGGGCGGTTGCGGCCTCGACGGTGCGAGCCGACAGTCGTCGCAGCGGCCCCCGGGGGCTCGCACGCGCGAGCACAGCCTCGCCAGTAGCGGGACTTTCTGACAGGGATTCGCTGAAGTCGGAGGTCGGCTCCGTGGAATCCCGCAATGGTCAGCCGCCCACTGCTGTTGCGCAAAGAAGCTGGCGGCGGAGAACCGGTGCGGGACTATCAGTTATTCTTGGCTTGGAAAAACATGACCCCTGTAGCGGGCATGGTGGCGGTCGGCACCGTCCTAACCGCCTTGAGCGTTGTCGCCGGCTGGGCATCGGTGGCACCCAAGTACAGGAGATTCCGTATCCGGACATCCGTCTCAGACACGTTTGGTCCGTACAAGTTCATTCGGATCGCGTTGAATGGAGCGCTATCCGTCGGACTGTATGTGGTCTCCATCATTGCCGGCGACGGCATCCTTTACCACGCCGGAGGAACGACAATCTTGCGGGTGTGCGCCGAGACGCTGGGGGTCCTGCTGCTATACGACTGCATGTACTACTTCATGCACCGCGCCCTGCACGTCCGGATCCTGATGAAGCTAATTCACGGCCTCCACCACCGAGTTAGATTCGCAGAGGCGATGGATGGGCTGTATGTCCACCCGGCGGAGATGATAGCGGGGATGGCGTTGCTGTTCGCCGCCATGGCCATCTTGGGACCAGTGTCCACGCCATCGCTCCTGCTGGTTGTGTTCTTGCACTCGGTGGCAAACATCGCAACGCACACGAATCTCGTACTGCCTCACCCAGTCTTCGCAATCGCGAACTTCTGGGCGATTCGCCACGACCACCACCACGCCAGCCACCGCAACGCGAATTTCGCTTCGATCTTCCCGGTCTGGGACCTGATGTTCCGCACATACAAGTAGCGCCCGTGAATTCGAACCAACAGGGACGCGTTCTCGTCACGGGCGGGTGCGGATTCATCGGTGCGGCAGTGGCCTCCGCATTCGCCGATGCGGGCCGGGACGTGCGGGTCGTCAGCCCACGATGCAGGCGCCTTCGCGACGAGATCGAGTATGTCGACTTGGATATCGCCGATGGCTCGCGGCTGACCGAGGCATGCCGCGGCGTCGAGACACTGGTGCATTGCGCCTCCATCGTGCAGACCAGGAACGACGGACGGGACACGGTGTGGCGCGTCAACCACGGGGGAACGCAGTCTGTGCTGGAGGCGTGCCGCAAGCACCGGGTGCCCCGACTGGTGCATATCAGTTCGGCCAGCGTCGTCTACGAAGGGCGCGACATCGAGGGAGGCGACGAAAGCCTGCCTTATTCGCGCGTGTCGCTCAGCGCATACGCTGACAGCAAGATCGCGGCCGAGAAGGAGGTGCTGGCATTCGCGAAAGAGGGCGTTACAAGTGCCTGCGCCCTGCGGCCACACATCGTATTCGGGCCGGGCGACAGTAGGTTTCTCCCAAATATCCTTGACCGCTCGAAGAATGGAATCCGCGAGGTGGGCCGTCGCCGCAAGCTGTCCGACTTCGTCTATATCGGCAATGTGGTGGATGCCGTGCTTGCGGCTGAACGCGCCCTCGGGCCGACATCTCCGGTCTCGGGACAGGCGTACTTCATCACCAACGGCGAGCCAGTACCGTTCTTCGGGTTCGTGGAGCGACTGCTTGTCGCGCTGGGACACCCGCCGATCAAGCGCTCAGTGCCGTTCTGGGCAGCCTACGCCGGAGCCGGGCTTGTCGAAGCCTATCACGCGCTGACAAGGACGGGAGTCACACCCGAGGACGGGATCTCTCGCTTCGCAGTCCGGTACTTGGCGACTCACCACTACTTCAGCATCGACAAGGCTCGGCGCGACCTACATTGGACCCCACGCATCTCCCTTGCCGACGGCATCGCACTCACAGCTGCGGCCAAGTAGCCACGTGACGGTCGGTCGATGGCCCTCCCTCGCAGAGCCCCCAGCGCGGAAAGACATCAGGATGATCTCGAGCTGATCCTCGGAACATGAGGTAGGTACGACAGTCTCTGCCATCACCTGGAACATTGGCACGAACAGCTCCAAACCGACAGCTGTCACGTCAAAGTGCCTTTCTGCCCGCGACGCACGGCGAGCGCCTCTGGTGGGTTGTGTCGGCTGGTTGTCCGCCCCGGCGCCAACTAAGGAATGTGGGACGCTCAGCGGCGTGCAAGGCACAGAACTGCAGAGCGTTCGGCGAAGATCAAGAAATGTCAGGAAACCCCGCCGATCGAGCGGTTTCAGAACGAGGTGCACGCCAGTCGAGCGTGACGATTCCAGTAGTACTACTCGCTGGGCTGGTCATCGCGATCCTGGCCCTTGCCGGCATCGGTGCCCGTTACTACCTTCACAGGGATCTGAACCTCATCCATGCCCTCTTGAGCCTGTTCTTCTCAATCAACCTCCTGATCTGCTATTGGGAGGCGTCCCTGCTTCTCAGGCGCGACTATATCGAGAAGCGCGCCGAGTATTGGCGCGAATGGAAGCGTAGGACCGGCCGGGCGCCGTCCAGCGAGTTCCTTCTCACAAGGGTCCCGTTGTCAAAGGCATTGTCACCGACACTCTGGGCTGATGTCTGGGCGACGTACTCCCTGTATGACGGCTCCTACGCGGACCGCCGCACGTATGGGTACATCGCGGACATCGCCAACGGCATCGTGACGCCGACACCGACACTCATCCTGTACGCGGCCTACACGTCCGGTCTCCTGCCCGCCGTCTTTGCTGGAATCCTGGGCGTGATGATGTTCTGGCAATTGACCCACATGACGTCGGCATACTGGATCAGCTTCTTCTTGGCCGGCCGGCAAACTCGAATCAGCCGGAGCGAGATGTACATCTACATCTGGGGAACGAATTGTCCTTGGGCGCTGTCCGGACTCCTAGGGTTGTACGTCTCGGTTCGCCTGGTCGTGGACGGCAACTACGGCGTCTTGGGCATGTGATCGCCGGCACTCAACCATTCCGGCGCATCCTCCCAGCGCTAAGAGGGATGCGGCCGCTTCGACAGGCACACGAAGCGGCCCCCGAGATTGTGAGCCTGCCGGCGTTGCCATCGGGACGGGGGGGCATTCCCAGTCGCTCTTCGCTGGAGATCCTATTGCCAGACCGGACACTGAGGTTGGCTTGTCATTCGGGTGGCTAGGTGCCTTCGTTGAGGATGTCGAGATACTGGCTGTAAACGAAGAGTCGGTTTCGGCTCCCTCCGGTAATCTCCCGCGCCATACCCCGCTGGACGAGCAGGTCCATGGCCGTTGCGGCGGTGGGAAATGAGATTTGCGCGTCGTGGCTTACCTGCGGCAACGTTAGGATCGGTCGCCCCTTCAGCGCGTCGTGGACGCGCAGCACCGACCCTGCCCTTCGGCCGCTGGTATCTTGCAACTGGCTTCGGTCCATCTGAAACATTGTGGAGAGACGCTGGGCGGTGGACACTGCGCCTTCGGCTGTTTGCTTGACGCCCCGGAGGAAGAAGGCCAACCATTCCTCCCAGTCCCCGGTTCGGCGTACGTGATTCAACAGGTCGTAGTAGTCACCGCGGTGCTGTTTGAAGTACAGACTCAGATACAGGAGTGGCTCGCGCAACGATCCGGCGTGGCACAGCAGTAGCGTAATGAGCAGCCGACCAACGCGACCGTTGCCGTCCAGAAAGGGGTGAATAGTCTCGAACTGAACGTGCGCCAGCCCTGCCCGTAGCAGTACAGCTAACCCGTCGTCCTCGGCATGGAGAAAGCGCTCGAGTTCCGTCATACAGGCTGGCAAGGCCGTGTGCGGCGGCGGAACCAAGACGGCGTTACTTGGCCGGCTGCCGCCGATCCAATTCTGTGAGCGACGGAAGTCGCCGGGCATTTTGGCACGGCCCCGTGCACTTGACATCAGTACGTTGTGGATCTCACGGAGCAAGCGACTCGACAGGGGGAAGTCGTTCTCCAACCGCTGCAGGCCGTGCTGCAGGGCCGCCACGTAGTTCGAGACTTCGCGCACATCGTCCTGCGGAAGCCCAGTAGCTCGCTCAAGCTCAAAAACCAGTAGATCCGACAGCGACGACTGCGAACCTTCGATCTGCGAGGAGAGCACCGCTTCCTTTCGCACGTAGGAATACGGGAGGAGTGCCCCGTCCGGAAGAACAGACGAGACGACATCAAGGCCGCCTAGGGCCAACGCCGCTGACTCCAGCAGCTGCTGCAGCGGGCCAGCGAGATCAATCGGTGGTTGGGGCGGTAGCGGATTCGGTATGAACGCACGAACGACCTCGGAGTGGACAGTCGTCTCGCTGTAGTGGCCTATCTCCCCACGATGCATGATTGGCTGATCCTCACTCAATTTTCCTCAACAAGCCGATACTTTAATTAACTTTGATGTTTAAATTATTATAATTATTCCGATACAATTAGCTAAAATGCCTGTAGCTGAGCCCATATTAAACTTATTGCTATAAGGCTACCTGCCATTTGAGAGTCGGCTGCAAATCTCTCTTGTGCAACGATCCGGAGGCTAGGACGGACGCGGCAAGTCTCAACTCATAGAACCCGTAAGCTGTCCCGCGTCATCGGTAACCTTGATCAATGACTCCGCTGGGATGCCGAGTCCACGGTGCAAACGCCTGATCATCTTGAGGCTCAGTGGCCGCCGGCGATTCAGTACCTCGTATACCCGGCTCCGACTACCGAAGTACTCGACCAGATCTTTCGGCGCAAGCCCGTTCTGCTCCATGTGGTAGCGAATGGCGTCCACCGGATCGGGCAGATCAACCGGGTAGTTCCGCGCTTCCCATGCCTCGACCAATGTCACCAAGACGTCCAAGCGGTCGCCTTCTGGCGTACCGTGCTTTGCGGTCATCAGGCCGTCGATTTCCTTGAGCGTGCGACGGTAGTCTTGTTTGGTCTTGATCGGTACGATTTCCATGGCTCGGACCTCAGATCGATTGCGCATCAACGGTGTCGTCCATGCGGTGCCTCCCGATAAAGCAAATATAGACAACCCGGCGGGAGGAGTTGATCCATACCTTGATCAGACACTTGTTCCCCGCGACGTTGAACACCGCTCTTCCGCCCTTCAGGACGCTGACGCTTCGAACATCCCGTTCGACATCCTTGCTAACTTGAAGCGGTGACCCGCGTTCTAGCAATTACCGCAACGGCGCTAGCCCTGCTATTGATTTCGGGTTGCAGCCCCTCGGAAGACGCAGGGCCTGAGGGGTCGGCACCTGCGGCGTCGCCACGCCAATCGTTCCAGGACGATAGCGGCCAGACAGTTGCCATGCTGGCTGACAGCACTCTCTATCTCAGCGCGGTATCGCCGAGCGATCCGACCGCCCCTGTCGCCGACCAGACACACTCGGCAATGCAACGGCTCGGCGAAGTCCTCGGGATGGCGGGCCTTGACTACCCACAAGTCGTCAGCTGCCATGTCCAACTCTCCGATATGGAGAACTATGCCGCGATGAACGAGGCATACGGCAGTTACTTTCCTG
Organism: Bryobacterales bacterium; assembly: GCA_022826925.1. Taxonomy (GTDB): domain Bacteria; phylum Acidobacteriota; class Terriglobia; order Bryobacterales; family UBA6623; genus VXMF01. Next base: position 73,841 of record JAJDTX010000101.1, read on the forward strand.
AGGGCGGCTATCCCGCGAGGACGACCTTGGAATTTCCCGGCCTGCCGGGCGGGACGGGTGTGTTGCTGACCTGCATCGCTTACGCGCAAGCTTCCGAAATCGAGGTGATACGCCCTCCCGAGGACAAGATTCCAGCGGCGATGGGGCCATACTCTCCCGCGGTGCGGGCTGGACGCACCGTCTATCTTTCGGGCCAGGGCGGAAGGAACCCGGCCACGGGCGAACTGGGCGAGACAGCGGATCAGCAAGCTCGTCAAACCTTGCAGAACATCGGCACCATTCTCGAGGCGGCCGGACTCTCCTATGACAACACCGTCCTGGCGAGTTCCTACCTGCCCCAGGCAGCGGACCTAGCCGTCAATGACAGCGCCTTTGAGTCGATCTTCAGTGTCGGCGGCGCACCCAGCCGAGCCAATGTCGTGCTATCGGCGCTGCCGGGCGGCATCGCAGTGGAGATCACGTTTATCGCCGTCGATGACAACTATGTCACGCGCCTGTTCATGCACGATCAGGCTCCCACGGCACTGTCAAGCCCGATCTCGCAAAGCGGTACCACCGCATACACATCGGCCATGCCGGGATCCGGCGCCAATTTCAGGGAGCAGTTCCTCCATGCCTTGGATACCAGTACTGCGGCCCTACGACTGGGCTCCCTGGGACTGGCCAACGTCGTTCGAGTCAACGCCTACCTGAGCGACTTGGCGAACTTGGACGAGATGGCCGCGTTGATCGCCGAGGCATTCCCGGAGCAAGCCCCGGCAGTATCCGCTGTGCAGGCCCACCTTGCCGAGCCAGCCATGGTCAGCCTAGAAATGATCGCTGTCCAGTAACGGCCCGCAGTGTTGTCCCGGCCTGCCCTGCTAGCATGGGCCGTTTGATGCATTCCCGACCGAGCAAGGAAGAGCTGCTCTCCTCGCCGACCAAACCGTTCGCCGTCAACGGTGCCAACTCGGCATCCTCTCTGCTGGAGAAGATGGCCGACACCGCATTTCAAGGGCGCCAGCTCGGACAGGCCTTCGCTGCCTGGAAAGCAATGCTGGCCGACCCCGAATGCACCATCTTGATGGGTTTGTCCGGTGCCATGGTGCCGGCGGGCATGCGCCGGCTGGTGAGGTTCATGATCGAGAACCGCTTGATCGACATCCTGACCTCGACGGGAGCGAACTTCTTTCACGACATCCACGAAACCAAGGGCTTCCACCACTACCAAGGCTCGGCTGACATGGACGACGAAGCGCTTGGCGAAGTCATGGTGGATCGCATGTACGACGTGCTGGCGGACGAAGTCCGATTCCGCGAGCATGATCTGTGGATCGGCAGCTTCGCCGCACGTTTAGACCAATCGCGCCCGTACACGACGCGCGAATTTCTCTACCTATTGGGAAAGGAAGTCGGGCGCGACTGCCCGGAGGACGGCATCGTGACCGCGGCGGCCAAGCACAATGTGCCGCTATTCTGCCCCGCGATCGGGGATAGCTCGATCGGCATCGGCGTCGCCGAGAGCAGGCACCGGGGTGAGAACCGGCTGATGTTCGACATGATGGCGGATGTGCTGGAGATCACCAACGCCGTCGCCGACTCAAAGGCGACCGGGGTGATCTACTTCGGCGGCGGCACGCCCAAGAACTACACGCAGCAGTCCGAAATTGTCGCCATCCTGATGGACCGCGGCAAGGAGGGGCACCGCTACGGCATTCAGGTCGTGACCGATGCACCTCACTGGGGCGGCCTGTCGGGTTGCACGCTGGCGGAATCGCAGAGCTGGGGCAAGATCGCCAAAGGCGCGACGATGGTCGACTGCCACTGCGACTCGACCATCGCCATGCCGCTGCTGGTGTCGGCGTTGGCAGAGCAGACCGAATTGATAGAAAACCGCAAGCCGCCATCGTTCGACATGGGGCGAGTCCTCAAGATCCGCCTGCCGTAGTCGACACCGCGCCGACGCTAGCGCAACTGGCTTAGGAATTCCACCAAGTCGACCAGATCGTCAACGCTCATTTGCTCCTGCAGGTCGTCCGGCATCGCGGAAACCGTTGATACCCTGCGCTCCAAGATCTCCTCCTGCGCGAAATCAGCCACGATTCCTCCTTCCATGCGCAGCGTTACGGATTGCTCGGTCTCGCTGACCACGAAACCCGAGACCTCGTCTTGGCGCGCCAGCGACAGATGCACAAGGTCATAGGTCGGCGAGACGCTGGCGCTTGGATCGAGGACTGCCTCGTAGATTCCGGCCTTGGGCAGCTTGTCGCCGATCTTCGACAGCTCTGGCCCGAAGTCCGTGCCCGAACCGTTGATGATGTGGCAATCGCTGCAGGTGGCCGACTCGAAGACAGACGCTCCGTTATCTGGATCTCCGACCAAGACGAGCAAGTCGGTCATCTGCGGCAGCGGCTCGCTGTCCCGCAGCGGCGGGACCGGGAATAGTTCGGCTGCCTGCTCGCGCAGCCGCACGTTCATGGAACGCGTGATTGCAGCCCCGGCGATTTCGGCCAGTTCAGCCGGGAACTGCCCGTCTCGTGCCAAGTTCACTAAAGCCTCGGCCCCTTGGCTGGTACCTGCCAGAGACCGGACCGCACGGTCGCGGACAGATGGAGCCAGGCTCTGGTCAAGCAGCATCCTCGCCAACAGCGGCACGCTCTCTGAAGATCGTGTATTGCCGACCGCTTCGACGGCCGCGGCCGCTAGCTCGGGCTGGCTGACAACGAATTCCCGAATCGTGTCTTGGGCTCCCGCTTGCAGCAGAGTCAGGGCAGAAGCGATGCCGACTGGATTGTCCCTGTTGCGGGCGGCGACCTCAACCAGCGACGGGTAGTGGCTGGAGAGGCCGTACCGCTGCACGAGCCGCGCGAACTGAGCCGTCCCCTGACCGCGGCGAAGCAGTTCGTCGATCGCCTCGCGGGAATCGTGATCCGCGGCAAGGTCGAGTTCGGGCATACGCAGCAGGGCCTCAGCCGCTACGAAGAATGGCCGGGGCTTGCCATCGCTTGCGCGGCCAAACGCCAGCAGGCGCAAAGTTCGCGCCTTGGCGACACTCTCCGGCTGGAAGTCGAACGCCCGCAGATACCGAGCCGCGTCGGCGCTCTCAATTTCCGACGTGCCCACGATCTTCACCAGATACCCAGGGGTAACGGATGCCCGAGAGCGCCACAAGATGTCGCGGCCGGCCGGGGTGTTCCAGTTGGCCCCGACAAGTGCCAGCCAAGCGCCCAGATGTGAATCCCAATTCCCCGCCGCACCAATCCCAAGTGCCTCCAAATACCAGCGGTCGCCCGCCACGTGCTGATTCGCCAAGCGTGCCCACAGCGCAGCCGCTTCGCCAGACGCGTTCCCCCTGAGCGCAATCGCGCACTCTCGCCGCACGTGGGAGGACGGATCGGCTGCAAGCCGTTCCAAGTGGGGAAGCAGGTCGGCTCCTGATTGTCGGGCGGCGCGCAGCCCGACGATTCGGATGTCTTCCTCGGGATCCGCAAGCGCTTGGTCGAGATAGTCCTGGCCGCGACCCTCGATACGGGCCAGCAGCCACAACGCCCTAGCGCGTTGGCGCACTTCGGTTCCCTCGCGCCATAGCCGGGCCAACGCATCCTCGGCCTCTTGCCCGCCCTGGTCGAGGGCGTGCCAAGCCAGATACCTCGCGTCGAAATTCGGGCTCTGCAAGGCCTCGATTGCGCCTGCAATAGACGCAACATCGTGGGTCGGCGGACGGTATGCATGGCCTTGCGGCGCGATGCGAAAGATTCGCCCGTGCGTGGAGTCCTGCTGGCGGTTCCAACCGATCACGGGGTCATACCAGTCACTCACGAACAGGGAGCCGTCGGGAGCTACCGCGACATCGACCGGGCGCACCCACTTGTCACGGGCTCCCTTGAGCAGGTCCACCATCCGAGCCTCGTAACCCGCCCCGCTCTTGGTCGATACGATGCCACGCAGCACGCCGGGGCCGGCATCGGTCGCCAACACTTGGTCCCAGAACTCGCTCGGCAATAGGCGACCTTCGTATGAGGCCACTCCGGTAGGGGAACCGGCGCCCGTGATCAGCAGGTTTGGCACCACGCCGGGATCGTTCTGGTGCCAGTGCCGCTCGGGGACCTCTTCGTGGCGTCCGGTGCGCTCGGCTTGGTTCCCCGCGCCCGTTAGCTCGTCACGATAGCCATAGTTGCCGCACTCGAGGATGTAGTTGATCCGGCAAGCGTAGCTGCCGTCGTTGTCGTTGTCCGACTGCCACAGCCCACCTAGCGAGTCCACCGCTACCTCGTAGTTGTTGCGGAAGTTGTGGCCCAGCACCTCAGTGCCGCCACCGTCAAGGTCGGAGCGAAACACCATGCCGCCCTGATACGGGCTCGCAACCCCGACCAAGGCATCCGCGAAGTCGGGCCGCGGCATCTCCGGCCTGTCGCGCAGGCTGCGCGCGTAGTTGCGATCCAGCACCGGATTCCCGGCCTTGTCAATGACCAGTCGCCCATCTCTGTCGTGGATGTGCCGACCTCCGTTGCCCATGTTCCAGTAGAATTTCCCGTCCGGCCCGAACGACAGCGAGTGCGTCGAGTGGTCGTTCTGGGGAGCGCCGGAGTTGGTGAAGAGGTACTCCTTCTTGTCGGGAACGTCGTCGCCATCCTCATCGGTGAAGACCACCACGTTGGGAGCGGCAGTCACGATCACCTGATTGCCGAGCACGGCGATTCCCAGCGCGGCATCCACGTCCCGGCCTTGGTAGTAGACCTTGGAGCTATCGGCAACTCCGTCGCCATCCGTGTCTTCAAGGATCAGTATGCGATCCCCCTTGGGGCGCATGTCATTCCTGCCGTGCTCCCGGTAATTGACGACGTCGCAAGCCCAGATCCGGCCGCGATGATCGACATCGATGTTGGTCGGGTTCGACAGGATCGGCTCGGACGCGAACAGCGTCGCCTCAAGGCCGGGATAGAGATCGAGGCTTGCGACCGCCTCGCCGGCGCTGCGGCGATCCGCGCCGCCCGGGCCGCATCCCGCCCAAGCGAGCGCGCAGAGCACCATCAAGAACGAGAGCTGACGGTAACGACTTCGGCTCATGGTCGATTCGCCCGACAAGCCGCGATTGCGATCGCTGCCTCGCGGCGGCTCACGAAGAATACCAAAGTCACTGGCCAGCCCGGACGTGTCGGCGAGCCTGCGGTCTCACCCAGCGCGCTGACCTCAGCGGAGCCAAGCGTCGAGGTGTTCGGCCACGAAGTCGTCGTCGACGAGATGCGGATACGCGGCACAGACCCGGTCAATCTCGGCACTCTGACCCGGCGACAGCCGTTCCGCCTCGTTCAGGCACCAATTTCCGGCCAGCAGGCCCTGTCTCCGCAACACCTCATGTATGCCGGCTATGCAACCGGAGAACCGGTTGCGCGTGTCGAACAACGCGGAGTTCGCGTCGGTGACCTCTGCGTTGAGGCGGAGCAACGCTTCAGGGACGCTCCCCGAGTCCGCTGCCACGGACTCCCTGCACCGCCGCCAGTAGTCACAGGCCGCCTTGGTCCACACAGCCCAGTGGCCGAGCAGACCGCCCACGAACGAGGCGGACGCGCCTCCGCTCGCATAGCGGGTCAGCAGGTCGCCGACGATGTTGTCGTCATTGCCCGTATAGAGCGCGATTTCGCCGGCACGCCCTGAATCGCAGACTGCTCGCAACACCTCCAACGTGCAATACCGATCGAACGGGGCCACCTTGAGGGCCACCAAGCCCTCGATCTCGCACATGTCGCGCCAGAACTCGTACGGGAGCGGAATTCCGCCGACAGCGGGCTGGAGGTAGAAACCCATGATCGGGATCACTTCAGCTACGGCACGCGCGTGGGACAGCAGCTCGGCGTGGCTGGCTGCGCGAAGGCCCGCGAAGCCCAGCAAGCCCACGTGGTAGCCGAGGTCGACAGCAAGGCCCGCTTCGTGCACCGCTTGCGCGGTTTGGCCGAGGATTCCGGCAATGCGAATCACGCTGCCATTGCCGTGCCCAGCAGACTCTCGCGTAGCATCAGCGGCGAGCTCGAGCACCGGCCGATACAACCCTACCCCCGGCTCGTGGATCGCAAACTGGGTGGTGTGGACCCCGACTGCCACTCCTCCCGCCCCGGCGGCCAGGTAATAGCGCGTCAGGGCCGTCTGGCGGCGCTCGTCCAAGCGGCGCCGGGAATCCAAGGCCAGCGGATGCGCGGGAATCACTGCGCCGGCGCGCAGCCGAGAGACGGCCGCATCCTCCAAATCGAGGAGAGCGGACATGTCTTGATCGAAAACCGACCGGGGATCAAGCCGCCTGCGATTCTGTCTCGATCGCGCCCGTCAGGCGCTCGACGATTGTGTCAAGCACCGCAGTCGCGCGCTCCTCGATCTCTTCGGGCAGCTGGTCTTGGATCGGGTGAGGCACGTAGACCGCGTCCAAGTCCGCCCGACCTAGGGCCGAGGCTTGCGCCCGTGCCGCCGACCGGAATACGTCGGTGGCTATCGGCACGGTGGGGATACCGGAGTTTTCGAGTCGAACCGAGTCGTGCAAACTGCACGTCGTGCAAGACCCTCAATCGGCTAGGGCCTCGATCACCGCGTGCGGCTGTGCCTCGCGGATATCCGTGAGCACGGCCTCGGGGGCTGGTTTCGCGAACGTCGGCTTGCGAAAGCGAAGCACTTCCGACACCCCGTAGCGCTCCCTGAGCAAGGCATCGACGCGATCGAGGAAGACCTCTCCCCCGCCCTTGCTGATGTCCAGGAGCGCGATCCGCGCACCTCCGACGGATGCGAGCCTCGGAGGCGCCGAGCCTTCCGGCAAGGGCCGTTCGTCAAGGGGATTCACGACTGTGAGCGACATGCTGTTGTGCCTCCGGCGCAGAGCGCCTCAAACAGGGTAGCAGCCCCCAAGCCCGCAGCAAACGAACCGAGCCTGGCCAGGGCTGGTTTATTCGAACTGGTAGCTGACCATCTGGCTGCCGCGAGGTCCGGTGGCCCACGACCCCAGCACGGCCGAGAACTTCCCGGCGGGCCCGCCGGCCACCATCACGCGAATCGACTCGGGCCGCCGGAACTTCCGGTAGCACCGCATGCCCCGGATCACGCACTCGTCGTAATAGCCGGCTTCGTGCGTGCCCTCACCGCCGTCTCCGTCGTACTCGCTCACCGGCACGCCGGTGTTCTCGAACAGGAACTCCACCACATCGCGCTTCGTGAAGCCGCCGCGGTCCAAGGTCGCCGCATGCTCGGGGCCGATCACCACGACCGCCTCGGACCGCTTGCAGACGCGATAGGACCACAGGTTTGCGAGCACTGGGCAAATGGCGCGCAGCAGCACCCTGGGCTCGCGCGCCTTGTGCTCGCTCACCGGGCGTGGAGGCTCGGCGCAGAAGAACGTGACCGCATTGCAACCGGCGGCGATTCCGAAGTCTTCGGCCAGCGGGCCCCACGGGCTCACCTCCTCGTTCTCGCCGATCACGAAGCTGAACCGTCCCGGGTTCCCCATCGTCGACATGTCGATCCGGCCCGGAGCCGCGCCCCCTAGGTTGCGCAGGATCAGCTGCAATGCCCGACCGATCGTGGAGTTGGCGCGCGCCGCGTTCGAGAAGACGTTGCTGCCGCAAGCGAATCCCAGCTCTAGGCGGACGGGACCGTTCACGATCGCCAGGGGAGCGGCGAAGTGAGTGGTGCCCTGCACTCCGTGGATGTCGAGACGCTCGTCGCACAGAGCGCGGACCGCAGGCACAAGCACCCGCATGTACTCGGGCCGGCAGCCCGCCATGACAGCGTTTGCCGCGATCTTCTCCGCGCTGGCCGCGCCGAAGTTCGGCGGGACGTGCGCGACCACCTCGTCCGGGGTCAAGCCGCTCGCCGCCAGCATGCGTTCAACTCGCCCCACCGTCGGCGGCACCACTGGCAGGGGGTCGGCATAGCCGCTCTCGTAGCACCATTCCTCGGCATCGGCGTCAGCGGGCAGGTCGATTCTCGAAGCCCGGCCTGCCCGGCGGGAATACAAATCGGGAATTTCAGCGGCGACCGCATCCGACTCCGGTTCAAGGTGGCGTGAAACGCAACCCGGCTGGAAATCCGGATTGCCGTCGCCGGGCCGGGCCAGTTCGGGAGCCGGCACCTCCAGCAGCTTGGCGAGTTCCCCGCCGAGGCGATTCAGGTCTGCCTTGTCGAAGCCCTGCGAGCTGGCCAGGACCCGGCCCGACTCGTCCAGCAGGAACAGCGCCGGAACCGCCTCCAAGCCGAATCCTGCACTAGCCGCCAAGTCGTGATCGAAGCGGAGCGACAGATCCGCTCCCAGCGAGCGCATCAGCTCGTCGGTCGACGCGCGCTCGTCCTGAGAAACTGCCACCACGCGGTCGCCAGACCCAATGCTGCGGGAAAGGCCGTCCAGGTAGCGGAGAGCCAGGTGGCACGCCGGACAGTCAGTCTTGAAGAATGCGAGCAGGGTGGGGCCGGACAATGTCAAGCCCGGAACTGGGGGCGCAGTGACGCCATTGGCGAGCATGGACATGATTCTAGGCGCGGCGGATCGGGCGCTTGTGAGCCCCATCCTACAAGAAGTGCTGCCGCGCGCCCTAACTCGGTGTCCCAGGGCGTGTCTGGCCAGCTCCCAGAACGGCGCTGGCAGATCAGCGCGGCGAAATATCCTGCGGCGGGTACGCGGCCCTCTCGATTGCTACACTAGCTATGTAAGCGAGGCGTTGCTCTCCCGCCCGCAATGAAGTTCGGCGTCATCATTTTCCCGGGCTCGAACTGTGATCACGACGCGCTCTACGCGCTTACGCACAACCTCGGCCAGCAAGCCGCCGAAATCTGGCACGAGTCCGAAGAACTGGGTGACGCGGATGCAATCTTCGTGCCCGGCGGATTCTCCTACGGCGATTACCTCCGCTGCGGCGCAATCGCCCGGTTTTCGCCGGTCATCCGCTCCTTGCGGCGCTTTGCAGATTCCGGCGGGCTGGTGATCGGGGTGTGCAACGGCTTTCAGATCCTGTGCGAGTCCGGCCTGCTGGACGGCGCCCTGATCCGCAATCAAGACCTGCGTTTCGTGTGCCGGACCGTCGACCTAGTCCCGGGGACGCTGGACTCGGCCTTCACTTCGGCTTGCCAGCCCGAGAGGCCGCTCAGGATCCCGGTTGCCCACGGCGAGGGCTGCTTCTTCGCCGATGAGGCCACCTTGGACCGCATCGAAGCGGAAGATCGCGTCGCCTTCCGCTACTCCGGAGAGAATCCCAACGGATCGAGCCGGAACATCGCTGGCGTGCTGAGCCAGGGGCGCAACGTGCTCGGCATGATGCCGCATCCCGAACGCGCCTGCGACAGCGCCGTGGGCTCCACCGACGGAATCGCCGTCTTTCGATCCATGATTTCCGCCGCCGGGAACGGCCTCCGCCATGCAGGCTGAAGTCGACGAGCGGACAGCGGCCGAACACGGCCTCACGGCTGGGGAGTACCAACGGATCACCGACCGTATCGGGCGCGTTCCGACACTGACTGAACTCGGGATTCTCAGCGTCATGTGGAGCGAGCACTGCTCGTACAAGAGCTCGCGGCTGCACCTGAAGAAGCTTCCCACCAGCGGCGAACGGATCTTGGTCGGACCGGGCGAGAACGCCGGCATCGTCGACATCGGCGGCGGCTGGGCGGCCGCCTTCAAGATCGAGTCGCACAACCACCCCAGCTATATCGAGCCCTTCCAAGGGGCGGCGACCGGGGTCGGCGGTATCTTGCGCGACATCTTCACCATGGGCGCCCGCCCGGTAGCGGTGCTCGACGCGCTGCGGTTCGGCCCTCCCGACGACCCGCAGGACGGCCCGGCCAATCGGCGGATCATCCGCGGGGTGGTCGAGGGCATCGCCCACTACGGCAATTGCATCGGGGTGCCCACGATCGGAGGGGAATGCTCCTTCGACCCCTGCTTCAGCGCGAATCCGTTGGTCAACGTCTTCGCCCTCGGCGTGTTCCGGCAGGACTCGATCTTCCTCGGGTCCGCCAAGGGCCTCGGCAACCCCGTCATCTACGTGGGGGCCAAGACTGGCAGGGACGGAATCCAGGGGGCGTCGATGGCCTCTGCCGAGTTCGACGAGGACTCCGAGGCCAAGCGCCCCAACGTCCAGGTAGGCGATCCGTTCTTGGAGAAACTCTTGCTCGAGGCCTGCCTCGAGGCCATGCGCACCGGCGCAATTCTCGGCATCCAAGACATGGGCGCGGCCGGGCTGACCTGTTCGACCGCGGAGATGGGCGGACGCGGCGGGGTCGGGATCGAGATCGAGCTCGACCGCGTGCCGCAACGCGAGAGCGGGATGACCCCCTACGAAATCATGCTCTCGGAATCGCAGGAGCGCATGCTGCTGGTAGCGGAGCGCGGCCGGGAGGGCGAGGTTCTGGAGGTCTTCCGAAAATGGGGGCTCGACGCCGTGGAGATCGGTACGGTCACGGCGGATCGGCTCTTGCGGGTCAAGCACGGCGGAAGCGTGGTGGCCGAGCTGGACACGGGATTTCTCAGCGACGACGCACCGCTCTACGACCGCCCGCACACCGCGCCCCGCCGCACCGCGCCGCTGGACGGACCGGTCCTGAACGAGCCGTCGGCCGCAGGCTTGCGGGCCGGCATCGAAGCCCTGCTGGCTTCGCCCGATCTGAATTCCAAGCGCTGGATCTGGGAGCAGTACGACCATCAGGTCCGGACGAATACAACGTCGGGCCCCGGCGCCGACGCCGCCGTGATCCGCATCAAGGAGGCCAACGTCTCCCTTGCCATGTCACTGGACGGCAATTCGCGCTACTGCGCGCTCGACCCGCGCCTCGGCACGCAATTGATCGTGGCCGAATGCTGCCGCAACCTCGCCACCGTCGGCGCAACCCCGATCGCCGCGACCAACAACCTCAACTTCGGCAATCCCGAGAAGCCGGAGATCATGGCCCAGCTCGTGGAATCGATCGAAGGCATGGCCCAAGCGTGCCGCCATTTCGGCACGCCGATCACCGGCGGCAACGTCAGCCTGTACAACGAGACCCTGGGCGAGGGCATTGACCCGGCCCCCGTGCTGGGCATCGTGGGAATACTGGATCACATGGCCGCCCCGATCGGGTCTTGCTTCACGCAAGCGGGAGACCTGGTCGTCCTGCTCGGCGGGTTGCTTCCCGACTGCCGAGGCGAGGAATTGCCCCGGAGATTCGGATCGTCGCAATACGCCAAGACCGTGCTGGGCCAAACATGGGGCCTGCCGCCCTCCTTGGACTTGGAGCAAGAGGCGATCGTGCACGAGGCCACGCGCAGCATCGTCCGCCAAAACCTCGCCCACTCGGCGCACGACGTCGGCAGCGGGGGCCTGGCCGTGGCGCTGGCCGAGTGCTGCTTCGGCCCGAAACCGATCGGGGCAACCGTCGAGTTCGAAACCAACCACCCCCTGCTCTACGCAATGTTCCACGAGTGCCCTTCCCGCGTGCTTCTGTCGCTGCCCCGTGCGAACATAGAGGAAGTGGTCGCGATCGCAGCGTCGCTAGACGTCCCGCTGGTCGAACTTGGCCACACCGGCGGTTCGACCCTGACGTTCGGCCTGAATGCAGCCACCAGCGTGGAAGCGCCGGTGGCGCGCCTGCGCGGAATCTGGGAGTCTTCGTTTGAAGCCTCCCTGGAGACTCAATGAGCGAACAGGCAGCGCCCGTCCCGAGCCGGGCCGTCGAGGTGGATGCCGGGGACGGCTTCCGCGAGGAGTGCGGCATCTGCGCGATCTTCGGCCATCCCGAGGCCGCCAACCTGGCGTACCTGGGCCTGTACGCCCTGCAGCACCGGGGTCAAGAGAGCGCGGGTATCTGCTCCAGCGACGGCCGGACCATCCATACGCGCAAGGGCATGGGCCTCGTCAGCGAGATCTTCGGCGAGCATGAGCTCCAACAGCTGACCGGGCACATGGCGATCGGCCACACGCGCTACTCGACCGCGGGGGACGTCGGCTCGCGCAATGCTCAGCCGTTCTACGTCGAGTGCAACAAGGGCGCGTTGGCGGTCGCCCACAACGGCAACCTGACCAACGGCCACGCCCTCCGGGGAGCGATCGAGAAGAGCGGATCCATCTTCCAGGCCACTAGCGACACCGAGGTCATTCCTCACCTGATGGCCCGTTCCACCGAACAGACGCTGGACACGGCACTGCGCGAGTCTCTGCTGGAACTGGAAGGCGCCTATTCGCTGGTCTTGCTGGGCACCAACCAGATCATCGTCGCCCGCGACCAGCGCGGGTTCCGGCCGCTCGCCTACGGCACCATGCAGCACGAGGGGCGCAACGTCCACGTGTTCGCCTCCGAAACCTGCGCCTTCGATCTCATCGGTGCGAAGTACCAAGGAGAGGTGGAGCCGGGTGAGATGGTCATCGTCACCGACAGGGGCGTGACTAGGCAGCGCTTCGCGCCTGCGCTCAAACCTTCCCAGTGCGCCTTCGAGCACGTCTATTTCTCGCGTCCGGACTCGATCGTGTTCGGGCGCTCGGTGCACAAGTCGCGCGAGGCCTTGGGCCGCATCCTCGCGCGCGAGAGCCCGGTCGAGGCCGATTGCGTCGTGCCCGTGCCGGATTCGGGCAACGCGGCGGCGCTCGGCTTCTCGACGGAGTCGGGAATTCCCTTCAGCATCGGACTCATCCGCAATCATTACGTGGGCCGAACATTCATCGAACCCAAGCAATCGATCCGCAACTTCGGGGTCAAGCTCAAGCTCAATCCGGTGAACCACCTAGTCGCCGGCAAGCGCGTGGTGCTGGTGGACGATTCGCTGGTGCGCGGCACCACGAGCCGCAAGATCGTGGGGATCATGCGCGACGCAGGCGCCACAGAGGTCCACTTGCGCATCTCCTGCCCTCCCACCATTGCGTCGTGCTACTACGGAGTGGACACGCCCGACAAGGACGAGCTGATCGCCAACCGGATGACCGTTGAAGAGATCCGCCAGCACACCGGTGCCGACTCGCTCGCCTACCTGTCGCTGCAAGGACTCAAGCAGGCGGTCGGAGACAACAACGGCGGCAGTTACTGCTATTCGTGCTACACCGGCTCGTACCCAACGGAGCTCGTTGACGTCGATCAATTCGTCCAAGACCATCGCCAGAAGGACAACGCCGAGAACACGATCGCGTGGCGATCTAGGCCGAGCGCGTAGTCGGCGCCCAGCCGCAGCCATCTTTTCGGGCGGCAGGCAAGCGCTGTTGCGTGCGCGCAAATGTCGCCTGCCCCGGCTCAACTGTCCCGCAGACGATGTATACTGTTGCCGTTCGGCGACTGGCAGTCGCAGCGATTTTGGGGGAGTCCAAGTGCAACGCAAGAATCTTTCCCGCCTTCTCTTGGTGCCGCTGGCACTGGCCTGTGCCATGCCGGCGCTAGCCGAAGAGACGCGGATCTTCAACACAGTCAAGCAGAAACTCGCGGAGGGCAAGCAGGTCGTCGGCGGCACGATCAACACCTCCGACCCGAACGTGTACTGCGCCATGGCGAATTCCGGGTTCGACTTCCTCTGGATCGAGATGCAGCACAGCCCGCTGAACTACGACCAGGTCGCGAAGATGATCTGGGCTTGCAAGGACGCGCCGGCGATCCCCTTCATCCGGGTCCCGACACCCACGGAAGGCGACATCCAGAAGGCCACCGACATCGGCGCGCTCGGAATCGTCGTCCCCATGGTGGACAGCGTCCAAGAGGCCGAGGACGGCGTGACCTACGCCAAGTTCCCGCCGCGGGGCAAGCGCAGCCGGGGCGGCGGCCAGTACGGCCGTCTCTGGGGATCCGACTACCGGGCCGTGGCCAATGACAACATCATGGTCATCGTCATGATCGAATCGCCCGCCGGCGTCGACATTGTCGACAAGGTGGCGGCGATCGACGGCGTGGACGTGGTCTTCGCCGCCAGCGGCGACATCGGCAGCTTTACGGGCTGGGAGCGTGACGATCCACGCTATATGGCTCTGATCGAGAAGATCAAGGTCGAAACGCTCAAGGCCGGCAAGATCTTGGCCGGGCCGTTGGCGTGGCGCGACCGGGACGGCTTCATGTTCTTCCAAGGGCCTTCGGAAGGCAGCTTGATACGGGACGGCGCAAGGGCGGCACTGGAGCGCCCGGCGGAGAAGATGGAGGACGTCGCCACCGGCGACGAGAGCAACTGACGCGCGCGGCCGCGCCGAACTAACCGCGCAGGCAGAGCCTCGGACGGCCCGTCAGGGCTTGGCGACCAGCAGGAACAGGTACAACACCGGCAGGTAAAGTACCGACGCCCGCAGCAAGTCTCTCGCGTCCCCAGCCGTGCCGCTCTTGGCCAGTCGAACGCCCGCTGCGAGGTACGCGCAGCCGAGCAGGAACGCGGGCACCACGTACCACGACGCCGCCATGCCCAGCCACGCCGGGGCCATCGAGAGCGGCACGAGCAGGGCCGAGCTGACGATGATCTGGCGGTACGTCGATCTGCCCGACGGCTCGACCACGGGCAGCATCCGGATCCCGGCCCGGGCGTAGTCCTCGCGGTACATCCACGCGATCGCGTAGAAGTGCGGGAACTGCCACAGGAACAGGATCCCGAACAGGGCCCAAGCCTCGACACCCAAGCTGCCGCGCAGGGCGGCCCAGCCCATCAGGGGCGGCACGGCTCCGGGGAAAGCGCCCAGCGTGGTCGACCACCACGTGCGCGTCTTCAGCGGCGTATAGACGAGGTTATAGCTGACTACCGTGCACACGCCGAGCCAGAAGCTGAGCGCATTGACGCCGACGAACAGATAGGCCAAGCCCGCGACGGTCAGGCCGGACGCATAGATCAGTGCCGAACGCGACGGAACCCGGCCCGCAGGCAGCGGACGGGTCGCCGTGCGGCGCATGCGGGCATCCACGTCCCGCTCCCACCACTGGTTCAAGGCACCGGTCCCGGCGGCCAGCAGCGCCGTCGCGCACAGGGCGTGCAGCATCTGCGCGGCCGGCAGGGCGCCGTCGGCTGCCAAGTAGCAGCCCATCGCCGTGGACATCAGGATGAGCCAGACGATCGACGGCTTGACCAGTTCGTAGTAGTCGGCCAGCACGGCCGACGCACCGGTGTCGCCGGCAGCCCGCACGGTGGTCGAGAGGTTGGTGTTCATTGCCTAGGCGCGCCGGCGGCGCTCGGACATCAGCCGGTATAGGCGAAGGTGACTTCCGTGCTCTCGCTGGCACCGACGGTGATCTGCACTTCCTGCTCTCCCAGCTGCTCGTGCACCGCCTGCAGCGTGTAGCTGCCGGGGGGCAGATTGCCGATCTCGAACGTTCCGTCGGCAGCGCTGACCGCGAAGTACGGGTGCTCCATCACGTGGATGTAAGCCTGCATCCAAGGATGGATGTTGCACTTCACCGCGATCTTCATCTCCGCGCGCGGGAAGGCGTAGTCGATCGCCGGAGCGCCGGAGGTCTGCGACTTGTTCCACTCGCGGTTCTCGCGGGGCAGCGGGTGCACGTTGTGGGTCGTGGGGTCCGAGTTGGTGATGTTCAGCGGCTGGCCCATCTGCACGGCGACGACATGCGGCTTGTAAATGCAGCCGTCTTGATCCAAGTTGACCATGTCGGTGCGCACCGGGAAGCGCTTGCCTTCCAAGCCCTTCGAGACCCACACCATGACGTGCTGCAGCTTGCCGTCGTTGACAACCACGCGGTCGGAGGGCACGCGCCCGCCGTGCAGCTGGATGCAGTCGGGCTCGGCGCTCATGTTGACCGGGGGAAACCGCGGCACATCACCCGAAAACGTGATCATGCCGGTCACCGTCGCGGCCGTGGCCGGGTCGACCGTCACCATCTCGCCGACGGGCGCGGCGTCGCCGGACTGGCCGCCGGACTGGCCCCGCGTCCTCGCGTCGTACTCGTCGAAGTAGTCGTCTCCGCCACAGGCAAAGGCCATGGCCAGCAGGAATGCGGGCACGAAGGCCGCCGCCAGAACTCTACGATTGCTCACGCTTGGTTACCTCCGAAAAGCGTTCGAATTCTCATTGTAGGGCTTGCAGGCGACGCAACTCCGCGCCGTCCATTTGGAACATGTAGCGCGTGAGCAGGTCGGCGTGGTCGCCCTCGTAATTGCGCGCCTGGGCCGGGATCTGGCCCGAGAACACCCAGCGGTCGCCGTCGCGCTCGAACAGCTCGGACGGCATCGCCGTGCCAGGCGCGATCGCGGCCGGCTCCAGCATCCAGCGGTAGGTCCAGTTCGGCTTCAGACGCTCGGACGCGATCAGGAAGTTGGGTGCCGTGGCGTCGACATCCTGCGACGGGACGCCGGTCATATGGCACTGCAGGCACGGCGCGGCATCGCTGGTGAACAGCTGCCGCCCGATCGCCCGCTCCGCATTCGTGAGCGGCTCCATCGCCTCGGGCATGTGCGGCACCGGCTGCGAGTCGCGCGCCATGAAGAACTTCGTGAGCTTCGCCAGCTGGCGATCGGAGAAGTAGAACGTCGGCATGCGCGCGTGCAGGTACTCGCGCACGCCGTTGCGGTTGATGTCGCTCTCGCTGAGAGCCGGATTGGAGAGGAAGCCCGCCAGCCACTCGGGCTGCACGCGCGCGCCCTCTGTGTACAGCTGCGGCGGCAGCTGCTCGGCCCAGTCGGGGTCGTCGGCGTAGCGCGGAATCGTCATGAACGACGAAACGTTGCCCGGGCGGATCTGGTGGCAGCCCGTGCAATTGTGCCGCGTGATGATCCACCAGCCCTCTTGGACGTCAGCCCGCTCGTCTTCCGGCTCGAAGCGGTACTGCTCGGGGAAGGTCGTCTCGACCGCGCCCAGCAAGAACGTGGTCAGACCGTTGATCTCCTCGGCGCTGAGGTTGAAGTTGGGCATCCGCAGGCGCTCGAGGTGCTCGCGCTCCTTGCCCTCGTCGAACACCGCCGGGTTCTCGAGCTTGCGCTCGAAGAAGCCCTTGTGCGAGTACCAGCCCTCCAGCTCGGCTTCGTGCGTCTTGAGGGCGAAGTCGAGCCGCTCCAGCGGCTTGCTGCCCTCGAGCGTGAGGTCTGTGCCGATCCGGCCCTCCTCCTCGAGGCCCGTGATCTCGTGACAGCCGGCGCAGCCGTAGTGCCGGATGGCGGCCAGGCCCGCCGCCGCCATGTCCGGATCGTCCATGTACGGCGCTGGCGGATACTCCTGGTCCGTTCGCTGCTCGCTGAGGTACGTGGCGATGTCCCGCGACTCCTGATCGGTCAGGCGCAGGCTCGGCATCACCGGGCGCGGCCGCATCGCATCGGGCACGTCCGGATCCGGGGTCACTTCCGACGGATCGTGAATCCAGCGCACCATGTAGTCGTAGTTCATCTTCTCGCCGACCCGGCTGAGGTTGGCGGCAAAGTCCCCGCCCATGCGGCTGTCGCCCTCTCCGATCGAGTGGCAGCCCATGCAGCCCCGGGTCTCGAACAGTTCCTGGCCGCGCTCGGCGTTCCCCCGCGGGTGCCGGGCCAGCTCCCCGTCCAGCGCGTTCTGCCACAGATAGGCGGAGATCTGCTGGACCTCCTCGTCCAACAGCCGGAACACCGGCATCTTCGAACCGGGCCGGAACTCGTGGGGATCCTTGATCCAGGCAGGAATCCACTCCTTGACGTCCTTGAGCTTGATCTCCTTCAGGCTGGGGCCGAACTTCTTGACCTCCTGGGCCAGGTTGGTTTCTTCCATCTGCAAGTTGTGGATCTCGGCATCGACGCGCGTGTTGGTCAGCCGCAGTTCCTCGGCCCGGGCGTAGTACCGCTGGGCGGCGCCTCCGTCCGAGGCCGTGTCGCCCAGATCGAGGTTGACGCGCATCTCCTTGGCATTGGCCGAGTAGGTCGCGTTCAGATTGCGCAGCTCCTGGCGCACCGCGGTCAGCTCCTCGGCTTCGGCGTCGTAGCCCTCGAAGCGGTGGCAGCCCCAGCAGCCCTTGTTCATGTACAGCTCGCGCCCCATGTTGAGCGTCTCGCCGCCGGGAGTGACAACCTCCTTGGCGTGGCACTGCTGGCAGCCCGCCTCGACATTCTCCGGGTAGTACATCGGCCACAGCCAGAACTTGTGTCGTCCGTGACCCTTGGTCACGCTGCGCGTGGCCCGGCCGTTGCCGTTGTGACAGGACGAGCAGCCGAACGCCTCGGGATCATGGATTTGGAGCAGTTCCGGCCGCGGGTGGCTCTTGAACACGGGGTAGATCAGATCCGTGGCTCCGATCTCGACCGGCTCGCGAATGCCGAGGTGGCACGATTCGCAGCGGTCCACCAAGTCGATGTCCAGCAGGTGGATCTGCTTGATGCCCACGTCGAAGTTGCGCATGTTCGCGATCAGCCCGTCGATCTGCGTCGCGCCCAGGCCGACGAGGCGGTCGGACATCAGCGCGTCGCGCTCGGCGCGCAGCCGGTTCGCCTCGGCCAGCGCCTCCAGGCGCTCGGCCTGCAGCGCGGTGCGCCGCTCCTGCATGCCGAGGAATTCCGCCTCGAGCTGCTCGTACTGCAGTTCCAGCTCCTCGGTTTCGCCGGAGCCATCGGCGAGCGGCAACTCGACTTCGACCACGCGGGAGCGGATCTCCTCGATGTCCTCCCGGAGTGACTCCTTCTCGCCTTCGTCGTGAGAGACCTCGATCAGGTAGCGCTGGGCGTCGATCTCGCTGCGCAGGATCTGGAAGGCGCCGCGGGCCGCGGTCATGCGCGGCACCACGCCCCGGCCGACCTCGCGGTCGATCTCCGCGATGCGCGCGCGAACCGCCTGTTCGGCCGTGCTGAGCTCGCCGTCCAGCTCTTGGTATTCCGGCGACTGGCGGATCTCATCCTCCCTAGCCGCCTGCTGCGGTTGCAGTTCCATCAAGAAGCCCGTGTAGTAGGCGCTGAAACGGGCTTGGTACTCCTTGTAGGGCCGCATGATCTCGACTTCGTCGTAGATCGCCCACACCAGCGAGGCCAGCAGCAACAGCATCGACACGAGTAAGTGGACGCTGTACGACTTGCTGGTTATCGGATCCGGCTGAACCTGGGTTTCTTCTGCCATGAAATTCGCTATGCCTTCCCTTGCGTGGCTTGTTTCGGCTGCAACTCTAGACGTTGAACCACGGCGTGACCCACACGTACTTGATGCGGAACAGCAAGCGCGCCGCCATCTTGACCGGCAGTGCCAGCATCACGATGAGCAGCGCCTGCATGATCGCGTACTGCAGCAGCGACATGCGGTTCAGTATCTTGCGGCTGAACTCGGTCGCCGCGATGATGCGGTGGCAGGCGTAGCCCGCCGCCACCGCGAAGCCTCCCACCACCAGGCCGCCGAAGATTCCGATCCACGGCTGGGAGGTGATGCCCACGATCTCGTGCAAGTCGCGGTTGATCTCGAAGATCAGGCGATTGTGGTCCCAAGTCATGCCCGGCCAGAACCACATCCAGCCCGGGCCGCGGATCAGGGTGCCGATCACGATCATCGAGCACCACAGGATGATGAAGCCGAATATGAAAGTCCAGATCGCGAACCGCCGCTGCTTGTACGTGTAGT
Organism: Bryobacterales bacterium; assembly: GCA_022826925.1. Lineage (GTDB taxonomy): Bacteria > Acidobacteriota > Terriglobia > Bryobacterales > UBA6623 > VXMF01. The sequence continues at coordinate 93,277 of JAJDTX010000101.1, forward strand.
AGCCGTTGCCCAGCGGGTTCTCGTCGATGTAGGGGATCACGATCAGGCCGATGATGATCATCGTCGGCATCACGACGCCGGCGATCCACGGGTCAAAGTAGACCAGCATCTCCTGCAGGCCGAGGAAGTACCACGGCGCCTTGGACGGGTTCATCGTCAGGGACGGATTGGCCGGCTCCTCCAGCGGCGCGTCGAGCGTGATCGACCACACCATCAGGATGATGGTGACGATGATCGCCGCCAAGAACTCCATGCGCAGCAGGTAGGGCCACACGGCCACCTCCCGCACCCAGCCTTTCTGGAAGGGCTGCACCTTGCGGTGGTGCGTCTTGGCCAGGTCCGGGTCGTTCTCCAGCCGCTCGGCCAGGCGGTCGTTGGCGCGCGCCTGCCGGAGGGCGTACCAGGTGAAGAACGGGATGATGAAGAGCATCCCCACGATCGGAATGTTGTCCGGGAGGGAGACGATGGTCCAGAGTTGGTGCCAATCCATTGTGCTGATTCCTGCTCTCTTCGCTAACGCCTACCTGCGGACCGGCTTGATTTCCTTCTCGAGCATGATCGGGGCAGGCCCGGAAATGCCGCCGTCCTTGCGGACCCGCCAGAAGTGCACGATCATGAAGATCGCCGCAAAGCCCGGGATCGCGATGCAGTGCCAGATGTAGGCGCGCAGCAGCGCGTTGGCATCCACAATCGAGCCGCCCAGCAGGGCGAAGCGCACGTCGTTGAAGGGCGTCATGCCAAGCTCGGGCCCGAAGGGACCCTCGTGCCCCAGCATCGGGGTCGCGCGCGCCATGTTGGTGCCGACGGTGACCGCCCAGAATCCGAGCTGGTCGTCGGGCAGCAGATAGCCCGTGAACGACAGCAGCAGCGTCAGAACCAGCAGGATCACCCCGACCGACCAGTTGAACTGGCGCGGCTTCTTGTACGAGCCTGTCAGGAACACCCGGAACATGTGCAGCTGCACGGTCAGCACCATCGCGTGCGCGGCCCAGCGGTGCATGTTGCGCAGCAGCTTGCCGAAGGGCACGTCGTGCTCGAGGTAGAGAATGTCGCGGAAGGCCTGCACCTTGGTCGGGTGGTAGTAGAACATCAGCAGCACGCCGGTCCAGGTCAGCACCCAGAACAGGTAGAAGCTGATGCCGCCCATGCCCCAGGTGAAGTTGTAGCGGACCGCGTCGCGGTTGACCTTGGCCGGGTGCAAGTGCAGGAACACGTTGCTCAGCACGCCCAGCGTGCGGCTGCGGGCGGTCTGGTCATGCTTGACGCGGAAGATCGACTTGTAGACCTCGGTCTTGGTCGGCTGCTTGAGCGCGTCGAGGTCGATCTGGGCCTTCTTCTTGATTTCGTCAGGATCGATGGTCACGCCCAGCAGGGTGCGGGCGCCGTCGCCGTTGCTCCCAGCCGGCGCGGCGGACTTGTCCTTGACTTCGGTTGGGTTGTTCTCAGCCATGCTCTTGGTCTCCTGCCGCCATCACACCTGGATGAAGCTGCCCTCGGTGTCGAACTGCGTGGGCTGGCCCTTCTCCTCGCGGTAGAGCACGCTCGTGTCCACGACGATGCGCCCCTGAGGGTCCAGTGACACGTACGCCCGGTCCATCGGCCGCGGGGCCGGGCCCTCGTAGTTGCGGCCCTCCGGGTCGTAGCCGCTGCCGTGGCAAGGGCACTTGAACTTCGCCTCGCTGAGCTTCCAATCCGGCGTGCAGCCCAGATGCGTGCAGCTGGCGTAGATCACAAACAGCCGGTCGGTCGTGCGCACGACCCAAATCCGATTGCTCTTCTGGAAGCGCGTATCGACGCCGATGCCGTAGTCGGTCGGCAAGCCGATGCGAAACTGCGTCCGCGGCTCGAAAATCGTGCGCGGAAAGAAGAACCGCAGGAACATCAGCAGGTTCGTCGTCAGGAAGCCGCCGGTGAGCAGCCCGATCAGCCTGCGCCGCGAGCGGATCTTGGCCTCTTGGTCCCTGCTCTCGGCTTGGATACTCGCCTTGATGCGGCCAATCAGCGAGGCGCTAGACGCACCCCCGGCCTGTTCTTCCGACATCCAGTTATCCCTCCACAAAAGCCCGTTCCAAAGAATTGGAACTGCCTTCCCTGTCCCTATTGTAGAAAAGCCGCGCCCCCTGCTTCAACGGCCGTCTAGCGCGTCCTGGGCAGGGGCCGCAGGGATCTGCTCCAGCATCTTCCGCGCCCGGCGCAGGTCGTCCGGCGTGTCCACGCTGACGCCGACGTGGTCGTCGGTTGGGACGACCGCGATGCGATGGCCGTGCTCCAAGGCCCGCAGCTGCTCCAGCCCTTCCGCCAGCTCCAGTTGCGTCGGCCGCATGCGGCTGAAAGCCAGCAGGAAGTCCCTGCGGTAGGCGTAGATTCCGATGTGCTCCCACGCGGCCGCGCCCACGCCGCGATCCGGGTAGGGGACCGGACTGCGCGAGAAATACAGCGCCGTGCCGTCCGAGGCGGTGACAACCTTGACCACGTTAGGATCTTCCAGCACCGCTCGCTCCGTGATCCGCTTGCACAGCGTCGCCATCGGCGGCGCCGTGGGCTCCAGCAGCGGACGCACCACCTGCTCCAGCACGCGGGCGTTGACGAACGGCTCGTCGCCCTGGATGTTGACGACGATCGCCGCGCTCTCGGCGGCGGCCACTTCGGCCACGCGGTCCGTTCCGGAGACGTGATCGGGAGAGGTCATCGTCACCGCGCCGCCGAAGCGTTCCACCGCGGCGTGGATCCGCGCATCGTCCGTGGCGACGACTACGCGCTCAAAGACAGGGCACGCGACGGAGCGCTCATATACGTGCTGGACCAAGGGCTTGCCCCCCAACTCCGCTAGGGGCTTGCCTTCGAAGCGGCGCGACGCGAAGCGGGCTGGGATGACGCCGAGAACGGTCTCAGGCAAGACAGTATTTTGTCAGATTTCCGGAATGGGATCGGTCGGAGCTACGTCCTCGCCCTCCCAGTTCACGTTGCCGTCGTCGTAGATCAGCACCCGGGCGCGGCTGCCAGGCGCGTGCGGCTGTTCGCTCTCGGGCAGGAAGCGCCGGTGCTCGGCCATCACCTCGGCATACTGGCTGTCCCCGGCGAGGTTGTCGAACTCCTGCGGGTCATTTCGCATGTCGTAAAGCTCTTCGGAGCCGTCGGCGTGGCGGATGTAGCGCCAGTTCTCGGAGCGTACGCCGTGGTTGCCCGGATTGTGCGTGGTGATGGCGGGCCATTCGCGCGGAGCCGAGGCGTCCTGCAGCTGCGGCCCCAGGCTGTGGCCGTCCAGCCCCGGCTGGGCGGGCAGGCCCGCAAGCTCGACCAGCGTGGGGTAGATGTCGAGCAGTTCCGCCGGGCTGGTCACGCGAGCGCCGCTGGCGACGCCCGGGCCCGCGAAGATCAGGGGCACCCTGGCCGAGCGGTCCCAGAGCGTGTTCTTGCCAGTGATCAGCTTCTCGCCGATGTGCCAGCCGTGGTCGGACCACAGCACGACGACCGTGTCGTCGGCATGGCCGCTCGCTTGCAGGGCATCCAGCACGCGCCCGACCTGGCTGTCGACGAAGCTGACCGACGCCAGATAGGACGCCACGAGATTGCGCCACTCGCCGGCCTCCTCGAGAAACTTCAGCCGCGGCTCGGGCAGCTTCCAGTGCAGATACCAGCTGAAGCGGGGCGTGTCATCGCGGTCGTCGCGGCGGATCTCGGGCAGGACGACCGAATCGAGCGGGTACATGTCGTACCACTTCTGCGTCACGTAGCAGGGCACGTGGGGCAGGAAGAACCCGGTGGCCAAGAAGAAGGGCTGCTCTTGCGGCCCGTTCAGCGGTCCCTGCAGCTGTTCGACGGCCCAGCTGGCGACCTGCCAATCGCCCTTGTCCTCGTCCTTGTGCGGGAACGTCCCCCAATCCATCAGGGGGTGGTCCTGCGGTGTCTGCACCAGCTTTTCCTCGGGGCGGGCGCCCACTCCGGAAGGCGGTCCCAAGTGCTGGAACTCGCTATCCGTGTCGGCCCGTCCGAACCGCCCGTGGTAGATCTTGCCGGTGGCGTAGGTGGCGTAGCCGTTGCGCTCGAAGTACTGCGGCAGCGACTCGATGCCCTGCAGCGATTCAACCTCGCGGAACCACGGCGCAAGCCCGTAAATCCCAGTGCTGGTGGGCCGGAGGCCAGTCAGGAGGCTGGTGCGAGACGGATTGCACAGCGGCGCCTGGGTCTGGGCGTTGAGAAAGGTCGTGCCGCGCGCGGCCAGCCGGTCCATGTAGGGCGTCTGCACCTGCGGGTGGCCCCCCAGCGGCCCCACCCAATCGTTGAGGTCGTCGATCGCGATGAACAGGATGTTGGGCTTGGGCGGGGGCGCCTGCTCGGCCGAGCAGGCCGCCAACAGGGCGGCAATCGCAACGCCAGTGCAGGCTACGCGGATGCTGTGGGTCATGGGAATTCCGGTCGATACCCTAGCACAGGCCGGAACCCTGGACAGCCTCGTCTTTGCTGCTCTACTGCTCGTCCTACGGGAACCGAAGGGCCAACGCGATCCGAACGCGCCCATCGCATCCCGTGGCCGGACTTCCGCCATCGGCAGGGTTGGGTCAAGAGTGTGATCTCGGGCCGTTGGCCCCACTAGGTTCGGACAAGCCGCGCGCAACCGGACGAATATGGTCCGCCCACGCCCGGTAAACCGCCGTCCGTGCGATGACCACCGTGATCTCGGACGCAGTCGTGTAGACAGTCCGGGCGGCGACGGCCTACAGCCCGTCAGCGGTCAGCGCCGCCGGACCTGCAGGAACCGACTGGTCGTCGCGTCAACCCTTACCGTGCCGCTGACCGGCCCGATCCAGCTCGGCTAGCGCTTGGGCGGTGTTCTTCTTGACCTCTGCCTGAATTCTCGGCGGCAGTCGCTCGAACAGCTCTTGCCAGGGCCGATGTTTCATCCGTTCCATTCTCTCACTGACTTCAGCAACCCCTCGCGCCGGAGTCAGCGACCGCCCTCTGCCTTCAACCGTCCGGTGTGTGCGCTGACCTGCGGTCGACATGCAGGCGAAGGCCTCCGTCTTACCATGGGAGTTCGCACATGTCGCGGGCGACAGAACAATTCGGGGACTTGCTGGCGATCATGCGCCGCCTGCGATCACCTGAGGGCTGCCCGTGGGATCGCGAGCAAACGCTGGAGTCGCTGCGCCGCTACCTCATCGAAGAGACCTACGAGGTGATCGACGCGATCGACCGGCGCGACTGGACCGGTCTGGCAGAGGAACTCGGGGACTTGCAACTGCAGGTTGTCTTCCAGGCAGAGATCGCCCGGAGCGAAGGATGGTTTGACATCCAAGCCGTCTTGGAGACCATCAACTCCAAGCTGGTGCGACGGCACCCGCACGTCTTCGAGTCGGAGTCGCTGAAGACGGCCGACGACGTGACCCAACGCTGGGAGCAGATCAAGCAGGAGGAGAAGCCGCGACCGCAGGGCGAGGGATTGCTAGACAAGGTCCCCAGGAACCAACCGGCCATGCTGGAGGCGCACCAAGCGGGCAAGCTCGCGGCAGAGTCCGGCTTCGACTGGCAGGAATTCGAGGACATGGGCGACAAGCTGGCCGAAGAATTCCGCGAGGTGTGCGAGGCACTCCAGGCGAGCGATCCGGACCGTGTTGAAGACGAGATCGGCGACTTGATCTTCATGGCCGTCAACGTTGCCCGGTTCTCCGGGGTGGACCCGGAACTGGCGCTCAAGCGCGCCAATTCCAAGTTCCGGCAGCGCTTTCGCTCGATGGAGCGAGCGCTGGCAGCGGACGGCCGGGAGATGGCAGCCTGCACGCCTGCGGAGCTGGAACAGCTATGGCAACGCGCCAAGCAGGACTAGGCCCGGTCGAGATCCGACCGCTGCGAACGCTGGAAGAGTTCCAGTCGACGTTGCGGCTCCAGTCGGAGATCTGGGGATTCGACGAAGCGGATCTGGTCGCGCCTAGGTTGTTCGGTGTGTTCGACCGCATCGGTGGCTCGTGCCTAGGGGCCTATCTCGGCGGAGAGATGGTCGGGTTCTCGCTGGCCTTCGCCGCGTTCAAGCCCGCCGGCCAACGCTACTGGCACAGCCACATGGTGGGGGTCGAGTCGCGCCTGCACGGGCAAGGCGTTGGATACCAGATCAAGCTGCGCCAGCGCGAAGAGGCCCTCGCCGCCGGCTTGGATCTCATCGAATGGACGTTCGATCCGCTTCAGGCTCGCAACGCCTACTTCAATATCGAGAAGCTCGGCGTCGACGTACAGGCCTACTTGCCGGACTTCTACGGCATCACTTCAAGCGACTTGCACGGCGCGCTGCCCACCGACCGCCTAGTCGCCGCATGGAACCTGCGCAGCCCGCGCGCTGTCGCCTGCCTCGAAGACCGCCCCCGCCCAAGAGCCGAGAGCGCCGAGCGCATCGAGATTCCGGCCCGGATCTCAGACGTGCCGCGCGAGCGAGCGGCAGAAATCCAGGCACGGGTCCGCGGATCCTTCCAAGCAGCCTTCGCAAGCGGCTTCGAGGTTTCACGCTTCCAACGGACTGCGACCGGCGGTGTCTACCATTTGCGGGCATAGAGGTAGGAGTCTGCACCGACTCGCCGGGACCGTTCAACATTGGCAGTGATGGCTAGATGACAAGGAAGTGCGGCAAGGGGCCGAGCATACTGGTCCGGCGTATCCGATAGCTCAGGCGGCGCCGAACCACGCCGACCCCCTTCGCGAGATGCAAGCCTGGCGGGTTAGGCCTGAATAGGAGGGCATGTCTGCGTCGCGCAGGCTGCGGAGCGAGGCCCCTGCTACGCTGATTCGTGCCGGCACGCCCTCCGCCGGCTGCACATGGCGGATCGCAAGACCATCGCGCAGCATGCCGCGGTCGCGCCAGTCGAGCGCACTCCGCCTGCGGTCGCGGAGAGCGTGCATTACCCCGATTCGGACGGTCACTTCTTGCCCGCCCACCCCCTCCAGGCCCGCGCCGTGATGAACGTGCGCTTCGCGCTTCAGCACCACTTCGACAAGGTCGACAACGTCGTGCTGGAAGGCGACATGTTCATGTACTACGAAGAGGGCAACCCGGCAGCGAGCATCGCGCCGGACGTGTACGTGGTGCTGGATCACGACCTCGGCAAGCGGGGCGTGTACAAGTTCTGGACGGAGGGCAAGCCGCCGGACTTCGCTCTGGACGTGATCTCGCCATCGAGCAAGATCCGCAATGAGGTGCGGAAGCGGACGCTGTACGCACGGCTGGGGATCGGGGAGTACTTCCTGTTCCAGCCGGACCCGCAGGAGCGGGGGCGGCGGCTGGTGGGGTACCGGTTGTGGGGCCAGTCCTATGAGGAGATGTCGGCGGAGCCAGACGGGGCCGTGCATAGCACGGCGCTCGGAGTGTCGTTGCGAGTCGAGGGCGCGAACCTGCGGTTGCGTAGCTTGGCCTCCGGGCGGGACTATGCATGGATTGAGGAGAATCCCCGGATTTTCGAAGCCATCGAGGCGCGGACTCGGGCCGCCGAGGCGCGGAGACGGGATGCCGAGGCGCGCATTGCGGAGTTGCAGACATTGCAGCGTCGGAGCGGTTAGCGAGTGTCATTGGCGTTGCCTGCGTGATGCAAGGCCCAACAGCCCGCTGCAGAACCCGTGGTCAAAGGGCCCCTCACTCGCTAGGGAATCGCCCCAAGCCGACTCACGGCTGAAAATCCCTGCAGGTTCGCGCGTGACAAGATAGGCGCGCTGCGCCACCGCCGCAAGGCTCATCGGTTCTCCGAGCAAGGATCTATTGGAAGGGGCCGCCCATAGCTGTACTAGCAAGGCATATCCCGAATCAGGGCAGTTCGGCTCTCGCCGCTCGCGCCGGTCCGAAAGCGGGCATCTACGATGGAGAACCATGGCAACCTTCCCGATCGCGGTCATCACCGACGAGTTCTCGCAGGACTTCGAGCGCGTGTGCGCGACCGCTGTGGAGCTGGACATCGCAGGGCTCGAGATCCGCACTGCCTGGGACAAGAACGTGCTGGCCATGTCGGATGGCGAGATCGATCGGCTCAAGCAGAGTGCCGACCGGCATGGAAGACGGTTCGTCGCGGTCGCCTCGCCCGTCTACAAGTGCGTCCTGCCCGAAGGCGGGGAAATCGACCAGCGGTTCCAGCAGGACGCGTTCCGGGCCGCCTACGACTTCGCCGACCAGCCGCGCATCTTGGCCAGGGCCCTGGAGATCGCGCGCCGGCTCGAGGCGCCCGTCGTGAGGGTCTTCAGCTTCTGGCGCACAGTGAGGCCGGAGCGCAACTTTCGACGCATCACCGAGATCCTCGCCGAGGGTGGTGAAGCCGCGCGCCAATCCGGCGTTCGCTTGGGCCTCGAGAACGAACCCGCCTGCCACTTTGCGACCGGAGAAGAAGTCGCTCGCGCTATCGACGAACTCGACCCTGATTTATACGGCGTGGTGTGGGATCCGGGCAACGCCTTCGCCGCCGGCGAGGCGGCGGTTCCGCACGGCTACCGCGAGGTCCCCGCTGGGCGCATCTGCCATGTCCACGTCAAGGATTGCACGCGCGATCCGAGCGGCGGCGGGCCGCAATGGTGCGACGTCGGCGCCGGCGGGGTCGGATGGCAGGAGCAGCTTTCGGCTCTCGAAGCCGACGGCTACGCCGGCGCGGTGAGCTTGGAAACCCACTGGACGGGTCCCGGCGGCGACAAGTACCTCGGAACGACGATCTGCGCCAAGAGCCTGGCCAGGCTCCTGGAGCAAGCGTGAAAGGCCTTATTCGTCGTCTTCTGCGTCGCCACCGGTCCGCTTGGCAGCCTGCACGATCTTGTCGGCAAGCTGTCCCGGCACGAAGTCGTAGGCATGCTGCTCCATCGAGAACGTGCCCCGGCCCTGTGTCATCGAGGTGAGGTCGTTGGCATAGGTGAGCATCTCGGCCATCGGCACGTGCGCGTGGATCAGCTGGCTGGCACCCTTGGCCTCCATGCCCTGGATGCGGCCGCGGCGACTGTTCAGGTCGCCCATGAGATCGCCAGAGAATTCGATCGGGGCCACGACCTCGACCTTCATGATCGGCTCTAGCAGGGCCGGCCGGGCCGCCGCCATGGCCAGCTTGAACGCCTTGCTGCCCGCCAGCTTGAACGCCAGTTCCGAGGAGTCCACATCGTGGTAGGAGCCATCGTACAGCGTGACCTTGAAGTCGACGACGGGATAGCCGGCCAAGTAGCCCCTTCCCGCTGCCTCGCGAATTCCCTTCTCCACGGCCGGGATGTAGGTCTTGGGAATCGCGCCGCCGAAGATCTCGTCCGCAAACTCGAAGTCGCCGCCACGCTCTAGCGGCGCCACTCGGATCTTGCAGTCGCCGAATTGGCCGTGGCCGCCGGTCTGCTTCTTGTGACGCCCGTGGACGTCCGCCTGGCCGCGGATCGTTTCGCGGTACGGGATCTTGGGCGCGCGCAACTCGACATCGACGTTGTAGCGCTTGCGCAGCTTGCTGCAGACGATGTCGATGTGCTGCTGGCCGTTGCCCGCCAGCAGGAATTCCTGCGTCTGCGGGTCGCGGTAGAAGTTTAGCGAGGGATCCTCTTCCAGCACTCTGGCAATCGTGCTGCCGAGACGGTCCTCGTCCTGGCGCGTCTTGGGCTGGATGGCGTACGAGATCGAGGGCGGCGGCAAATTGACCTGCGGGAACGCGACGGGCCGCTCCTTTGCGCCGAGGCTATCGCCCGTGCCGGTGTCCTTGAGCTTGGCGACCACGCCGATGTCGCCGGCATGGATCGCCGAGACCGGTTCCAGCGTCTTGCCCTGCGACACGCTGATGCGCGCGAACTTCTCGCTGGATTGCTTGCTGTGGTTGTACACCGACGCGTCGTTCTGCAGCACGCCGGAGGCGACGCGGAAGTAGCTCACCCGCCCCGCGAAGGCATCCGAGGCCGTCTTCCACACGCGCAGAGAAAGCGGTTCGCCATCATCGACGCGGACCGCGCCGTCCTCGGTCGCCAACTCGCCCTGGTCGGCCGGCGACGGCGTCGAATCGACGAGAAAATCGAGCAGCCGGTCGATGCCCATGTTGTGCAAAGCGGAGCCACACAGCAGGGGCACGACCTCGCCGGCCGCCACCGCCTTGCGCAGGCCGGCGACTAACTTGTCTGCCTCGAGCGTGCCCTCCTCGAAGTACTCCTCCATCAACTCCTCGTCGGTCTCGGCGACGGCCTCGATCAGGCTGGTGCGCATCTCCTCGACCTGGTCTGCCAGATCGTCCGGAACCGCAGTCGCCGTGCCTTCGCCCGGACCACCCATCTCGTACTCGTAGGCGTTTCCGCTGAGCAAGTCGACGACACCGCGGAAGCCGCTCTCGCGCCCGATGGGGAGCTGCACCGATACGGCGGTGACGCCGAAGACCTCCTTAGCCTGTTGCACGACTGCCTCGACCGAAGCCCGCTCCTTGTGCATCTTGTTGGCAAAGATCACCTTGGGCAGGCCGAACTCCGAGGCAAAGCCCCAGCCCTTCTCCGTTTGGATCTCGATGCCGTTGACCGCATCGACCACCACCAAGGCGGTGTCGGCCGCAGACATCGCGGTCTTGGCCTCGTTGATGAATATGTTGTAGCCGGGGGTGTCGAGCAGATTGACCTTCGCCTCCTTCCACTGGGCGTTCGCCACTCCCGTGGAAATCGACACCTTGCGGGCGACTTCCTCCTCGTCGAAGTCGGTGATCGAGTTGCCCTCGTCGACGCTCGTCAGGCGGTTGGTGGCGCCCGATGTATAGAGCATGGCGGCAGCTAGAGTGGTCTTGCCGCAGTCGCCATGTCCAACGATGCAGATGTTGCGAACGTCCTTGCCCTCAAATTCCTTCATTGCACCTGTCCCACGACTTTCAGATTAGATTGGCCGGGAGTGTGATCCAAGCCCCGGCCAGCCCCAGATTCCAACCCTGCGCCCCGACGGAATCGCGAGCGCGGCTATCGCGTCTAGTATATGCGGTCAAGGGGTTTCGGCCTTACGAGCCGCTGTGTTCGAGCCATGTCGAGTAGGCGTGGCGGCGCGCGCCGGTGTACTTGTAGGTGTCGAAGACCCACGCCTGTCCCAGGGCGCGCGGGTCGCCGTCGCGTTCCAGGCGTTGCTGCAGTTCGGCCCGCAAGGTCTTCTTGGCCTCGGCATGGGCCGGGTCGGCGGCTAGGTTGCGGACGCAGTCCGGATCGCTGTCAACGCGATACAGCTCCTCGGCCGGACGCTTGCCGAACGACATGCGGTAGTACTCGTCGAAGCCTCTCACGAGCTGGGATTTCGTCGGGCTGGCATCGCAGTTGCGGTAGCCGGTCTCCGGATTGCCCGCGGGCCAGCGGTCCGGCTCGTAGTTGCGGACGTAGAGGTACTCTGGCGTGCGCAAGGCCCGCACCGGATACCCCCAGTCGTTAGGCCGGCCCAAGTCGTGCCGTTCCTTGCCGACCAACATGCGGTTGCGGCTGGCATCGACCCAGCCTTCGGCGTCCGAATTCAAGATCTCCACGAAGCTGCTGCCCGTTACCGAGTCCGGAACTTCTACACCGGCGAGTTCCAAGATCGTGGGCGCGAAGTCCCTGACGTTGATGAAGTCATCCACGCTGCGCCCCTTGCGGCCGCCGCCTCCGCGCACGGCCAGCGGCAGGTGGAAGCCGTACTCGTAAATCTGGCCCTTCACCCTCGGGAACGGCATGCCGTGATCGGAAGTGGCGATGACCAGCGTGTTGTCCAACTCCCCGATCTCCTCCAGCTTGGCCAGGATCCGCCCCAAGTGGGTGTCGAACCACTCTGACTCCACCGCGTAGTCGGCCAGGTCGCGCCGGATGGTCGCGTCGTCGGGATAGAAGGCGGGCACGTCGACGTCTTGGAAGCGCTTGCCGCTGAGCTCGCCGGCGCCGTCTTGGAACGCCCGGTGCGGCTCGTGCGTGCCGAACCAGAAGCAGAACGGCTGGTCGGGCTCCCGGGACTCTAGAAAGTACTCGAAATTTCTCGCGTAGTCCTTGTTCGACATCGCGCGGAACTTCGGCTCCAGCGTGTGCTTGGCGTACTCCGGCCCAGCGGGATTGCGCTCAAAGCCGCCCGCCTTGTAGTCTCCCGGGCCCCAGCCCTTGCCGGTGTAGCCGACGTGGTAGCCGGCCTGTTCCAGCAGATCGGGAAATACAGGCCACTTGGCGGGAAACACTCCGAAGTGACTGACGGCCTCTTCGAGCTGCCAAGTGTTGCGCCCGGTCAGGATGCTGGCGCGGCAGGGAGAGCACTTCGGATTTGAGGTGAAGCAGTTGGTGAACAACACGCCCTCGCTCGCAATGCGGTCGAAAGCAGGCGTGTTGACCCAACTGCACCCGTAGGCTCCTGCGTGGGGCCAGCCCCAATCATCGGCAATGGCGAAGAGGATATTGGGGCGCCTTGCCGCTCCCAAGGCTGGTAGCGCGGCGGCCGCACCCAGAGTGGTGGACATCATCTGCCTGCGGGTCATGCCCAGTAGGATAGCCGACCGCTTGACAGCCGGGACGGGTGTTGAGCGTTCGAGCGGCCTTTGCTAGGTGGCTGCTGAGTGGAGCTCGAGGCGGAGCGCGGATGCAGGGCCGCGCTTAGTGGTGCTTGGCCGCGGGGAGGTATCGGCAGACTGGGCAAACATCTGCCACGAATCGCTCGAATGCACACGAGCGGGCAGCCGTGCTGCGACCGGAATTCCTGAGGGCCGTTACTGGGATCGCTCGAGACGGCCGAACATGCTGCCGCCGTGGGTGCCGCCCGACCATGTTCCGGCGTATGAGTCGCCGTAGAACAGGACGCGCGCGGTGTAAGAGCCGAGGCCCGGCAAACCGAGGTCGGTCACGCTAACAACCGGGGTGTCATCCGCCCAGGTCAGCTTCACCGGGACCGGTAGAGTCACGTCCGTGTCGCCGAATTGGATCCGCGCATGGAACGTCCAGATGTCTGCGGTGCGCTTGACAACTTTCTCGATTTCGTAGCGTTCCGAGCGCAGCCGAGCCGCCTCACCGCCTTCCGTCGCGGACGAGTCGGCATCCAACCGGACCAGCGTGAAGTGGCCGTCCAGGACGGTGCCCCGCATCGACTCTTCGAACGCTTGCTCGCGAGCGAGCTGATCCGCGGGAGTGTCCGGGGCTTCCGCGCAGCAGACGAAGAGGGAGGCAAGAATCAGAACAAGCGTGGTTCGCACGCCTTCACTCTAGCTGAGCCAAGGCCGGTTGGAAACTGGAACTTGCAGGAACCAGTCGATCTAGGGCTGGCTATCCGGGCTCGGGCCGCGCGCTGACCGCATCCGTGCTCGGGAATTCCGGAGGAACCGCCTGGGTGACCTCTCCGGTTACCGTCCACTCGGCGCCGCGCTTGAACGTGGTGATGAAGCCGTTGCAGCGCTGGGATATCAGCGCGTGTCCCAGCGTCGTGTGGAAGATCCGGCCCTCGCCGTAGCGGATCGTCATCAGGATCGGCTCGTGTTCGCCGGTTCCCTCCGATTCGACGGTCGAGAACGCTGTCGCCAAGACGTGAAGATTCTTGGCAGGCCCGCGCAACCGGTCGTAGAGTTCGTCGTTGGCATGCATCCATTGCTGGGGAAGCCCGCGTGTAATGGGGTGGTCGGCGTCACGGATGTCAATCCGGAACTCGTGGCGGATTCCGTGGCTGCCGCCGATGCCGGGCGTGCGATCCAGCACGAACTCGCCGTCGCGCAGTCGCACATACGGGCCGTGGCGCTCGGTACGATCGCCCCAGCCACCGATGCCGATCATCTCGTTGTAGGCCGTCCATTCGGGAAATGCGTTGTTGGCCGCATGGACGGATACGAAAGCTCCGCCTTCGCGGACGAATGCTTCGAAATCCGCCATCGCACCCTCGCCCCATGGCTCCCCGTTGTAATTCGAAACGACCAGGTCGTAATCGCCAAAGGCGGGCCGGTACGTTTCCATTGGCCCCCCGGGAGGCGGAGTCGTGGCGATGTCGACTGTGAACATGCCCGTTTCCTCGAGATAGCCCTTGAGGTACTGCGTCGTGGTTGGCCAAATGCGGTGGTTGCTCTGGCCGTCAACGATCAGGGCGGCGTACTTGCTCGGAGGAGCAGGCGAGGAGCAACTCAACAGGCAAGCCGCGACAAAGCCAGTGACGAAGGGTCTGAAGCTCATGGTGACGGTTCGAATCTACCACGGAGGCAGGAACCGAGCAACAGGTGTTCCGATGAATCGGGCCACTCGACCCATCGCGCGCCGACACGAGCTCCGGAATCTCGAACTTGGGGGCAGTCGTATAGGCGAGTTCGATTCTTGCGGTCGGTCCAAACTCTGCACGAGCCATGCGGTCGCGGCGTCCGGAACGCAGGCGGGTGGACTGTCCCTATCGCAGTGGCGGACAGATCGGCGGAACGGGGCGACTCTTCCAGCTTGGAGCTCGCCGGCCGATTTGGCATGAATTGGCATGCCTGGTGTTGCCCGGCAGCGTCTTCACACAGGTCAATCCCGGGCGTCCCACCGCGGCCCTTGCCCCCGTCGCGCACTAGCTGGTGCTCCGGGTTGGCTAGGGTGCAGCGGTGCGGCAGGAGCGCACTTGGTGCGAAGCGGGCGGCGGAAGACACTGCCGTTTTGGCGCGGCAACTGCCGCCCGGATTGGCTAGTACACGCCGCCGAGCGGTTGGGGACTGGCTAAGGCGCGAAGTCCCGCCGGAATCGGCTCCGCCTGTGGTGCCAGAGGCTCGAGCCGGGGATCTGGCTAGCCAGCCAGGCCGGCGATCCGGCCGCGTGGTCAACCCCGCAGAGATTCCTCGCGACTTCTAGACTCACTGGGGATCTGGGCTATATTGACCGGGAGAACATCTCGATGATGGATTCAAACCGGTCGTCTGATTCTGGCGCAGACTCGCACGCTTTCGCTGACGTGCGCTCGCCGAAATCTTCCGAATCCAGGTCGCCAGTGGCGATCGTGGGCATGGCTTGCCGATTCCCCGGGGCGGATGGGCTATCCGCCTTCTGGCGTCTCCTGGAAACCGGCAGCAACGCGGTGCAGGAGGGCCTGCCGGGGTCCGGCATAGGTCGCGTGGGCGCCCTCTTCCCGGACGACACGGGACAGATCGACGCCTGCCGCTTCGGCGCCTACCTTGACGAGCTCGACCGGTTCGACGCCGCCTTCTTCCGGATTTCGCCGGTCGAAGCGCAATTGCTGGACCCGCAGCAACGGCTGATCCTAGAGACGAGCTGGCGGGCGCTCGAGGATGCGGGCATCGATCCCGAGTTGCTGAAGGACAGCCGTACCGGTGTCTATGCGGGTATCAGCAACAACGACTACCGCGGACTGATTCTGGAAGCCAGCGAGAACGCAGGTTCCGCCGAGCCTGCCGCCAGTCTGTATGCGGTCACCGGCACGTCCCTCAATACGGCAATCGGCCGGGTTGCTTTCGCGCTCGGCCTTGGAGGGCCGGCGATGGCAGTGGACACCGCCTGCTCGTCATCGTTGGTCGCAACGCACCAAGCCGTCTCCGGCTTGCAGCGGGGCGACGCGGATCTCGCGCTCGCCGGCGGCGTGAACATCATTCTCTCCGGCCGGCTCCTAGAATTTCGCGCCAACGCGGGGATGTTGTCTCCGGACGGCCAGTGCAAGACCTTCGATGCCTCCGCCAACGGATATGTCAGGGGCGAGGGCTGCGGCGTCTTAGTGCTGAAGCGGCTCGCCGATGCGGAGGCCGACGGCGACCGCATCTGGGGGGTCATCCTGGGCACGGCGCTGAACCAGGACGGGGCGAGCCCGGGCCTGACAGTTCCGAACGGGGCGGCGCAGGAACGTGTGATCGCGGCGGCCCTCGAGCGGGCCGGGATTCAGCCATCGGATATCGACTATCTGGAGGCACACGGGACTGGCACTGAGGTGGGCGACCCGATCGAGATCAACGCGACGGCAGCGGCCTATGGGAGCGGCCGGGACGCAAGCCGCCCGCTGCTGATCGGCTCGGTGAAAACCAATATCGGGCATCTGGAATCCGCGGCAGGGGCCGCGGGGCTGATCAAGACGGTGCTTGCGATGAACCGGCGAGTCATCCCCAAGCACCTCCATTTCCATACCCCGAATCCTGAGATGGACTGGGAGCGGCTGCCATTGCGGGTGACGTCCGCCCAGACGCCTTGGCCCGCTCATGCAGACCGCCCGCCGCTGGCCGGTGTGAGCGGGTTCGGCTGGTCGGGGACGAACGCCCATGTCGTGCTGGAAGGGTACGCCTCCTCTGGCGATGCGGCGCTCAGCCTCGGCGGGGACGGTTGGATCGCAGGCGCTCCGAAGCCGATCGCCGTCTCGCTGCCGGCGCCCGTCTCGTCGCCGCAGTCGAAGCGCGCGCTTGCCTCGCGCGTAACGCGCTTGCTGCCGCTCTCCGGAAAGTCCGGCGCCGCGCTGCGCGACGTGGCGGGACGCTATCTCGGGTGGCTAGACGAACAGGAGGCAGCGGTTGCAGCAGAGGGCGCGGCGCTTGATCCCCTGCTTTCCGACATGGCATGGTCGGCCGGCATCGGCCGGAGCCACTTCGGCCACCGGGCGGGAGTGGCGTTCCGGGACGCGGAGTCGCTGCGCGAGGGCTTGCGGGCGATCGCCGAGACGGAGCAGCCATCGGAATCGCGCAAAGCGGCCACCGTGGCATTCGTCTACACCGGACAGGCCAGTCAATGGCCGGGCATGGGCGCGGCGCTTTACGAAAGCGAGCCAGTTGTGCGCGCGGTGCTCGACCGGTGCGACGACGTGCTCGCGGAAGAGCGTGACGGCTCATTGCTCGACGTAATGTTCGGCCGTCCCGGAGCTGCGGGAGACCTCGACGATCCGCAGTGGAAGCAGCCCGCGATCTACGCGCTGGAATGTGCCGTTACGGCGCTGTGGTCAAGCCTCGGCATCCAGCCGGACGTGGTGCTCGGACACAGTCTGGGAGAGGTCGCGGCGGCGCACTCAGCGGGCGTGTTCGGCCTGGAGGACGGATTGCGCCTCGCCGCAGTGCGGGGTGCGCTGGTCGGCGCCTTGCCCGGCAAGGGTGCGATGGCAGCGGTATTCGCACCGGCCGCGCGCGTGGAGGAAGCACTGAGCGCGCACAATGCGGCGTCGCAGGGCATCGGCCTCTGCATCGCCGCCGACAACGGGGCGCATCAGGCCATAAGCGGTCCGGCGGAGGAGGTCTCCGCGATCCTCGAGCGCTTGGAGGCGGCCGACATTCGGGTCGCGCGGCTGCGCAAGAGCCCCGCCTACCACAGCGCCATGATCGAGCCCGCGCTGGGCGAATTGGAGGCAGCCCTCTCGCAGCTTCCTTTTGCACCGCCGTCGCTCCCCTTCGTCAGCAATCTCAGCGGACGGCCGGTCGCTTCGGGCGAGACGCTGGATGCGGCGTACTGGCGGCAGCAGATGCGCGCGCCGGTGGCGTTCCGCGCCTGCGTCGAGACCATGGCGGGGCTGGGAGTGGACGCGGTCGTGGAGATCGGTCCGCACGCAGTGCTCGGTCCCATGGTCTCGATGGCCTGGCCGGACGCGGGCGGGGTCGCCGAGCCAGCAGTCGTGTCGAGTCTCCGGCGGCCCGCGACCGGTGAAGAGCCGCCGGCTCCAGGGTCCGGCGGAGGCTTCGTGGAGGCCGTCGCCGGCGCCTACGAGGCCGGGCTGCCGCTACGCTTCGAAGGGCTCTTCGCCGGCGAGGCGCGGCGCCGCATTGCGCTGCCGGGCTATCCTTTCCAGCGCGAGCGCTACTGGGTCGAGGCACCCAAGCGGCGACGGCCGGGCACCGGGCACCCGTTGCTGGGTGTGCGGCATGATTCCGCGAGCGGCGAGATCAGTTTCGACACCGAGTTGTTCCCCTCGGACCCGGCATGGCTCGGCGACCACCGCGTCTTCAACCGGCTAGTGGCGCCGGGCGCACTCTATGGTTCGATGGCGATTTCGGCGTGCGCCGCCGAGCGCCTCGGCGCGGGGGTCATCGAGGAATTTCAGATGCGGAGCGCGCTTGTCTTTTCGGAGAAGGGCACCGCAGACGGAAGCGAAGAAGAAGGCCGTCGGCTGCAGGTGCTGCTGGATGACCCTGGGGAGGGGGCGTCGCGCCGTGTTCGGATCCTGAGTCGGGGGGCGAACGACGAAGACTGGACACTGCACGCAGAGGGCCGGGCCCCGACTAGCCCCGGTTCGGGTCCGCCGGTGTCCGGCACGCCGCTGGACCCGGCAGGCCTGAAGGCAGATCTGGCACGGGTGGATGTCACGGCCTATTACCGCGCCAAGGCCGCGGTCGGGATCGATCTCGGCCCCTCCTTCCGAACGCTGCAAGCGGTGTGGTCCCGGCCGGGCGAGGCGCTGGGCGAAGTGTCCCTGCCGGACTCCGCCGGCCGCAGCGGGCTGGAGGTTCATCCGCTCGTGTTGGACGGCTGCTTTCAGGTGATGGGGGCGGCTCGCGCACCCGGCGGTTCCGACGAAGGGATCACCTATCTGCCTTTCGGATGGGAGCGGCTCTCGTTGCCGGAGAAGCTTCCGGACCGGCTGCTCTGTCATGTGCGCATGCGAGAAGTGCCGGACAGCGCGGTTGCCGAACAGCCGGAGGCGATAAGCGCCGACATCGCTCTCTACGAGCTGAGCGGATCCCTGATCGGCACCCTCAGCGGGTACACGGTTAAGCGGGCGACGCGGGCTGCTCTGCTCGCCGCGGTAGAAGGGGTGGAGGAGCTGCTCTACGAAGTGGTGTGGCGCGACCGGCCACTGCCGCCCGGCATGCTGCCAGCGGACTTCCTGCCGAGTCCGTCGGCTGCAGCTTCCCGCTCGCAGCCTTTCTCTCGGTATCTGACTGCCGAGGGAGTCGATGCCGCGGAAGAGACCGATTTCCAAGGGGAAATGGAGCGCGCGTCGTCGTGCTACGCGCTATCCGCCCTGGAAGCGCTGGGGTGGGAGCGCAAGGCAAGCGCGGATGTGGATCTGGAAGAGCTGCGCGAGCGCCTTGAGGCCTTGCCCGAGCACGCGCATCTGATCCGCCGGATGCTGGAGATCCTGGCTCGTTCGGGCGTGGTGCAGGCGCAGGACGAAGGATTCGTAGTAACGGTCGGGGCCGACGGTCCGTTGCCGGATGGGGTGCCGCGCGATCCCGAGGCGTTTCTGGACGAGATGAGTGCGCGATTCCCGCACGCGACGAACGAAGTCGGGCTATTTCGGCGCTGTGCCGGCGCCCTGCCCGAGGTGCTCCGCGGCAATGAGGACCCACTGTCGCTGCTCTTTGGCGATGCGGAACCGCAGGCCGGCGATCTCTACCGGCGGGCGCCGGTCTGGCGCGCCGCGAACCTGATGCTGGGCGAGGTGGTTCGGACGCTGGTGGACGAATTGCCGGACGGGCGGCGGCTGCGCGTGCTGGAGGTCGGCGCCGGAATCGGCTCGGCGACTGAATGCATCCTGCCGGAGCTTCCGGCTGGCCGGTTCGACTACATGTACACCGACATTTCCGCGGGCTTCTTTGCGGACGCGGAGGCGCGCTTCAACGCCGACGGAGCCCCGATCGACTACCGGGTTCTGGATATCGAGAAGGACCCGTTAGCCCAGGGATTCGAACCCCACGCTTACGACGTAGTCATCGCGGCCAACGTGCTGCACGCCACTTGCTACTTGGACGAGACGCTTGCCCACTGCCGGACGCTGCTGGCTCCGTCGGGGCTGCTAGTGGCGCTCGAGAACCAGCGCGGCCGGGGCTGGATGGATTTGATCTTCGGTCAGCTGGATGGCTGGTGGCGCTTTGCCGATCGCTACCGCGCGAACCACGCCCTCGCGGGGCCCGACGTGTGGCGTGAGGCGCTCGCCGATACGGGGTTCACGGAATCCGAAATTCTCGGCGTGGATCGGTCGGAAGCGGCCGGCCTGCCGGATCGGGGGGTGATCGTGGCGCAGGGTCCGGCGGAGATCCTCTTGCCGGAGGGCGTCTGGATTCTCTCTGCCGACCGGGGCGGCACGGCGGCAGCGCTGGCAGCGCAGCTAGCCGCACAGAATCAGCGGGTGGTGCTGGCTAGCGACGATCTGGAACGCACGAGGTTGGCCGCGGAAAGCGAGGCCGGGATTGTCGTGGCAGCGGTCGAGATGGAGCGGCGCGAGTCTTGGCGCTCGCTCGTCGAGGGACTGCCCTCTGATGTACCCTTCGCGGGCGTGGTGCATCTCGTCGCGCAGGATGGCCGCGGGGCAGACGCGACAACCGCAGAGCTGGCCGCGGATGCGAAGCGGGCAGCGGCGAGTGCGCTAGCGCTAGCGCAGGGCGTGGCGGACGCGGACGCCGTGCCCGAGAAAGGCCTGTGGTTCGTCACACGCGGTGCACAGGTGCTGGAACGGGAGCGCGCCGGGGAATTGGCCGGTGCCGCCCTCTGGGGCTTGGGCAGAGTGGTGGCGCGGGAGGTGCCCCAGCTGCAATCGCGGATGCTCGATCTCGACCCCGAGGCAGCGAAGCCGCAGGCCGTCCTCGCGGATGAATTGCTGTTCCCAGATTCGGAGAACCACATCGCGCATCGCCAGGGGCGCCGCCAAGTGGCTCGGCTGGTCCGGAAGGGTTCCGGCGCAGAGCGTCTTGCCCTGCCGGAGGAAGCGGGCTGGGTGCTGGCGCCGGACGAGGGAGGAGCGATCGAGACACTGCGCGTGCAGCCGCTGGCGGCACGTGCCCTAGAGCCGAAGGAGGTGCGCGTCGCCGTCGAAGCCTGCGGGCTCAACTTCTTGGACGTGTTCCGCGCCATGGGCCTGGTCGAGGAGGGGCTGCTCGGCGAGGAATTCTGCGGCCGAATTGTCGAAACCGGTTCGGACGCAACCACAGTCACGGTGGGCGACCGCGTGGCCGGCTTCGCGTTCGGCACGTTCGGACCCGAGGTGGTGACGCGGGAGGAACTGGTCGCGCTCGCTCCGCCAGGCGTGTCGGCGACGGCGCTCGCCACGATCCCGTCGGTATTCGTGACATGCGTGCTGTCATACGAGCTTGCCGGGCTGAAGGCCGGAGACCGCGTGCTGATCCACGCCGGCGCGGGCGGCGTCGGGCTTGCGGCCATCCAGCTGGCTCAGGCGGCCGGCGCGGAAGTGTTTGCCACAGCGAGCGCGCCCAAGCAAGCCTACCTTCGCTCGCTCGGAGTCCGGCATGTGTTCGACAGCCGCTCGACCGCGTTCGGCCAGGATGTCCTCGAAGCGACAGGCGACGCCGGAGTCGACGTTGTGCTGAACAGCCTGACTGGCGAGGGCTTCATCGAGGCGAGCCTTGCCTGCCTCGCGCAGGGCGGCCGCTTCGTGGAGCTCGCTAGGCGGGACATCCTGAGCAAGGACGAGATGGCAGCGCTGCGGCCGGATGTCGCCTATTCGATCCTCGATCTCTACACCCTCAAGCAGGAGGATCCGGCTCGGCCGGGTGCGGCCCTGAGGAACGTGCTGGCGCGCATCGCGAGGGGCGAGCTTGCGCCGCTCATGCACACCAGATGGCCGCTAGCCGAGACGAGCGCTGCGATGGGCTTCATGCGCGCGGCGCGGCACATCGGCAAGATCGTGCTGACGACGCCTCCCCTCAGTACGGGACGGCTGCGGCAGGAAGGCACCTATCTGGTGACAGGCGGCATGGGCGGCATCGGCTGCGAGCTCGCCGGATGGCTTGCCGAGCGCGGGGCGGGATCGGTCGTCCTCAACGGCCGCAGGCTCCCAGACGACGCGGCAGCCAAGACGATTGAGGCGCTACGTGCCCGCGGATTCAGGATCGAGGTCGAGATTGCGGACGTGACGGACCCGGCCGCGCTCGACGCGATGCTGGCACGGATGGACGCGACCCAGCCGCCGCTGGCCGGCGTGATCCATTGCGTCGGCGTGCTGTCGGACGCCGCCCTCGGAAACCAGAGCTGGGAGAGCTTCGAGACCGTGCTGTGGCCGAAGATGCTGGGCGCCTGGCACCTGCACCGCGCGACCGCGGGTCGCGATCTGGACATGTTCGTCTTGTACTCGAGCGTTGCCGGCATTTTGGGCAATCCTGGCCAAGCCAACCATGCGACGGCCAACGCTTTCCTCGACCAGCTCGCCGCCCACCGGCGTGCGCTGGGCCTTCCCGGGCAGGCCATTGCCTGGGGTGCGTGGTCGGAGCTGGGCGAGGCGGAGGAGCAGCGCGAGCGGATCGCCGGACGGCGGGAGGCATTCGGCACCGGGTGGTTCACGCCGGAGCAGGGCTTCAAGGCCTTCGAGCGCCTGCTGCGCCAGGATGCAACGAGCGCCGTTGTGGCAGCGGTGGACTGGCCGGTATTCGGGGAATCCCTCGGAGACCGTCCTCCCTTTCTTGAGGACTTGCTTACCGTCGCCACGGACGACGGAGACGGTCCGTTCTCGTCGCAAGATCTGCTCGTGCAACTCGGTGCGACGCCGCCAGCGGGCCGAGAGGACCTGCTGGTGTCCTTCCTGCAGACGGAAGTGCAGGCGGTACTCAGGCTGCCATCGGCGCCGGCACCGGCAGTCGGGTTTTTCGATCTGGGGATGGACTCCCTGATGGCGGTCGAGCTGCGGAATCGCCTCAACCGGACCTTCTCCGAAGCCTACGTGGTGCCAAACACCCTAGTGTTCGACTACCCGACCATCGCCGATCTGGCTCGTCATCTGGTAGACGCGCTCGGCGAATCCGGCCCGGCGGCGGAGTCGATTCCCGAGCCGAGCCCGCAGTCGCCGGTGCGAAGCGAGGACGGCGGAATCGCGATCGTCGGCATGGCGTGCCGTTTTCCCGGTGCGCCGGACATTGCGACCTTTTGGCGCCAGCTCGAATCCGGTCACGACGCGGTGACGAGCGGGCGGCGGGACAACGGGTCTTGGACAGGGGTCGCGGGCGACCCCGCGGCCGAGGACGGCGCGGGACGGCGCGGCGGCTTCGTAGAGGAGATCGACCGCTTCGATGCACGCTTCTTCGGTATAGCGCCGATCAGTGCGCGGATGATGGACCCGCAGCAGCGGCTCCTTCTGGAGACAAGCTGGCGGGCGCTTGAAGACGCAGGGATCGATCCAGAGGGCCTGAGGGGCAGTCGCACCGGGGTCTACGCCGGTATCGCGACCAGCGAGTACCGCGATCTGATGATGATGGCGGGTGCCGAAGGCCTCAACTATCTCGGCACGGCGAGCAGCATGGCGGTGGGCGGCGTCGCGTTCAAGCTGGGCCTCACGGGGCCGGCGATGCCGGTGACCCTCAACTGCGCGGCATCGCTGGTCACGGTGCAGCAGGCGGTCGCGGGCCTGCGGAAGAACGAGGTGGACTTGGCCCTGGTGGGAGGCGTGAACGCGATCCTCTCGCCCGGGTTGACCAAGGAGATGGCGGAGCTGGGGATGTTGTCGCGACAGGGGCTCTGCAAGACCTTCGACGCCTCCGCCGATGGTTTCGTGCGGAGCGAGGGCTGCGGGATGGTGGTCCTGAAACGTTTGGAGGATGCGGAGGCCGATGGCGACCGCATCTGGGCGGTGATCCGAGGGGCAGCCGTCAACCAGAACGGGGCCGGCGCGGGGCCGACGGTGCCGAACGGACCGGCGCAGGAGCGAGTGATCGAGCAGGCGTTGTCGCAGGCAGGCGTGAGTCCGGCGGACGTGGACTATCTGGAGGCGCATGGAGCGGGATCGGAGTTGGGGGACCCAATCGAGGTGCAGGCCGCAGCGGCGGTCTACGGCGCGGGACGCGCCAAGGACCGGCCGCTGCTGGTCGGCTCTGTCAAGACCAACATCGGCCACCTGGAATCGGCGGCGGGGGTCGCCGGGCTGATCAAGGTCGTCCTCGCCATGCGGCACGGCGTGATCCCGAAGCACCTGCATTTCCGGGACCCGAGCCCTCACCTGGAGTGGAGCCGCTTGCCGGTACGTGTCGTGTCGGAGACGACGGACTGGCCTCTCGAGCCTGGCCGGACGCCGCGGGCCGGGATCAGCGCCTTCGGAATCTCGGGTACGAACGCGCTTGTCTTCGTGGAGGGATACGGCAGCCCCGAGAAGGACTCTCCCGATCCGGACGGCGCCCCGCGCCCGGTAGTCGTCCCCCTTCCGGACGCCGTCTCGGGGCTGCCGCGAGTGCACGACGGGCTCGCCGCTCGCGGAATGCGGCTGCTGCCGCTCTCCGGCAAATCGGACGCTTCGCTTCGGAGGCTGGCGGGACGCTATCTCGAATGGCTCGACGAGCGGGAAGCGCTGCTGGCGTCCGGAG
>JAJDTX010000162.1 GCA_022826925.1 Bryobacterales bacterium
ACCACCGGAACCGGCTCCGCAGACTCTGCCGACGTTTGCACCGCCATACTCCCTGCATACACGATTCCGGCCAAAAAAGCCACCCCCCGCGCTAACTTCTTGCCCCAAAGGGTACAACCTCAGAAAACGAATCAGCCGTGGGTGACGTCGGTTAGCGTGATACCGGCGGGAACGCTCATCGAGAATCGCCGCCAGTAGTTGTCTTTGCCTGGCGGGATCGTCAGGTCCTGCGTGCCGACGACGAGGCCGTCCAAGTACTCCGACACGGGCTCCTCGGCGAAATAGACGGCAATCTCGCTCCGGTCGCTGGTCGCCCGCCCGTTCGGATGATAGTGAACTTCAAGGACGAGGTCGGCGCCGTTGGGGAACCATATCCCGCGGTCCCTGCCCGAGACCCAGGGATCGGCGCCGGGCGTCCAGCCGCCAACTCCCCAGGCGTTGTAATCGAGGAAGCCGCCCGTCCCGAAGACGGCGAAGCCAGGCTCAGCGTCCTTCGCATCCTCGGCCCTCGCGCGCCGCTGCGTGTCAAGTAGGTAGTTGGCGTGATGCACCACCCGCGGGTCTCCGGGGCTGAAGTCGAGCGCGACGACGGTCCGGTCCTGGGTGAGGCCTGTGGGGATGACGAAGTAGCGGTAGATGTCGTCCCCGTCCGCCCGCACGTCAAAAGACTCCGGCATGCGGAGAACGAGATCCGGCGGACCCAGCCGCCACTTCGAGGGCGGCCGGACCGAAACCGGCATAGCATTCTCAGGGTCACCGAGCGGGGCGCCGTTCTCCGACCATACGCGGAGCAGGCCGATCTGATGGGCGCTCAGGCTCCGAGCATCGCGAAACTCGCCGAAGCCGTGCACCGCCCGCCAAGGGGGCATGAGCCGTTCGCTGGTCACGTGGGCGATCATGCGGCTCCAGCGCCTAGCGTTCTGGTAGCCGTCGAACGAGAAGGGGGCGATCCCGCTCTGCCGATGGCACTCCGTGCAGTTGGCGGCGAGCAGCGGTGCGACCTGGCGCGAGTACGTTACGGCGTGATCCGCCGCATCCGCATCTGCCAGGTCGTTCCAAGTGTGGTGGAAGCACCCCACCGCCTCAGTCTCGCGAGGCTCGACCCGAGCGCCCAGCGTCATCGCGTCCATGGCATTGCGGAGGTCGTGCGAAGTGACCCTTGGGCGCTGCCTTCCGATGTCGGCGAACCGGTCGTTGATCCTGCCACGGTAGACGATTCGGTTGGCCGGCGATATCAAGAACGACTCCGACGTGACCCGCGGGCCGAGGCGGAGCGCAAGATCGCCGGAACTGTCTAGGATGACGGGGAATTGGACATCGAAGTCGGCGGCGAAGTCAGCGCCGTCCCGCCACGTGATGGCGGGGTTCGACAGGATCCCGTAGAGCGTGGCTCCGTTCCGCTCGCCGCGGGCGTGCAACTCGTTGAGCGTGGGCACGTACCGTGTGGCCACCGGGCACGCCGTGTCGAGAAAGACGAGCACTGCCGGCTGCGGAGTCCCCTCCGACACGCCGATTCGGTGCTGTCGGCCTGCGGTGTCTGTTACCCGAACGCCGATCACGTCGACGCGGTCACCCGCGCCCCGCGCGGCTGCGGCGGACGCTGCCAACCCGACGAACAGTCCCCCAAGGCCAATAAGGATGCGAAGTTGAAGCATGTGACGTGTCATCGTTTTCCCAATCCTTCGAGTAGCGTGTGCAATGCAAGGTCGGCAGCATCCGCGGCTGCCAGCCGACCCGCCGCCACCTCTGTCCACGCGATCCAGATCTGCGCGTCGATGTTGGCTGCCGCCCAAAAGCGTGGTGCCTCAGGAGCAATGACACTCTCCTTCTTCAGAGAGTCGACCAGCCCTGCCAGCCATTCGAGATCCGCCTCGTAACGGGCGCGCACTTCCGCGTCAGTGGAAGAGAGGGACGCCAGGAAGTGGTAGCGGTCGCCAAGCGGAATGACCGCCTTCAGCACTCGCAAAAGCGTCTCGCGGGCAGAGCCCGCATCTTGGACAGCCGCAGCCGTCGCGGCGTCTGTCTCGTCCATGCACCGGCGGATGACGGCGGCGACTAGGTCGTCGCGCGCAGGGAAGTGACGATGGAGGCTCGCCCGGCCCACGCCCGCGCGCGCCGCGACCTCCGCAAGGGAGGCGCCAGGGTTGCGGCCTAGCACGTCGATGGCGGCGTCCAGAATGGCCTCGCGCATGGGAGGCCTGAGTGTCTTTCCCGTCATCGCTTCCCCCGTGCCGGGGCACTCGGCTGACAATGAACCGTGCGAGTCCCGGAGAACGGCCGATCGGGCCGCCCGCCCCAGAAGGACGAACTCGCCAGCAGAAGGGCCCCGCGCCGGGCCCTAAGGAGACCAAGAGAACTTCGGATTGCCATGGGCTGGTCTGTTATGGCTCGTATGATACATATCTGTCTCATTAAAGTCAAGTGATTCTCGAATTCTTTGGTCAGCGGGGTACAAGCGGCAAGTCCTGCGATGGATCGCAGTCTGCTCCGAGGAGGTGTTTTCCAAAGTACCGGCGCTCTTGGACGAGAGAGGCCCCGTTGAGCGGCAGATGCTAGCAGCAGACGCTCCTAGGCCAGAAGGGAACGCGGCGATGCGGTCAATCCTGTAGCTCGACAGCAGTGAAGGCTGCGAAGAGTTCCGGCCCATGGGGGTATGCACTTGAGTCAGGTAGCGACTACATGTAGTGTCTGAGCGGTGGAGGATCACGCGCGTGGAATCAGCTCCAATTCGACACCCGGTTCGCCAGCGACCAAGCCTGCCGAGAGTACTTGGCGCAGCTACGCTG
>JAJDTX010000052.1 GCA_022826925.1 Bryobacterales bacterium
ACCACCGGAACCGGCTCCGCAGACTCTGCCGACGTTTGCACCGCCATACTCCCTGCATACACGATTCCGGCCAAAAAAGCCACCCCCCGCGCTAACTTCTTGCCCCAAAGGGTACAACCTCAGAAAACGAATCAGCCGTGGAGTCCAAAGTGGCGTGCCGGACAAAGTCCCCAGTCCAGCCATATAATGTAACGTGACGGCTGGCGGTTGCAATGGCATTGAGATCCGTTCAAGCTTGCATCCCTGTCTTCTTCTACGCTTGGACTTGCGCGGCCGCGGCGCCAGTGCAGACCCTTACCCGTTGCGAAGATCTTTCCGGATGGTCCGCAAGTGCCGAGCTCTCCAGTGATTCCCATGAGGGGAGTACATCGATAGCAGCTTCGATTCCGGCCGGAGAGACCGAATTGATTTCGTTCGATTTTGCCGGAACGGGGCTGCAAATTTCGAATAGTCACAGCCTGAGTTTTTGGTGGAAGACGGAGGGGTATGGCCTGAGGGACTTACGAATTAGAGTTCGCGACCACCCACTGGGGGGCGGCGCGCTTCTGACATATAGGCTGTGGTCAGGCGGTCCGCCTCCACGCGGCTGGCAACTCGCAGTCGTCGAGTTGGCGAGCCCCCATCGTAGCTCGGACGACGAAGATCAATACGAGCGGCGCATCACGTTCAGGGCGACGAGCCGCCAAGATTCAGAGGCCCGCCTTTTCATCGACCATATCGTTTTCATGGACCGAATCTTTTCCTGGAGGATCAAGGCGCCAAGACAGAGCGACTCGGCAGCCTCGCTTGCCAGACCCGGATCGGACCAATCCCGCTGGTATTTCCCCATCGAATTCGCGAACCATGCGGCCGAGCCATTCCGGATCTTGCTGGGAAGCGAGGGGCAGACTCTTTGGACACAGATGCTGCGGCCTGGCACCAACGAGGTCCGGTTACCCATTCCGCCACACCTACTCGACGAACTTGAAGATCCAGACCGAATTCCCCTCTGGGCGCAATTGCCGGGCCTTGACCACACTCGCAGGCATTGGGTGGCAGACTTGCGGCAGGGCGGCCGCTCTCGAGTTTGGGATCAGTTCGTCTCGGCTAGGCAGAACGGCACAGAAGCGATCCTGCCCGATTTCTCGTATGCCGGATACCATTACTTCGGAAAGCGGGTTCCCGATCCGACGCATCCGGTGTTCGACGTCACTGAGTACGGTGCGATTCCTGATGACGATCTATCTGATCAGAGCGCTATCGTCGGAGCCATCGCGGCCGCCGTGAGAAACGGCAGCGGCATCGTCTTCTTTCCGCCCGGAGAGTTCCTAGTCAATACCGACTCGGACAAGAATGAGGCCGGCGAATTCACTCCGATCAACATTCACGGCAGCAACATCGTCCTCAGGGGTAGCGGCAGTCGGCAGGGCGGCACGATCATCCGTCAGGTCAATCACATGCCGCCAGCCACCGACAACCTGTTTTCGTCGCCCTATATGTTCCACTTTTCTCCCCGACGAAGGGCCTCTCGAGTCTTGGCGACGATCACCGAAGGTGCCAGTCGAGAAACATTCTGGCTCAAGGTCGGGGACACTTCCAGGCTGAAGGTCGGCCAGAGGGTTGCCGTGGCGATGAAGAGCACTGCCGCGGTCAATGAGTTCCTCGTGCCGCGCTTGCCCGAACATCTTGGCGAAAGGCTCCAGACAGATGGACTTGAAATCGCTGAAGAGCATAGCATTGCCGAGATCCAAGGCAACCGCATCCGCCTCCACGAACCCCTCCACGCGAACGTCAATCCCGAGTTCGAATGGAGGGTGCGGTCGCATCCGCATCTGGAAGAGGTCGGCGTCGAAGACATCAGCTTTCATGGCTCATTTCTGGAAGAGTTCGTCCACCACAAGAACGCCATCCACGATGGAGGCTGGAGCCTCCTCAAGCTCAACCGGTGTGTGAATTGCTGGGTTCGGCGCACGTCCTTCGTCAACGCCAGTCGCGCGCTGGATATCGTCGGCAGCGCGGCCGTTTCCGTCTATCACGTAACGCTCGCGGGAAACCGGGCTCACTATGCCATCAAGAGTCAGGCCAGTTACGGCATTTGGGTGGCTCTTTCGGAAGACCTTGCGGGACAGCTCCATGGTGTCGGAATGAGCCACGGCTCAACTGGAAACGTGTTTTGGCGGGTAGACATGCATCCCGGGCAGTCCGTCGACATCCACAAGACGATTCCTTCCTATGCGAACTTGTACGACCAGGTTGCGAATGGACGACTGTATGGCAGCAGCGGCACAGGTGTCCCGCCCCACCATCTCAGACATCTGGTTTTCTGGAATTTCAACCACGGAGGGGATGACTCGTACTATGACTTCTGGGAGGGCTATCTGCGGTTCCTGCATCCCATTGTGGTAGGGTTTCATGGCAATCCCGCTAGCTTCAACACACGCAACCTCGAGGTACTTGAATCGAATGGCACGGCCGTGGAGCCAGTATCGTTGTTCGAAGCACAGCTCAAGATTCGTCTGAGCGCCGTCCCTGTTTCGCTGGATGGTCTTCGCCGGGAATGGGAAGCGCTGCGCACCATGCCGCTCCCAAGCTTTGCGGTTCCAGAATCTCGCGAGGCACCTCGGGAGTAGGTCATCATGGATCCCCGCACACTGGCCGATTCAGGCCAGGACTTCGGCCGATCCGATGGCTACGGGAGCCAAGGATGTGGAATGAGCGAGCACCTGCCGGACACAGCTGTGCCCCCGATCTTCCGGACCGCAGCCTGGTGTTGTAAAACGCTCGCCAATGCCCCGCGCGGCGACTCGCAAGGCCTTGCCGCGCATGCCGTCCAAGACGACTCCGGAGCCGGATTGGCTGGCTCGAATACCCTTATCGATGGTTGCGCAGAGCAGCAAGTCGCACGGAGCGGGCATCTGCCAGAGCGCCAAGCCCAGATCGGCATCGAACTGGTCCGAGCAACCCTGCCCCGCACTAGGAATCGTAAGGCTGACGTGCTCGCAGTCCATCCGGTTTCGTTGGTCTCAGCCAACACAATGCCCCTGGCGGTCGGGATCGCTGGAACGAGTCCTGCCGGGGCTATACCGGAAGAACCTCTCGCCCCGGGCCTTCGAGACGCACATGCTGGTCCCTCGCACACTCAAGGCACTGGGCCCCTAGGCCAGCGCAATCGGCCTGCTGATCTCAGGCTGCGAGTAGAAGCTGGCGCAGCGCATCCCCCAAGACATGCTTCGCAGACAGTCACTCCGGGTCTGCGCGCAAGGGGTGAGCTGCATCGGCCACTCAAAGCAAGACCGGAGATTTCCCGTGCCGAACGGAGCTGCTGAGGAATTTTGCCATGCCTCGAAGGACCACCGCATCTTGTGACCGTGACCTACTCGCGGCAGCTCGGTCTGCATCGTTCCCGACGGTCGGCCAAGCATCGTTCTGGTTGCCCGGCAGATCGGGAATCGTATTGCTAGGGCTGCTGCTTTGCGCCATGCCATCCGCATCGAGTGCTCAGGCTACTTCACTCGCAGCAGCGGAAGGCACTCTTGCGCCCCCTCCAAGCGAGCGATTGGCCGCTGCAGGGAACGCCTTGCCTAGACCGGTGAGTCCTTCGCGACACGAACGCTTCTCGGAAGCCCCGTCGGCGGGTGCCGCCAATGCGTCGTCAACAGCCCCGAATCCTAGTGCTGCCGAGACGCCCTCATGGCTGATCGCGTTGTCGCTGGACGGCACCTCTCAGGCGGGCGTGATTGGGACTTGGGAAGACTCGGACTTCTTCCGGATTGACATCGACGAACTGACGATGGTAGAGATCAGCACGTCCGCCGATTTCCTTCCCGAAACCGTGCTCCTCGATGCCGAAGGACACGAACTCGCTTCAGGTCGCTGGATGACTCAAAGGCTCCTTCCTGCTGGCCGATACTACCTCCGGGTGTCTGCGCACCGCTATTTCTCATTCACGGAGCTGGAGACGGGCAGATACACCGTGGTCGCGGAGGGGACTTCAGCGTCGCCTGCGTCGATCGAACTGGGCGACCAGTCCCTTGTGGGCACGATCGATTCGGACGGCGACGAAGACTTCTTTCAGTTCGAGGTGACGGAGCCGAAGGAAGTGAACATCTACACGATCGGGGGAGTTGACAGCTTGGGACGAGTCTTTGCCTCGGACGGGCGCTGGCTTGCAGAGAACGACGATGATGGCGATGAGTCGAACTTTCGCATACAGAGAGTCCTGTGGCCGGGCCATTACTATGTCGGGGTTTCTGGAAAGGCGGGCGAAACGGGCAGCTACACCTTGAGAGCGGAGGGGGTGCAGCTGTCATCCGTTCCGATTTCGGAAGGTGGCTCGCCGGGCAACGTCGAACAGCGATTCGCGCACGACTACTTCCAATTCGAAATCGCGGAGGTCAGCGAAGCTGTCATCTACACCGAAGGCAAC
Organism: Bryobacterales bacterium; assembly: GCA_022826925.1. GTDB lineage: Bacteria > Acidobacteriota > Terriglobia > Bryobacterales > UBA6623 > VXMF01. The sequence goes on from JAJDTX010000052.1 coordinate 4,406, forward strand.
CTAGACACGCTGGGCGAACTGCTTGACGCCCGTGGAAATCTCGTCGACGGGAGCGACTCTGGAGGCGAAGGTGCCAACTTCCGAATGCGGAGTGTCCTCCCACAAGCGGGCACGTATTACCTGAGGATAATGGCTTGGGGTGGCTCCACCGGCGACTACACCGTGCATCTAGAGCAGACGGCTCTCTCGCCTGTCGAGCTATCGCCAGATGGGTCGCCCCAGGAGGGCGTCATCGAGGCCGAGGTAGACAGCGACTACTTCCAGTTTGAGGTCACAGAATTGACGATAGCCGCCATTTACTCGGTCGGTGGGTTCGACAGCTTTGGCAAGCTGCTGGACGCCGCAGGAAGAGAGATCACCTCGAACGACGATGGCGGAGACGGAGACAACTTTCGTATCCATAGACTTCTCTGGCCGGGAAAGTACTACGTGAGGGTGACCTCGAGCCTCTCTGCCACGACCGGGAGCTATACCCTTCATCTAGAAGGCACGCAGCCCTCGATTGCTGCATTAGGGTTGGACGATTCCCCAAGCTCCGGTGCGATCACGAGGTCGGACGAGTCAAACTTCTTTCGTATCGAGACGGCGGTGCCCACCGTGGCCTTGGTCTACACGGTTGGCAGTCTCGATACGGCAGGATCGTTGCACGACTCCGAAGGGAAGGAGGTCGCGTCGAACGATGACGGCGGCGAGCAGTTTGTCAACTTCCGCATCGCGGCGACTCTGCTCCGGCCTGGTCAGTACATCCTAAGGGTGTATATGTCTTCGGGTCAGACAGGGAGCTATACTGTTCATGCGAGCGGGATTGCCGGAGAATAGGGGTTCTAGCTTTACGGTATTATATCGATACTCACGAGTGTCGCGTTAGAAGTTATTGAAAACAAAGGACTTACGAATGAGGCCATGGCTGATTCTGCAGCGTCGTTCTATAAGTGCTTTGTTTTCAATGATTTGGATTTCCAGCCGGAGGCCAGTTGCAGCGAAAAAAGTGTGCGATTTCCGGGCTCCACTCACCCCTTCGACTTGCCAGACGGCACCGCAAACGGGCTTGGCGCACTGCTGCAAGGCGGCCCGTTGTGGGCAGCGCGTGGTGCGTGCGGTCGTTCAGGCAGATGTGGTTCGGGCAA
>JAJDTX010000129.1 GCA_022826925.1 Bryobacterales bacterium
GCAACGAATACCCCACCGGTGTCCAGATCAGCGACGAGCAAATGGGAGCCCTCAATCTCACCCCCAACGAGCACATCCCCAAGTGGAACTACACCATCTCTCCCGGTCTAAACTGATAAGTTATTTCTGCGCTCCCCCTTAGGCGAGTCCGTGCCGACGGTATCCCTTCAAGCTTCGGCATCTTGGCGCTCTCCTCAGCGATCCCTACTGCACAAACATAGCAGCCTAGCCCGCTTGTCGCATTCTGCGTCGAACACCGAGAGGTTGCAGCATGTGTCTGTGAAGACCGGTCGAACTAGGTACTCTGTAGGGGCCATAAGCGATGGTGCCGCACCGCTTGACGCCCGCCCAGTCGTTTCCGTCGGTGTCGAGTCTGCGGGAACACTGATCGCTGGAATCATGCAGGTATCGCAATGACCAACTCAAGACGCCTAGCCGCGGCCATCCTCGTGATGTTCTCGGCCGCCTGTAGCCAGCTTCCCGTCGTAGACGTGGACTCACCGATGGAGGCCCCTCGCTGGGCCTTGCTGGAACGCGAGTTGCTGGAGGCCAATTCGAAAGCCGTCGAAGAGTTCGCGGACGGCTATCTGGACGATCGGGGCTACCTTTTGCACACGCCGCGCTGGGGCACCCTGGACGGTCCCGATGACGCGATCGAGACCTTCTACAACTGGACCCTGCTGCACGCCCTGGGCGGCTCGGATTCGGTCTTGGATCTGTACAAGAAGGGGCTTGAGGGGCATCTCCAGCAATACGGCGAACTGCGCACCGAACTGACCACTCTGGCCAGCAACGGGGCGTATCACCGCGAGTTCATCACGCAGTCGGACTGGTTTCACACCGGAGAGGGGATGCGGGCATTCCTGCTCATGGGGCACTCGGCCCCGGACGACGACCTGCTGGTGGAGAGGATGGAGCGCTTCGCCCAGATGTACACCGGCGAGGATTCCTCGCTGGCCAACTACGATCCCGAGCACAAGATCATCCGCAGCCTGTGGAACGGCAGCCTCGGCCCGATGTTGCGCAGGGCCACTGTCTACGACTGGGTCGGCGACCCGGTGCCGGGCAAGTTCCACCTGCTCCACAATCCGGCGCGGACGACGCAACTGCTGGACCTCGAGCAGTGGTACCCGCGCATGCTGGCCCACTGCGACGAATACCTCGACTCGGTCGGCGACACCTTCCTGAACCTCGCCGCGACCCTGCTCAGCACCAATGCGTACGCGCTGACGGGGAAGAGCAAGTACAAGGATTGGACCTTGGAGTACTTGGACGCGTGGAAGGAGCGCGCGGCCGCGACCGGCGGGATGATTCCCTCCAATATCGGTCTCGACGGCACGCTCGGAGGAGCCCATGATGGCCAGTGGTGGAAGGGCACCTACGGCTGGAACTTCACCATCTTCGATGGCGAGCTGCAGCAGATCGCGCACCGCAACTACTTCACCGCCTCATCGTTCCAAGGCTTCGCCAACGGCCTGCTGCTGACCGGCGATCAAAGCTATATCGACGTGCTGCGCGCGCAAATGGACCGCGTGTTGGAGGCCGCCAAGACCGAGGACGGCGAGCGGCTCCTGCCCACCATGTACGGCGATCCCCGCGGCTATGCATTCAACGGCGAGCCCGAATTCTACCGGTACGAGCCGGTAACCTACTCCGACCGGCTGGCAGAGATCTATCTGTGGTCGATGCAGCCAGAGGACTTGCAGCGGGTCCCGCAGCAGCACGAACCGTGGGTCGCCTTCTTGCAAGGCAACGACCCCGGCTATCCCGAGCGCGCCATGGAGCGAGATCTCGAGCACATCCGCGAACGCTTGGAGCTTCAGCGCAACGACGAGACGACTGCCGAAACCAGGCTGGCCGACTACTTGCTCGGAATCGTGCCGGCGACGACCGACACGCTGTCCGAGCTGACCACCGGCGGATATTTCGCCAACGGCCGGATCTGGGTGCTGCACAGCCGGCTGCGCTATTTCGATCCCGAGCGGCGCCGAGCCGGCTTGCCGCCAGACGTGGCCGCCCTCGTGCATTCGCTGGAGGACGACTCGGTGAGCGTGACACTGGTCAATCTCAGCGATAGCGACGCGCGCGAGATCATCGTGCAAGCGGGCGGGTATGCGGAGCACCAATTCAGAGCGCTGGAGCGCGAATCGGGCGCGGTTGATCTTGACGCGAACGCCGTCAGCGTGCGGCTCGCGCCCGGCAGCGGCGAACGGCTGACGCTGCGCATGGCGCGCTACGCCAACCAGCCCGACTTGGCATTTCCCTGGTCTTGGTCGCGGCGCTAGGCGGGAACCCGTCAGCCGCCCAAGGGCTCGATGGACGCGGCCACGTGGTCGCGGTAGGTCACCCGCACGGGCTCGAGCCCGGCTACCGCGCACTGCTTGTAGTCGACGATCCGAGTCATCCCACCCGGCGACTGGCGCACGACTTCGCCGACGCCCAGCGCGAAGCCGATGCGCACCTCGCTCATCCCGACCTCGACAACGCCCTTGGACGCCGCATCCCACATTTCGTCGGTCCAGTGGTCGTAGATGTCCCTAGGATCCTTGACGAAGAAGATGTCATCCACGAACACCCGCTGCACGGTGCCGATGACGAACGAACGCCGCTCGCCCTCCTTCTCGAACAGCAAGACAACCTCGCGCCCGCGCGTTTCGAAGGCTAACGGGACGATTCGCTCGAGTGGCTCGAAGAGCCTCTCGCCGGGCTGGTAGGCCCAGCGGTAGCCCTCGCGGATCCACAGCGGCTTGCCCGTGAGCCGCTCCCGCGCCGAGGGCAAGTCGGTCGCATACGACTTCGGCACGAACACGAACGCATCGGACGGAAGGTTGCGCTTGGTCGGCTGCTCGCCGATGGTCATGTTCGCGATTCGGTTCCGCTCATAGAAGTGGTAGGCCAAGTAGACCGCGCCGACGACCAGCGCCACCTTGATCGCCAGCCGGAACCAGAACAGCCACTCCTCGCCCGCGAACTTCAGCCGCATCAAGAACTTCCCTCAGGGTTGGTTGCCCAACGCTAGTGGCCACGCACGGTTCAAGTCTAGACGATGTCCGGCGAGCCGTTCCGACCGTGGTCGATCCTGCGGTCGGAGCCCCGGCCTCCTGAGACGGCCGCGCTGATCTCGCTCTGGGCAGGCTGCCGACTCCCATGATCCCCTCTTGCCAAGATGTGCTACGATTCGCCGCGCTCTGCGTCGGCATCTGTCCCCCCTTGTGGCGAATCGTGACGTTTCCGACTCAGTTCGCACTGGAGGAATCATGAACGAAGGGATGGAGCAACCGCCCGTAAGGTCGGCCTGGAACCGCGTCACGGCGGTACTTAGGTTCGAACCTGGCATCTTCAATGAGATCGCGCAGGACAACAAGGCGACAGGGCAAGCTCTTGTCGTCTTTGCCGTGGCCGTGCTCCTCAGCTCTTTGTGGACGCTGCCTTTGGTCCCGATCGCATGGCTGTTCGGGTTCCTCGGCCTGGCGCTCATGACAGGCCTCTTCATGCTGTTGGCTCGCATGTTCGCCGGCGGTCCGCCCCCTGAAGGTGCGGCAGATCCGGACGGACTTCGCGAGGATCGCCGAGATGACATGCCGCCCTACTCGGGCTGGCTTCGCGCGATCTTGTTTGCCTCGGCGCCTGTGGCTTTCGGCGTGGTCCCGCTCGTCGGCACGCTGATTGGCGCGATCTTCAGCCTGATCTTGGAGATCTTTGCTATCCGAGAGTTGTCCGGGATCTCAACTGGCGCAGCAGTGATGGTATGGATCATCGCGATTCTGGTCCCTGGAATCCTTCTCGTTGTAGGCATCATGGTCTTCGGATTCTCGCTTCTCGCAGTCTTCGGCCTCAATGAATTCCTGAATTGAAGCTTGTCGGCGCCACTGGATTCGCGATCAATGATCGACTCCAGTCTGGCGGCCAAGAAGAGCGAGCTTTCGCCTGTCTATCTCAGGTGCCTTTGACTCATCGCACTAGACGTAGGCGAGATACAAGACGCTCACACCGCCGGATAGCGGCCGAATCTCGACCCGCTTGAATCCTGCCCCAATCAGCAGCTTTCGAACCTGCTCGGGCGACGGAAAGCGCTGCACAGAATCCTGGAGATAGGAGTAGGCCCCTCCGCTTCCGGAGATGGCGTTGCCCAGGCGCGGCAGCACGTGCTGGAAGTAGAAGTTGAACAGCGCGCCCCAAAGCTTGAAGGTCGGCTGGGAGAACTCCAGTACCGCCAGGCAGCCGCCCGGGGCCAGTAATCGGCAAAACTCTTCGGCGCCGACGCGATAGTTTGCAAGGTTTCGAAACCCGAAGGCAATGGTCACCAAATCTACGCTCGAGTCAGGCAGCGGCATGCGGGTGGCATCCGCCTCGGCCAGAATACGAGGCAGGCCGGCACGCTCGAACTTGTCGGCGGCACGCACCAACATCGGGCGACAGAAGTCCGAGGCAAGGCACGCTGGGACCTTGTCCGGGCGCAAGCGCGCCCGCTCACGGGCCAAGGCCAGCGCCAGATCTCCCGTGCCGCAGCAGCAATCGGCGATACTCACCGCATCGCGCTGCAAGTAGGGCCGCACGGCGCGCACCAGCTTGCGGCGCCAGAAGCGGTCGATCTGGCCTGATAGCAGGTGATTGAGCAAGTCATAGCGCGGCGCCACTCGCGCGAACATGTCGTGCACGGCGCGGGCAGCCTCGGCTTCGTTGCCGACCTCGATGCCAGCCGGCAAAGCGCCGCGCTGTGGCTCTTCCACTGGCACCACGTATGCGGCTCTAGACCGCTGCCGATTCGACGGCGCCGCAGGCTGCGAGCGCGTGCTCGGTTGCAGCGATCACCTGATCGGCAGGCGGGTCCAGTTCCTCGCTCACGCTTCCGATCGAATCGGCCAGCACGAATCGCGCCCTGCCGCCGACCGCCTTCTTGTCGCCCGCGATCCGCGCGGCGATGTTTCGGGCGTCCAAGCTCTCCAGACCCGCGAACGACCCGTACGAGAGCACGACAGCTTCGATCCGCCCGCGATCACGGGAGCCCAACCGGCCGCGCAGCTCCGACAGGCGCGCCGCGGCGATCATCCCGAAGCCGACTGCTTCGCCGTGCAACAGGGTGCTGTAGCCGGTCTCGGCCTCCAAGGCGTGGCCTAGCGTGTGGCCGAAGTTCAGGATGCGCCTCAGCCCGCTCTCGCGCTCGTCGGCGCGCACAACCGCGGCCTTGATGCGGACCGATTCCGAAATCATCTTCTCGACCGCTTCCCCCGCGCGCGCTCGGACCATGGCCGCGCGCGTTTCCATGTAAGCGAACAGTTCCGGACTGCGGATGATGCCGTGCTTGACCACCTCTTGCACGCCGGCAAGATACTCGCGGTCCGGCAGCGAGACGAGCGTGTCCGGATCGACCAGCACGAGGCGCGGCTGGTGGAACGCTCCGACTAGGTTCTTGCCAGAGGAGAGGTTGACACCTGTCTTGCCGCCAACCGAAGCATCGACCTGGGCGAGCAAGGTGGTCGGGACTTGGACAAAGTCGATGCCGCGCATGTAGGAAGCGGCCACGAACCCAGCCACGTCGCCAGCGACTCCGCCCCCGAACGCCACCACGGCGCTGCCGCGGTCCGCGCGCGCGGCGTGCATGTCCGAGCACAGCCTCTCGACCGTGGACATGCGCTTGCGCGGCTCGTCGAGTGGACTGGGCAGCGCCACCCAATCGCAGCCTTGGAGTCCCTCCGCCAGACGAGACTCGTAGTGCCTCCAGACGGTCTCGTCCGCAATCACAAACAGCCGACGATCCCCGAGCGTCTCGCGAATTAGCGACCCGGCGCGTCCGATCAGGCCGGCTTCGATGCGGACATCGTAACGGGAACCAAGCGTCTCGACGGACACGAGGGCCATTAGTCCTTTTTGTACCATGTGGACTTGCTGCAAGCGGTGCCGGCCGGGCGCGCCCCGGTCGTTCAGCCGTATCGTTGCGACTGCCATGGAAACCGACTTTCTGGTGATCGGCGGTGGCGTGGCGGGCCTCAGCGCGGCCATCGAGGCGGCCCCGGCCGGCCGCGTTCTCGTGCTGACGAAGGACCGCCTGCGGGAATCGGCCACGGAGTACTCGCAAGGCGGCGTGGCCGTCGCCCTCAGCGACGAGGACGAAGTAGGCCTGCACGAGCAGGACACGCTACAGGCTGGAGCTGGCTTGTGCGACCCGCGGGCGGTGCGAGCCCTGACCGAGGCCGGCCCGCACCGGATTGAAAGACTGATCGAATGGGGCGCGGAATTCGACTCGGCCGGAGGCAAGCTGTCGTTCTCCATCGAGGGAGCACACAGCGTGAACCGCGTGCTCCACGCTGGCGGAGACTCCACCGGGAAAGAGATTGGCCGCACACTGCTGCACAAGGCGAGATCGATTGATGCGATCAAGTTTCAGAGCTTTTCGTCGGTGGTCGATCTGCTCGTCGAAGACGGAACGGTCTGCGGCGCGCTCGCTTGGAATGAAGAGCAGCGCGAGCTCGTTCCGGTCCACGCCCGCGCCGTGCTCCTTGCCACCGGCGGCATCGGGCGGATCTACCGTGAGACCACGAACCCGGATGTTGCCACCGGGGACGGCGTGGCCATGGCCTACCGCGCCGGGGCGGTCATCGCCAACATGGAGATGGTCCAATTCCACCCGACAGCGCTGTTCCTCGAGGGGGCTCCGCGTTTCCTGCTCTCGGAAGCCTTGCGCGGAGAGGGCGCGGTCCTGCGCAACGCCAACATGCAGCGCTTCATGTCGCGCTATCACGAAAGCGAGGAACTCGCGCCCCGCGACGTGGTGTCTCGGGCCATCGTCAGCGAACTGGCGCGGCTGCGTCGCGGGCCGGTCTACCTTGACCTGACTCATCTCGGCGATGGCTACGCACCAAAGCGCTTTCCGCGCATCTACCGCACCTGCCTGCTCTACGGGGTCGATCTTGCGGTGGAACCGGTTCCGGTGCATCCCGCGGCGCACTACGCAATGGGCGGAATCTTGACCGACCACGACGGAGCGACGACGCTGCCGGGGCTGTACGCAGCCGGCGAAGCGGCCTGCAACGGAGTGCATGGCGCCAACAGGCTGGCAAGCAATTCCCTGCTAGAGGGACTGGTATTCGGGGCGCGGTGCGGGGAAGTCATTCGCAATCACGCGGGCGAATCGCTCCGGAATCCGCCTCTGCCAAGGCGGAAGCGCGCCAGCGCCTTGCCCGGCAATGCCATTGCGAACCTGCGCCACCTCGCGTGGCGGCACGCGGGGATCACGCGGTCCGGGGAGGGCCTCCGCGCCGGCCTAGAACAGCTAGACCTGCTCTCAACGATGTTCGAAAAGGGGCTTGCCCGCACCAGCCGCCATGGATTCGAGACCGACAACATGTACCAAGTGATCCGCTTGATCACGCGCTGTGCGTTGGCACGCGAGGAGAGTCGAGGCGGCCACTACCGCGTAGACTTTCCTGAGTCACGCAAGGAGTTCCGCAAGCACTCGCGTATCCGGCGGGGAGCCCAGGTGCGTTTCGTCGAAGTAGGCGCTACTTGAGTCGTGCTTGACAACGCCTATCGAGTCGACTGGGTTACTCCGACATGACATCGCGCATCTAGAATGCGATACAGGAGCCACGGATGAAGGCACTGACTTCCTCGTTGCACGTTCGGATGAACGCCGAGATGAAGCAGCAAGCTACGGCGGTCCTGGCGGCGATGGGTCTGACCGCCTCGGAAGCTGTGCGGCTGCTGTTCCGGCGCATAGCAGCCGATCAAGCCTTCCCGCTCGAACTCAAGGTGCCCAATGCGCAAACCCGCGCGGCGATGGCCGAAATCGACGAATTGGTAAGGGCCCGCAAGGCGCGCTTCGCCAGCGCGGACGACATGTTTGCGGAACTTGAAGACGCCAGCAGCCAATAGGCGGACCAAGCTGCCACGTTGGGCTGACTACGGCCGGCAGTTCCTCAAAGACTGAGAGCGACTCTCGCGTTCTGGCAGATACGACATGAACCGCCTGAAGGCGGTGATGCTGCTTCTCATCGCCAACGATGCGCCGCTCGGTCCCGAACGAAGGGATCACGCACTCAAAGGCTCATGGGCGCCCTACCGGGAATGCCATATCGGCGGTGACTTCCTGCTGGTCTATCGCATCGACGCCACGGATGGGCCAAGCGGCTCCGTCTACTTTGCTCGGGTCGGCAGCCACACCGAACTGTTCGAATGACACCGAACTAAAGCATTCGGTCTGTCCAGAACGCGCTGCCGCCGGGCATGACTGACCATCTGATCCGACGGGGTCGGCAGGTGCCCGATCCAGTAAAGGGCCTCTGCCGAGCGGACGCGTTATTGCGCTCAATGGCTCACGGGTGCGCTCCCGCTGCTAGGGCGGATCCTTGCGGGCGTCGGAGTCCCAAGCAGGCGGCAGGCAAAGGAGGTCATGGTGCATCCTGTCAAAATATACCGACTCGCTACATGCCAGCCGCAACGGACGTCCGGAACGCCATCGGTGCAGCACTGCGCGCGGCCGCCGACCCCGACAGAGCACCGCACCAACAGGCGTACATGAAATCGGAGATGCCCTTCCTCGGCGTGGCCGTCCCGCAGTGCCGACGGATCGCCAAGTCGGCGCTAAGGGCTCACCCGTTGCCAGATGCGGACGCTTGGGAGGCCGCGATCCTAGCTCTCTGGCGCAAGGCAGCGTTTCGCGAGGAACGCTACGCGGCGATCGAACTTCTGACCTTCCCGCGCTACACGCGCTGGATCGAGCCCGTACGCGCTCCCCTCATCGAGGAGCTTGTCGTCACCGGCGCGTGGTGGGACTACGTGGACGCAGTCGCCAGCCACGCCATGGGCGCCATGCTCGCCGGCCACCCGCGGCCGACGAAGGCGCTGCTGCGCGACTGGGCGAGATCCGACAATGTCTGGAAAAGGCGGACCGCGATCCTGGCGCAACTGCGCCGCAAGCAGGCGACGGACAAGAAGCTGCTGGCCGACGTCATCGAGCCTTCCATCGGGGAGCGGGAGTTCTTCCTGCGCAAGGGCATAGGCTGGGCGTTGCGCGAATTCTCGAAGACAGATCCCGACTGGGTGATCAAGTTCATCGCCACGCACGGCGACCTCTCAGGCCTCAGCCGTCGCGAAGCGCTCAAGCACTTGGAGCGCGTGCGACGTTGATGCCCCCATACGCGGGCTCCACTACCGTCTCCATTCGCCACGCCACGCAGGACGCACAACCCGATTCAACGCCGAGATTCGAGCCGATTCGTTCGGCGACGGGCCACCTCGACCTTGTTCAGGGACGACCCGAGCCAGCGCAGCGTAGACCACGTCGCGCCGTCCGTCGGACCAGGCAACGCGGCACTGTAATCCGGAGTCAGTATTCGAGAATCCAGATGTTGCGGAACATCACAAAGCTGTGGATATCGTGCAGCTGGAGACCGATCGGGCCCTTGAGCGGACGCTCGGGATCCCCCTCGTGCTCGGCTGCCAGCACGCCGTTGATGTAGACCCTGATCGCGTCGGCCCGGGATTCGATGTTGAGGCGATTCCACTCGCCAACCTTCTCTAGCCCCTCGGGAGCCCGCGCCAGGCCGTAGATCGAGCCCGTCGACCACTTGTCGGAATACTCGCTGTTGATCTGGATTTCATATCCCTGCTTCGACGGAGTGCAGGCGAAATCCGGCCGCTCCGCGATACCGCACGCAGCTTGGGATGGGTCACGAATCGATATTCCGCTGTTGCCCGGAGTGTTGACCCAATACTCCAAGTGCAGGTCGAACTCTTCGAACTCACGTTCTGTGTACAGCCAGGACTGCCGGGTGCTCCACGCGACGAAGGCCTCCCGGCCGATGTCCGCAGTGCCTTGAATTTCGCGCTGACGGTCTATCCCGAAGTTCGCGGTAACGACGCCGTCAGAGCGAATCCGCCAGTGGCCGTCCCCAAGCACCACCCAGTCGTCAAGTCCGTTGCGGAGCAGGTCGTCCCAATCGGCGGCCACGGCCATCGGGACGATGGCGACGAATGCTAAGGCCAGAATCGCTCTCTTCACCAGATCCCCTCCGCCAGGTATCATCCTACGCGAATGCTGCCTAGACACACCCGGACCACTGGACCAGCGACCACAGCGGCCAGTGGTTCGCCTAGCTCCGGCCGGCTCTAGCCCACGTATTGGACTTCCTCCTCGACCTCGAAGCCGAAGCGGTCCCACACGCGTCGTTTCAGTTCTTGGACCAGCTCGTGGATCTGAGCCGCCGTGCCACCGCCCAAGTTATAGATCAGGTTCGCGTGATAGGGCGCGATCTCAATCCCGCCGTTGCGCATTCCCTTCGCGCCCACCTGCTCGAGAAAGAAGGCCGAAGCCACCTTGCCGCCACGCACGGCCCGCTCGGGCACGACCTCCACCGCTGTCGCTGGCAGCGAGTCTAGGAACAGGTTCTTGAAAATGCTGCCAGCGCAACGCATGGCGGGGGGGAATTTCTCGTCGCGGATCGTGCGGATTTCCCGGGCGCGGGCGCGCAGGGCCGCGGCGTCGCCGGGCGGCAGGACCAGGCGCACGCCCAAGATCAGCCAGTCCTTGCGACGTTTGAATATCGATTCGCGGTAATCGAACTCGCACTCGGCGGGGCCGAAGGAGCGCAGCTCGTGCCCATCGAGGAAATCGACGCTCTGGACGAACTCGTCGATCTGGTGTCCGTACGCCCCGGCATTGCCGTACACCGCTCCCCCGACCGACCCCGGGATGCGCTCCAAGGTGTGCAACCCCTCCAAGCCGTGGTCCACAGTCAAGTCGACCAACGCTTGCAGGCTGCCGCCGGCGGCGGCTTCAACGGCACCGTCGACATAGCTCAAAGCGTCCGCCGTGTAACGCAGCACCAAACCGCGGAAGCCGTCGTCGTCGGCCACGACATTGCTGCCGTCTCCGAGCAGATAGCAGGGCACCTCCGCAGCGCAGGCCGCCTGAAAAGCCTCGGCCAAGGCGCGCGGGGTGCTGGCCACACCGAACAAGTCTGCGGGACCGCCGATCGCGAAGCGCGTGTGCCGGCTCAGCGGCACGCTCCGGTCCAAGCGCAGCCCTTCGATGGCTCCCAGAGACCGTGCCAGCTCGGAGTGGGTTTCGCTCACGGGCTGCAAGATCCAATTGTATGGCGCGGCCCGAGGCCGCTCCCAGCCAATCGCGCATCATGGATCTATGGAGTTCACGTTTCCCGGCTTCGAGCCCCAAGCCCGCCAGTTCCTGCGCGAGCTGCGGGCGAACAACAACCGAGATTGGTTCCAGGCCCACAAGCCAGACTACGAACAGTTCGTGCGGGGCCCGCTGCTCGAGCTGGTGCTGGAAGTGAGCATCGCCATCGAAGAGCACTCGCCCGGGCACAGCATCGACCCGCGCAAGTCGGTATACCGCATCTACCGCGATATCCGCTTCTCCAAAAACAAGGATCCCTATAAGACGCACGCGGCGGCCGTATTCCCGCCGACCGGTCTGGAGCGCCACGCCGGCGCGGGCTTCTACTTCCACTTCTCGGCCGAGGAATTGCTGGTGGGAGGAGGAGTCTACGCGCCCCCACCAGACACCTTGCGGCGCATCCGCGCCCAGATCGCGGCGGACCCGGACGAACTGCGCGGCGTTCTCGCCGCCGCGGGGTACCGCAAGTGCTACAGCGGCCTAGAGGGGCAGCGGCTCAAGCGGACCCCGCGCGGCTTCCCCCCGGACCACCCGGCGGCTGACCTGCTCGTATACAAGCAATTCCTCTCCGGGGTCACGCTTCCGGCCGATGCGATCGAGCGGCCTACGATCGGCTCGGTGCTAGACCAGTACTTCCGTGCCCTCGCGCCCCTGATGGCGTATCTCAACCGAGCGGTCCAGGCTCCCTGAGCCGGGAGCGCGCCCGTGGGATCATTGTGGGGACAAGCCGCGCCGGGCGCGGCGCGGCCCGATCATGGCGTACAGCGACTTACGTGAATTCATTTCCGCGCTCGAGCAGCGAGGGGAGCTCAAGCGGATCCGCGCCGAGGTTGATCCGAAGCTGGAAATCGCCGAGATTGCCGACCGCGCGGTCAAGTGCGGCGGCCCGGCGCTGCTGTTCGAGCGGCCCAAGGGCTCCAGCATCCCAGTTCTGATCAACTCCGTAGCGTCGCTGTCGAAGATGCAGCTGGCCTTCGAAGTGAATGACCTCAGCGACATTGCCGCGAGGATCTCGGAATACTTGGATCTTGGCGTGCCCAAGGGAGTGGCCGGCAAGCTCAAGGGGCTGGCCAGGCTCGCCGAGCTGCGCAACTTCCTTCCCAAGACGGTGCGTTCCGGCCCGTGCCAGCAAATTGTCAACAGCGAGAACTTCTCGCTGCTGGACTACCCGGTGCTGACCTGCTGGCCCGGCGACGGGGGGCCCTTTATCACGCTGCCCATGGTGTTCTCGCGCAATCCGATCACCGGCAAGCGCAACTGCGGGATGTACCGCCTGCAGGTCTACGACGGACGCACCACGGGCATGCACTGGCAAACGCACAAGCAGGGCGCCGAGCACTACCGCCGGCTGCAACAAGAGGGAAGCGACACCCGGATGGACGTCGCGGTGGCGATTGGCGCCGATCCCGCGACGATGGTCGCCGGAAGCCTGCCGCTGCCACCCGATCTGGACGAGATGCTCTTCGCGGGCTTCATCCGCCGCAAGCCGGTCGAGATGGTGCCGTGCAAGACCGTCGATCTCGAAGTGCCCGCCAATGCCGAGATCGTGCTCGAGGGGCACGTCAACCTCGGCGAGCTGCGCACGGAGGGACCGTTCGGAGACCACACCGGGTACTACTCGCTCGAAGACGAGTACCCCGTGCTGCACGTGGACTGCGTCACGCAGCGCAAGGACCCGATCTATGCGACCACCATCGTCGGCAGGCCGCCGATGGAGGACTACTTCATCGGCAAGGCGATCGAGCGAATCTTCCTGCCCCTGATAAAGCTACAGGCACCCGAGATCGTCGACATGGCCATGCCGGCCGAAGGGATCTTCCACAACCTGATGCTGGTTTCGATCCGCAAGTCCTATCCCGGGCAGGCGCGCAAGGTGATGAATTCCATCTGGGGCCTCGGCCAAGCCTCGTCGACCAAGTGCATCGTGGTGGTCGACCACGACGTGGACGTGCAGAATTACTCCGAGACTGCTTGGCGGGCGCTGAATAATATCGATCCCGAACGTGACATCCAGTTCACGCTGGGGCCGATCGACTCGCTGGATCATGCCAGCCGATTGCCGGACTTCGGCTCCAAGATGGGCATCGACGCGACCCGCAAGTGGAAGACGGAGGGTTTCACCCGGCCGTGGCCGGAAGTGATCGAGATGAGCGAGGACGTCAAGCGACGAGTCGACCCGATCTGGGAAGAGCTGGGGATCGGCTAGGATCGGGGCTGCATGGCATCTGAGCCGGCCAGAGCGCCAGCCACAGCCTTGCTGGCGCTCATCAGCGCTACGCTCGCGGGCTGCGGTTGGGAGCCGGGAATTTTGGCCGGCGAGATCGAGGTAGAACCGCCGAAGACCAAGGCGGCCGAACTGACAGCGGTGGCCGTGGCCACGCTCGACGGGCCGGTGAAGGCGCGACGGGGCGGTCGTGTGCTGGCAATGCGAGCCCGGATCGGGGATGTCGTCGCTGAAGGCGACGCCCTGATCGAATTCGAAGACTTGGCGCTGGAGGAATCCAAGGCCGCCGTGCGACGCGAGATCGAGGGGTTGAGGGCCGCGCATGCGGTCGCCGCAGCCACGCCGGCCGCAACCGAGCGGAGTGCCAGCCGGGACCTTCGCATGGCGGCACTAGAGCAGCTGGAGGAGACACACCGTCGCGCCAGCGAAGAATTCCAGCGTTGGACGGAACTATTCGAAGAGGGCTTGGCGGCGCGCCTCGACTTCGAGGAGAAGCGGCGGGAGTTCGAAGCCCTCAGCACGCGTCTGCGCGAGGCTCGGGCCGCCGCCACCCATGAGCCCGCGACCGAGGAACCGTCCGAGCCTGCCGAACTGCGGCGCTCGCAACGGCTGTTGGAGCGCTTGCAAGAGCTGCCCAAGACCTACTTGGTCAAGAGCCCGTGGGACGGGACTGTCAAGGATCTGCCGGTCGCGGCCGGGGACATGCCGGGGCGCGGAGCGGTGGTGGCTACGGTGGCGCGAGCCACCTCGCTAATGCTGGTAGCGGAGATCTCTCCTGGCACAACAGTCGTTGCCATCGATAAGGCCTGCGGCGTACCGGGACCATTAGCGTTCAGCCGGCGCGACGCAACGCTCAAGCTGGCAGCGCCGACACCGCAGCTTCGACCGGGGGACGAATGCCGGCTGGCGGTGTCGATTAGAGAGTAACTAGTGCGCGAAGCTTCGCGCCTTGAATAGCTTAGGAATGATGGCAACAGGGCAAACGGTGGGACAGCAAGATCCGGCGGCGCTGGGCAAGCAATTGCTTGAGCAAAAGATTGTCATCCGCACCTACGGCATCCGCAAGACCTACATCATGGGCGATCAGCAGATCCATGCCGTG
This sequence comes from Bryobacterales bacterium, assembly GCA_022826925.1. GTDB lineage: Bacteria > Acidobacteriota > Terriglobia > Bryobacterales > UBA6623 > VXMF01. The sequence continues at coordinate 14,461 of JAJDTX010000129.1, forward strand.
GACGGCGTCGATCTGGAGATCCGCTATGGCGAGTACGTGGCGTTGATGGGGCCGTCCGGCTCGGGCAAGTCCACCTTCATGAACCTGATCGGAGCGCTCGACACGCCCACGGCTGGCGACTACTACATCGCCGGCCAGCTCATCAGCACGATGTCGGACGACGAGCTGGCGTATATCCGCAACCGCGAGATCGGATTCGTCTTCCAGACATTCAACCTCTTGCCCCGGCTCACGGCTCTGCAGAACGTGGAGTTGCCGCTGGTGTACTCGGGCGCCCAGCCAGCCGAGCGGACCGAGCGGGCGAAGCGCGCCTTGGCGCAAGTCGACCTCACCGAGCGCATGTACCACACACCCAGCGAGCTCTCTGGCGGGCAGCGGCAGCGCGTGGCCATCGCCCGTGCCTTGGTGGGAGACCCGGCGATCATCCTGGCTGACGAGCCTACCGGGAACCTCGACACGGCCACGTCGACCGAGATCATGGGAGTGTTCGACGTGCTGCACAAGCAGGGCAACACGATCATCTTGGTCACCCACGAGCCCGACATTGCCATGTACGCGCGCCGCATCGTCCAGCTGCGCGACGGCAAGGTCGAGAAGGACGAAGAAGCCCGGTGGGCATTGGCCGCGGCGTTCGGGTCGGCCGATCACGGCGGCGTCCAGCCCGACAAGCAGGCCTGACGGCGCGTTGCTGGAAGACGCGATTCCTGTCCTTATTGCTGGCTTGGTGCACGTAGGCTGCGCCTACTATGTGCTGGTGCTGCTGGCAGCACGGCAGTTCTTGCGGCGCAGGCGCGAGCCGAAGACCTACCTCGCAGAAGTGCCCGCCATCAGCGTGCTGAAGCCGCTGGCGGGATACGAGCCAGAGCTGGCCGAAAACCTGGGCAGCTTCTTCCGCATCAGCTATCCGCGATACGAGATCCTTTGTGCAGCGCGAGACGCGGACGACCCGGCACTGGCGATAGCGCGAGAGGTGCGATCCGACTATCCCGACTCAGACGCGCAACTGCTGGTTGCCGGAGCGCCGGACTGCCCCAATGCCAAGGTGCATTCGCTGGCCGCTCTGACCGCCGCGGCGGCGGGTGAGCTGCTCGTCGTCAGCGACAGCGATATCCGCACCGACCCGGCGTTGCTATTGGAGATCTCGAAGGACTTCGAGGATCCCGCGGTCGGAGTGGTCACCTGTCCCTACCGCGCCGTGCCCGGCGCGAGTCTGTGGTCGACGCTGGAAGCCTTAGGAATGAACACGGAATTCTGGAGCGGCGTTCTGGTCGCCCAGTTCCTCTCTCCCATGAACTTCGCGGTCGGACCGACCATGGCAGTGCGCAAGTCGTGCCTGGACGCCATCGGGGGGTGGGAGGCGTTCAGTGATTTCTTGGCCGAGGACTTCGAAGTCGGCCGTCAAGCTCGCCTGGCCGGCTACGAGGTCCGGCTGTCCACCCACACCGTCGAGCACAGGATCGGCAGCCAAGCATTGCGCGAGAATCTCATCCACCGACTTCGCTGGCGACGCTCCACGCGCCGATCGCGCCCGGTCGGCTACTGGGGGGAGATCTTTGCCAATCCGCTGCCGTGGGCGTTGCTGCTGCCGCTTGCGGCATCGGGAGCGGCTTGGTCGTGGGCGGCCTTGGGTGCGTGCGTCGCCCTGCGGGCTTCGGTAGCGCTGACGGTCGGGGGACGCGTGCTCGGCGACACCCAGCGGTGGCGGCGCTTCTGGCTGCTGCCGCTGCAAGACGGACTGAGCCTGCTGGGCTGGTTCGCCGGGCTGTTCGGCAGGCGCATCGTGTGGCGCGGACGCGCGTACGAGCTGTCCCGAGACGGGCGGTTACGGGAGTGGAAGGCCTGAACTCGCGCTCGGCCGCTACCTGACTGGGCTGCGGCGCCGCTGCACTGTCACAACGCAGGCCGCTCGCTGTATACGCCGAACTCGGCCCGCAATATGTCGCAAATCTCTCCCAGCGTGGCGTACGCCCGCACCGCCTCTAGGATCGCCGGCATCAGATTGGCGCCACCGGCAGCGGCTTGTCCAACGTTGGCAAGTGCCGTCTGGACGGCACTGGAATCCCGCTTGGCGCGCAGATCTTCAAGACGAGCTGTCTGGCGGCGGCTCACGCGTTCGTCGATCACCAAGGTCTCGATCGGTTCCGCAGCCTCGTCTGCATGCGCGTTGACTCCCACGATCTTCACTTCCCCGCTCTCGACGCGGCGCTGGTAGTCGTAACTGGACTTGGCGATCTCGGCCTGCGGGTAGCCCCGCTCTACGGCAGCCACCATGCCGCCCAGAGAATCGATCTTGCCAAGCTCCTCCCAGCAGGCAGCTTCCAACTCGTCCGTCAGCCGCTCCACGAAGTAGCTCCCCCCGAACGGATCGACCGTCTGGGTCACGCCGGTCTCCCCGGCGATCACCTGCTGCGTGCGCAGCGCCAGCAGGGCGGCTTCCGACGTCGGCAAGGCATACGCCTCGTCGAGGGCGTTGGTGTGCAGCGACTGCGTGCCGCCGAGCACCGCGGCAAGCGCCTGCAGGGCCGTCCTGACAATATTGACCTGGGGCTGCTGCACTGTCAGCGAGACACCCGCCGTCTGCGCGTGGAAGCGCAGCTTGAGGGAGCGGGGATCCTTCGCGCCGAAGCGCTCTTGCATCACCTTGCACCACACCCGCCGGGCGGCGCGGAACTTGGCAACCTCTTCGAAGAAGTCAGTGTGGGCGTCGAAGAAGAAGCTGAGCCTTGGCGCGAACTCATCGACGGCGAGCCCGCGTTCCAGGGTCGATTCGACATACGCAATGCCCGCACCCAACGTGTAGGCCAGCTCCTGCGCAGCTGTCGCCCCCGCTTCCCGGATGTGGTAACCGCTGATGGAAACGGGATTGAAGCGCGGAGTGTGGCGCGCCGAGAACTCGATCGAGTCCGCTACCAGGCGCATCGACTCGCGAGGCGGGTAAATGTACTCCTTCTGCGCCATGAACTCCTTGAGGATGTCGTTCTGGACCGTACCGGAGAGTCCGCTCCACTGCGCGCCCTTCTGCTCGGCCACCACCAAGTACATCGCCCACAGGATGGCTGCCGAGGAGGTGATCGTCATCGATGTGGTGATCTGGCCCAGCGGAATTTCCGCGAACAGTTCCTCCATGTCGGCCAGGGAAGAGATCGCCACGCCGCACTTGCCGACCTCGCCCTCGGCCATTGCGTGGTCGCTGTCGTAGCCCATCAGCGTCGGCAGGTCAAAGGCCACCGACAGCCCGGTCTGGCCTTGCTCGAGCAAGAATCGGAAGCGCCGGTTGGTCTCCTCGGGAGTGCCGTAGCCGGCGAACTGGCGCATCGTCCAGAGCCGTTCGAGATACATGCGCGGGTGGATGCCGCGCGTATAAGGGGGGTCGCCCGGGCGCGAGCCGTCGCCGGCCGACCTGTTGGCTGAGCTGTAGAGCCTTTCCTCTAAGAGGCTGGAGACTGTGTGCCGGCCCACGGCCTAAAAGGCGAGCGTACCGGTGCGCGCGGTCTCGGATTCGTTCGGCCGGAAGAGTATCTGGCAGCGCTCGCAGCGGTAAATCTCTGGGTTCCGGCCGAACATGACGACGATCTCGTCTCCATAGCCGTACCACCGCTTGAGGTGCCCGGCGCAGATTTTCTTGCCCATGGGCTCGTCACAGGCCCGCTGGCGCTTGATGCGACGCTTGACGACCGTGCCGTCGGCCAGTCTAGCGACCAGATTCTTCGGCTCCGGCACCGCCGCCTCGTCAGCTTCGGGCTTGGCGGCGGTGGCCTCGGTGGTGGCAGAAGTCGTGTCTGGCATGGCCTTCTGTGGGCATTCTATCAGACGCTACATGTCTCACTCGTCTGCGGCCACGAAGAGGGTCAGTACCACACCGAGACCGGGAACGCAGCACTCTGAACGCCCCGTCCAACAGTGCCCTTAGGGCCGGTCGCCCCGATGTTCTTCAGATTGTCCGAGACACGCTGGATGGCCAGCCGGGCCAGCTGCTTAGCTCCAGCCTTCGCGCTCGATCAGCCGCTCGATGTGCGCGAGATGGTGCTGGCCGTGCCAAGCATAGGCGCCGACCGTGACAGCCAGCGTCGAGGGACCCGACTCCGGGTGCACGAACTCGCGCTGCAATTCCGGCCAGCGCAGGCTGCGCAGCAGGCTCGTCCAGCGACCGTGGAGTGATTCGAGCATGTCGAGCGAATCAGCGATCGGTCCCCGGTAGTCAGCAAGCGCCGCCCAGCCCTTCTCGTCGTAGGCCTTGATCAGCGGTCGTCTCTCGGTCAATGCCCACTTGAACCGAATGAAGCTGTTCATATGGCTGTCTGGCAAATGGTGCACTACCTGCCGGACCGTCCAGCCTCCCGGGCGATAGGGAGTGTCAAGCTGCCGCTGCGACAACCGGGAGACGACGCGACGAAGATCCGCCGGCAGCGCCGCAATGTCGTCGATCCAGCCGTTCACCTCCTCTGGCATGACCGGTTCGGCGGGCAAAAATCGTCCTATCGGATATCGGAGGTCGGGGGTTTCTGGGCTCATAGATTCCATTCGAGAAAACAAGTCGGGAAAGCCGCTAAGGCGTCCGCGGGAAGACTTGAGGCTGGGCGCGCCACTCAAAGGTCAAGAAATGGTTTTTGAGGAGAGCACTACCATTACAGCACGCGGGTAACGCTGGCAGCCTGGACCCGTTTCTATTCTGTTCTGAGGTTGCCCGCGGCTGGTGCTAACTTCGGGCACATCCGGCGTCGGACAAGCACGGCTGATTCGTTTTCTGAGGTTGTACCCTTTGGGGCAAGAAGTTAGCGCGGGGGGTGGCTTTTTTGGCCGGAATCGTGTATGCAGGGAGTATGGCGGTGCAAACGTCGGCAGAGTCTGCGGAGCCGGTTCCGGTGGT
>JAJDTX010000023.1 GCA_022826925.1 Bryobacterales bacterium
CTCGTGCCGTTCGTAGTCAGCATGATCGGCGGCGTGGTGCTGTCGGGGGTGTTCATTCTCTTTATCCTGCCGACCTTGGTGATGACTACCGAGGGCCGTCACGATTGAGCGTACGAAGGGCGGCCGGCTACCACCGGCGACGCGAATCCGCGAGCTCCGGCGGGGAAGCGTTCGAGATGCTTAGACACCCGACAGAATCGCAATGCAAGGCGCTTGATCTGGTCGGAATCAGCCTGGCTTGCACCCAGTAGAGATTCAGGCCCGATTGTCTATATCGCTGAGATCAACAGAGATATCACGAGAGCTACTGCTTTCCAGGGGGATTCGGTCCAAGTCGCGGACTCGTCAGCTGCGGTGCGGCAGCGGCCGGAGCAAACGGGCCCGGGACGGACTCCTCTCGCTCATAGGAAGTAGATGGCTAAGTCTTCGTCCTCGAGCGCCGCGCCGCCCAGCGCGCTGTCGAGTTGCTGCCTGAGCGCTTCCACTGTCGCGTCGGGGACTCCTCCAAGGCGCAGGATTCGCTTCCACTCGAGGGTGTCGGTGGGGTCGGATGTCTCGCGGAGTCGCTCGCGGAGACTCTGCAGGCGGTACTTGTGAATGATGAGAGTGCGGAAGCCGAGTTCCCGCAGTCGCTCAACGTCGACCGGAGTCTCCGCGCTGGGGTCCCTTGCCAAGGCGCCCAGAGCTGGCTCGCTGGCGACACCGTCCAACGTGGCCGGCGGATAGGTCGAAAGGTAGCCGCCCGAGATGGGCCTTCCGTGGATCGTCTGCGCCACCATGTTGTGAACAGTGCGGCTTCTCTGATGAAACGGGATGTCCAGCACCGCGCCCGGCCGAGCGGCCACCTGCTGCAACAGCGGTGAGCGGTCGACCTGACGGGTGGGGTAGGGCAACCAGCTGTACTCGGCTAGGACTAGGACCGCCGCCAATGGCAGAGCCCAGCGCCGCTTCTGGCCGAGTTGTTGCCAGCCAATGCCGACCAACACCGCCAAGCCAAGGCCCGCCACCAGCATGAAGCGGTTGGCTACGCGGAGGTTTTCCAGCAGCGGAATCCCACGAAGCCAGGCTAACGGCAGATAGTCTGCTTCGAGACGAGCGCCGTTCCAGAGCGGGTCGACCCCGACGGCGAGAATCACCCCGAACGCGAATAGCGTCAGCCAACCCAGCGCGAGGCGCGGCGCTCGCCAGACTCCGATGGCTGCCAAGACCATGGGCACGAGCCCTAGGTAGCACACAAACCCCGCCGCCTGATAACCCCTGGTAACGTAGCTGTCTTCGACCAACGGGCCGAACAGAGGATTGGCGTAGGAGGGTCTGAACAGGTAGCTTGCGTCGATCCCGCGCGGAACAGGGGGCTTCGTGAAATAGTCGGCCCCCGCTGCCATGGATGCGACTACGGGCGTCAGGGCAGGCAGCACGATAAAGATCGCCAAGGCTGCGGCCGCGGCAAGTCCGAACAAGTACTCTCCCCATCTCTGGCGACTCCGCCAGCCGATCCAAACGACGGCCGGTGTCACGATCATGGCCAGTTTCAGTCCGAGGTGCCAGCCGCAAAGCGCGTTCAGCGCGAAGCACGCTCCGAACGCCAGCGCGTCGATGGTGCGCAGCGAGCGGCCCCATCGCAGCAGGTAGAACAACGCCAAGGGAATGAACTGGATCGCGAACAGATTGAGGTGCTCCTGGGTCTGCTCCACGAGGTTCGGAAAGTAGGCGAAGACGAGACCGGCCAAGAAAGCGGCGCTTGCGTCGGAGGTGATTTCCCGGACCAGCAGGTAGGTTGCGAACCCGGCAACGGTCAGGCTGAACACGACACAGAAGTTGTAGGCCGCAGCCTCCCCGAACAGCAGGTTGACCGGCATCGACAAGACTTGGTTGAACGGCGAGTGCGTGTGGAAGACCAAGTCTGTTCCGTTGGGGAAGAACAGGTACGACGTGTGAAACGGGTTCATGCCTTCCAGCAGGCATTGCTTCCACCACCAGAGATTCCAGTAGTTCTGCCAGATGTCGCCGTCTCCCGCGGGCAGGGCAGTGCGCCATGACAGAGCCAAGGGAAACGTCATCAGCAGCGTCGTGAAAAGGTACGCTGCGGCGGCTACGTAGCTGTTGCCCAGGGTCCAGTGGCGCGGGGTGGGGCGATCAGCGGGCATTCAGAGGATTCAACCGGAGGGATCTGCCGACGCGATGGGCGCGTCGCCGGGGCGACTCGTGGGCCGTCAGTCTTGCTCCAGGCCTTGCTCGAACACGATGTCGACCGGGATGCCCGCCTCTTCGAGTCGGGCGAGATCCGAATTGACCTCGTCGCCGAGGGCACCGATGTCCGCTAGCAGCGCCGTCGCGCCATCGTAGTCGCCGTCGCCCTGCAGCCGGAGAATCTTGCCAGAAAGAGAGTCCACGGCTGCCCGCATTTTTTCCGCGTCGATACGGTAGGTTCCGCTGGCACTGTCGCGAGAGAACGCTTGCGAACGCTGGAAGTAGTTGAAGGCGATCGAGTTCGCGCGGCCGTGAGCACTCGAGGCGCCGAAGCGGACAGAGCGGAATATGCCAGCGAGGAAGGTCGTGTAGTTGCCGGCCAGTTCCTCTTTCGGGAATTCCCCGGCATCGGTGAGCTTGCCGATCAGGTGCAGGCCGAGGATGTCGGCCTTGGCTTCCTCCAGCGCAGAGGAGGCGTCCTTGAGAGCTTCGCGAACCGTTCCGCGACCGTCCAAGGTGTTCTTGATCCCGAGGCCGTGGGCAACTTCGTGAAACATCGTGTTCGAGAAGAACGCATCGAAGTCGATGTCGCCACGCTGCCGCTCGTCAATCAGTATGTCCGCGATGGGGAGCAAGATGTTGTCGAACTTCGCCCGCATCGCGTTCTTGAGCTGCAGCCTGCGCGAGCCCTTTTCCAACTGCACCTGTTCGTCGTTGGGCAGGTTGATGGCGATGGTCTTGGCGCCCGCATTGCAGTCCCCGGCATAGAAGAGGACGTCGTAGGCGTTGAGCTGGGAGTCTCCGCCGGGCTCTTCGGCCTTGTATTCCGGCGGGACGGGCAGGCCGTCCTGCAGCGCGGGGAGCATCGTGGAATACTTCACCAGCCGGTCGCTCCATTGCTTGTCCTTGATGAGCACGTAGGCCTCGAAGGCGGTCTTGGTCCCGATGAGGCCGTCTTCGTAGGACTCGATCGGTCCGATGACCAGGTCGATGGCGTTGTCCCGCATCTCCATCCACGCGAAGTCGCTGGGCTGGTAGTCGTTGGATTCGAGAGCGTCCGCACGGATCTGGAGGTAGCGGCGGAATCCGCCATCCTCAGCCAGGCTCGCTGCTTGCCGCAGCAGTTTCGCGACGCTGGCCAGCTCCTCGCGGAATGCCACGTTGTACGGGATTGCCGAGAGCTCGCCGGCGGCATTGCGCCGCACGAGCGTGTACTGGCTTTGCAGGCGCGGATCGTCCGTTGCCGCCGCGTCGAGTTCCTCGGCGGTGATGTCGGATGGATAGTAGTTCGCCCCGGGGGGCTTCGGCCCCACGCCCGGCAAGAAGGGGCGGTTGTTGTCGAGGCGGTCCCACGGGCCGTAGTTGATCTCTGCGAACCTGCGGGCATCGGGATCTTCGATGCCTTCGAGCAGCGCGTCGCGGTCGCCGTAGGCCTGCTGCCAGAACAGGCCGTCCATCACCTGAGCGGCCTGAACGAGCAGAGGCAGCATCTCGCGCTGGGAATCCGATAGGCCGCTCAGATCCGCCGTCAACTTGACCGTGACGTAGTCTTCCAACTTCGCGCGGTAGTCCACGTCAGCAAATTCCGAGCCGGAGTCAGACCCGCCGCAACCCGCGAGGCAGGCAGTGGCTAAAACGGTCGCCCACCTCAGCACAGCTTTACTTTAACGTAGCGATTCAGCCGCCCGGAAAGACCGCGCCGGACCTAGCGCAGGATCTGAAACGGATTTGCGGCCCTGGGCCGGTCCGCTGTTGCTGATTCGGGCAGAGCGGGCTTGCGGCCTGTCACATACAGGGCCCCGACAGCTTGCAGGCCTTGGCGCTGTGCTAGTTCTTCCGGAGGCTTGCCCGGCGAGATCGGGGAGTCGTCCGGTATCTGATCCGTGGCGACCTCTTCGAATCCCGCATCTCGGAACAGCCGAGCCCACTGCTCGGCACTGAGCCGGTGCAGCGGAAGCCCGGTCTCGCGATCCCAGCCCGCCGAATGCGGATTTTCTTCGTAGTAGTTGATCAGGATGTGGAATGAGCCCCCATAGGCTGTCACCCGAAAGATCTCCCTGGCGGCCAAAGTCGGTTCAGTCCAGTAATATGCCGACTCAATGCTCAAAACATGAGTGAAGTAGTCCTCGGCCCATGGGATTTCCTCAGCCGCTCCCGGCGCGAAGAGGACATTGTCCAACTCCGCGCTGAGTTGCCTGGCCAACAAGACCATTTCTTTCGAGACGTCCAGGCCGAAGACAGCGCCCGCCGTCAGATTCCCGGCGACCAACCGAACGGTCCACCCGTCACCGCAACCGAGATCGACCACGCGGGAGTTCGGCTGCAGCTCGAGCCGCTCCAGCATGCGCTGGGCAAGCCTCTTGTGGCGACGCTCCATGCCCGTCGCCGTGCCATCGCGCACCCACGCGTCGAAGGTCCTCGCTACGGCCTCTTCGCGCTCGCGGCGCATTTGTTCTGATGAGCTACTCATGGCGGCTCCGGCCGGACAGGTCTTGGCTGTCCGCGCAGGGGTCGGGGCCTAGCGCAAGCGCATGCCCTCAGGAATCCTCGGATGACGGGGGAGGATAGGGCGGAAACTCCGGCTTACGCCGCTCGATGAAGCTTGCGGCGCCCTCCTTCACGTCCGGTCTCCGAAACGAACCGACCATTTCTTCCAAGGCAATCGCGCTCGCCTCATCCAAGCTTCTCGTGTAGTCACCGTAGACTTGGCGCTTGATCGCTGCCAAGGACGCCGGGGAGCAGTTCTCAGCCAGATCGTCGGCGTATGCCAGAGCTGCATCCAAGAGTTCCTCCCGCGGGAATGTGGCGTTCACCAAGCCGATGCGCTCGGCCTCTTCAGCCAGGACCACCCGCGCCGAGAGCAACAGGTCTAGGGCCTTCGATTGGCCGACCAAGCGCGGCAGCAGCCACGAGATGCCGTACTCGGCAATCAGGCCGCGGCGCGCGAAGGCGGTCGTGAGCTTCGCGCCGGCGGCGGCGAACCGGATGTCACAGCATAGGGCATGCACCAGCGACACGCCCGCGCAGGCGCCGTTGATGGCAGCAATGAGGGGCTTGGGAAACGAGAGGGAGTAGTGCACCGGCCGCCCGGGCTGCCGGATGCGGTCGATGGTGTGCTGGCCTGACGACTTCAGTGACTGGACATCTGCGCCGACGCTGAAGGACTTGCCGGCACCGGTGAGCACAACCGCTCGGACCTCGGGGTCGTCACGGCACTGGTCCAGGAGATCGAAGTAGTGGTCGCGCATCGCGGGAGTGAGCGCGTTGTTTCGCTCGGGACGGTCGAACGTGAGCAGGGCAACCCGCCCGCGCATTTCGAATTGCAGGGTTTCTGGCATCGCTAAGCGCCATCTTATGGGAATTATGTACGAAAGTGGCGAAACACCATCACACACGGTTCTGGCACAACGCACGGCGCAACCGCCCACGTTAGCGTGCCGCCGGGAACGGTCTTCACCGCATTTCCCGCCCGACATTCACCGTTTGGCTTCATGACTACAGGATAACATCCCTAGCGCCATTTTCGCACATAATTCCCTATCTTATCGCTATCTGAGACAGGCCGCCGGTAGTCACCGGGACACCTTGCGCGTGGGGCGGTCCGGGCTGGCGGGCCGGTCACTGCCCGCATAGGCCGAGGCTGCACAGGCTCTGAACCCTGAAGACGGCGAACACTAGACACATCTCGTCGGTGGTCCGCTCCCCCCAGCCCACCGGAACGGGAGGGCTGTTTGGATTCCAAGGGTTGGCTTCCGAATTGTCGTAGATGGCGACGACTTCCAAGCGGTCGTCGGCATAGAACTGAACCGGCTCGACGTAGTGGTAGAAGTCTTGCCAATCGAAGTCCCAGTCATCGATGTAAACCATCGGGGTGCGCTCGCCCGACGGGGAGACCTTTTCCATGCGGATCTCCTTGCCGAGCAGGTGCATGTGAGGAACCACGGAAATGATGTCTGCCGGGAAGATGCCGCTGGAATTCAGGAATGCTCGCACGATAGGGTTGTCGATGTTTCCGATCACGCTCTCCAGGCTGAAGCTGGCCGTGACTTCGTGGCGCTCCGCTCCCGCCGGAATGAGGAAGCGCGTGTTGATCGCCGCCAGAACCAGCAGGTTGTCCTCGGTCGGACCCTCGGAGAAGTGCAGGCCTATGCGAGTGCTGTCAGATTGCTCGGTCCCGTCCGGGTGGTAGTGCAGTTGCACCGCGAGGTACGACTGCGGCCGAACTAGGAAGCCTGAGCCCTCGGGCGTCACCACCGGGCTCGCGCCGGGAGCCCAGCCGCCCACTAGATAGGAGTCTGCAGCGAAGTTGAAGCCGCTGGTCGGGATTCCGGCGCTGCCGAAGCACTCGTAACCCGGCCTGCCATCGGTAGCAGCCGCCTCTAGTCGCACGGATTCACCTTGGGGGTCACCGTAGAGGATCAGGTGATGCACGATCTTCGGATTTCCCGGCTGGATCTCGATGCCGGTGATGTTGCGCAACTCCGTGATCTCGGGCGGGATCGGGACGCTGAAGCAGCGGTACTCGTCGTCGCCGCTCGGGTCCGGGGCGAAAGCCGGGGTCTCGATTACGAAATCGGGCTCGCCCAGAGTCCAGTCGGGATTGAATACCAGAGGCTCGGGCAAGTCCTCCGGATCGCCTTCGGGGGCGCCCGCGTCGACCCAGCGGGCGATCAGGTTGATCTCGTCCTCAGTCAGGTGCCGTTCGCCCATGAACTCGCCGTGGCCCGCGACCGGCTTCCAGGGCGGCATGTAGCCGGATTCCACGGCGCCCTTGATCGAGTTCGCCCACAGGTGGGCTGACTCGTAGTCGAGCAGGGAAAACGGCGCGACCTGCCCGGGCCGGTGACAGGTCTGGCACTCGCCTTGGAACAGTCGCACAATCTGGTTGCTGAACGTGACAGATTCGCCGCTGGACGGAGAAAACGCGACCTGAACGATGTTGGCCCCGATCCCGTCGGCGGACAGGTTGATATCGACCACCTGTCGCTGGGCCAGGCCGAGGGGCAGCGGTCCGAGCACGACTTCGTCCACCCCTTGGGACGGCTGCTCGACCGTGTGAAAGCTCGCGGGCACGCTGATGCCGCCGACCGAAGCGGCCAGCGCTGCGGCGTTGCGGATGCCGGTGCCGCGCAGAATCAAGTACAGTTGGCTACCCTCGGCTGCGGGATTCAGCGGGATTGGTTCGTAGGCACCGCGATTCGGGTTGAAGAAAACGACCTCTTCGGTCGTCACCGCCCCGTCAAGCGTGCTCACGCGCATCGCGCGGGCATCCGCCAGCCCGCCGCCGCTACCAGCCGCTGAGAATAGGCCGGGGCTGACCGAGCGCACTGTGAACTCGCCGTCCAAGACCTCCAAGCCGTGGCGCTTGACAGACAGGTGCGCCGTGCCGCCGGGGAGATCCGGGACCAAGATCACCAAGCGCTGCGGCTCCACGGCAATAATGCCCGCAGCGTGCTCGACGCCGTCCGGGTCCTCGATCACTGCCGTGTACGAAGCCAGTTCGGGCTCGGGAACGCCATCCGAGGCCTTGGTCGTGCGCTCGTCGAACTCCCCGCGCAGGTAGGCGATGGAGAGCGGCGCCACCGGAGCCGAGGCGTCCAGGCTTGCGGCCGACACGACCGTGATGTCGCCTTGGTGAGCCTGGGCTGGCAATGCGGTCAGCGCAAGGCAGGCCAACGCCGAGGCGGCGGCCTTGGCCAGACTGATCTGGTAGCGCGACCCGGTCACTCCTCTGCTTAGATTAGTCCATCACCCCAACATCGTGGCGAGGGCTGGGCGTTGGCGGCGTAAATTGTCCGCGCAGAATCGGTTCCGGGCCCAGAGGGGCGAATGCAAGAGGCCCGATTCCAGTCGGTATCGGCCACTTGCGATAATGAGCGTGAAGCGATGCTGGACCAGTCCCTGACGTACGTCGATGCTGGCGTGAACATCGACGCAGCGGACAGTGCCACTGATCGGATTCGCCGGTTGGCCCAGCGGACCTTCGACCAGAACGTCCTGGCGGGCGTCGGGGCGTTCGGCGCGGCCTACTCGTTGCGCGGCCGGCAACTGCGCGATCCCGTGCTGATCAGTTCGGCGGATGGTGTCGGCACGAAGCTCAAGGTCGCCTTCGCTACAGGCCGCCACGATACCGTCGGCCAGTGCCTCGTCAATCACTGCGTGAACGACATCGCGGTTCAGGGCGCGACGCCTTTGTTCTTCCTTGACTACTTCTCGGTCGGCCGGCTTGACCCGGATGTTGCCGAGCAAGTCGTCGGCGGCATCAGCCTCGCCTGCCGGCAGAACGGGGTAGCTCTGATTGGCGGCGAGACCGCCGAAATGCCAGGACTCTACAACGCCGGAGAATACGACCTAGCCGGATTCATCGTGGGTGCGGCCGAGCGCGAGGATCTGCTGCTCGGGTCGCGAGTTGCGGCGGGCAGCGAACTCGTCGGCCTGCCGTCAACCGGACTGCATACCAACGGCTACTCGCTGGCCCGCAAGGTGTTCTTCGAGCGCGCCGGCTATACGGCGGATCAAGACGTGGAGGGCTTGGGTGCGACAGTCGGGGACGAACTGCTCAAGGTACACCGCAGCTACCTGAAGCCGCTGCGCAGCCTGGCCGATGCAGGACTGCTCGAAGCAGCGGCCCACATCACCGGAGGCGGCATCACGGAAAACACGCCTCGGATGCTTCCGGCGGGTCTCCAGGCGCGGATCCGGCTAGGCAGCTGGCCCGTTCTGGCGGTGTTCGAGACGCTGCAGCGCTTGGGCGGCATCCCAGCTGATGAGATGCTGCGTGTCTTCAACATGGGCTTGGGCTTGATCGCCAGTGTCCCGCAGGGACAGGCAGCGGAGGCGGTTGAGCTGTTGGAGCGGAGCGGGGAAGCGGCCTTCCACATCGGCGCAGTGGAGTCCGGCACGGGCGGAGTCGTGTACGAATCATGAGTCGGCTAGGCATTCTCCTTTCCGGTCGGGGCTCGAACTTCGAAGCCATTGCCGACAGCATCGAGGCAGGCAGGCTCGAGGCCGAGATCGCGGTCGTCATCAGCAACAGTCCCCGGGCCAAGGGCCTAGAACGCGCCCGGCAGCGCGGACTGCAGGCTGTCTGTATTCCGTCCAAGGCGATGGAGCGGGAAGCCTACGACCGTCTGGTGGTGGCGGAGTTGCGCAAGGCGGAGGTCGACTTGGTGTGCCTGGCCGGCTTCATGCGGCTGCTGAGCGCCTACTTCGTCGAGGAGTTTCCCCAGCGCATCCTCAACATCCATCCGTCCCTGTTGCCCTCGTTCCCTGGCTTGGAGGCCCAAGCGCAGGCACTCGAGCACGGCGTGAAGCACACCGGCTGCACGGTGCATTTCGTGGACGAGCGCCTCGATGCGGGTCCGATTCTGATCCAAAAGGCCGTGTCCGTCTTGGACTCCGACACCGAGGAGTCGCTCGCGGCCCGGATCTTGGAGCAGGAGCACGTGGCCTACACGGAAGCGATTCGCTTGGTGTTGAGCGGGAACTATCGGATCGACGGCCGACGGGTCGTGCGCACGCGATGACTATCGACGGGCAGCTCGAATACTTGCGCAAGGGTTGCGCCGAGATCATCTCCGAGAACGAGCTGCGTTCCCGCCTAGACGAGTGCGCTCGGCGCGGACGTCCGCTGCGCGTAAAGGCTGGATTCGACCCCACGGCTCCGGACCTTCATCTGGGTCACACGGTGCTGCTGCGGAAGATGAAGCACTTCCAAGACTTAGGGCACACAGCGGTGTTCCTGATCGGCGATGTGACAGGGCTCATCGGCGATCCAAGCGGGCGGAACACAACGCGCCCGCCGATGACCCGCGAGCAGATCCTCGAAAACGCCGAGACCTACAAGAAACAGGTGTTCAAGATCTTGGATCCGGATAGAACCGAAATCCGCTTCAACAGCGAATGGCTGCTCGAACTGGGGACGCTAGGCATGATCGAGCTGTGCTCCCAAGCGACCATTGCTCAATTGCTTGAGCGCGAGGACTTCACGCAACGCTACAGGCAAGGCAAGCCGATCAGTCTGCACGAATTCCTATATCCGCTGACGCAGGCTCAGGACTCGGTTGCGCTCAAGGCCGACGTGGAACTCGGCGGAACGGACCAGAAATTCAACCTCTTGTTGGGACGGGAGTTCCAGGCCAGCCACGGCCAGCCTCGCCAGATCGTGGCCACCGTGCCGATCCTCGAAGGGCTGGACGGGACGCAGAAGATGTCGAAGTCTCTGGGCAACTACATCGGCGTCAACGAGCCGCCCGAGGTCATGTACCGCAAGGTCATGCAGGCTTCGGACGAACTGATGTTCCGTTACTACGAATTGCTGACCGACCTGTCGTTGGCAGAGATCGAGAAGCTCAAGCTGGGCGCCTCCGATGGCTCGCTGCACCCAATGGACCTAAAGCACGACCTAGCTGCACGCATCGTCACAGACTTCCACGGACGGGAAGGAGCCGCCAAAGGTGGCGATGCCTTCCGCCGGGTTGTGCAGAACAAGCAGGTCCCGGACAGCATGCCGGAGTTGAACCTTCCCGAGGAGATGCACGGCGCCAGCGTGATCCGCCTCGACAAGCTCTTGCGAGCGACAGGCCTAGCCAGCTCTGGTGCGGAAGCGAACCGGAAGCTCAGGGAGGATGCCGTTAGCGTCAATGGCACCAAACACCGCGATATGAGCTACGAGGTGCCGGAAGGGGCGTCGGAGTTGGTGCTGAAGCTGGGAAAGAAGTGGGCTCGCGTCCGGCTGCCGAGCTAGCGCACCTGCGACGTCTCACGCTTTACCAGCCACTGGGCCTCGGCCCGGAGCGTTCGCGCAAAACGGCCACCTTCCGCCTCGAGCTGCTGCCACTCCCTCGCGGTAAAGACGAGCAGGTCCGCAGGAACTGGCAGCGCCTCTGTGTGCCAGTCACGGCTCCGTTCCATGGCCGGTCGATCGTCGGTCCCGACGACCGCGATCAGGTCTAGGTCGCTCCCGAAGCCCGCTTCGCCTCGGGCGTAAGATCCGAAGTAGCCAAGCGCAATCAGGTCCTGGCGTTGTTCGGCTGCCTCTCGGGCCCATGCATTCGCGGCGCTGAGAACGACTTCAGCGCTGGGCCAGCGCTTGATCGACGAAATTGAGGATGTCACGGGCATGGCGCAGTGCTAGCTCGCTCTGGATTGAGCCATAGTGTTCGAAGGGAGCGCCCTCAGGGTGCCCATGCGGATACCGGGTCGGCACGTAGAAGTTGTCAAGGACCCGACCACGGGCGACGAGTTCTGCCGGCGCGGGCGTTGGCAGGTCGCACAGGAGGCGGGCCACAACATGCCCCCAAGCTTCCTGTCCGTACGCCAGGTGGAGGACCTTGACGGCCCTCTCGGCGGCTTGGTGGGAGATGAAGCAAGCCCACTCGTGACGGCTGTTAGCTTGGTTCTCGGCAGCGGTCTCCAAGTCGCGCTGCGCCTGAAGCCACCAGTGCCGAGATTGCTGTGCCATGCCGAAGGCCTCGTGGAGGCAGCCTGCTCGCTTCGTGTCAGAGACGCCACTCCCGACACGTGCTGAAGTGCACCTATAGTATGTTGCACGGTGCGATTTAGCGCGTTAGATCCGATATGGGAGCGATTCGTAGGACTATCACTCTGACAGCTCTGCAGGACCGGTGGATCAAGGCGCAGATCTCCGCTGGCCACTACACGAGCGAGAGCGAGTACATCCAGGACTTGATTCGCCGCGACCGGCAGAGGCATGCCGAGGCCGAGACGCTCAGGGTGCCAATTCAGGAGGGTCTTGAGAGCGGCCCGAGCGACAAGACGGTTGCTGCGATCATGCAAGAGGTCGAGGCCCGTCTGCGACGAGATGGCTAGCTATTGGCTGTCTCAGAAAGTGGCGGACGATCTCGACAACATCTACACCTATACGATCGAGCAGCACGGGCTGGCGCGGGCGAATCCGAGCGGTGCTTAAATGGAGTTAGCGTGTCTAGGCTGTTCAACATCAAGAACTTCGGATGCCGGGCGACACAGGCCGACGGAGCTGGGATTGCGGCTGACCTAGCGGCCCGCGGACTGCATAGGACCGAGGACCCCGCCGTGGCGGACGTGGTGGTGCTCAACACCTGCACGGTCACTGCGGAAGCTGATCGCGACGCGCGCCAGACTATCCGCCGCATTCACCGCGAGAATCCGGGCGCGGAGGTCTTGGTGACAGGCTGCTACGCGCAGCGGTCGCCCCAGGAAGTGTCGGCCCTCCAAGGCGTGAAGTGGGTGGTCGGCAATTCCCACAAGCACGAGATCGGCGAGTTGATCGCGCCGCGGCTTGTGCAGATTGATGGCGCGCTGCCGCAGAAGCATGCGTATCACGGCGAGATCGTCGCGGGATCGACACTGGTGGGTGACGTTGCCGATCTGCGTACCGTGCCCAGCATGCCGGTCGGCGATCCGCTGGGCAGGAGCAGGCCCAACGTCAAGGTTCAGGACGGCTGCGACAACCGTTGCGCCTTCTGCGTGATCCCCTCGGTGCGGGGCCGGAGTCGCAGCGCCACAGCCGCGGCCGTGATTCGTGAGATTCGAGCACTCGAGGATCGATTCCCGGAAATCGTGTTGACAGGCATCAACCTTGGCCGTTGGGGACGCGATCTGGACGGCCGGCCAAGGCTTGTCAAGCTGTTGCGAGAGATTCTCGCCGAGACCTCTGTCCGCCGCATTCGCCTCAGCTCGGTCGAGCCCATGGACTGGAGCGAGGACTTGATCGAGTTGATGGCTGCCACCGAAAGGATTGCGAAGCATGTCCATATCCCGCTGCAGTCCGGGTCGGACGCCGTGCTGCGCCGCATGCGGAGGAGATACCGGGTGCGTCACTACGAGAGCCGTCTCGCCTTGGTCCGGCGCCGGATGCCGCTCGCGGCCATCGGCGCGGATGTGATGGTGGGATTTCCCGGCGAGACCGACGAGGAGTTCGAGCATACGCGGGAATTCGTCGACCGCATGCCTTTCACGCATCTTCATGTCTTCTCCTACTCCTCGCGCGACGGCACCGAGGCCGCGGGGATGAGCTCCCAAGTCCCGAAGGCGGTCAAGCGAGTGCGCAGCCGCGTTCTGCGGGAACTCATCGACCGCAAGAACCTCGAGTTCCGGCGGAGCCAATTGGGCAGCACGGTGTCGGCCGTGACACTGGCAGCGGGTGAGGGCGTTCCCCGGGCACTGAGCGAGAACTTCGTCGAAATCCACCTCAACTCGGGAGAAGCTGAGCCTAGCGCGCTAACCCGAGTGCGCATCGAGAGCGTCGAGGCCGGACGCACGGTCGGCTCGAACGTCGGACTCGCTTCGATGCCTGTGTGCTGATCAGGTCAACGCCCGGCGTTGGGGTATGATTCACGCCATGCCCGTTGACGACTCGGGAGAAGTTCGCGCAAGGGCAGGGCAGCACTTCCCGCTCTGGGAAAGCGCTGATCTTCCAAAGGCCCCCGAGTTCACGTGGAAACAGTGGAGGCTCTTGATCGGCCCGGGCCTCTTGCTGGCTGGCAGCGCCATCGGCGGCGGCGAGTGGCTCTTCGGCCCGATTGTCACGGCCCGCTACGGCGGCCAGCTGATGTGGATCGCCGCGATTAGCATCTTGCTGCAGGTCAGCCACAACCTGTGCATGATGCGCTACACGCTCTACACGGGCGAGCCGATCTTGGTCGGATTCTTCCGTTCCAACCCCGGTCCGAAGTTCTGGGTGTTCTTCTACCTGATGCTGGACTTGGGAGGGATTTGGCCCTACTTGGCATCCAACGCGGCGGTGCCGCTGGTGGCGGCCTTTCTAGGCGACCTGCCGGGCGAAGAGCATGCCGACATCTTGCGCTGGGTGTCTTACGGCGTATTCTCGGCTGCGTTCTTGCCCCTGATCTTCGGCGGCAAGGTCTACAACACTGTCGAGAAGGTCATGGTGACCAAGATCTTTCTCGTTCTCGGCTACCTAGGCTTCGTGTGCCTGTTCTTGGTGAGCTGGGATACGTGGGTGGCTGTGTTCACCGGATTTCTCAGGGTCGGCTCGATGCCGGACCAAGAGATTGACTGGCCGACCCTGGCCGCGTTCGCAGCAATTGCCGGCATGGGCGGAATCACGAACACGAGCTTCTCGAACTACGCCAGGGACAAGGGCTGGGGCATGGGGCCGCTGGTCGGCGCGATTCCCAGCATGATCGGCGGCAAGAAGGTAGAACTCGCCCACGTGGGCAAGGTCTTCCCCATCAGCGAAGAGTCACTCAAGCGCTGGAAGGGATGGATGCGCCACCTGCTCAGGGACCAGTTGGGCATATGGTTTGGGGCCTGCCTGATCGGAATGGCGCTGCCTTCGATGCTCTCCCTCGAGTACATCGCCGGCACCGAGGTCGAAGGGCACGCGGCGGCAGCGATGACCGCTCGCGGTATTGCTGACAGCTCTGGCGAGGTGTTCTGGTTTCTGACACTGCTGTGCGGGTTCATCGTCCTATCGCCCGGCCAGCTCTCCGACATTGACAACATCGTGCGGCGCTGGACGGAGGTGATCTGGACGGGCAGCAGGCACGTGCGCCACTTGCGCGGCAACCAAGTGAAGTTGATCTACTACACGATCATGGGGCTGTACTTCTTGTGGGGCTTGATCGCCTTGCGGCTCACGCCAGACCCGCTGTTCCTCGCGATCGTTACCGGCGGGTTGCGCAACCTCGGATTGAGCGCGACCGCGCTGCACGCCCTGTACGTCAATCGCAAGTTGTTGCCCGAGCCGCTCCGCCCGCCGATGATCATGCAAGTGAGCCAAGTTGCTTGCTTCATCTTCTTCTTGGGCATTTCTGGAATCGCCTTCTATCAGCAGCTCTCCACCGCGTTCGGCGGATGACGTAGCCGTCGCCCGGCATTGAGGGGGCCAACCAGCCGCGGGCCAGTTGGTACGATGGCGCGAGCACGATGTCTACCAAGCAATTCGCAAAGAAGCTCACCCGACTCGCACTGTTCGCCAGCATGACGGTTGCGTTGGCGCCGGGACAGGACAAGCCGAATTTCGTCTTCATATTGAGCGACGACCAAGGCTGGAGCCAGCTCTCGTTCGCTATGGACCCAGAGGTTCGCGACGCTGCTTCGTCGTATCTCGTCACGCCCAACATGGCGCGTCTGGCCCAACGTGGAATGCGGTTCACAAGCGGCTATTCGCCCGCGCCGCTATGCACTCCCACCCGGCGCAGCATCTTTTGCGGCATGACCCCGGCGCGTCAGCGTGGCACGGAATTCAAGTCAGAGTTCGACTGGAGTGGGCGCCTGACTCTCCCAGAGGCGCTCAGACGGGCCGATCCGAGCTACCGCACGGCCCACTTTGGCAAGTTCGGCTCTGAAATGGGTGCCAGCCCCGAGGAGGTCGGCTTTGACCAGAGCGACGGCTGGACGACCAATCGAACCGGGGGCATGCCGACTCCCTTCGAAGAGCGCGGGCGCAGCGTGGTGAAGGATGACCCCAAGCTTGCTTTCGCTATCACGGACCGGGCGGTCAGTTTCATCGAAAGCCATGCGGGCAGGCATCCGCTCTACGTCCAGATCAGCCACTATGCCACCCACCTGCAAGTGCAGAGCCGCCAAGAGTCACTCGAGATGTTTGAAGCCAAGGGCACTCCCGACCGTGCTGTTACGCATGCCTTCGCAGGCATGCTCTTTGACCTGGATGAATCGATAGGACGGCTGCTCGATGCCTTAGAGCGGCTCGGCATTGACGACAGCACGTATGTGATCTTCATGGCCGACAACGGTGGTCGGGGGACGATTCCTGGAGCGACCGACTCGTTGTCTGCGCCGAACCGACCGTTGAACGGCGCGAAGCACACGCTCTACGAGGGCGGCGTCCGGGTGCCGTTCCTAGTGGCCGGCCCGGGGGTCAAGCCGAACTCCGTGTCGCACGTGCCCGTCACGGGGTACGACCTCTTGCCCACACTGTATGACCTGGCAGGAGGACGAGAGCCGTTGCCTGCCGAGGTCGACGGCGGTAGTTTCCGAAAGGTGCTTGAGAACGAGGGAATGGGGCGAGTCGAGCGGGGCTTCGGCGGCCTTGTGTTCCACCGCCCGCTACACGGCGCCTTTCCGGCGTCCGCAATCCGACTCGGCGACTTCAAGCTCCTGCTCAAGTACGCGAGCCCTCGGCAGCCAGCGGGGAAGCAGCTGTTCGATCTGTCCAGCGATCTGGGCGAGCGGAACGATCTCAGTGCTGAGATGCCCGAGAAGACGGCTGAGTTGGAGCAGTTGTTGCTCGAGTATTTGAGGTCGGTTGGAGCGAATATGCCAGCTCGATAGCTGTTGCGGCGCAGTCCCGCCGATTCTTGACGGTGATCAGTCTAGTAAGACATTACACTGCTGCGATCCACAACTCGTTCTAGCGGAGCGGCGCGTGGTTGCTGCCATCGACGCCGACCGCGCCAAGCCCAGACTGCCCGGCGACAACCGCTTTGGCCGACGTGCCAGGCGACTTCCGCAGGAATGACGATCTAGACGATCTAGGTGCCGAGATGGCGAAATGGCCGCCTGCTGGCGGTTTGCGTCAGTGAGCGGCGATTACCGAGCAGGAGACCGCGGCATCAGGAAGTGGAGTCTACGCATCCACTCTTCCATGCGCTCCGGCCAGAGCGTCACTGGCAGTTCGGTGGGGCGCAAGCCGTATCCATGGCCACCGCTCTCATAGATGTGCAGCTCTGCGGAGACTCCTGCCTTCTTGAGGGCAACATACAGCTCGGCGACAGCGATTGATCGGTCTTGGTCGTCGTGTGCGATCACCATGAAGAACGGCGGGCAATCTTCTTCGACAGTCGCCCCTTCGGGCACGCCGCCGGAGTAAATCGGAGCTGCGAAGTTGGGTCGGAAGGGCACGCTGTCGTACTCGTCCACCGGCTCGTATAACCGTTCGCGAAGCAGCGCCGAGTAGCGCACGGGCGTGCCGCCGGCAGAAAATCCGATGATCCCGATCTTGTCGGGATCAATTCCGATCTCCTCGGCCCTGCCGCGGACCAAGCTGACGGCTCGCTGTCCATCCTGTGCGGCCGCGAGCCAGCGCATGTTCGGGTCGCGGCCGGGCACGCGATACTTGAGCAGTATTCCCGTCACACCGATCGAATTCAGCCAGGCGGCGACCTCAGTTCCCTCGAGGTCGTAGGCAAGGATTCTGTGACCTCCACCAGGAGCGATGATGACGGCTGTTCCGGTGTCGATCTCGCGTGCTGGCCGATAGATCGAGAGCAGCGGCTTGGAAACATTGGTCAAGCGGATGACGCGGCGCCCAGCCACCATGCGCCCGTCAGCCGTAGTGGTGTCGTGTTCCGGGCCGATCTCGCCAACATCGCCAGGCGGAGTTCCGGGCCACAGATCCCAGACCGTCGGTTCGGCGGCTTGGGACGGGCCCATAGCCAACGACAGAAACAGAATGGCGACAACTATCCGAAAGCACATGGCAGCTCCCCCTCTCGCATTCCGCGATACATGCATCATGGTATCGATCCTGCGGAGCGCTCTACGCCGAAACATCCCGGATCAGGGCAGGTGGGTTGCTCGCCGGCAGGGCGTCGGTGCAGGCCGAGTCCTACACGCTACAGTAGATAGCGTCGCTCGTGAGCGGTGTGGCCGGATGACTGCGCTGCTGATGTGAGGAGGATGAATCAATGCTGAGCCGAAGGAGCTTTCTTTCCGTTGCGTCAGTGCCGCTGGCGGTGCCGGGAATGGCGGCCAACTGGTCGAAATTCCGCGGACCGGATTCGACCGGCGTGCCAGCGAACGAGACGGGATTGCCGGAAACTTGGAGCGCGAACGAGAACGTCGCGTGGAAAGCCGCCATCGGCGGCAGCGGCTGGTCGTCACCAATCACGTGGGGAGAACGGATCTTTCTGACTTCCGCGCATGCGACGAGCATGACCGCTACACCAGAGGCCGGCTTCTATCAGGGTGCTGTTGAGAGCCCTAGGCCGGACGACGAGCACCGCTGGCTGGCCCGCTGCCTAGAGCTTGGCAGCGGCAAGGAACTGTGGCAGACCGAACTGCACCGAGGTGTGCCGAAAGTTGGCCGTCACCGCAAGAACTCGTATGCTTCCGAGACTTGCGTTACGGATGGTGAGCGCCTCTACGCGCACGTTGGCGATCTCGGGACATGGTGTCTCGACTACAACGGCAATGTGCTCTGGTCGAAGGAGTGGGCGCCGGTGCGCACTCGCTGGGGCTACGGTACAGCGTCGTCGCCCGCGCTGCACGACGGAAGGCTGTACATTGCGAACGACAGTGAGGACCAGTCTTACTTGATTGCCCTGGACAAGATGACAGGCCAGGAAATCTGGCGCGTAGAGCGCGATGAGGGCACCGGGTGGTCCACGCCATACATCTGGGAGCACGCAGAGCGCACCGAGATCATTTCAATGAGCCGCGAGAAGCTGCGCTCGTACGATCTTGACGGGAAGGTGCTGTGGGAATTGAGCCGTCTGTCGACACTTGCCATCCCCACGCCGTTCTCTACCGGTGGACTGCTGTACGTGACCTCTGGCTATATGAGCAGCCCAGAGCGCCCGATCTACGCGATCCGCCCCGGAGCGTCTGGCGATATTACTTTGCCGGAAGGTGTGACGTCGAACGAGTACATCGCTTGGAGCATTCCGCAGGGCGGGCCGTATCACCCGTCCGGTTTGGTCTACAAGGGGTACTACTACACGCTCTTCGACCGGGGTTTCCTGACTTGCCACGATGCGAAGACCGGCGAAGAGATGTACGGCAAGCAGCGTGTATCGCGTGATTCCATGAACTTCACGGCGTCGCCATGGGCTTACAACGGCAAGCTGTTCTGTCTCGACGAGGCTGGCACCACATTCGTCGTCGAAGCTGGACCCGAATTCAAACTGTTGGGAGCCAACGAGCTAGGGGAGATGTGCATGGCCACGCCGGCGATCGTTGACTCCGGGCTGCTCATTAGAACGTACTCCACGTTGTACAAGATCGCATCGTAGGAATCGCTGCTGGCCCGATCCTGATCGTCATCCCGAGTCGAGTTCCGGCCTGGGCCGGGGGTGGTCTGGCCGAGTGTTGTCGGGATGCGATTGCCTTGCCGTCTTGCTAGCGATCGCCGATCTTGGGAGGGGAACATTCTCCGCTCGGTCGGTGTCCGACTGATCTAGTGAGGATACGGTATAAGCGCATCCTTCTGTGGGTAGGCACTACGGTCGTGGTTGCCGTTTCCGCTGCATTGGGATTTCAGGCATTGCTGTCGCACCTCAGCCTGCGTGACAACCCTCCGCCGGGCAGGATGATTGGGGTGAATGGCCGGCAAGTTTACGTGCGTTGCGCGGGAGAGGGCTCCCCAACCGTGATACTCCAGGCGGGCCATATCTCACTGACCTGGATGTCGGTGTTCTCCAAGATTTCCGAACTAACGCGGGTATGCACCTACGATAGGCCAGGCTATGGCTGGAGTGAGCCCGCCAGCTCGCCACGGACTGCCGAGACGATGGTGCAAGAGTTGAGAATGCTCTTGCAAGCAGCTGATATAAAACCACCTTATGTTCTCGTCGGCCATTCGTTCGGAGGCCTGTTGATGCAGTTGTACGCCACTCGCTTTCCAGATGACTTCGAAGGCGTCGTGTTGGTGGATTCGTCCCATCCTGATCAAGTGCATCGCACCTCGGACCTGCAAGGGCTGGATACTATTGCGAAGGCACTGAGGATCCTTGGCCCCCTCGGATTGGCGAGGATGGTGCTTCCCGTAGCACCCGCCGGGGACCCGACCTCCCGAGACAGCGCGGTGATAGATCTGGAGAGGGAATTGCTGATGACCAATCGAACCCTCCGTGTAATAGCCGCGGAGAGTTCTGCAATGCGTCAGAGCCTACTGCAAGTCGCTGACAGTTCCGTAGACCTCGGAGACAAGCCGCTCGTGGTCTTGACGCAGGGGCGGCGGCGAGCGGAGTTCTGGTACCAGATGCAAGAAGACTTGTCCCGACTCTCGAGAAGTAGCGATTGGCAGGTGATAGATGACGCCGGTCACTTCATTCACCATGACCGGCCAGACGTGGTGGTAGACGCAATTCGGAAGGTGCTCGGGCAAATTGAAGCGAATCCTTCCGGGGCATCGCCTTAATTGGCGCTTGACTGGTTAGGGCGCGATCCGACAGCATGCGATATCCCACAGGGGTCTCGTGCGCCGCCTCGCGTACGACTAGGTCCCCAGTGTCCAAGGACTGTGATTCGGTTTTGCAAGAGTGCGATTCGACTCCTCGTCAACCTCGAATAGTTCCGGTGCCCGATTCTGAGCGCCATCTCGTGCCGAAATCCGGCTTTGGCCGGGGGCCGTCTGGCCGAGTGTCGCCCGAATGCGATTGCGTCGCCGCTCCGTTAGCGATCGCCGAGCCTGACAGCAAAACTCGCCCGGCTCGGTCGGCGTCTAATGGATGTCGTGAAGAAGTGGTTGAAGCGCATTGTCCTCTGGACAGGCGTGACGGTCGTGGTCACCGTCGCAGCGACAGCGGGAATGCAAGCCCTGCTATCCCATCTCAGCCTTCGCGACAACCCTCCGCCCGGCAGGCTGGTCGAGTTGGACGGCCGGCAGGTTCACGTGCACTGCGCCGGGGAGGGCTCCCCCACTGTGATCCTCGAGGCGGGCCTGCCTGGTAACTCGCTGGCGTGGATGTCGGTATTCTCTGAGATCGCCGCGCTCACGCGCGTTTGCAGCTACGACCGACCGGGCTACGGCTGGAGTGAGCCGGCCAGTTCGCCGCGGACTGCCGACACAATCGTGCAAGAGTTGAGAATGCTCTTGCAAGCCGCTGATATAAAACCGCCTTATGTTCTCGTCGGCCATTCGTTCGGGGGCCTGTTGATGCAGTTGTACGCCACTCGCTTTCCGAGTGACTTCGAGGGGGTGGTCTTGGTGGACTCCTCGCACTCGGATCAGGCTCATCGCACGTTGGATCTGGACGAGATCGAGGGCATCGCGCGGGTGCTGAAGGTCCTGGGGCCGCTGGGATTCGCGCGGCTGCTGCTGCCCGTGCCGGCAGGTGATCCCGATTCGCGTGACAGTTCGGTGCGACAGCTGGAGAAGGATCTGCTGATGAGCAATCGAACCCTCCGCGCGGCCTCAACGGAAATGTACGGCCTGCGCCAGAGCTTGCGGCAGGTCGCCGACAGTTCTGTCCGCTTCGGCGACAAGCCACTCGTGGTCTTGACCGAAGGAAGGCAGCGAGCCGACTTCTGGCATCGCATGCAGGAGGACCTGGGCCGACTCTCAACCAACAGCGAGTGGCGGGTCGTGGAAGGTGCCGGGCACTTCATCCAGCACGATCGGCCCGCCGTTGTGGTGGAGGCCGTCCGAGACGTGATCGGCCGGTTGGAAGAGAGGGCGCGCAGCGAATCTCCCTAACTGCGGCCGGGCTGAGTCGGCGCAGAGACGCGGCCATCGGCCGTGGCGGCGCACGCTTCCTGTTGGGGTGCGGCTAGATGTCCAGCGTCCAAGGGCTGCGGTAGGGCTTGGACAGCGAGCGATTCGCTTCCTCGTCCGCTTCGAACCGCTCCTTTGCCCCGTCCCATTGCAAGGACCGGCCGAGGCGGGTAGCGATATTGCCCAAGTGGCAGAACACCGCCGTGCGATGGCCGATCTCCACGTCGGCATTGGGGCGCTCGCGACTCTTGACGCAGTCGAGGAAGTTGCGGATGTGCTGAGCAGTGAGTTTGCGAGATGCGTTTTCCGGCCTTGACTCGCGGTCATTGGCCATTGCCGGATCCTTTCGCTGCCACTTCTGGGCGCGCAAGGAGTAACCGCTTCGGTCGACGTCTAGGTCAGCCTTCGTGCCGTGGAAAACAAGGTATGAACCGCGGGTGCCGTTCAGTTCGCGGACAGACCAGGTCAGAATCCCCCGATCGACCTCGTAGAGCACTTCTTGGATGTCGGGCGTCTCGCCGTTGTCCCTGATGGCGAATCGCCCGCCGCAGCCCATCACGGACGTAGGGGACTCGACGCCCATGCCCCAGCGAGCGATATCGATGTTGTGGGCTCCCCAGTTGGTCATCTGGCCGCCAGACTGGTCCCAGAACCAGCGGAAGTGGTAGTGGCCGCGCAGAGGGTTGTACCGTCGCGCCGGCGCCGGTCCCAACCACATGTCGTAGTTGAAGTCGGCCGGTGGCTCGGCGTCTTGCGGCGTTCCGAAGCCCGGCATCGAATTTCGCTCCATCCCGGCTTCCACATGGTGAACGTCGCCGATCTCGCCGGAGCGAACGATCTCGATCGCCTCGATGTAGTGCGGGCCCGAGCGTTGCTGGCTGCCGGTCTGCACGACTCGGTCGTGCTGGCGGGCAGCATCGACCATCTTGCGGCCCTCCTCAACCATCAAGGAGAGCGGCTTCTCCACGTACACGTCTAGCCCGGCCCGGCACGCCATGATCGTCTGAATCGCATGCCAGTGATCCGGTGTGGCGATCAACACGGCGTCCATCGGACGGTGCTCCAAGAGCGAGCGGAAGTCCCTGTACGCCTTGGCCCGGCCCTTGGAGGCGCTCAGCGCACTCTCCAGATGAGGTTCGTAGACGTCGCACGCGGCAACCGGATCCGCATCAGGCTGTTCGAGAGTTTCCCTCCAAACTTGACCGCCCCGGTTGCCAGTGCCGATGATCCCGAGCTGGATGCGATCATTGGCACCGAGGATCTTCCTGTAGGAAGCGGCTGTGGCAGCTGTAGCGGTCAGCAAATTTCTGCGGTTCATGGGGTCCTGGGATGGCGCGCGCGGAGCTCTGGCGCGGGGCCGCGCGTCGGGACTCTAGTGTAGACGAGCCAATAGCGAATCGCCTTCCTCCGGATGGCCCGCCATTGGATGCCGTGCTAGCGGCCCATTAGCCGCTCCGTTCTCTGGATGAGTGCTCGAGAGGGTGTGACGGCGTCGCCGATCGTGCGGCGACTACCTAGCCCCCTGCGCCGAGAATCTCCATCGAGGCGGCTCTACCCCAGCAAGCCTGAGATACACAACCACCGAGCCCCGATGGTGGGCGGAGTGCATGTAGGCCCTCATGAACACATCTTGGGCTGTGTGCAGGGTCTTCGGTCCGACTGGGCCAAAATCGAGATCACGCCGGCTGAAGTCCTTCTCGGTGATCGCCGCAAGTACCTCGGCCACGTAGTCATATGACGCAACGAGATAGTTGCGCAGGGTCTGTGGGGATTCTTCGTCCGGCACGGAAGGCGGACTGATCGGCAGCCCGAAAGTCTTGAAATAGTTGACGTTTGCGTTTGCGTAGTGCCCGATCTGGTCAAGGAAGCTTCGCTGGTCTGGGGTCGGCTTGAGGTCGAAATGCTCCAGCGGCATGGCGTCCAACACATCGAGCGAGTATTGCTTCTCGACCTTCCAGTGCGCCAGGAAGTCGTCGCGGAGTTGTTGGGCGAAGTGATTCTTCCAGCGCCCGGCCGGGGCTGCGGCTGTGGTGGCGGCGCCAACAACTCCAAGGAAAAGTGCGCGTCGTTGCATCTGCCCTAGGAGGCTACCACGGCTGTATGACGCAGCGTTCGGTAGAGTCAGTGGCGCACGCGTTCTGTTCACACCCGGGTCCGAACCGAGGCGTGGCTTGCCCAATGTCGCTGGACTGGGTCGTGTGGGAGTTTGTGCAATGGTTTAGACAATGGAACCGGACCTAGGCATCGATCCTGACCTCCTAGAGAGAGCCCTCGCGATCGGAGGCGAACGGACCAAGAAGGCTACGGTCAACCGTGCGCTACAAGAGTTCATCGCTCGACGGAGCCAGGCGCGGGTGCTCGACCTGTTTGGAACGCTCGATTCGGACGGTGAGTACGACCACAAGCGTGAACGGAGCCGCGAGTGAGCCTATAGGTCGACACCAGCGTATGGTCTTTGGCCCTTAGGCGCGATTCGCCAGCAGGAGTCCCGGAAGTAAGGCGTCTGCGGGATGCGCTTCTGGGTGCCGCGGCAGTGTGCGCCAGTAGCGACGCCAAGCGCCGTGTGTCGGCGAGCGCGTGCCGATCCGAGCGCCGGGGGGTGTAGGGCGGGGTATCATGCGGAGACCATCGGGCCGCCCCGACAAGCGGCCGGATCTACCTCCATGCTCTATCGGATTCTGCTCGCCCTGCTCGGAACTGGGCTCGTAGCTCTCGCTGCGGACCGCCCTAATTTTGTCTTCGTCTTCATTGACGACATGGGATACGGCGACTTGAGTTGCTACGGCAATGCCGACGTCTCCACCCCCAACATCGATCGCTTGGCCGCGGAGGGCATCAGATTCGAGCAGTTCTACGTCGCCTCGCCGATCTGCTCGCCATCAAGGGTCGGAATCACGACGGGCCAGTACCCGGCGCGGCACCTGATTCATTCGTATCTCAACTCCCGCAAGCGCAACCGGGAGCGCGGCATGCGAGACTTCCTCGATCCGACAGTTCCCGCGATTGCCCGGACTTTCCAGGATGCGGGCTACGCCACCGCGCATTTCGGGAAGTGGCACATGGGCGGGGGGCGCGACGTCGACGATGCACCGCTGCCAAAGGCCTACGGCTTCGAGGAATCCCTTGTGTCGTTCGAGGGACTCGGGGATCGCATCCTGCCCCCTGGCGGCCTGTCGGAGCAGAGCAAGGAGCTTGGCCAAGGCGAAATCCGCGATGTGCCCAAGCACGAGATGACCGAGATTTACGTCGATCGCGCAATTGACTTCATCCGCAGGAACAAGGACCGTTCGTTCTATCTCCATGTCTGGCTCAACGATGTCCATGACCGCTTCTTTCCGAAGCAGGAACTGCTCGCCAAGTTCGCGAAGTTTGCCGCGAATCCGTACAGGCAGCAATACTTTGCGGTGATCGACGAGATGGATCGCCAATTAGGGCGGCTCTTCCGCGAGGTCGACAGTCTTGGGCTGGAAGAAGACACCATCCTAGTGCTGGCCAGCGACAATGGCCCTACCGCATGGAAGAGATACTACGACGAGGGTTACGATCCTCCGGGCAAGACGAACGGCCTGCGCGGGCGCAAGTGGAGCCTCTACGAGGGAGGCATCCGCGAGCCTCTGATCGTCCGCTGGTCGGGCAAGGCCCCCTCTGGCGTGACGAACTCCAAGACCGTCGTCACTGCCGTTGACCTGTTCCCGACGTTCTGTCAGCTGGCCGGAATCCCGCTACCGGATGCTGAGTTTGACGGGGTTGACATGAGCCGTGCGTTTCAGGGAGAAGAGCCCTTGCGAGAGCGGGCGATCTTCTGGGAGTACGGCAGGGAGCCGAGCTATTTGCGTCCAGGCTTGGAGTCGGACCGCAGCCCGGCCCTGGCGGTAAGGGACGGGAACTGGAAGCTGCTGATGAATCCCGACGGAGGGAATCTAGAGCTGTACGACTTCCGCGAACGGTTCGACGAAACAGCGAACGTGGCCGCAAGCCAGGCAGAGGTGGCGGCAAGGCTCAAAGCAGCTTTGACTTCTTGGTGGAATTCGATTCCCAAGGTGATGTGACCGCGACCATGCGACCGATCATCGATGCCCACTTGGACATAGCCTGGAATGCCCTTTCATACGACCGCGACCAGCTCTTGGAGCTGGACCGGATGCGCGAAGTGGAGTCCGGAATGACCGGGAGCTCCCGTGGAAACTGCACCGTGAGCCTTCCGGAGATGCGCCGCGCGAATGTGCGCGTGTGTCTCGGGACTCTACTGTGCCGCTCGTTCCCGGAGGATCTGCCCGAACTCGATGCGAACCTAGGAGAAATCGGCGACCGCAGCCACGGACAGGTCATCCTGCGCGAGGACCTCGATTTCGCCAACCAGACGATCGCCTGCGCGGCCGCCCAGGGGCAGTTGGCTTACTACCGCCTCTTGGAGCAACAAGGGCACGTTCGACTGATCGGCTCCGCTGACGAGCTAGAGCGACTCTGGGCCGAGAACGATGCTCCGTTGGGACTGATTCTGAGCATGGAGGGATGTGACCCGATCGTCGAGCCGTCGCAAGCTCGCTGGTGGTTTCAGCAGGGGCTCCGCACGGCCTGCCTGGCCCACTACGGGCCAAGCGCGTATGCGATGGGCACGGGCGGGGACGGCCCGTTGACGGCCAAGGGCAGGGAACTGCTGGGTGAGTTTGGCGAGCTGGGGCTCGTCTTGGATCTGGTGCACACTGCCGACCTCGCGTTTGCGGAGGCGCTCGATCTCTTCGAAGGGGCCGTCTTCATCAGCCACGGCAACTGCCGCGCGCTGGTGGAGCACGATCGCCAAATCAGCGACCAGCAGATAGCCGCTGTTGTGGATCGCGGTGGAGTGATCGGCGTGGTGATGGACGAGTGGATGCTCGTGCCCGGGTATGTCAGGGGAGACAGCCAGCGGCGGCGGGCGTCTTTCGAATCAGTGGTCGCGCACATCGACCACATTTGCTCGATCGCCGGTGATACCGACCACGTTGCGATAGGCAGCGACCTTGATGGAGGATTCGGAACCGAGCAGACCCCGCTCGGCCTCGAGACTATCGCCGACCTCCACCAGATCGCAGAAGTTCTGATCCAACACGGGTATAGCGATTCGCAAGTGAACCAAGTCTTTAGCGGAAACTGGCTGCGCTTCTTCCGCGAGTCCCTGCCTGGCGGGGACCCGCCGCTCTAGCTGCTGACGCTCGCGCCGGTTCAGAACGGCTGCGAAGCCGGACCGGCTCCCCTCGCGCGTGCGGGGACAGCGACTATGGCCGGAACACAATACCCGTGCACCGGGGGCGAAGCCTTAGGGAGGGCCGTCTAGACCGCGCCGCGGGCTGCTGCGAGGGCAGCATCGTAGTCCGGATGGTCCGTGACTTCCGG
Source organism: Bryobacterales bacterium (assembly GCA_022826925.1). Lineage (GTDB taxonomy): Bacteria > Acidobacteriota > Terriglobia > Bryobacterales > UBA6623 > VXMF01. The sequence continues at coordinate 26,930 of JAJDTX010000023.1, forward strand.
TACGTACTCGGCGTGGACGATGGTGTTGTGCTCGCTCACCACGAACACCGCACGGGACTGGATCTTGAGGGCATCGATCATAGTTCCCCAAGCAAGCCCGAAGTTGCCGTCCTTGTAGTCCGACAGGGTGGTCACCTTGTCGACCTCGGCCGCGCCGCACCAGCGCTTCTGCGCGAACGGAAGGTCGCAGCTCACACAGTAGACCGAGACGTCCCCCAAGCCAGCGGCTTCCTCGTTGAAGCGCTTGATCTGGAGGTCGCAGACCGGTGTGTCGAGAGAGGGCACGACGTTGATCACCCGCACGCCGCTCGTGTCACCGAGCGTCACCGCGGACAAGTCATTGCCCGCCAGTGTGAAGGCAGGGGCCGGGTCGCCGGGGTTCAGCGCCTCCCCCTGCAAATCGAGTGGATTGCCCTGCAAGGTGCATTGTCTGCTCATGGATGGTTCCTCAATATTGGTGGGGACAGAAATCCTAGGCTAGCAAGTCCGCCGAGGCCGGGTCAATCACGCCACCATACGCCCCTTGCGAACCACTGACGCCGGTTGCACCGCAACTCGGATTGGGGCAAGGGAGCGGTGCCCGCGAGCTCGCGGACAGGCATGCTCGCCGCTGCGGCAAGGTAACGGGAACCGCGCCAGCGACTCGGCATTCGCGGGCGAAGCCAATCCGACCGTCCGACCGCTATTTGCAAAGAACTCTACCCTGCACACTAAGTATATTGCTATATACTAAATGTACTTAGTGTGCGCTGAGCCGATGCCAGTCTCCAAGATCCGTGTCGCTGACGAAGTTTGGATTGCCACCGCGCTGCTCCACTGCGAGCACCGTCACAGGGAGGACTTCAGCATTTCCGAGATCCTAGAGCGAGCGCAGCGCGAAAACCTAACGGACTCGGTGACCCTTCGTCCGGCAGTCCGGGCGCACGCAGGCCAGCATTGCGTCGCTAGCAAGCCTGCCAGCCCGGGGCGCTATCGCATGCTCGTGGAGACGTCGCGGGGCCGCAGACGGCTCTATGCATCTTCGGATCGCACGCATCCCGACCGAGTTTCTGGGAAGTCTCGGCCGCGGCGCGACGAGATCCCTGGGCAATACCATCATTTGCTGGACTGGTACCAAGAGCACTTCGACCCGTATCGCTCTGTCGGTGCCGCCGACCCGATCCTAAGCCTGCGAGGAATAGGAAGCGAGCTGTGGGCCGACGACAATGCCGATGACTTTGTGAGGCGGCTCAGGGAGCGGTGGGAATGAGCCGGGTGTTCTGGGACACGAACTTGTTCATCTATCTGATCGAGGACGAGGGTGAGCGGGCCGGCCAAGTTCTGAATCTGTACCGCCGGATGAGAGAGAGGGGCGACCTGCTGTTCACCTCTGCCCTTACTCTCGGCGAGGTCTTGTTCAAGCCGATCGAACGTCATGATGACGCTCTCCGGGATCGTTACGAGCAGGCCATTTGCAGCGGCGCGACGGTGCTAACTTTCGATGTCACTGCTGCCACGCACTATGCTGAGATCCGGCAAGATCGGACCATTCGGCCTCCAGACGCGATCCAACTGGCCTGCGCGGCCGCGGCCAGCATGGACCTGTTCGTTACCAACGACGACCGTCTGGCTCGGAAGTCAGTCCGTGGGATTCACTTCATCCAGGCGCTCGATAAGGCCTTTCTCTGAGTCCGGTGAGTAGCCGGGGCCGCGCTTCCCCCCGGCGAATTGATTCCGGTCGGGGCGGTCTCTCAGTTGCCACCCAGGTCGGAGCTTGGAAGGAAATCACGAGCTCGATCGCAGGAGAGTCACCGAGGCGGCGCAGCTCGTGCCTGCTTCGACGGGGACTCCTCGCCGTGCCCGTCCCAGTGCGAGCGTGGCGTGTGGAGGTACGGCTTGGCGCACCATCGAGGATGGGCATGTCTGGATCTCGTCCGACCGCCCAGCCGCGCACTTGACGACCCCAACGCAATCACAATAGATTCAAGAGAGGAAGACACCCCAACTACTCCCTTACACACCACGGCGGGATCGGCCAGCCATCCGCCTAAGCTACTCAACACATGTCCACTGCAACCGAAACGCGCAACTTCGAAGCCGAAACAAAGCAGCTGCTGGATCTGATGATCCACTCCCTCTACACGAACAAGGAGATCTTCTTGCGCGAACTGATCTCCAACGCGTCCGATGCACTCGACAAGCTGCGCTTCAGCGCGTTGACCGAGCCGGGTCTGATGCCGGAGGGCGAGGAGCTTGAGATCCGCCTCGACGTTGATGCCGACGCTCGCACGCTGACGATCCACGACAACGGCATTGGCATGTCGCGCCAAGAGGTGATCGACAACATTGGCTCCATCGCCCGCTCGGGCACCCAGGAGATGCTCAAGAAGCTCGGCTCGCAGAAGGGCGCGGAAAAGATGCCAGAACTGATCGGCCGCTTCGGTGTCGGCTTCTACTCGGCCTTCATGGTTTCCGACCAAGTCGTGCTCGAGACCCGCAGGGCTGGCGAAGAGACCTCGACAGCGTGGCGCTCCGAAGGCGACGGCACCTACACGTTGTCGGACGGCGACCGCCGCGGGCCGGGGACGAGCGTGACCCTGCACCTCAAAGCGGCAGAAGAAGATGCCGGAATCGAGGACTTCACCGACGAGTGGGCGCTAGAGAGCGTTGTGAAGCGGTACTCCGACTTCATCGGCTACCCCATCCGCCAGCGGGTGCGAAGGGAGAAGCGCGAGACGGACGAAAAGGGCATCATCAAGCCTGACGGCAAGACGACCTACGTGGTCGAGGACAAGACGCTGAACTCGATGAAGCCGATCTGGACGCGCGCGGAGTCCGAGGTCACCGAAGAGGAGTACAACGAGTTCTACAAGCACATCACCGGAGACTGGCGCGACCCCTCGCTGCACATCCGCTTCAAGGCCGAGGGCGTCTCCGAGTACGAGTCCGTGCTGTTCGTGCCGAACGAGGCTCCGCCGGACCTGTTCGTTTGGGGCGCGGAGTACGGGCTCCGGCTGTACGCTCGGCGCGTGATGATCATGGAGCGCTGCGATGCAGTCCTGCCGCACTTCTTGCGCTTCGTGCGGGGCGTGGTGGACTCATCCGACATTCCGCTCAACATTTCTCGCCAGACGCTGCAGGAAAACCGGCACCTGACTCGCATCAGCAAGTTCCTGGCGAAGAAAGTGTTGGACACGCTGGCCAAGCTCCAGGGCGACGACGAGGAGAAGTACCTCGAGTTCTGGGGCAGGTTCGGACGCGTGCTCAAGGAGGGCGTTGACTTCGACGCCGAGCACAAGAACCGCATCGTGCCGCTACTGATGTTCGAATCCTCGAACGATCCCACGAAGCTGACAACGCTGAAGGACTACGTCTCGCGCATGAAAGAGGGCCAGGACGACATCTACTACATCACCGGCGAGTCACGCTCCATCGTCGCCAACTCCCCGCTGATCGAGGCCTTTATCAAGCGAGACTACGAGGTGCTCTTCCTGACCGATCCTGTCGACGAGTTCTTGGTAACCCGCCTGACGGATTTCGAGGGCAAGACGCTGCGTTCGGCAGGCAAGGGAGACTTAGATCTAAGCTCCGACGAAGCGGCAGAGGATGCCAAGAGCGAGCGCAAGGACCAAGAGCAGCGCTACGGGGATCTGTTCGGGCTGCTCGGCAAGCATCTCGAAGAGCACGTCAAGCAGGTACGTCTTTCAAAGCGGCTCACGACTTCGCCGGCGTGCCTGACCGTCGACGAGTACGACATGAGCCCGCAGATGGAGCGCATGCTGCGGATGGCAGGCCCGGACGCTCCCCGGCAGAAGCGAATCCTCGAGGTGAACGGAACCCATGACCTCGTGCGAGGACTGCAGGAGCGCTTCGAGACGGACAAGGCCGACCCGCTGTTGCGCGACTATGCAGAGCTGCTGTACGGTTACGCGATGCTGGCCGAGGGTGCCGAGATCGAAGACCCCGGACCGTTCACCAAGGCCCTCGAAGGCATCATGATGCGGGCCGTGTAGGGCCCGGCGGAAGCGTTATGCAGGAAGCCAGCTCGGAAGCAAGGTTCGCCATCGGCGAGCTCGTCCATCACAAGCTATTCGGCTACCGCGGCGTGGTGTTCGACGTGGATCCGGTGTTCAGCGGGAGCGAAGAGTGGTATCAGCAGGTCGCGCGCTCCCGGCCGCCCAAGGACCGGCCCTGGTACCACGTCTTGCCGCATGGAGCGCGGCACTCCACATACGTGGCCGAGCGCAATCTCGAAGCTGACGGCAGCAGCGAGGCCGTTGACCATCCGGCCTTGGACCACTACTTCGAACGGCTCGAGAACGGCGTCTACGTGCGTCGCTCGGGAACCGTGCAGTAGCGGTGCCGAGCGCCGATTCATGCGCGAGCTAGGGGCCTGATCGCTGGAACCACTTCACCGCGCGCGCCAAGGCCGGCTGGATCGGCGCGGGATCGAAGCCGAGTTCGCGATGCGCCTTGGAGCAATCGGCGAACATCGGTCGCCGTGACATGCGCACGCCGTCCAAGGGCACGCGCGGCGAACTCCCCGTCAGCTGCGCCCATCCCGTGCTGCAGGCGCCCGCGATCCAGGCAGCAGGGTACGGCAGTCGCAGTTGCGGGGCTTGGCGGCCGCTCGCCGAACCGGCTAGCTCCAGGATCTGACGCAGGGACAGATTCTCGGAACCGAGGATATAGCGCTCGCCAGGCCGTCCCTTCTCTGCCGCCAGCCAATGGCCGCGCGCGACATCGCGCACGTCCACCAAGTTCAGGCCCGTGTCGACGTAGGCCGGCATTCTTCCCTCCAGAAAGTCCTTGACGATCTTGCCCGTTGGCGTCGGCTTGAAGTCTCGCTCGCCAATCGGCGCAGTGGGGTTGACGATGACCACGTTCAGGCCTCGGCTGGCGTAGCGTTCGGCCTCGCGCTCGGCCAAGAATTTCGAGCGCTTGTAGTGGCCCGTCATCATCTCCAGCGAGGACGGCGACTCCTCCGTTACCGGAGAACCGTGCTTATTCGGGGCGATCGTGCCGATGGAGCTGGTGTGCACAAAGCGCCTGACGCCGGCCTGCAGGGCGGCCTCCAGTACGTTGCGAGTGCCCTCGACGTTGGTGTCGTACATGCGGCCCGGATTCTTGGTCCACAGGCTGTATTCGGCGGCGACGTGATAGACCGTGTCGCAAGAGCGCGCAGCCTTTGCCACGCTCGTTGAGTCGCGCAGGTCTCCCAGCACGACTTCGGCATCGATGTCGGCCAATGCTGTGCGGTCGCTGGAAGGCCGTACGAGCAAGCGCAGGTGCTCGCCCCGAAGAGCGAGGAAGCGGGCCACGTGATTGCCCACGAAACCTGTCGAGCCAGTGACGAGGACCATGCAGTCTCGATCGTTCCGCAGACCGGAAGTTCCTCAGATTACACTGGAGAGCTGGAGGAGCTTCACTATGCGATTCAAGCACCCCCGCACGTCCTTGGCAGTGATTGCGGCGGCGACGCTGCTAGCTTGGGCCTGCACCCCGGCCGAGACCGAACCCGAGAGCATGCGCTCGCTCGAGACCTCGGAGTTCGGGGCCGTTGATGGCCAGCCGGTCACGCTCTTCACATTGACCAACGCCTCCGGCGCCAGTGTCGGCATTATCGAGTACGGCGGCATCGTGGTCAGTCTCAACGTGCCAGATCGCGACGGAAATCTCGGCGATGTGGTTCTCGGCTTTGACACGCTGGACGCATACGTTACTGATACGCCATATTTCGGCGCCATCACGGGCAGATACGCAAACCGGATCGCGGGCGGAAAGTTCGAGATCGACGGCACGACCTACGAACTGCCCGTGAACAACGGGCCCAATTCTCTGCACGGCGGCATCAAGGGTTTCGACAAGGTGATCTGGAAGGGCACGCCCGCAGAGTCTGGCGACGGTGTGTCGTTTGCCTATGTGAGCCAGGACGGAGAAGAAGGCTATCCCGGCACGTTGGAGGCTACCGTCACGTACACGTGGACCGACAGCAACGAGCTGCGGATCGACTACGAGGCCAGCACTGACAAGCCAACGGTCATCAACCTGACCAACCATTCCTACTTCAACCTCAAAGATGGCGGTGCCAGCTCGATTCTCGAACATGTGCTGACGATCAACGCCAGCCAGTACACGCCGGTCGATGCGACCTCGATCCCCATTGGCGAGATCGCCTCGCTCGATGGCTCGCCGCTGGACTTCCGTGAACCTACGGCCATTGGGGCCCGGATTGAAGAGGAGGACGAGCAGCTCGGCTTCGGGGCGGGCTACGACCACAATTACGTCATCGACCGAGCCGCCGACGGGCTGGCACTCGCGGCGACGGTCAGCGAGCCGGAGACCGGCCGGGTGATGGACGTGCTCACTGCCGAGCCTGGGGTCCAGTTCTATAGCGGCAACTTCCTAGACGGCCACCATATCGGTAAGGGCGGGGTCGCCCACCAGCACCGCAGCGGCCTCTGCCTCGAGACGCAGCACTACCCGGACTCGCCCAATCAACCGGACTTCCCGTCTACAGTGCTGCGGCCCGGCGAGACCTACAAGACCACAACTGTCTACAAGTTCTACGCGAGGTGATGCCATGAGAGCGCTGAAGCTGGCCACTTTGGCAACGCTTTGCTGGACTGCGTTCCCCGCCGAAGACGCGCCGGCCCCAACGGGCGACACGATCGTCGACCCCAGCGCTCGTTTCGAGCTGCTGTACACCCGCCCCGAGACCGAGGCGGGCGGACTCACGGAGAGTCCCGCGGTTGCGCCGGATGGCTCGATCTATTTCTCCGACATCCTGCGGGAGGAGAACCACGGCCGGATTCACCGGTTTGATCCGGCTACGAAGAAGGTCGAGACTTTCGCTGCGAACAGCCACAAGTCGAATGGCCTGACGTTTGGCCCGGACGGCCACTTATACGCCGCCGAGGGCGCTGACTACGGAGGACGGCGCATCTCGCGCTGGAACGTCGAGACCAAACGGCGGGAGCTGGTCGTGGACAACTTCGGGGGCAAGCGCTTCAACTCCCCCAACGACGTAACCGTCGACGACGCGGGCAATCTGTACTTCACCGATCCGCGCTACGTGGGACACGAGCCGAGAGAACTGCAATGGCGGGCGGTCTACCGCGTCACGCCTGGGGGCGAGGTGGCGGAGGTCACCCATGACGTCACCAAGCCCAATGGACTGGCGCTAAGCCCCGACGGCAAGACGCTCTATGTTGCCGAGACCAACAATGGCGGCGATGGCATGCCGGGAGTCGAGCCGGGCAATCGCGGTCCGATGCGAGTCTACGCCTTTCCGCTCGGAGCGGACGGGATGGTCTCCGGCCCGCGGCGGCTCTTCCACGACTTCGGCCCGAACTTCGGTTGCGATGGCATGACCGTCGACGAGCACGGCAACGTTTACCTAACCGCTCGCGAGCCGTCCAAGCCGGGAGTCCTCGTGCTGGACCCAAGCGGGGAGCAGATCGCTTTCCTGCCCACCTCAAAGGGCGTGCACGAGGAAGAGACGCCACTCACCGAGAACGAGGCGAAGGCTTTGGACGAACCGCCCGTTCCACCGAGCGGACTGCCGAGCAACGTTGAGTTCGGCCTCGGCGATGGGGCCAACGTCTTGTACGTGACCGTGGACCAGAGCCTCTATCGCATTCAGTTGAAAGTGCGCGGCTTTCATCGCCAGCACAGACGCTAGTCCTGGCGCAAGATCCTGCTGCCGGAGGCTCGACCTTAGCCGCTGCAAGACAGTGCCGCTGCAACGAATTCACGACCTGAGCGGTCAAACCCTATGCTAATCTGAGGTTGCCGCCAGGCTCGCCATCCGATGGGCCATAGGGGCGGCTTGGTCGAGAGGCGAACATGCTGATCAAGACTCCGCGTGGCTGGGAAATCCCCGAGAGCCAGGCGACTCCCGAAGACCTGTTCCATTCGCGCCGCGCAATTCTCAAGGGCATGGGTTTCGCAGGCGCGGCTGGCCTGCTGCCGAGCGCTCTGCCCGGGGCAGCGGCAGACGAGTTGCTGTATCCCGCCAAGCGCAACACGAAATACACGTTGGACCGCCCGCTGACGGCCGAAGCGATCGCGACCGGATACAACAACTTCTACGAGTTCACCCTCGACAAGGGGCAGGTCCGGCACCAGGTCGACCGGTTCAAGATCGACCCGTGGAAGCTAAAGGTCTCGGGTCTGGTCAACAACCCCAAGACGTACGACATTGACGACTTGGTGCGGCGATTCCCGCTAGAGGAGCGCCTCTACCGCTTCCGCTGCGTCGAGGCTTGGTCGATGGCGGTTCCGTGGACCGGGTTTCCGATGTCGGCCCTGCTCAAGGAAGTCGATCCCAAGCCCGAGGCTGGATTCATCAAGATGGTCACGGCCTTTAGGCCGAGGGAGATGCCCGGGATCCTCTCGCAGCCGCACTACGACTGGCCGTACCAAGAGGCACTGACGCTCGACGAGGCAATGAACGAGCTGGCGCTGTTCTGCACCGGGCTGTACGGCAAGCCGCTGCCCAAGCAGAACGGTGCGCCAATCCGCGCGATCATGCCGTGGAAGTACGGCCTGAAGAACATCAAGTCGCTCGTGGAGATCGAGGTCACCAAGAAGCGGCCGCCGACACTTTGGAACAAGGCCGCGCCGACCGAGTACGGCTGGTATTCCAACGTCAACCCGAAGAAGCCGCACCCACGCTGGTCGCAAGCGCAGGAAAAGCTGCTAGCCCTGGGGCCGGGCGGTTCGTTCATGTACTCGATGCGTCCCACCCTGATGTACAACGGTTACGAGGCGTTCGTCTCCGAGATCTACGACGGGAGCGAATACTAGCCGTTCGGCAGGAGCTGCAGGCGGCCGGATGCCCGGTCCGTCTGAGGTAGAGGCTTCACTTGCGACCAATGAATGACTGGGAACGAGACTGGGACGACGAGCCGGTCTACGAGGACGAGGATTCGGAAGAAGAAGGCGTTTGGACCCTGCGCCAGACGGTGATCCGCGTAGCGGCCCTGCTGCTCCTTTTTTCGTTCCTTGGGGCCTTGTTCCTGGCGCTACGCGGGATCGAAGACATCCTGGTCGTGATCGGCGTCCTGCTAGCAGCCGCCCTCGTTGCCAAAGTAGTCAGGAAACAGCAGGAAGCCGAGCATCCGTATCGCTCCAAGGATCGCCCCGAAATCCATTGATTCCAAAGCGGTTACGGATTCATTCCAGCATCCGATCTAGCTGTGCCGCCAAGCGTTGCCGCGTGGCTTCATGTGTCCCGTCGGCGGCAAGGTTCTTCCATTCCATCGGATCGGAGGCATGATCGTACAGTTCTTCGCTGCCGTCCCCGTAGCGGATGTATCTCCAGCGATCCGTCCGGACGGAGTGGTGCTGGCCTTGGCGCGTAGTGATCGCCGGTGTACTGCGCGGAGCGTCTGGATCGTTCAATAACGGGACGAGACTTTCGCCGTCCAAGTCAGCGGGCGAGCTCAAAGACGCCAATTCCGCGAGCGTCGGATATAGATCGATCAGGCTGACCGCTCGTGTTGAGACGGTGCCAGATGTTCCCACGTCCGGCGAGCGGATGATCAGCGGCACCCGGGTGGATTCCTCCCATAGCGTGCTCTTGTGGTACTTCTGCTTCTCGCCGATGTGGTAGCCGTGGTCCGAGAAGAGCACGACGATGGTGTTGTCGTTGTATTGGCTGGAAGCCAGTGCGCGCAGGATTCGGCCGATCATGGCGTCCGCGAACGTCACTGCTGCGAGGTACCCTCGGGTCGCAGACTGGAGCGCGTTGTGCTTGCGGATCATGGCCTCGTAGTTGTTGGCGGCGCGAACGTGCCGTTGAGCGACCTGCGGCACGTCGTCAAGGTCTGAAGCTAGGATCGTCGGCAATTCCACGTCGGCGAGCGGGTGCTCGTCGAAGTACTCGCTCGGAGCGTACTGGGGATCGTGCGGCCGATAGATCCCGACCGCGAGGAAGAACGGCTTGTCATGCTCTGCCCGGAGCTGCCGTACCGCCCACTTGGAAGATTGGCCGTCTTCCGTCACATCGGCCTTGAAATCGATCGGGCCCCAGTCCCAATGATGGTTGATGCCGTTTCTGTGCGTGTCGATCAGAACCGGAGCCATGGGCAACTGGATCGTCTTGGCGGGAAAACGCTCGTCCCAGGCTTCCGGCTGGCCGAAACCGCTGCGGCCAGCGTACGGCGCGCCCTCGGCGTGGGTCAGCGCTCCGCGCCAGCCGCCGTGATTGGCGTGGAAGATCTTGCCTGCGGCTGCTGTGAAGTAGCCGTTGTGGCGGAAGAACTGGGGCAGGGACTCGGAATTCTTCAGCGAGTCGAACTTCCGCCAGTCGTCCATGTTGCCGACCACCCCGGTTGTCGTCGGGCGCTTGCCGAACAACAGGGCCGTGCGAGACGGATTGCAAAGGGGTGCGGCACAGTGGGCGTTGGAGAACAGCACCCCTTGCCGGGCCAAGCCGTCGATGTTGGGTGTCTGCGCCTGAGGGTGGCCTCCCATGCAGCCGACCCAGTCGTTGAGATCGTCAACTGCGATCAGCAGGACGTTCGGGCGGTCTTGGGCCACAGCGGCAACGGGCAGCAGGGCGCAGAGCATTGCAACGCGAAGCGACATGGCACCATTCTAGGCCGCATTCCACGAGCAGTCTTCTGGCCGAGGGGACGACCGCCATAGGCCGTCGCACGCGTCTTGACTTGACTGCGCGAGACCTCTTCGCCAAGACAGGTCATATGCGCTTCACCGCCTGCCGCGTGTGCGGTCGTCTGGACGATGGTCCGTATCTCGATCGGTGCGCAAGAGTCTCGCTCAAGAATCGGATCGAACGAAGCTGCCCAACGGCCTGTCTCGGCCGCGCGGAACGAATGCAAGGCTAAACTTGTTGTTGATGGCAGGACTTACGCGACGAGACTTCTTGGCCACTTCGACGGCGGCTGCCGCTGCCGCCTGCGGCAGCGAACCCAGTGCACCCGAGGCCCCTCCCAACATCCTGCTAGTCGTGCCCGACCAACTACGCCCCGACTGGACGAGCCTGAACCCCGCTATCGGCGTGCGCACCCCCCACCTTGAGGCGCTCGCCGCCCGGGGAGTCAATTTCGTGAGCGGCTACTGCGCCTCTCCGCTGTGCGCGCCTTCGCGGGCCTGCCTGGCCGGGGGCAGGGAATATGACCGCTGCGGCGTGCCCGACAACAGCCTGAACTACCCGCTCGACCAGACCACCTACTACACGCTGCTGCGGCAAGCGGGCTATCACGTGATGGGCTGCGGCAAGTTTGATTTGCACAAGCCCGAGCCAAGCTGGGGCGTCGAGGGACAGCACCTGCTGTCGGAGTGGGGCTTTTCCGCCGGAATAGACAGTGCCGGCAAGTGGGACGCGATCCGCTGGGGCATGGATGATCCCTGCGATCCCTATACTGCGCACCTGCACGCCACCGGCCGTGCCGAGGCCCATCTTGACGACTTTGGCAAACGGCGCGAGATTGGCACGTTCGCGGCGACCTTCCCGACGCCGCTGCCGGAAGAGTCCTACTGCGATAACTGGATCGCAGCCCAAGGCGTGCGCCTGCTCCGCGAGGCCCCGCGCGATCAGCCATGGCACTTGGCTGTCAACTTCGCGGGGCCGCATGAGCCGGTGGATATCACGACGAGCATGGACAGCCTCTACCGCGATGTCGATTTTCCGCAGCCGTTCAAGAACACCGAGTTCACGCCCAAGAAGCATGTCGAGATCCGTCGTAACTATGCCGCGATGATCGAAAACATTGACGAGTGGATGGGAAGGCTGCTCGCCGAAGTTGAAGCACGCGGCGAGCTCGAGAACACTTTGGTTGTATTCACAAGCGACCACGGCGAAATGCTGGGTGACCACGACCTGTGGATGAAGCGCCTGCCCCACCAAGCCTCGGTCGGCGTGCCGCTGGTAGTGGCCGGGCCTGGCGTGCAGAGCGGCGTTGGCACGGCAGCCCTGGCCAGCGTGATGGACCTTGCCGCGACGTTCCTCGATTACGCCGGACTCGCCACCCCGCCTGAGATGGACAGCCGTTCGCTGCGGCCGGTGCTGGAGGGCAAGTCAGGCGATCACCGTGAATTCCTCCTCAGTGGCCTTGACCCGTGGCGCTGCGTCACCGATGGAAGGCTGAAACTGGTGCGCGGCTATCCGGGCGGCAAGGCGCAGAGCGGCCCGGCCTATCCGGAGAGTGATTCGGCTGCACCGCCATTGTTGTTCGACGTCTTGGAGGATCCGTTCGAGAACCGAAACTTGGCCGACAGCGCGCCCAATGATGTGAAGCGATTGACCGCCGAGTTACACCGACTGATAGGTGTTGCCTGATGGCCGAGCCGCTCTGCATTCCGACGGGTTCGTACTCCAGGCACATTCTTCTGTGCGCCGACCAATCCAATCCAAAGTGCGCCCCTCGGAATGTCACAATCCGCGCTTGGCAGAGGCTCAAGGACCGGCTCAGAGAAATCGGCTTGGCCCAAGGCGACGGCTGCGTATATCGCTCAAAGGTGAATTGTCTGCGCGTTTGCGACAAGGGCCCTATCGCCGTCGTTTACCCAGACGGCACTTGGTACCACTCAGTGAGCGGAGAGGTCTTGGAGCGCATTCTTGTGGAACACTTGCGTGACGGCAAGCCGGTGGAGGAGTACATTTTCGCTCGGAACCCGCTGCCGGAGGTGGCGAGTCAGGCCGGGCGGGATTCCGAGTGAGCGCCATTCTGCACGAACCATCAAGACGCTAGGTTCATTAGACGTGCAATTCCATCGGATGGAATCCGCGATCTTGTGTTGACGCGGCCGGCCATGCCTGCAATACTTTCGCCATGCGACGCCTTCAATTCGCACTAGCACTCGCCCTCGCCGTTCCGGCGCTGCTCTGGTCCGACTCCGGAGAGGTCAAGCGGTACCTCTACCTCAGCATGCCGGACGGCGCCCAGAAGGAAGGGCGCTCCAACGCCGGGATTCTCGTGTTCGACATCGACAACGGACACAAGTTCGTCCGTCGCATTGACATGCCCATCTTCTCGGAGGGACTTCGTGGCTTCGCCGGGAACCTCGCCAAGCACAGCGTCTACTACTCGTCGACCAACCACCGGCTAGGCCGCTTCGATCTGGAAAGCGAGGAAACTGTCTGGGAAAAGGTCTACGACGCCGGCTGTGACCGTTCATCCGTGACACTGGACGGCAAGAAGATCTACGTGCCCACTGGCTGGTGGTACAAGGGCGAGGACAGCGGGTTGCTCGTTGTCGATGGCGAGACTGGCGAAATCACGAAGCGTATACCGGTTGGGCCGGCCGCCCACAACACGATCGTCAACCTAACCGGAACCAAGCTATATCTCGGCACCACCACCATGCTCTCGGTGTTTGACACCCAGACAGAGAAGCTCTTGATGCAAGTCAAGGATGTCGGCGAGCGCGGGGTCTTCCCGTATACGATCGACAGTCGCGAGCGCTACGCCTATGTCTGCCTGGGCAATCACGTGGGCTTTGATGTCGTGGACCTGAAGACGGGGGAAATCATCCATCGCGTGTTTGCGGGGGACGAGAAGATACCGAATCGCACCCACGGTGCCGGTCTCACGCCTGACGAGAGCGAGCTCTGGATCAGTGACCAGAAGGGCAAGAAGCTGTTCATCTTCGACGCGACCAAAATGCCGCCGGCTCCGAAGGGCCACGTGGAGCTCTCCCAAGGCGGGCACGGCTGGGTGGCCTTCAGCTTGGACGGCACCTATGCGTGGAGCCACACTCCTGATGTGTTCGACGTCAAGACAAAGAAGCTCGTGGCCACGTTGCGCGACGGGACCGGGACTCCGGTCAGCGGCTCGAAGTTCATGGAAGTCCACATGCGGGATGGCAAGGTCGTGAGGATCGGCCACGAGTTCGGATTGGGGCGCAAGTACTCCGACTAGCGCAGTTCTAGCTCATCTTCGACAGTTTGATTTTCGTGTTTCGCTAAACCAAGCTATTACTATGGCTTAGAGAAGGCAGAAATCGGGCGTGGCACTACAATGCCCGGATTCGGCTGCGATTCGATTGCGCAAAGAGTTTCAGGCTGCC
>JAJDTX010000001.1 GCA_022826925.1 Bryobacterales bacterium
CCCATGCTTCCGCCACGGCAGCTTCCGCGCAAGTCGGCGCTGGGAAATCGGCGCTGGGAAATCGGCCCGTTCTGACGGACCTGTCGAAGGAGGAGAACGCGCTACCGATCAGCCATCGATACCGCGCAGCGGTTTAGTTCATGAGGAGGTTTGGATGGCGACCGAAGCTGATTTCCACAAAGCGATGGAGAGCCTGTATTGGCGCACCGGGATGGCAACAGGGTACTGGGCCCGTCGCTACCTTTCCTCCCTGAAGAACCACAGAGGACTCGCCGTGGCGAAAAGGCTCCTTGCTCGCACACATAGGGGCACTGGATTCGAAACGCTCGTTCAAGCACGACGCGCAGACGTTTCCGTCGAGGCACTCGTACTCGAACAGCATTATGCACATCTCTTCGAACCAGCAGAACTTGAAGAATCGCGCAAGCGTCTGAACCAAGTCCCTGCGCATGGCTTCCCCAAGGAGTCCGAAGGACCGACGACCTTGGGTGAGGTAGCCGACAGCGAAACCTACCACGAAGGATCCGTGTGTCGCGTGGCGGTAAATCGTTACGAACGCGATCCGAGGGCGAGAAAGAAATGTATCGAGCACCACGGAACATGGTGCTCAGTCTGCGCGCTTGACTTTGGGAAGCGCTACGGTGAAATCGGTGACGGCTTCATTCACGTACACCATCTGCGCCCTCTAGGGCGATTGAAGTCCTCGTACCGTCTCGATCCGCTACGTGATCTCGTTCCGGTCTGCCCAAACTGTCACGCCATGCTGCACCGCCGTGATCCGCCGTACGACATCGAACAGCTACGCGCTCTGTTGCGGCCGGAGTAGTACGTCCATGTGGCACGCATAGCCTGATCGTGCGCAGTGAAGGTTCCATTTCTTCGAAACTCCCGCGACGGACCGCTCCTGCAGAAAAGGCATCCGGTCATCCCGCCGGTGCTTGCCGAGTACCATCCGGCAGGAAGAGGGTATTCACACCTTGGCACCGTGCAGCCAGCGCCTCGGATGTCTCCACGAACAGCCGATACTGTGTCAACAACGCGTCCGTTTCGGTGGCGAAATGCTCTGTGAGGGAAGGGAATGAGTACCTATTCTCAATCGCATGCGATTAGGTGTTATGCTGAGCCACAAGGAAATCGACAAGACTGATGGAAGACAATTTCATGACAATCCTTGCGGCAGTGAACCTTGCGCTGCTTGGATGGATTGTTGCGGAACAGCGCATCATGCGCCGCGACATAGGCGACCTCCGGGAGCGCATGGCACGTCTGGAGGGTCTGTTCGACGGTTTCACTAAGGGCGATCCGGCAAGGTGACGATCAGGCAGCCTTCGTGCCGCCGACCAACTCCCTGTAGCACAGCAGATCGGTTCTCAGAATGCACCGCACGGTGTCCCTGAAGATGGACGGGTTGTTGGAAAGCCAGTCCATTTCCCAGATGTAACGGCCCAGATGCACGCCGCTCAGGCCTGCCGTGCTCCGAGCGGCAGCGAGCGTACTCTCCGGCCCGTCGCAGCGAAGACTGCATTCGCCAGCGCCGGTGCCACGGCGATGATCGGAGTCTCGCCCGCCCCTGCAGACTGGACGTCCGGCCGATTCAGCACGACTGTCTCGATGGGCGGCGTGCCTCGAAAGCGCGGCAGGGGGTATCGTGCGAACGAGCCGTTGAGCAGCTTTCCGCCGGCAAAGCGAATCTCTTCACTCAGCGCCGCGCCCAGACCCTGGATGACGCAACCTTCGATCTGGGCCCGCAAGTTGCCGGGATTCAGGATCGCCCCGCAATCGAACGCCGAGACCAATCGCTCTACCTCGATGCTTCCTTCCTCGACTCGAACCTGTGCACAGATAGCGATGTACGAGCCCTTCTCGAAGCCGGCGGCGATGCCCGATCCGCGATTCCGTCCCAGCGCCCTGCTCGTCGACCAAGCGAATCGGTCGGCCGCCGCCCGGAGGACTGCTGACAGGCGCTCGTCGTCGAGGTTCGCCAGCCGAAACTCGAGCGGGTCCAAGCCGACGACCCCGGCAAGCTCGTCCATGAAGATCTCGCGGGCAAAGTTGTTCCCGGTCGCCCCGATGCCCCTGTAGGAGCCCTCCCGCAAGGGCGAATCGCACGGGAAGTACCGGGTGCGAACGTTCGGCACGGCGTAGGGCGTCTCGATCGCCGCCGTGCCTGGGTTGTACGCCGTGAAGTCCCAAGCGACGATCTTCTCCCCGCGGAGGCCCGCCCGCGCTTCGAACGCTGCCGCGGGCCGAAAGTAGGCCCAGGCGAACTCCTCCGCGCGAGTCCAACGGAGCGAAACCGGCTTGCCGGCCGCTTTAGCCAACCGTGCAGCCTCGATGGCGACTTCGCCCGTGTGCTTGCCTCCGAATCCCCCGCCCGTGTCGGGAACGACCACGCGCGCTTTGTCGGCACTGAGGCGGAACGCCTCGGCCAGCTGCTCGCGAACGCCGAACGGCCGCTGCGTGCCGGTCCAGACCGTCAGCCGGTCACCGTCCCACTCGGCGACTGCCGCACGCGGCTCCAACGGCGCGTGTTGGACATAGGGCATCTCGTACGAAGCCTCGAGGGTCTGGGCGGCTGCCAGCGCACCGTCGACGTCGCCGCTCTCGCGGCGTCGCGCTCCGCGACGCCCCCCGGCACTCGACTGTGCATGTCGCTTCAAATAGGCGCCCAGGCCCTCGCTAGACGGATGGGCCGCGCGCCGCCATCTTGCGGTCTCGCTGATCACCTTCAACGCCTTCCGCGCCTCGAAAGACGTCCTCGCGGCGCAGCCGACGAATTCTCCGTCGCGCACAGCCATTGCGCCCAGTTCCCGGCCGGGAGTGAGATCGACACTCTCGAGCTGCGCTCCGTACGATGGCGGGCGCAAAACCGCGCCGTACAGCATGTTGGGACGCGTGATGTCGGAGGGATAGCGGTGAGCGCCGGTGACGATCTCGCGCGCTCCGACCTTGGGCAGGGCCTGGCCCAGCACCGTCCAGTTACGGACCTCCCTGAGCGGAACTCCCTTGGGGACGTTGTCGTCAACGGTTGCTTCCAGCCGCTTCGTGCGCGCCAAATCGGCATAGGAGAACCGATTGCCCGCGCGGACTACAGCTCCGGCTTCCACGCGCAGTTCGGAAGCGTCGAGATTCCACGTCTCCGCCGCCGTCCGCACAAGCAGCTCGCGGGCGGAGGCGCTCGCCCGCCGAACCACCGGTATCGTCGATGGCGTCGTCCGACTGCCCGCGGTCGAGCCATCGTTCGGTGTCTCGGCCGTGTCCGCCAGCACCACCTGCACGGCCCCGGGGGGAACCCTGAGTTCTTCGGCCGCCGCCTGGAGGATTTCGGTTCGGGAGCCCTGGCCAACCTCCACCTTGCCCGTCAGCACGGTGATCGATCCGTCCTCGCCCAGATGCAGCCGGTGCGATGACCGGACTTGAGCAGAGGCGCCTCCGGGGCTGAAGACCACCTTCCCCGCGGCCGTGACGAGCAGGCCGGCGCCGATCGAGGAGATCCACTCCCGGCGATCCATCTCGAAGCGGTAGGCGGGACCCTCGGCGAGCTCCTTGCGATCGGGCTCGCACAGGTCCTCGCGGAATCGTTCAGGCATCGCCCGCCTCCGAGCGCCGGGCAGCGAGCTCCACCGACGCCAAGATGTTGCGATAGCCGCAACAGCGGCACAGGTGCGGGTTCATCGCGTCGACGATCTCCGTTCTGCTGGGCTTCGGATTCCGCTTGAGCAGCGCCGTAGCCTCAACGATCATTCCGGCGGTGCAATACCCGCACTGCGCACCTTCCATGTCGATAAATGCCTGCTGTAACGCTGTGAGCTGATCGCCCGAGGCAAGGCCCTCGATCGTCGTCACGCTCATGCCGTCCACGCTCGAGATGGTCGTGAGACAAGAAGCCGTAGGTTGATCGTCGATTAAGACCGTGCAGGCTCGGCACTGGCCCTCGCCGCAGCCATACTTTGTGCCGGTGAGACCGAAGTCCTCACGCAACACGTCCAGCAGGGGTCGGTCCGGCGGGGACTCGGTTGAGAGCTCATTCCGGTTTACGCGGATTGTGAATCGCGCCATCGCTCACCTTCAATCCCGCGGGGACGGTGAATATCTTAGCTGGGCGAGCGGGCCACGTCACGGCCGAGCGGCCTCGGCGCGGTGACTGGCAGCGCCACGGCAACCGCGGACGGTGCGCGAGGCGCCGAGACCGCGAGGGCCGCGCTCGGGCCAACCGCCGAAACGGACGCGCTTGCGGCGGGTCTATCCGCAGGCCTGAGCGTTCGTCCGAGGTCATCTGGCCGTTCGCCGCCTCTTGTCGGAGAGCGCTCGCTCTAGCGCCTCGATGCGGCGACCCAAGGCGGCTGCCATCCGCTCTGACATGCGGTCGAAGCGATTCTCGCCGGCCTTCTGCTTGCGGCTGACCTCTTCGAACAGCTCCAGCGCCATTGCCTTCTCGCGCGCCGACTCGTACAGGTCGGCCGCCTCCAAGGGGAACATATAAGCTCGCGGGAAGTCCTCGGCCAAGCTGGCAAACGCTTCCGCCGCCTCCTCAGGAGGGCCCTCCCAGCGGTAGATCACTGCCAGCAAGATGCGCGCCTCGTTCCGATTCTCGCCGCCTTCTTGTGCGACTCTCTCGACCAGTTCGATTCCCTTCTTCTTGCTGCCTCCATATCCGCGCATAGCGATCATCACCCGCAGGGCCCAAGGTATTTTGCCCACTATGTACTCTTGGAATCCTGCCACCAAGAGCCCGTCTGGGAAGTCCGGATAGAGCTCGCCGACGCGGTAGCTGAGCTCCCGTGCCTGTCGGCCGCTCGCCAACGCTTTGAAATACGCCTTGGCTATGAAGTACTCGTAGGTAGCCTCAACGAGGTAGAACTGCGCCAGCGAGTGGAGGGCTTGCCTGTCTTCTCCGGACTCGACCAGGACTCGCTCGCAGGTCTGCCGCCCCTCTTCTAGCGCATCCAAGATTCGTCGGCTGATCCGGGCTTCCGGCTTGGGCTTTTCTGCCGAGCGATACTCCCGGTCGCCCCGAAAGGCCCTAGTGCCGACAAAGCCGAGACGGTCGAGTTCTTGGTAGAGCAGCGCCTTGGTCAGCAGCAAGTGCGCCTCGGGGCTGTCCTGCTCATTCGCCAAGTGCCGTTCGAACGCCGCAACCGCGAGCCCGAATTCTCGATTGAGGTAGTGGTCGAGTCCCGCCGCCCGGTCTCCGGCAGCCAACGCGAGGCCGGGTCCGAACGAAGCTAGTCCCAACATGCAGCAGCACCGCCAATTCCGCAAGCCAAGCACGAAAGCTCAACTCAGCACGAGCACTTCAAGCAGCGCGTCCCGCTTGAGGAAGAAATGAACGGAGCGGAATTGTGGGAATTCGAATTCCAAGTCGCGGGGCGTCAAGACTTGGCGCGGCCGACGGCGCCCGACTTCGAGCAGCTTCAGTGAAGTGTGGGAGCTAACCACGCCATCAAGAATCGAGATCGTGCCATCTTCGTCGGGTTCCTGAAATATGCAAAACATGACGGCATTCGGCAAGACGATCCTTTCCAGATGAGTGATCGCGCTCTGCATTGCCGAGCGGTCAAGTTGCTGCAATACGTCCCATGCAAGCACGGCGTGAAAGCTCCGCGGAGCAAAGTCGAGATACTGCCGGATGAAGCGATCCGAAGCGCGCCGCGTCACCTCGCCGTCCTGACCCACCAGCCCGGGCCGTGCCTCATCATAGCCCGTTAGCAAGCTCGCGAAGTGCAAGTGGTGCCCCAGCTCCCCGAATTGCGCGGTCGTCTCCTGCGACAGCATGCCTAGGTCTAGAATGTTCAAGTTCCGCGCATCGCGCAGGTGCTGAAAGAGGAATTCGATGCCGTGGCTCCGGCGCGAGCCCGAGCCACTTTCGTTGCGATCTGCGGGTTTCGCGCTGGACGCTATCGACAGAGCATCAACTGCCGAGCGGTTCGCCTTACGACGGGACCACCAAGACACGCTCGATACAAGCCTCCGGTCTCAGCCGGCCGACACCCTCTCAAGGTTTCGTCAATGACTGCTGCTGGACTGTCGGCTTAGGAACTGGATTCGCCAGGGCCGGCTTGACCGCGGAGGCGGGCTTGGGCGGAGCGGGCGGTTTCGGCTGCGCCTCCGGCTTCTTTTCCGCTCTCTTTTCCGGTTGCGGGGGCGGCACAGGTGAGGCGGGCTTGGCCTGATGCACCGCGCTGCTACCGACAAAGACCGCACCGTCCTGGATCTCCAGACGGCGGGCGATCAAATCGCCCTTGAACCGTCCGGTCGTGGAAATTTCCACCTTCTCAGTGGCGCTGATCTTGCCTTCCACCTGACCGTGAATCAAGACCGAATGGGCCTCGATGGTGGCATGCACCTTGCTCTCCGAGCCAATCACGACAGAGTGCTTCGGAACGGAAATCGAGCCGTCGACCGCACCATCGATCAAAAAGTCCTCGTCGCTGTGGATCTCACCCTTGAATTTCATCGATTGCCCAATGCGCGACGTGCCTGCACTAGCCGGAGCTGGGGCGGGAGCAGTGGGCTTGGGCGGCGCTGCCACGGGTCGCGGAGGGTCCCCGCTCGGTCTGGCGCCGGCCTGGCTCGCGGAGGCAAGCGTCTCCGCGCCGTTGGATTCGTCTTCTTTGCGGCCCCACATTGTGTCTCTCGCGATTGTCTGATCTCCGCTCAGCAAGCTGCGGAGACTCTAGTATAGCCATTTGTGACAGTGACTTGTCATCGGCCGCGGCACCTCGCCGCGTTCGCGCCGGCTGTCGGACCGAGCGCGCCTCCCCGGCGATCGGGCGGGCAGTCCCGCGCCGGGCGGCGAAGATTGCCCCCGGGGTAGTATGGGATACGTTCGCAAGTCCGGCGGCGATAGAGTCCTCATGGATGCATTCAAGCTCACCCGCTCCCTGATCGATATAGATTCCGTGACTCCCAACGAAGGCGAGATCGGGAGCTTCCTGTTCAGCTACTTGGAACCTTTGGCCCGGAGTTTCGGAGGCTCGATCGAAAAGCAGGAGGTCGAGCCCGGCCGATACAACGTGTGGGCTTGGTGGGGCGAGCCGGAGGTGGTGTTTTCCACACACATGGACACGGTGCCCCCGTTCATCCCATCGGGCGAGGACGACGAGTTCATCTGGGGGCGCGGGGCCTGCGACACGCACGGGATCGCCGCGGCGATGATCAAGGCCGTCGAGCGCCTGCTCGAGGAAGGCGAGCGCGGCTTGGGAATCCTTTTGGTCGTCGGGGAGGAGGTCGACGGGGCAGGGGCCCGCCATGCCAACCGCAACCCGCCGGCCGTGAAGTTCCTGATCAACGGCGAGCCGACCGAGAACCTGCTCGCGCTGGCATCCAAGGGCACGCTGGGCTTCAAGATCAAGGCCGCCGGGCGCGCCTGCCACTCGGCCTACCCTGAACTGGGAGAATCGGCCACCGAGCTGCTGCTAGACCGGCTGAACCGACTGCGCGAGCTCGAGTGGCCCTCCGATCCGTTGCTCGGCGAGACCACCGTCAACATCGGCACGCTGGACGCGGGTCCGGCGGCCAACATCATCGCGGACTACGCATCAGCCTCCGTCGTGGTGCGCATCGTGGCAGACTTGGCGGAGACCGAGAAGCTGGCCATGTCCGTTTTGGACGGTGTAGAAGTGGAGGTGTTCTCCTACACGCCCGCCCTTCGCCTGCACAAGATCGAGGGCTTCGAAACGTCAATCGTCAAGTACACGACCGACATCCCCAAGCTGTCGGACTGGGGCCGGCCCCTGCTGATCGGCCCGGGATCGATTCACTACGCCCACACGGCGGAAGAGCGCATACCGAAGCGGCAGATCGAAGAGGCGATCGACATCTACGCTCGGCTGGCCCGTTCGCTGAAGGCTTCCGGCGGGCCGGCATGACCCTGCGAGGCGCCTAGGCTGGAATCATGCGGGGCCGATTCCAAGTCTTCGACACGCACGCCCATCTCGGGCGGGCGCTGCATTCCGGCCGGGTCGCGACCAAGGACGCCATGCTGCACTCCATGGACTCCGCCGGGATCGACCGGACCCTGCTCATCCCCTTCCCGGTAGTGGAAGATTTCCGTCGCGAGCACGACGAAATCGGGGACGCGCTGCGCTCGCACCCCGAGAGGTTCGCAGGAGCGGCTTGCCTCAATCCGTATATCCCAGAGGACGAGTTCCGCACCGAAGTGCGGCGCTGCCGGGAGGAGTACGGATTTCGAGCCCTGAAGTTCCAGCCCCAGTACCAAGGCCTGAATCCGTTGTCCGAGCGCAGCGCGCTCTTGTTCGAGACGGCGCTCGAGAACGGCTTGGTGCTGGTCTGCCACACGGGTACGGGAGCACCATTCGCCCTGCCGTCGCTGTACATCCACGCCGCCCGGCGCTACCCGAACCTCAAGATCGTCATCGGACACGCGGGAGGGGGCATCTACGCGCTGGAATCTGTCGTCGCGGCGCAGGTCTGCCCCAACATCTTCATCGAGCTTTCCACGCTCATGCCACACATGGTCCTAGAGGTGCTCCAACATGTCGGGTCAGACCGGCTGATGGCGGGCTCGGATCTGCCGGAGAGCCTGGAAACCGAGATCAGCAAGATCGAGGGCTTGCCGATATCCGATGCCGACAAGCGCAGGATCCTCTGGCAGACCCCTGTGAGGGTATTCGGTTACTGACCGCCCGCCGCGGGCCAGTGCCGGCGTGCCGGCGTGCTAGGTTTGATCCAAGCGGTGGCCTTTGCGATACTAGGGGCGGTCGCTTCGGCACGAAGCAATCAGGAACTGCATGGCTAAGGAAGAGGGCATCGAGGTCACCGGCACGATCATCGAGCGTCACCCCGGCGGCATCTTCAGCGTCGAACTCGACGACAAGCACAAAGTGCTCGCCCAGATCGCAGGCAAGTTGCGCAAGCACCGCATACGCATCCTCACCGGAGACCGGGTCAATGTCGAACTGTCGCCTTATGACCTGACCCGCGGCAGGATCGTGTACCGCTACCGCAGTTGAGCGGGCGGGCGGCAGCGCGCGCTTGCCGGATCGATCCGCGCTAGGCTGTAGCCGATGATCCTGTACGTGCTGCGCCACGCGATCGCCGAAGACCCCAGGCCGGGCCAGTCGGATTCCACCCGCCAGCTCACCGAGACCGGCCGCAACAGGTGCCGACGCGTCCTCGCCCACGCCAAGCGCGTGAAGGTGCAGCCGCAGTACATCGTGACAAGTCCGTACGACCGCGCCGCGCAAACCGCCGAAATCGCTAGGGTCGAACTGGGCTTCGATCGCGAGCTCATCACATCGAACGCGCTGGTCCCGTTCGTGAGCGTGCAGGACCTGTGGAACGCAATCCGAGACTATGCCATCGGCGGTGACGTGATGGTCGTGGGGCACAATCCGCAATTGAGCATGCTGGTCGCTTGGTTGCTCGGCGCGAGGACAGACGCATTGTGGCTGAAGAAGTCCGGCCTCGTATCCCTCGACATCGGCAGTGCCGGACCGCACCCGCGAGCCGAACTCTCATGGCTACTGACTCCGGGTTCGGTGGGGCGCTGACCGGGGTCCGGCGTACCTTATCCTGCGGGGCTGTCTTCCATGGCGTCTAGCTTTGCGGACATCCACCGCCCGCTGGCACGGTTCTTCCGCAGCCGACGGCTGCGCCGCTTTGCCCAAAGCTTCGAGCTGGGCGCGCAGGCCAGCGTGCTAGACCTTGGCGGTGCCGAATACTACTGGCCTTGGCTGAAGGTGCGGCCTCGGGTAATCGTGGCGAACTTCGAGCAGCGCGATCTCAAAAAGGTGGACCTTGACTGGGTCCGAGCGGACGGCCGCGAACTGCCGTTTGAGGACGGCGCGTTCGATGTCGTGTATTGCAACTCCGTGATCGAGCACCTGCCCGACGAGGCCAGCCGCAAGGCCCTGGCGCGAGAGGTGGCGCGCGTCGGCCGCGGCTATAGCGTCCAGACGCCAAACCGCTGGTTCCCGGTCGATGCCCACACCCTGACGCCCGCGTTCCACTTCCTCCCCAAGCGGTGGCAGTCGCGGCTCGCGCGCAATTTCACCCTGTGGGGCAGGCTGCAGCGACCCACGCCCGCCGAGGCGCGGGGCTTTGTCGAGAACATCCGCCTGCTCACGGCGCGAGACCTGCAACGGCTCTTTCCCGATGCCGCGATCGAGCGGGAACGCGTTCTCGGGTTGACCAAGTCAGTGATCGCCGTTCGCCAGCAGCGCCGGTAGATCGCGGGTGGAGTCGAGCACCCAGTCGGGGCGCTCGTCGCCGTCCAGATCGCTGGGTCGGAACTTCCCGGTTCGCACCAAGGCCGAGCGCAGGCCGGCGCCCTGCGCTCCCAGCACGTCCACGCGGAGGTCATCGCCGATCATCAACAGCTCCTCCGGAGGGAGCCCCAGGCGCGAGGCCCCTTGCAAGAAGAACTCCTTGCTGGGCTTGCCCATCACGGTGGCCGTGCAGCCGGTCGCGCATTCCAGAGCGGCCACGAACGGAGCGACATCCAAGTTGGCCCCGTCGGACGATTGCCAGAAGCGGGTCAACCCCAGCGCGACCAAGCGGCGCTCGGGACGGCCGTGCAGCAGGCGGAAAGCCCTGTTGAGCCGATGGTAGTCCCAAGCCGCGCCGAGGTCTCCGATGACCACGTAGCCCACCGCGTCGTCATCAGCCGCCTCCAAGCCGGCGAACTCGGCGCGAGTGCCGTCGGGAACGAACAGCGCCGCCGCCCCGCCCCCCCTGCTGCGTATCCAAGCGGCCGCGGCGACCGGGGGCGTGAGAATGTCTCCGGGCGCGGCCCTGATGCCGAACTTGGCCAGCTTCGTGACCAGGTCGCCGCGAGGTCGCGACGTAGTGTTGGTCACGAACAGCGTGGCAACACCGCCGCGCCGCACCTCTTCGACGGCGCCAGCGGCGCCCGGAATGGGATCCTCGCCGTTGTAGAGCACGCCATCGAGATCGAACAGCACGCCGCGAATCATCGGCTACAGGCTAGCGCAGGCGCCGGAGTCGCAACGGGCCGAGCGGATTCAGGCCCGTTGCTAAACTGATCGTTTCTCACTCCGACGAGCCAATCCATGTCGAATCCACTCAAACACGCAAGCGCAACCATCACCGACGGGCGGGACCGGGCACCGGCCCGCTCGATGTTCAAGGCGATCGGCTTCGGCGACGAAGATCTGGCCAAGCCGATCATCGGCATTGCCAACACCTGGATCGAGACGATGCCGTGCAACTTCAACCTGCGGGACTTGGCGGTGAAGGTCAAGGAGGGCGTCCGGGCCGCGGGGGGCACGCCGATGGAGTTCAACACCATCGCCGTGAGCGACGGCATCACCATGGGCACCGAGGGGATGAAGGGATCGCTGGTCAGCCGCGAGATTGTCGCGGACTCCATCGAACTGGCGGGCCGCAGCTACATGTTCGACGGCATCATCGCGCTGGTGGCCTGCGACAAGACCATCCCGGGCGGCGCGATGGGGCTTGCCCGGGTCAACGTGCCTTCGGTGCTCCTCTACGGCGGCTCCATCCTGCCGGGCCAGGTCAACGGCGTCGATATCACCATCCAAGACGTGTTCGAGGCGGTCGGGGCGCACGCGGCGGGCAAGATCAGCGACGAGGAGTTGCTGGCCATCGAGGATCACGCCTGCCCGGGTGCCGGCGCATGCGGCGGGCAGTACACGGCCAATACGATGGCCACGGCCATGGAGATCATCGGAATCTCGCCCATGGGCAGCGCGAGCATTCCAGCCGTCGACCCGCGCAAGGACGACGCGGGCTACCAAGCGGGCCTGGTCCTGATGGAGGCGCTCAAGGCGAACCGCCGGCCGCGCGACATCATGAACCGCAAGGCGTTCGAAAACGCCATCGCCAGCGTAGCCGCAACCGGCGGTTCCACGAATGCCGTGCTGCACCTGCTAGCCCTGGCCAAGGACTGCGAGGTCGACCTCACCATCGACGATTTCGACGCCATCAGCGAGCGAACGCCCCTGCTGGTAGACCTCAAGCCCGGCGGCAAGTACGTGGCCGCGGACGTAGACAAGGCCGGCGGAATCCAGCTCATTGCACAGAGGCTCGTCGAGGGCGGCTACGCCGATGGAACGCAGGCCACGGTCACGGGCAAGTCGCTCGCCGATGCCAGCGCGACAGCGACAGAGACTCCGGGGCAGGACGTCATCCGGGCGGTCGGCGATCCGATCAAGCCGACCGGCGGATTGGTGATCCTGAAGGGCAATCTCGCGCCCGAGGGCGGAGTCGTGAAGGTCGCCGGCAGCGATCACCTCACGCATCGGGGCCCGGCCAGGGTGTTCGAGAACGAAGAGTCAGCCATGGAGGCCGTTACCAGCGGGTCCATCAAGGACAGCGACGTGCTGGTCATCCGCTACGAAGGCCCGGCCGGCGGACCAGGGATGCGCGAGATGCTGGGCGTGACTGCCGCGATCGTCGGCGCCGGACTGGGCGAGACCGTGGCGCTGCTCACCGACGGCAGATTCAGCGGGGCCACCCGCGGGCTCATGGTGGGCCACGTCGCGCCAGAGGCAGCCCGTAACGGACCGATCGCAGCGGTCAGGGACGGCGATATCGTGGTGATCGACTGCGCACAGCGCGGCTTGAACGTCGAAGTGCCCGACGCAGAGCTGGCGGCTAGGCTCGCAGCACTGGAAGCACGCCCGGTTCGCTACCCTTCCGGCGTCTTCGCCAAGTATGCGAAGCTCGTCTCGTCATCATCCCAAGGGGCCGTCACGCACCCGCTGTAGGCGACGCCACCGCGGCGCAGGCCTCCGCGGCCCAATCTCAAGGCCGGCGAATCACTGATCCGCCGACCGCTGCAGCAGGTCCTTGATCTCTGCCCGATCGTTCGGCACCGTCACGGGGGCGTTCCCAAACGTAGACTGGATCGGCTCGCCCGAGGGAGTCTTCAACTGCCCCGAGTGGTAGTGGTACACATAATCCGGATCTTTCAGCAGGTGTCCGGTCAGGATGGCTGACACATCTGCGCCCGGCTCGATCGTGCCGGCTCGCACCAGCTTTCGGATCCCGGCCAGAGTTGCGGCCGAGGCCGGCTCCGAGCCGATCCCGCAGCGGCCGATCACAGCCTTGGCGTCGGCGATTTCCTGTTCCGTGACAGACTCCACGACACCCGAAAGCGCCTTGACTTCAGATTCCGCCTTGCGCCAAGACACCGGATCGCCGATGCGGATCGCGGTTGCCAGCGTTTCGGGCTCGCGCACGGCCCGGAGCACCCCGCCGTCGCGAAACAATCGCTCGAACGGGGCCGAGCCAGCGGCTTGCACCACCGCCACGCGCGGAAGGGCGTCGATCAAGCCGGCGGCGTGCAGCTCGCGCAAGCCCTTTCCCAAGGCGCTGATATTGCCCAAGTTGCCGCCGGGCAACACGATCCAGTCCGGCACCCGCCAGCCGCGCTGTTCGAGCATCTCGATGACGATCGACTTCTGGCCCTCGATGCGGAACGGGTTCACCGAATTGAGCAGATAGATGCCGAGATCGGCTGCAAGCTCCCGGACCAAGCCCAGAATCTGGTCGAAGTTGGCCTCCACTTGAATGGTGAGAGCGCCGTACTCCAACGCCTGTGCCAGCTTGCCGTAAGCGATGTTGCCCGTGGGCAGGAAGATCACCGCCTGCATGCCGCTGGCTGCCGCGTAGGCGGCGAGCGAAGCCGAAGTGTTGCCGGTCGAGACGCAGGCCACGCGTCGCATGCCCAAGATCGCGGCCTGCGTTACCCCCGCGGTCATGCCGTTGTCCTTGAAGGATGCGGTCGGGTTGTAGCCCTGGTGCTTGAACTGCAAGCCTTCAAGCCCCGCGTATCGCGCGGCTCGCGGGGCGTCGAACAGCGGCGTGTTGCCTTCCGGCAGGGTGACGATCCGGGCCGTGTCGGTGACGAACGGCAGCATCTCCCGGAAACGCCAGACCCCGCTCACGTCTAGCGGGTCAAGGCTGGTCCTGCGCCGCTGCCAGAGTGATTTCAACTGCTGGGCATGCGTGTCTTCAAATGAGTTGACGACCTCCAGCAAGCTCCCGCAATCCCCGCAGGAGTAAACGATCTCGCTCAGCCCATAGCGCCTGCCGCAAGTGGGCGAGAAGCACGATAAGTACGGGGCCACGGCAGGCAAATCTCATCGTATCAGCGCCTGATCCGCACACTTGTCACGAGGTCATCGCTTTGGTCTGGAACTCAAACGATCCAGAGACCCTGCCGCCCTTCGCCGTCCCCGCACCAGAACGTTCAAGCGTGCTGGGCCATCGAGGATTGGTTGGGCAGCTACCCGCACTTACGGAATACAATGAATTTCCTATGGCCGTCTCGAATTCCCGGACGGTAGAGACCGTATCTGACTCGGATCGCTCTGCGGTGCCTAAAATCGAGCAGTCTGAACCGGTCGAGACTGAGTTGGCGAGTACTGCCCAATCGGAACTCGGTCGGCAGCGGCCAGTTGGCAACCGCGACGCGGACGACGCGCGGTCTGTCCGAGGTCGGACGTGGCGAGATCAACTAGAACACGAGATCGAAGGGAACTGGGCGCGGCTTGCCGCGCATGGAGACCAGCTCCGCTGCAATCTCTCCGACCGTGCCGTCTTCGTGCTTGATGACGCAATCCACTGGCTCTCGGAAGCACCTGCATCTTCAGTGCAAGCTATCGTGACTGACCCACCGTACGGATTGGTGGAGTATAGTCGCGAGAACCTTCGGAAGAAACAGAGCGGGCATGGTGGTGTGTGGAGGATCCCACCCTCCTTTGACGGTTCCAACCGACGGCCGCTGCCCCGCTTTACGGTCCTGTCAGACGACGAAATCGCTCAATTACACAGCTTCTTCGGCGCGTTCGCATTTGGAGCGCTCCGTATCCTTGTACCCGGTGGACATCTTTTCTTAGCCTCTAACCCTCTTCTGTCGACGGTGACCTTTCACGCGATCCAGCAGGCGGGATTCGAAAAGCGGGGCGAGATCATCCGCCAAGTTCAGACCCTGCGGGGCGGAGACCGGCCGAAAGGGGCGGAAGATGAATTTGATGATGTATCGGTCATGCCTCGGTCGTGCTGGGAACCGTGGGGGATCTTCCGAAAACCGTTTGAGGGAACAGTCGCCCACAACCTGCGACAGTGGGGGGCGGCAGGACTTCGGCGGATCTCGCCTGACACGCCCTTCAAGGACGTGATCCGATGTTCTCCAACGCGCGGCGAAGAGAAGCGAATCGCCCCGCATCCGTCGCTCAAGCCCCAGAGGTTCTTGCGGAAGATCGTGCGAGCTTCGCTGCCTCTCGGCATCGGAATCGTCTACGACCCGTTTGCCGGCAGCGGATCAACCCTGGCCGCAGCCGAGGCGGTGGGCTATCGCTCCGTTGGTACAGACCACGACTTGGAATACTTTGAACTCGCTCGCGGATCGTTTAAGCAGCTCGCGGCGCTATAACCTCGCCGACCATGACGCCGAGTGAGGTCTTCGACGAATTCCGGTCGTCCTTCCGGTCCCGCAAGTTCACTGCGGGCCTGCTGCTTGCATTCATCGATTTCTTGGTCGAGCTCGATGTGCCGGTTCTCGGTCTCTCCTCGTTTGAGGGCTTCCTGATCCGCTTCAAGCGCCAGACGACGACAGCCGCTGGTACGCGGGCCAACACTCTCATCGTCGACCGGGGAAGCGGACAGACTCTCAGCATCAGGCCGTTTTACGACAGAGCCGAGCGCTATTTTCGCGCCGAGAAAAAGCGATTCGACTATCCGAGCTGCGCCCCTCACGCAACACAGGCTTGGTCTGACTACACCCCTTGGCTCGATGCGCTCGTCACGTTTCAAGCAGAGGATCTTGCTGCGCTGCGGGCACGGATTTGTGAATTCGTACTCGAAGAACTCGAGAGCCATGAATTCGACCCTGCTTCCGTCAAGATCGAGCCACCCCTCTTTCGGCTGCTGCTTGAGGAATTTGACCTGAGCAAACACAAGGGGGAGCGGACCGGTGCAGCCTTCCAAGGCATCGTGTTCGGCTTTCTGCGCGCTGATGACCCCTACCTTCAGATGGAGATTGAGAAGGTGCGCACAGGTTCGAAACGCCTCCAGCGAGTTGGTGACATCGATGGCTGGGAGGGTGCCCATCTGGCTGTGTCTGTGGAGGTTAAGCAGTACGTCCTCTCAGATGACGATATCGCGAAGCTCGAAGCGTTCGCCAACGAGACGGGTCGGAGGGCGGCTCTGGGGATCGTCGCGGCGTTGGGTTTCAACGAAGGTGTGCGAGAGCGGCTTGAACTCCTTGGAGTGCGCTCTCTTGACATTTCTGACATGCGACGGAGTGTCGCCCTCTGGCACCCCCTGAAGCAGCGAGCAGCGGTTTCGTCGCTGATCTATTACGTCCGTCACGTCGAGAAGAGCGCTGCATTGGCGAAACGGATCGACGCATTTCTGGACAGCGCCGCGAGCGAATGGAGCGTGCGGTAAGGCTGTCGGGCATGGCTAGAGTATCTGGCAAGTTCCCTCTACTTTTCTTCCAGATCGCGTTGTGGTCGTCCTCGGGTCCTCACCCATCGCCGGCCAAGTGCCGACCCGAAGCGAAGTCTCGACTGTTGATGAAGTTGACCGGAGCGAGCGCCCACACGACTCGACCTTGTCACACACCGCGCTCCTGCGCCAAAATCGTATCCGATGCAATTCCGTCTCGTAATCTCGGCCATCTTCATCCTGGCGTGGGCCGCGCAAGCGCGCGCCCAGCCGAATATCGTGCTGATCCTCGCTGACGACATGAGCTGGGTGGGCACCTCGGTACTGATGGACCCGGCCAGGCCGGACTCAAAGTCCGACTACCACAGCACGCCCGCGCTCGAACGGCTCGCCAGTGAAGGCATGCGCTTCACGGACGCTTACGCGCCCCACCCAAACTGCTCGCCAACGCGCCTGGCGATCCAAACGGGCAAGACACCGACCCAGCTCGGCATGACCGACATCATCAACCGCAACAGCGGGCCGTTCTACGAAGGCCTGCCGATGGTCCCGCCGCAGCACATCAACCACATACCCCACGCCGAGGTCACGATCGCCGAGCTCATCAAGCGGCACCGTCCGGGCTATGTCACCGCACACTTTGGCAAATGGCACCTGGGAGGCGGCGGCCCAGGCCAGCACGGCTACGACGAGCACAGCGGCACGACGTCCAATCGCGAGGGCGGCTCCCGCGCCCCGGACCCCAAGCGCACCGTGAGCGTCACCACCCGCGCCGTGGACTTCCTAGATCACCGCAGCCGCACTGGGGAGCCATTCTTCCTGCAGGTGTCCTACTACGCCGTGCATCTGGGCATCTTCGCCTTCGACGAGACAGTCGCGAAATTCGAGGCCAAGCCCAAGGGCCAGCGGCACAACCATGCCGGTCACGCGGCGATGACCCACGAGCTAGACATCGGCGTCGGGCGGATTCTTGACGCGCTGGACAGACTCGAGCTTGCGGACAACACCTACGTGATCTTCACCTCCGACAACGGCTCGTATCACGAAGCGGGCCAGACGCGGGTATCCAGCAACGCTCCACTGCGCGGCCAAAAGGCCTCAACCTGGGAAGGCGGGATCCGCGTGCCGCTGCTCGTCAGAGGGCCGGGGATCACGCCTGGCAGCGTGAGCCAGGTGCCGGTGACGGGCACCGACCTATTCCCTACGATCGCCGACATGGTGCAGGTCCAAGCCGAACTGTCGCCGCTCATCGAGGGGGCCAGCCTGCGAAGCCTGCTGTCGAACGAAGGCGCCGGTTCGCTTGCGCGCCGGTTCGACAGCCTGGTCTGGCACTTCCCGCACTACCAAGTGCAGAAGGGCACCACGCCGATGTCGTCGATTCGCGCGGGCAACTGGAAGCTCGTCAAGTTGTACGAGACTGGCAAGACGTTCCTGTACGACCTCAGCGCCGATATTGGCGAAACCAAAGACCGCAGCGCTGACAAGCCGGAGATGGCGCGGGAACTGGCGGCGCAGTTGGACCACTACTTGGCGGAGGTAGACGCGCCGATGGCGCGGCACAGCAAGTGACGGATCGATCTATCAAGCCGGCGACGAAACGGCACTCGCCGTGCCTGCATCGGTTCGCTCTGCTGGCGGCCGTGTCGTGGCTCCTCAGCGGCGCGGCACTCCCCGCTCGCGGGCAAGATCTCGACCTGGTCCTGTACGCGGGAGATCCCGCCAAGCCGGCCATGATCGACAAGATCGAGGACGCCGAAGAGCGCGATGCGTTCGTGGCATTGAAGGCAGTTGAAGATCCGGGCCGCAAGCGAGAGCTGGCCGAGGAGTTCTTGCGGAAGTATCCGGAATCATGGCTGACAAGCTTCGCGCACTCGATGGCGGCCAAGGCGTGCGTGGCCTTGGACGATCTGCAGGCCGGACTGGACCATGGCAAGCGGTCCCTCGAAATCCTGCCCGAGAATGGCTCGCTGCTTGTCACTGTGGCCAACGTCCAAGTGCACGGGGGGCTGCTCGACGAGGCAGAAGTGAGCGCGACCGACGCGTTGGAGCACCTGCGCCGCTTCCAGCATGCTTCCATCTACTCGAAGGCCGAATGGGAGCGCATCCGGCGGGAATTGCAGGGATCGGCTCACTACGTGCTCGGCCGCGTGGCGGCGACCCGGGGCTTGCGCTCGAGCGGGCAGCGCCGGGCCGAGCAACTCTCTGTCGCGCAACGCTCGCTTCGCTCCGCGCTCGCTTTGAACCGCTCCGACGGCATCGCCACGCTGCTGCTGGGCATTGTCGATTACGAGCTTGGCAACCGGGACGCGGCCCTTGCGAGCCTCGCCCAGGCCGCGCAAGCCCCGGGGCCGGCCCAGTCCAGAGCGCTGGCCAAGTTGCAAGAGATACATCGATCCGACGGTTCTCCGAACAAGTCGTTCGGAGAGTTTCAGGCCGGCATTCGCCCGCTGCGGATCGATCCGCGCTGGAACCAAGAAACGCCCGGCGAGATCCGAGACGAGTCCGGAACATATGCGGGCAGCGAGTCCTGCGCCGCGTGCCACCAAGAGGTGGCGGAGGCCTGGTCCGGCACCGGAATGGCCAAGATGTTCCGCACGTATGCTCCGGAGAACGTCATCGGAGACTTTTCCGAAAACAACGAATTCCGCGACGCCAGCGGCGAGTTGCTCGGGCGCATGCTGATCGAGGACGGCCGCCACTACTTCGAACTGCCCGCTGGCGCACGCCAGAAACGCTTCCGCGTCGACTACACGATCGGCTCGAAATGGCAGCAGGCGTACGCGACGCGGCTGCCGAGCGGCCGCATTCACGTCGTGCCCATCCAGTACAACCGCCTGCACGACAAGTGGGTGAATTTCTGGGAGATCTTGGACGACGGGTCGTCAGAGCGCTCCAAGGTGCGGAACTTCCACCAGATGAAGGCCGCGACCAGCTACCAAGTCCACTGCTCGGCGTGTCACACCAGTCAGGTGCAGGCGGAGGGATCGGTGATCGCTCCCGAGCGCATGACGTTCCGGGAAACCGGCGTGAACTGCGAGATGTGCCACGGCCCGTCCCAAACGCACGTCGACGCGATGCAACAGGGACGCGAGGTGTCGGCCGCTGCGAACGAACCGCCGCTGCGGTTCAACGATCTGGACCACCGCACCTACGTCGCGGCGTGCGCGCAGTGCCACATGCAATCAGGGGTCATCCAGCCCGGCGCCCGGGGCGAGCTCAACTACTCGGGCCGGCAGGTTGCGTTCATGACCGAGCGCTTGCAGCGCCCGTACGAGGAATACTCGCGCAACGCGTTCTACAAGGACGGCCGATTTCGCGAGACCACGTTCATCGTGGAGGCCTTCATGCGCACCCAGTGCTTCCGCCAGGGCCAAGCGCACTGCGGCCACTGCCACGACCCTCATCCCGCCGACAGCGAGACCAACCCCACCTCGCTGAAATTCCGCGCCGACCAAGACCAGATGTGCCTGCAGTGCCACCAGACGCTGGCCGCGAGTGTCGAGTCCCATACCCGCCACCCAGTAGGTTCAGAAGCCAGCCGCTGCGCGGCCTGCCACATGCCGGCGATCATGAACAGCATGATGTTCATGGCGGGCACGCACCGCATCGACGATATCCCCAATATCGCCATGACGGAGAAATTCGGCCGCTCGGACAGCCCGAACGCCTGCCTCGCGTGCCACGCGGAGGAATCGAACGCCTGGTTGGCAAGCGAGCTCGCGAACTGGTAGCGGCCGACGCGCCTAGCGACCGCGAAATCGCGGCGGGCGCTTCTCCAAGAAAGCCCGCGTGCCTTCCTTGACGTCCTCGGTGGCACAGCTCAGCGCATACTGGGCAACTTCCCATTCCAACGCCTCGGCCAGCGGCATTTCCATGCCCCGGTTCACCGCTTGCAGCGTCAGGCTGATCGCCAGCGGCCCGTTGCGCAGGATTCTTGCGGCAAGACGCTTGGCCTCCGCCATCAGGCACTCGGGCTCTACGACGCGATTGACCAAGCCGATTTCCAGCGCGCGTTGGGCGTCGATAGGGTCGCCGGTCAGTAGCAGCTCCAGCGCGAGCCCCTTGCCGACGATCCTGGGAAGCCTCTGCGTGCCGCCGAAGCCGGGCACGATGCCCAGCTTGAGCTCCGGCTGGCCAAGCCTGGCGTTGGACGATGTCACGCGGACGTGGCAAGCCATCGCCAATTCCAGCCCGCCGCCCAGGACAAAGCCGTTGATGGCAGCAATGACCGGCTTCTCCAGCGATTCGATCTGGTGCAGCAGCGCCTGCCCGCGAAGCCCCCACTGCCGCCCCTCGAGCGGGGTAAAGCCCGACACCTCTTCGATGTCCGCTCCGGCGATGAAGCTCTTTTCTCCCGCGCCCGTGACGATCACTGCCGAGACATCGCCCGACGTCCCAGCTTCGGCGAAGAACTCGGCGAGGGCGTCAAGCGTCTCGCCATTGAGCGCGTTGAGCTTGTCGGGGCGATTGACGGTAAGGACCGCCAAGCCGTCGGCGCAATCTACCAGAAGGTTGGCGTAAGGGCCCATGGGCTCCCGCACACGTCTGGTTTCAAGGGCCGGGCCGGCTGCGCTTCGACACTGGCAGCCGAATAGTCCCGCGCTACTTGGAAATCTCCTCGATCTCCTGCGGGATCGCAGGCACGAACAACACCCGCGAGCGATCGCCCACTTCGATGACTTTCAGCGGCGACGACGTGTCCTCGGTCAGCAAGAAGGTGTTCCCCCCGGCCAGCGGAGCCAGCGCCCTCGGCGCGCAAGCGCAGGGAGTAAACTGCGCGACGCCGCCGCCCAGCGGGACTGACGCGACTCCGCCAGAAACAGCTGCGGCGACGAAGCGCCCATCGGCTGTCACCTGGACCGAGAAAGGATTTTCGATGAAATCGTCGACTGTCGCCACTGACGAGGCGTGCCACCAACCGGAGTTCGAGCGCAGCAGCAACACTTCGTTTGCACCCGCATCGGCGACCACGGCATCATCGCTGCCGGAGAAGAATGCCAATCCGCCCAAGCTCTCGATGCCGACTACGCGCTGCGGCAGCTGATCCGGCTTCAGCATGTACAGCGCCCCGCCGGCTTCGCGCATCGAAGCGGCCAGCACGGTGCCGGAATCGCTAAGCGCGAATCCCTTCCAGCCTCCGATGCTCTCGAGGCTGTCGACCTCGTCACCCAACTGCGGCCTGCCATCCACGACTTCGAGCAGCTGAAGGCGTCCGGTGGCGCTCGAATACAGAGCGGCGCGCCGGCCGCTTGGACTAAACATGGCCCCATCCGCGGCCATGGCGTCTTCCAGAGCGGTGGCTGCAGGCGGCGTCACCGCGAGGTTGGCCCACAGCATGCGACCTTCGTCGTCCTGGACGATCACCGACTTCTGGTCCGGTGCCAGCACAGCCTGCATGATCGGGAAGCCGAGATCAATGGGAGCGCTCAAGCTGGAAGCTCCGGGGAACCCGTCCATGCGGCGAAGCTCGCCGGTCTCCGGATCGAACACGTAGCCCAGCACGGGCGCGTCGAGCGAGAAAGTGCTCGCTGCGGACAATGTCGGAACAAGTAGGATCAGGGCCCCCAGCACAAGGCGGCCGAAACTCGATTTCATGGCAGAACTAACCTTACTTACAATGGCGAAAGCAACCCTTGTAGGTTACCTGAGTGCGCACGGCGGTGCTTGACGGCCCCATTGGGGGACGGACCATAGGCCTATCGCTTCTCTCACCCGGCCCCTATGCCAGCTACGCCACGAGTCTGCGCAGTAAGCTATCTCAACACTGCGCCATTGGTCTGGGGCCTAGCCCACGGCCCACAGCGGCGCCTGGTTGAACTGGAATTCGCGACGCCCGCCGACTGCGCCGAGAAGTTGCGTTCAGGCGACGTCGACGCCGGGCTGGTCCCGACCATCGAATTGGCGCGGCAGCCCGACCTAGAGGTCGCGCCGCGAGGATGCATCGCCTGCCGCGGATCCGTCCGGAGCATCCTGCTGGTCTGCAAGAAGCCGTTCGCCGAAATTGAATCGATCGCGATC
Organism: Bryobacterales bacterium; assembly: GCA_022826925.1. Taxonomy (GTDB): domain Bacteria; phylum Acidobacteriota; class Terriglobia; order Bryobacterales; family UBA6623; genus VXMF01. The sequence continues at coordinate 22,423 of JAJDTX010000001.1, forward strand.
GATAGCGGGTCTCGCAGCTCGGCGGCCTTGGCGCAGGTCTTGGCTCTCGAACTCTACGGCACGAGACCCACCGTCCATCCCCATCCTCCGCTGCTCGATAAGATGCTGCAAGCCGCCGATGCCGCCCTAATCATCGGAGATCCAGCCTTGAGGCTCGACCCCGAAATGTCCGACTGGCGCGGCCAGCCGGTTCATGTTTACGATCTCGGGGCAGAGTGGCAGGCCCTGACCGGCCTTCCCATGGTGTTCGCTGTTTGGGCCACAAAGCCCATTGAGAACGCTGCAGGACTGGTGGCCGCGCTGGCGGGATCGGCCGCCTACGGCCTCGCACGCATCGAGGAGATCGTGGCAGCCGAGAGCAGCCGGCTGGGATTCGAAGCAAGCCTCGTCCGGAAATATCTCACGCGCCACATTCGCTATGAGCTCGCCCCAGCCGAACGTGAAGCGATGGATACGTATCTGCGGTTGGCAGCGAGGCAAGGATTGATACCGCCACCAAGGGCTATCCGCTACCTGTCCGACTCCGGGCCAGCCCGCGCCTTCGGCGTTGGGGCTGACGTGACGTCACCTCCGGGGCGCACAGCGCCCAGCGGCAAAGTATGATGGACATCTCCGGAACGGCCCTTGGCCAGTGCGGCTCGAACCTTCTGCGGCACTGCAGCGCCCTGAGCGGGCCGCGAGCAGAGACGATGATGACCAAGGACCAAGCCCGCGAGTCTTTCAGGAGCGACGATCTCATCGGGCTCGGGATGGAGGCAGACGCCTTCCGCGAAAAGCTGCACCCGCACGGCATCGCCAGCTACATCATCGACCGCAACATCAATCACACCAACGAATGCACCGAATACTGCAGCTTCTGCGCATTTTATCGGCCGATGGGCCATTCCGAGGGCTACGTGCTGCCGTTCGAGACGATCGCGGACAAGATCCAAGAGACGGTGGATTGCGGGGGAACCGGCGTGCTCATGCAGGGAGGCGTGAATCCAAACCTCGCAATCGACTACTTCGAGGACCTATTCAGCCGCCTCAAGCAGCGGTTCCCAGAGGTCCAGCTGCACTGCCTCTCGGCACCCGAAATCCTCTGCATCGCCGAGGTGAGCGGCCTCACCATCAGGGACACGCTGATGCGCCTTCAAGACTCCGGCATGGACTCCATGCCCGGCGCCGGCGCGGAAATCCTAGACGATGAGGTGCGGCGTCGCATTGCCAGGCTCAAGTGCACCACCGAAGACTGGATCACAGTCCATCGCACGGCGCACCAGATCGGCATGAACACGACCGCGACCATGATGTTCGGCTGCGGCGAAACCATCGAGCACCGAGTCGCTCACCTCGAGACGTTGAGGCAGCTGCAGGACGAGACGGGAGGATTCACGGCATTCATCCCGTGGCCCTTCCAGCCGGACAACACTGCCTTGGGCAAGAAGGTTCCCGAAGAGGCGACAGCATGCGAGTTCCTGCAGACGCTGGCGATTTCGCGGCTGTATCTGCACAACATCCTCAACGTACAGACCTCGTGGGTTACCCAAGGGCTGAAGGTTTGTCAACTCGGCTTGCGCTTCGGCGGCAACGATGTGGGCAGCGTGATGCTGGAGGAGAACGTCGTCCGCCAGGCGGGCGCGAGCCATTCGGCCACGGAAGAGGACTTGCGGCGGATGATCCGCGAGGCAGGGTTTATCCCCAAGCAGCGCGACACCCTGTACCGGACTTACTTCCTGAATTGATCGGAACGCAGGGGCAGCGTTGAAGAGGGGCGCTGCGACCAAGCGGCCTGCTGCTGCGGAATAGGGAGTAACTCGCCGTCGATTGATATTCTCCAACAGCCCGGTAGGCGCGTCGAGTCGAATCGTGACGGGGACGGTAACGGATGGGCAGTCCCGAGGCTGGCGATCCAAGAGCGAGGGAGCCTAGAGTACCCGCCACCAAGGCACTGCGAGAATTCGATCAGACATCCACTGCGTCTGTTCGCCGCCATGAAGGAGCAGCCCACCGGGGCATCGTTCGCCGTATTCTTGCCGGAACGCGCGTATTCCCCGTGTGTCCGTGTACCCGGGATTCGCAGCGGCCTTGACCTCGATTGGTAGCAGCTGGTCGTTGCTTTCCACGACGAAGTCAACTTCTAGTTCGGTAGTCGTGCGCCAAAACAGAACCTCAGGCGCCGGTGTCTGACCGTCACGCCACGCCATAAGATCGTTCAGGACCAAAGTCTCGAGATGGGGCCCCGATGCAGCTCTGGAGCCGCTCAGCCACAAGGCCAAGGCCGCATCGCTCCAATAGAGCTTCGGGCTCTTGACGAGACGCTTGGTGCGGTTAATCGCGTAGGGCTCCAAGCGGACCAATTGATACGAAGTCTCGAGCAGGTTGAGGTAGCGGTGGACTGTCACCCGCGGGATCCGGGTGTCACGGCCAAGCTCCGCTTGGTTAACAACAGCTCCGAGACGCAAGCATGTGGCGCGCATGAGCCGGCGGAAGTCGACGAGGTTGCCGACCGACGCCATGGCCTGAAGGTCACGCTCTAGATAGGTGCGAAGGTAGCCGTCGAACCACAGGGGTCGGGCGTCGGGTGGAAGCTCCAAAGCTGGTGTGGGATAGCCACCTCTGTGCACCTCGTCCCGCCAGTCGGCGGCGACCGCTGGCCGGGAACTCACGAGTGCCGGCCAGTCCGCAACAGGATTCGAAAGGAACTCCGTCCAGATCCCGGGCGTTCCGAAACCCAAGCGCTCCTGGCGAGTCAGCGGCCAAAGGTTGACGTACACTGCCCGGCCAGCCAAGGTCTCCGAAACACGGCGCATCAGCAGCAGGTTGGCTGAGCCGGTTAGGACGAAGCGGCCGTTCCTTCGAGGACGATCCTCGTCGACTGCGCGCTTGACCGAGAGCAACAGGTCGGGCTCGCGCTGGACCTCGTCCAGCGTCAGCCGCGGCGCACTCCTGACGAGATCGTCAGGCGCCATTCGAGCCCGTTCGTGCGTTGCGAGGTCGTCGAGCGTGAGATACAGGCGGTCCGCGAGAAACGGTTCGGACTGTACCAACGTGCTCTTGCCAGTTTGTCGGGCACCCATCAGTACGACGACTGGCGAAGCGCCAAGGGCACGCTCGAGCAAATCGGAAGCGATCCTAGGGAGATATTGCAAATCGTCCATTCTATGGACGATTATCGCTCAGATCATGGGCAATTTTCAAGAACTGGTGCGATTGTGGCTCAAGGGCAAGCGCAGGGAACGTCTTGACAGTTCCGAGGCGTGTGATCCGGAAACCAGCTAGGGCTGATTCAGGCCGACAGTAGCAAGGCTCTTCGACCGAGGGACCGAATGGTTCTAATCAGTCACAGAGAGCCGCCCTCCGTTATCTAGCCGCAACGACGAGGTGCAGTCCCGGCGTTGTGAGCGTGGGCAGAAGACTTGGGGGCTCGGCGGGGTCAGCGGGCTCGCTTGGCCGTAAACCGCACTTCGGAGTCGTCGTCGAGATTAACCCGAGTGCCTCTGATAGCGTTCTTGCCTGCCTTGGCCGTCCATTCGAACTCAACCCCCCCTTCGACTGTCGTGAACTCCAATTCGTCGTCAAAGATCAGGCCGTATTCAATTTCGACCGGCGTTCCGCCTGCGGGCGTCACTATACCGGTGACGTCGCCTTGGTCCTCTACGATCACGAAGTGATAGGGCCGTCCGCCCACTGTTGCATCCCATTTGCCGTTAACCGGGTTCTTCTTCCGCCCGCCTTGCGCGAAAGCCAAACTCACCAACAGCGTGGCGATCCATATTGCTCGCACAGCGGCACGCATGCTTCTGATCGTTACTCTATCGCATCGTATTCCGTCCCACAAGAAACAAGAAACCGGCCACTCCCATGAAGGCGGTGTCTCTGGCGGAAGACTCCTCTGCGGTTCTCTCAATCGGGGCTGCTCTCGGACTACCATTCGAAACCAACGCAGTTCGCGACATGAGCATTGCCTGAGCCTTGTATCCGACCGACGCTATTCGGAAGATTCCTCGGGAAGCAGGATCCTCTCCCCGCCCAGCAGGGGAAGCGTCATGATCGTTCCACTTGACGGGTCGAAGTCGACCTTGGCGAGCCGGTTTCCGTGCGGTCGATACACTTGCAGGTCTCGGGGCGAGATCATCGCTCTCGGACCGAATGCGCGTCGCAGGAACCGCCCGAGCGGTATTCCGGGTGAAGCCTCCTCTGTGGTGCCGTTGAGAACGACCGTCACGAATAGATTGATCGCCAGCCTGTTCGACGCGCCTCGGCACCACTCCTCCGAATCCGCTTCAAAGCATAGACCCGGGTTCCCCGACACTGCCGCTGACCTCTTCTCGAGTTCCTCGCGCGTGGATCCACTGACGAAAAGCACGTCGTGATCGCCTCTCTCCGTCACTCTCGCTAGGTAATTCATCCGCATGTAGCGGTCTTGCGGGATGAATGAGACCGCAGTCACATCGGGTTCTTCAAGCACAGTGATCTCGCCGTCGTGGAAGAACTTTGTGTGGTCATGCTTGAGACGCAAGTCACCACTTCTACCTACCGCGATCGAATACCGGCTTTCCTCGTATCCAGCCAGATTCGCCGAGGAGCGTACCCGAAGGCTCAACCCTCCGCCATCATGGGGATCTATCGATTCGACAATCGGTTCTGATGGATCGGAATCGTCTCGAAGAACCGGCCCGACAACCTTGAGCTTCTGCCCTGCAACGAGGTCGATGAAGCCGGACGTCGGCGGATGGCCGTAGGCGATCCGGTAAGCATCTCCGACGCCGAGGGGAAACGCTTCCAAGACTCGCCTGACGAATCCACCGCGGCCGTCGCGAGGAAGGCATCCGCGGTCGCTCAAATCGTCCGCCCATCGCGACAGCCAACCTGGAGGACTTGCCCTCAGATTCTGCTGGCGGATGGAGACCTTGACCGTATCGTGCCGGACCCTCAATTCGATCCCCCGCCTGGGGACTGCGCAGTCCGGATCTCGTATTGCCGGCTGGACCGCGAACTCAGTCTTGTTACCGTGCAGCTTCTGGACACCGGGTGGCACGAGCACGGGCGCTGCCGAATCTCCAAGAATCCGGTACGTCGCAGCGTGCTTGGCGCCGCAACCGCACAACCACAGGCCAACCAGCCCAAGCAAGATCGCGATCGCGCGCAGCGAGGTACCGCCCGTTTCGAGTCCGAGGGCTTGTGGCCCGGCCGAAGGCGGGCCAACGACAATTCCGACGCACGGTCTCTGCAATTCGGAACCATGAGACGTGCCAAGGCCGGTTGCGGTTCCACGAGCGCGCCGGAATGGGGGCGAGGCTCGCCGGCGCGGCACGCCGCAGCAGCAATTCTCAATTTGCAGTTTGAGGCGTCTATTTTGGGGCTTTGCAAATTGATGAGTGGCTAACATTCGGGCGCTCACAGTTGACACAGGGACTCCCTCAGGCAAAACATGAAGAATGGAACGTGTTTTAG
>JAJDTX010000006.1 GCA_022826925.1 Bryobacterales bacterium
CCCATGCTTCCGCCACGGCAGCTTCCGCGCAAGTCGGCGCTGGGAAATCGGCGCTGGGAAATCGGCCCGTTCTGACGGACCTGTCGAAGGAGGAGAACGCGCTACCGATCAGCCATCGATACCGCGCAGCGGTTTAGTTCAAGAGATCAATCGGCTCTTCAACATAAGCGGGATCCCGGCCGTGTGTACGCAGGTGTCGGAGGAACAGAACGTAATCGATCACTTCCAAGTGGATTCCGAGAATGTGGCGGGAAGAGAACTGGCCGATTTCATCGACCGTTTCATCGAGCAGAGAAACTACATTGCCCACGCGGATACGTCGCTGTCTTCGGTGGGGGCGCAAGAAGTCTACAACCATATCGAAGCGTTTCGCGTATTCGCGGTCTCACTGTGCGTAGTCTTGGAGCGGACATTCTCGCGAGTTGGGTGGACGGGTGAATCGGTCGAAGCGACGCATCGTGGCGCGGAATGACTGCAGCCCGCTCAGCCGACACTCGCTCTTGCCAATCGCCCGATTGGGGACGTGACTGAAAGCTGCCGTGCGGCCCTGCGGATGACATCGCCGGCGCTGCGAACTTCTTCCTCCGTTGTGAATCGACCTACGCAGAACCGGAGCGAACTATCGGCCTCCGCCGGGGAGAGGCCATAGGCCAATAGCACAGGCGACGGCTCGGCGACCGTCGAAGCGCAGGCGGATCCGGAAGAAGCTTGGATGCCTTCGAAGGCATCGAGCAGTTCGTCGCTGCCCGCGCCTGGGAAACGCACGTTGAAGGCTCCTGGCGCTCGGTGCCGCCGAGAACCGTTGAGCTGTGCTCGCGGAAACGCGGCAAAGATGGATTCGAGTAGTTCCTCGGCCAAACGCCCCATGCGCTCGGCATCGGCATGGACGTCCCTCGCCGCCGCTCGACAAGCTTCACCGAAGCCGATGCATAGTGGAACCGGCAGCGTGCCGGGGCGGAGACCACCCTCTTGGCCGCCTCCCAATGTGAGTGGTCTTACGCGATTCCTAGCACGGTTGCCGACGTAAAGTGCACCAATCCCCTTGGGTCCATAGCACTTATGGGCCGACAGCGTCAGGAGGTCGGCACCGAGTTTGCGGACGTCCAAGGGTAGTCGCCCCAAGGATTGCGCACAGTCGGAATGTAAAATCGCGCCTACGCGTTGGCAAATTTCGGCGATAGCGGGAATCTGCTGAATGACCCCAGTCTCGTTGTTGACATGCATAACCGATACGAGGAGCGTTCGCTCGCCCACCGCTCGTTCGACCGAGTCGAGGTCGACAAGGCCATCTGATTGGACGGGCAGCGTCTGGACGTCAAAGTCCATTTCTCCCAGCGCCTGAGTCGGCTCTAAGACTGAACTGTGCTCGGTCCGCACTGTGACAATCCCGCGTCGGCCGGAGGAAGCCCGAGCGACTCCAAACATCGCCAAGTTGTTGGCCTCTGTCGCTCCCGATGTGAATACCAACCGGCGAGCGTCCCCGCCAATCGCCCGAGCTACTTGACGTCGGGCCGTCTCTACCGCACGGGCAGCCCCGATGCCCGCTAGGTGGTTGGTAGAGTGGGGGTTGCCGTAGAGCCCCTCGTTGCGCGTCATTGCCGCCTTTACACGGGGGTCGATCGGGGTGGATGCTTGATGGTCGAGATAGATTGGGGCGTACGGCATGCGCTTAGTCCGTGCAGTCGCACGGCAACGCTGCCCGGCCGGAAAAGCCCGCTCGCGTGACTAATTCGTCCTCTTCCAACTCGCTCAAGTCACGGTAGTTCACGTCGGCGTCGACACCCCAGAAGCCAACGGTCACCTTCTTGTGACTTCTCCGCCCCCGCCCCTTGTATCGCTTCAGCGGGCGACGCTCATAGCGAGTCTCAAGATCTGCCCACCAACGGATGTCTGATGGGGTGTCAGGTGTGCTCCTGAGCTTCTCGGGGAGGACGGCATCTACGGATGCTATATCGCGACGGACACTTGGAATCGCAGTAGTGCCCTTCATGAAGCAGTAGACGCAGTTCGACAGATTGGTCTCGGGCGGCAGTCCTAGCTTCCAGTCGCGATCCGCCCAGAAGGCGAGAACCTCCTCGTTGCCGATGTCGGCGTCGGCAAGCGGTGTGCAGAGAATTTCGCCGTCAGTCATTTCTCGTTTCGCTCGCTCAGGATCATCCGGGCCAAGGCGGTTACGCGCCATGACGCGGGCGACCCGACGTGGCTCGTCGGCGCGCAGCCCAATCAGCGAAACGTACTCGGTCGAGTATTCGCCACTCATGGGGGCAAACTCGGGGTAGCCTCGCTCCGCGAAGACCCCAGAGGCCATGTGGCTCGCCCCGACCCGTGAGAAGTCAGCGAAGTTCTGCTTCGGCAGGGCTGGAGGTCGGGACCGCACGAAGGCCTTCTTGCGGAGCAGTTCGGTGTCGTCCATCTTGCCGCGCGAGCGTCGGTGCCTTGCGATCAAGGTACTATCCGTCAATTGCGGCTCTGGATAAAAATGTCCCCGCCTTTCGGTTGTCTCCTTGCCGGCAAACCACTCGGCTAGGAATTCATTAGTGGTTCGGAGCTTGAGGTGCGATGTGCAGATGCGTGTGTGGCGGCTTGGCAGGAAGCCTTGGTGGCTGACTAGTTCCTCAAAAACCTCGCCGCGCCATCGGTAGCCGGTAGGATTAGATTCAGAGAGTGGCTGATCGTTGACGAGTCGATAGCTGCCCCGCCTAGTCCACTCGCCGTTGTAGGCATCCTCATAGGTGGCATATTCAATCCAGAAGAACGGGATGCCGTGCTCGACTTCCGCGTACTGAGAGCATGCGCGCACGAAATCGTATGTGGCGGGGTGTTCGGCTGAGGTGTTGTTGAAGACGATAACGTCGCCACGGTCCCGTAGCAGAAGGCCCTGCTCGAGCAGAAGCACCAGCATCATGCCGCTTGACCGGCCACCCGAGAACCTGACGACATGCGGCAGCGACTCGTGCTCGGGAGCGTCGTACTCTAGGTCGAGGCTGAAGGCCTCGCTCGATGCGACGTTCATGACGGCTCCCTCGAACCCAAGAACTGCTCCGCGACTAGTCTTCTTACATAGTCGGGTCCGAGTGCGCCGAGCGCTTGGACCGTCGTTCTGCGACCTAACCAGCCTAGCACATCCTTGACTTCCCGGCTCGTGTTTCCAGCACCGTCGGCTAGGCACTGCACGACGGCTGGCCGTACGGCACTATCGCCGATCACAGTCAGCTTTGAAACCATCGCCTCGACCAGCGCCTCCCACCGGAACCGAGGCCTTAGTGCAGCGGAGAGGTCCTCAACTGAATGGCGGCCGAAGCAATTGTAGGCTTCGGTGGCGTAGCGGTTCCGCCACCAAGCCCTGCCTAGGGGACAGTCTAGGAAGGACGTCCGGTTGGCGCGCGCCTCGATGACGCCCCCGAGGCGGCGGAGGATGGTGCGCACGCACTCGTCCACAAGCTGTGCATCGTCGCCATTGAGCGCCTGGGCAATGCGCCCCCTGCCTGACTCGCCGTTACCGCTCGCGGCGAGGTAAGAGCTCTTGATCAGACCCTGCTCGATCATCTCAATGTGGATGCGCGTCCAAGTCTCGGGACGGGCGGCGAGACTTACGGGGATGCCCGCCCATGTCACTGCAATTTCACGTTCGGTGGACCATGGCGGATCCACAAGCTCTCGTTCACTGAGAGGATTGCCCGTGACCGGAGGCGGCTTGCCCTGCCGCAGACCCCATGCCTTCACGAAGTCGCAAAACTCTGTCTCGTCTTCTGCGGCGAGACGGAGGAATTCGCGCTGCTTTTGACCACCGCGTGCACCGCTGCTGATCTTGGGCAGGAGATCCTTCTGAGCCCGTTCAAGGCTGGGGCGGTCAATGGTCTCAACACGCATAGAATCAGTCATCCGGGTGGACAGCGAATTTGAGAGGCCTGAGGCGGCTCGCGACTTCGTCGGGACGGAAAGCTTCGTCTTCCCAAGTGCCGAGCCCATTCTTTAGGAGCTGGCCATGCAATGCACGCAGCACAGGGAACTCGCGCCAGCCATCTCCCCCGCCGAAATCGGCGCGAAGCAGCTCGAGTGCTCGCGCAAGGCAGCCGGTGAGAATCGAGTCGCGATGACGATCAATATCGGGGTTGATCATCCACGCAAAGAGATCCGGATGCATCTGGACGATGAAGTGGAAACCTTCGCCTGTGTTCGTCTCTACCCGGTAAGCGCCCACGGGGAGCATGTCATTAGCGACGAGACGGATCAGGCTCTCCATCGTGGAAGTAGTGCGCCAGAACTGGTCCTGAGCGAGGATGGTGCCGGGGGCCACGGAAATCTCGACGTCCTTCCAGAGGTCATGCACACCGTGCTGATCGTTCAACCTGATGGAAAGAGTCCCGTCCGGCACTGCGATTACCAAGGGGCGCACGTAAACAGGTGGAACGACCTCCTCGGCCTCCCAAGAAACCTCTTGCATCAGAACGGTCTCGCGGCGCGGACCGGCCCTGCAGATTTGCCGGTATGTGGCGTAGGGCGATGAGACCTCAGTGGCGAACTCCGCCTTGCCACACTCGAGAAGGCTCGCGACCAGATTGCGTCCTTCGACCGCGTGGCGAATGGCCATGCCACTGCCATTTTGGGCGCGTGAGATGACCGCGTCGTAGGTGCCACTCACATAGTCCATTCGATCTTGGGCTAGTAGCGGATAATTGCCGTTCTGCACTGGTCAGTCTCCTCGACTGGCGGCGGCTCGGCGAACCAGTTCGACGCGGAGGTCGCCCGTGGAGTTCGCGAGCCCACAGGGCAACCAGATTTCGAGTTCCTCACCGGCCGAAGAAACGGGGCCGATGAGCACTCCGCACTTCCTGCCTTCTTGATCGGCTACATAGCCCTTAACCGGATTGCCGCCGATGGTTGCTCCCTCGGTGATCTCGAGGAATTGGTCCGGCTCGGGACTATCGCACGTCTCGTCTGACCCATTGCAGACCACAACGCGGAGTTCCGCATTGACGGCGTCGCTGAGCGGTTTGGCGCGCAGGCGAAGCCCACGAGTGCGGCGGACGGTGGTGACGCGCACATCGATGCGCCGACCTTGGCGGCGGAGCCGCGGTCGAGGATTCGGGGTGGGATTACGATCCCGGGACGGATTTGTCGAGAGGGGCTCAGGCTTCGGTGCCCGTTCGGGCGTACCTTGGTCGGCCGTCCCGGCACGTGGGTTACTGCGTACTCCACCGCCTGTTACCTCGACTGAGAAGAATCCGGGATCGTGCTCCTTCGCGTGGATCCTCGGCACGAGCGCGAGGATCTTGTCGTGGAGCTCTTTGAGGAAAGCATCTAAGGCCCGACGGTCAGCCGACCCGCGCTGCTGCCGGGTAAGGTCGATGTCGATGTGCCTAGGACCCTCGAATAAGCCTACCAAGCGGCAGGCTTCCTTCGCCTGTAAAGGTTCTAACATTACCACGCCGTTGAAGGGGATCACGTCCCGGTAGTCGGACGCTCGGTTATGCGGTATGTCATTGGTTATCCACATGCCGTTTCGGAAGAACTGTAGGTGAGTGCCACCGCCGTCAGGGGGCAACTCCCGGAAATGGAACCTCACAGTACCCGCATCGGTCTCGATCTTGTGGCCGTACTTGGCCTTCAGTGTCTGGAGTGTGTGCCAGGCTTGGCGTCCACTTGGCCCGATGGAGTTTCGGTCGCGTCGTTCGCGTTGCTTACGGCGAGCGAGAACGCCGGCCAAAGTACCGGCGTCCATGGCTTTCTCTTCGCCAGCAGGAGTACGGAGCACGACCGCCATGCGACCATCGCGGATTGCGGGAGTGAAATGGGTTCCGATCACAGTCTCCACGATGTCGAGCACCTCGTCGTCGCTCTTGTAGCGGTTGAACCTGTTGAAGCCCAGCACGCCGACGACGGATCCCGTCTTGAACTCCTGCTCGATCCAGTCGAGCTTTTCCTTCAGTAAAGGAATGGCAGATCCGTCGTAAAAGTCGAATCGGTCGAAGAGCTTGTCTGGTCGAACCGTCCTAGCAAGGTAGCCATCCTCCCCCAACACCTTTTGCCCGTAGACATGGGTCGCGAGGATCGTGTGGCCAGATACGGTCCGCCCATTGTGGTGAACACCCCCGTAGAGGATATAGCGGGGATCTGAAGCCGGGAACGACGTCATGTGGCCGTTGCCGTACGAACCCGCGGTTGACTCGTCAGCCTTGCCACTCTGGCCATCGCCTAGCAGATCCTCCATTCCCTGCGCATCTAAACCTTTGCCGTTGTCCAGCACCCAGAGGACCGGTATGCGGTTCTCGTCGATGGCGGCTTTCATGGCGTCGACAATAGCTCTGGACTGCGCTAAGTTACGCTTCTGGCGTTGTGTGTCAATGGCGCACCGGAGGTGGTCGCGGTACTGGTCGAGGGCGGGGACATCCGAAGTCTTGACCTCATCGACCTCGACGACTACACGGACCACATCTCGGCTTACCGCCATCGCCGCGTCGAGCGCGTTCTGAACCAGTTCCCGTATGACCGTGTGTGGGTCGACGTTGTTATACGTCGACAGGCCTGTCGAACGGAAACCGGAAATCTTTGCCGCGTGAAGGAACTTTAGTTCCGTGCGTTCGCGTCGCGACAACCTAGCCCTAGCCGAATTAAACAACTTGTGACCTCCCAGTAGACAAGTAAATCGCTATGGCCATGGATTGCATCTCTCGCCGATCGTTTGGGCGACGAGTGCGCAGCAGCACTCTCGGAAGCGGCGGTTATCAGGGTAGGTGCATCACGACCATCTTGGTCTCGGTCATCTCTTCGACCGCGTAGCGCGGGCCTTCCTTGCCGAAGCCGCTCTCCTTGAGGCCGCCGTAGGGCATCAGGTCGGCGCGCCACTGGGTGCCCCAGTTGATATGGATATTGCCCGAATCAACTTCCTTGGCAAAGCGCATCGCATTGTCGAGGCTCTCGGTGAAAATCGCCGCGGACAGCCCGTAGTTGGTGTCGTTGGCGCTGGCGATGGCCGCGTCCACCGACTCGAACGGCGTCAGGCCGACGGCCGGCCCGAACAGCTCGTCGCAGGAAATGCGCATGTCGGGGCTGACATCGGCCACGATGGCAGGCTCGACGATGGCCCTGTCGCGATCACCGCCGGCGAGCAGGCGGCCGCCCGTTGCGGCCGCGTCGCGGATCCACTCTTGCACGCGGATCGCGTCGTTCTCGCGCACCATCGGGCCGACGCGGACGTCGTCGTCGAGCGGATTGCCCGTCTGCAGGCCCTGCACGCGGGGGCCGAGGTTGTCCAACAATTCGGAGTAGACCTTCTCGTGGGCGAGGATGCGCTGCGCGCTGATGCAGACTTGGCCGGCGTTGGCGAAGCCGGTCGCCACGATGGCGTTCGCGGCCTTGTCCAGATCGGCATCCGGCAGCACGATGACGGGCGAATTGCTACCGAGCTCCATCGTGACTTTCTTCAGCCCCGCCATGCCGCAGATGGCCTCGCCGACGTCACGGCTCCCGGTGAAGCTGATCTTGCGGATGCGCGGATCCGAGCAGAGCTGGCGGCCGACTTCGCTGCCGGAGCCGGTCACGACTTGGATCGCCTCCGGGGGCAGGCCCGCGTCCAGCAGCACCTTGGCGAACTTCAGCGCAACGATCGGGGTGTCCGTGGCGGGCTTGAGAATGGCGCTGTTGCCGGCCGCAAATGCGGGGCCGATCTTGTGGCACACAAGGTTGAGCGGGAAATTGAACGGCGTCACCGCCAGCACCACGCCGCACGGCACGCGCAGCGTGAAGCCGAAGCGGTTGCCTGTGGCCGGCGCCCCGTCCAGCGGCACGACTTCCGAGCCGAGCCGCTTGGCCTCTTCGGCCGAGCCGATGATGGTTTCCCGGGCGCGGTCCACTTCGAGGCGGGCCTCGGCGATGATCTTGCCCTCTTCTAAAGTGATGGTGCGGGCCAGATCCTCGAGACGCTCTTCCATCAGAGCGGCGGCCTTCATCAGCAGGTGATAGCGTTCGTAGCCCGACAGCGCCTTGACCTTCTTGGCGCCGTCCACCGCGAATGCGATGGCGCGGTCGATGTCGGCGCTGGAGGCGCGCGGCACGGTGTCGACCTCGCTGCCGTCGTATGGATTCAGGACAGGTATCGAGCCCGAGCCACCGGTCCAGTCCCCCGCAATGAGCATCTCCATGGTGTAGTTCTCCTCGCTCGCCGCGCGCCGAAAGTGATCGCTGGCGCGAACCGAAAAGAGAATCTTCCACCGTTTCGCGCCCGCGTGTCAAGCCAGCCCAGGCTTGCCCGCCGGGCCAGCGGGCTGTCAGGCTTGTACAATCGCAGATTCCCGCAACTCTCCGCGCACGGAGAGGTCCTGCGGGCCGCCGCACACCCATGCCGCCCGACGCCAAGTCCGACCACCGCCGGGTCGTGGTCGTCGCGCCCATGCCCCCGGAGAAGAGCGCCTATGCGCTCGCCCGCTATAGCCGCTCCCCGGACTCGATCACCGACAGCTTGGCCTGGGTCAAGGACCACAGCGCCGCGAAGTTTCTGGACAGCTTCTACTTCCAGTACGGCCACGCCTCGATCGCGGACCTGGGCCACTGCATCTTTTGCTTCGAGGGGATTTCCGAGCTGGCCGCGATCGAAATCGAGGACGAGCAGCTCTGGGACGGACAGGCCAAGTCCAGCCGCTACCAAGACTTCTCCAAGGGCAGCGTCATCGTCCCGGACGAACTCCGCGGCTCGCCCCTCGAGAGCGTCTATGCCGCCGCCGCCGCGGACCAGCTTCGCGCCTATCTGGATCTGCACGCCGCGCTGATCGAGCCGCTTCGCGAAGCCAACCCCAAGCCAGAGGCGATGAAGGCCGGCGCGTACCGGCGCACGATCGATGCGCGCGCGTTCGACGTGGCCAGGTACCTGCTGTTCGCCGGCATCTCCACGAACATCGGGCAAGTGACCAGCATTCGCACGCTTGAGAAGCAGATGCGCAAGCTCGGCGTGTCCGACTACGCGGAGGTCCGTTCGCTGGCCGAGGAGATGCACGAAGCCTGCGCCGCTCCTCCGGCGTGCGGACTGGACGCCGACGGGGAGGCCGAGCCCCTGGCTCCCACGCTCGCCAAGTATGCCGACCCGGACACTTCGCAACTGCGCGCCAGGGAGCGCGTGGCAGCTTGGGCGAGCCAGAATTTCAACCCCGGCAGCTACGCAGCTCCGCGCGATGTGGACCTCGTCCAGCCCTGTGACGCGCTCGACGAATCCGCCGCAAGCTGGCTCTACATCGTGACCGATCACCCCTTCCGCGTCATATTGGACGCGGTCAGCGGCTGGAGCGCGGCGCGCAAGATGGAGGTGCTCGACACGGCCTTGGAAGGCCGCCACTTGCGCGACGAGTTCATGCAGCCGTTCCGCAGCGGGTACCGCTACGTGTTCGACATCGTGTGCGACATCGGAGCGTACCGCGACATGCACCGCCACCGCCGCTGCCAGCAGATCCGCCAGACATTCTCTGACCGCCTGGGCTGCGAGCGGCCGGAGCTGCTAGATCAGGCCGGTGTAGGCGAGATCTTCGACCGCGCGCTGGCGGCGGCCGCGGAGGCGCGCGCCGCGATTCGCGCCGCGTCAGAGCCGGCCAGCCACTACTTGCTGCCGTTCGCTGCGCGCTGCCGCTCGTTGTTCAAGATGGACTTTGCCGAAGCCGAGTACATCATCCGTGTCCGTTCGGGCGTCAAGGGTCATATCTCCTACCGCAGGATCGCTTGGGAGATGCGCGAGCGCATCGTCGAAGCCGAGCCTGACCTGGGCCGCCTGCTGCATGCCACGCCTCCGTGGGTGGAGGACGCCCTCACGCGCTGAACCCGATGTTGCGCGGCGTTATCTTCGATCTCGACGGGACCCTGGGCGACACGCTCCCGGTCTGCTACCGGGCGTTCTCCCGCATCTTTGCCAAGCGGCTCGGCCGCGACTTCTCAGACGCCGAGATCCATGCCATGTTCGGACCCAGCGAGGAGGGAATTCTGGCCCGGCTCTGCCCGGACGCTGCCGAAACGGCGCTAGCCGAGTATCTGGCCGAGTACCGGCTTGCGCATGCGCTCTGTCCCGCGCCGTTCGAAGGCATCCCGGAATTGCTGGAGACATTGCGCAGCGACGGTGTCGAGCTGGCGATCGTGACTGGCAAGGGGCCGCACAGCGCGCGGATCTCGCTCGAAGCGTTCGGGCTGGCCGCACGGTTCCCGGTCGTGGAGGCCGGATCCGCCTCGGGCGGGGTCAAGCCTGCCGCGATGCGACGCGTGCTGGCCGGCTGGGGCCTCGCTCCCGGCGAGGTGGCGGGCGTGGGAGATTCGCCCTCGGACGTGCGCGCCGCCAAGGAGCTCGGCATGACGAGCGTGGCGGCCGCGTGGGCTCCGGGCGCGGCCCGGGACCGCTTGGCCGCCAGCCGCCCCGACTGCCTGCTCGACTCTGTTCCGGCCCTGGGCGCGTGGCTGGCAGGGCGCACGGCGGGAGCTACGTGATCAGCATGCAATCGCCGTACGAGTAGAAGCGGTACTCCTGCCCGACCGCGTGGGCATAGGCGGCGCGCGTCAGTTCCGCGCCCGCGAATGCTGCCACGAGCATCAGCAGCGTCGACCGGGGCAAGTGAAAGTTGGTCAACAAGGCGCCAACCGCTTGAAAGCGGAATCCCGGCGTGATGAAGAGATCAGTCTCGTCGCGCAGAGGCCGGATCGCGCCCCCTCCCGCGCCCGCAGCCGCCTCCAGCGTGCGTACCGCAGTCGTGCCGACCGCCACGACGCGTCCCGCCGCCTGGATGCGATCAGCCGCTTGGCGCGAGATTTCGAAGCGCTCGGCATGCATGGTGTGGTCTTCGACCCGTTCTGAGGAGAGCGGGCGAAACGTGCCCAGGCCGACATGCAGCGTGATCTCGGCGATCGTCGCGCCCCGCGCCTGCACCTGCTCGAGCAACGGGCCGTCGAAGTGCAGGCCTGCCGTTGGCGCCGCCACCGACCCTGCCGCTCGGGCGAACACGGTCTGGTAGCGCTCGTGATCGGCCAGCTCGTCTGCCCGCTGTATGTATGGCGGCAGCGGCATGTGTCCGTGCTCGCGCATGAGACTCTCCACGGCCGCGCTGTCCATGCCCGGGAACTCGACCAAGCGGACGCCATCGGGCAAGCGGTCCCGGATGCGGACCGAGACTCCGCCTACCTCCACCGCGGTCCCCGGCACCAGCCTTTTCCCGGGCTGGACAAGCGCGCGCCACAACCCCGCGCACGTCGGATCCGGCTCCAGCAACAGAATCTCGGCGGCTCCGCCTCCGGAACGCCCTGCGGAATCGCGGCGCGTGCCGAGCAGTCGCGCGGGCAGCACGCGGCTGTTGTTGACAACCAGGCAATCGCCCGGCCCGACGAAGCGCGGCAGGTCGGCGACCGTGCTGTCGGTCCAGGTGCCTGCCCGCCGGTCGATCGCCAGCATGCGGCTGTCGCTGCGCCCGGGGAGCGGGCGCTGCGCGATCAGCCGCTTGGGCAGTTCGTAGTCGAAATCCGCGGCGAGCAAGCCCTATTCTAGGGACGGCCGCGCCCGCGGGCCGCTACGCGGTGCGCATTCCTTCACTAACCTTTAATGCTCCTGACACCTAGCGTTAACGGCCCGCTGGCTATCGTGCGAATAGGACCACGATATGCCGCCCAAGGTCGCCGTCATCGAAGATGATCGAGATCTAACAGGCCTGTTGCAGTACGCCCTCGAGCAGGAGGGCTTCGAATTCAGCTGCATCCACGATGGCCTGGCGGCGACTGACTTTTGCCAGCGCGTCCAGCCGGACGCGATCGTGCTGGACGTGATGCTGCCGGGCATGGACGGATTTTCGATCTGCAAGGAATTGCGGCAGGATCCCGCGCTGCGGGATGTTCCCGTGGTCTTCCTTACCGCGCGCACTGAAGAGGCGGACCGGCTGCGCGGCTTGGAGATCGGCGGCGACGACTATGTCGTCAAGCCGTTCTCGGTGAGGGAGCTAGTGGCGCGCCTGAAGCTTCGGCTGCGCACGAGCAAGGCGTTGGAGTCGTCGTCCAGCGTGGGCGATCTCGAATTGGACAAGGACCGGCGGGAGGTGCGCGTAAAAGGGCGCCCGATCCCGGTGACGGCCACCGAATTCCAGATCTTGGAGAGGATGTTGCGCCAGCCTGGGCGCGTGTGGAGCCGCGCGGCCCTGCTGCAGGCGGTTTGGGGATTGGCATGCCATGTCACCGACCGCACCGTGGACGTGCATATCCGGCGCCTGCGGAGCAAGCTCGAGGACGATCCCTCCAATCCGCAGTACATCCGCTCGGTCCGCGGGTTTGGGTACACCGTGCGCGATCCCAGCGAGGGGTTCATCAAACCTTAACAGCAGTGCCGCAGGAACGTAACGAAACGGTAATACGGTCAGAGCAGGCGCGGCTGTGCGGGAAGTCGTATTCGGGGCGCATTCGGGTTTGCCCTGCGCCCAGTCCTAGGGGAAGGAATCGAGGTACCGATCTATGCAGGTTCGATTAGGCAGGATCCTTCATTCGGCCATGGCGGTCGTGCTGGCCGCAGGTGGTGCCGCGCTGCAGGCGCAGGACGGCGACGGCAGCGTGCTGGGCTTTGTCTATGACGCCAGCACGGGGAATCCGATCCCGCAGGTCGAAGTCGAGGTGACGGGCGAGCTGACCGTCACGGCGACCACGACGATCGAAGGCAGCTTCACGATCGACAACGTCCCGCCCGGCACGTACACGGTCAGCTACAAGTCCGCCAATCACCAAGCGGTCAACGTCGAGGGCTTGGAAGTGCTCGCTGGCGAGATCGCCGACGCCAGCACCGTCATGTCCGCCAAGGGCGAGAGGACGGTGGTCGATGTCGTCGCCACGGTGGCGTCCTCGGTGGCCACACAGGAGGCCATGCTGGTCGAGCGCAAGCTGGCGTCCACTGTCTCGGACACCATCAGCGCCGAGGAGATTCGCGGCGGCACCTCGTCGGACGCTTCCGAGGCCATCGAGAAGGTCACGGGCGTGACGACCATGAACGATTTCGTGTTCGTGCGCGGCCTCGATCCCCGCTACAGCGGGACGACGCTCAACAACGCGCTGCTGGCCAGCACGGAGCCCGAGCGCCGGGTCGTGCCCCTCGACCTGTTCCCGGCCAGCCTGATCGACAACATCAAGGTCCAGAAGACCTACTCGCCGCATCTGCCGGGCGAGTTCTCGGCAGGACTGGTGCAGGTGGAGACAACCGAGTTTCCGACGCGTCCGACGCTCAACGTGAGCTATTCGATCGGCTACAACGACCAGACGCAAGGCCGCACGTTCCTCGACTACCCGGGCGGCGGCCGCGATTTCTTCGGCTTTGATGACGGCACGCGCGGCCTGCCCGGCGTCATACCGGCGGACCAGCGGATTGACCGCTTCACCTTCAGCCGGAACGAGCTGCAGGAGTTCGGTCACGCCTTTTCCAACAACTGGGAACGGGCTCCGCGCGACTTGAGCCGGCCTTCTATGAGCTGGAACATCGTGGCGGGCAATTCCTTCGGCAAGCTCGGCATCGTCGGCGCGCTGACGTTCTCGAACTCGCTGCAGTCGATCTTCGACCAAGAGCGCAACTACTACTTCCCCAACCCGATGGCTGTGACCGACCCGACCAACGCCGGCCCTCCGGTGCTGCAGAGCGAATTCGACTATGACGAGTCGACCGAGGCCGTGCGCTTGGGCGGCGTGCTGAACGTGTCCTACCAGTTCAATCCGGCCAACAAGTTGTCGCTGAAGAACTTCTTCTCGCGCGACACTGACGACAACGCCCGCTACTACGAGGGCTACTACCAGGACTTCAACACCGACATCCGCAACCAGCGCCTGCGCTTTATCGAGCGCACCATCCAGAACACCCAAGTCGATGGCGAGCACCTGTTCGCGGGGCTGAACAACAGCGTCCTGACGTGGAGCATGTCCTATTCCAAGGCCACGCGCGACGAGCCGGACCTGCGCGAGAGCCTGCAGATCTTCCAGCCGCGCACCGAGTCGTTCATCTTCTTCGACGACAGCCAGAGCGCGTTTCGCATGTTCAACGACCTCAACGAGACGATCCTCAACCCGAGCGTCGACATGCTGGTGCCCTTCTACCGGGGCGGCTTCAGCGGAGCGGTGCGCTTCGGCGCGAACTACTCGTCGCGCGGGCGCAACTTCAACTCGCGGCGCTTCCGCTACAACCTGCGCAGCACGCGCGGGATCGACCTGACGCTGCCGCCCAACGAGCTGTTCTCAACCGACAACATCCGCCCGCGCGGGTTCGAGCTGAACGAGACGACCCGTGTCACCGACGCCTACCGCGGCACCCGCGACGTGTTCGGCTACTACGGCATGGTCGAATTGAACTTCGCCGCCAAGTGGCGCATCATCGGCGGCCTGCGCGTGGAAGACATGCAGCAGGACGTGACGACCTTCAACCAGTTCAAGCCGGACACTGGCCGCGAGCCCGCACCGTTCGATGCGCTGAACTACCTGCCCGCGGTCAACGTGATCTACGCGCTGTCGCCGAAGCAGAACCTGCGCGTCGGCTACAGCCAGACCGTGTCACGCCCTGACTTCCGCGAACTGGCGCGCTTCGGCTTCCTGAACGTGGTGGGCGGCCTGCAGACCATCGGCAACCCGGAACTGGTGCAGACCGACATCAGCAACTACGACTTCCGCTGGGAGTACTTCCCCGGCGGCAACCAGCTGCTGGCGGCGAGCTTCTTCTTCAAGAACTTCGAGAGCCCGATCGAGCAGACCATGATCGCGGCCGTGGCGCTCCTGCGCACGTTCTCGAACGCGACGGCGGCGCGCAACTACGGCGTGGAGTTCGAGTTCCGGCGTGGCTTGGACTTCGTCTCGCCGCGGCTGCGCGAATTCGCCGTGTCGTCGAATTTCACCATGGTGGACTCGAATATCGACCTCAGCAACGTCTCGGAGACCGTGGTCCTCACCTCCTTGGTGCGCCCGATGCAGGGCCAGTCGCGCTACGTGTCGAACGTGATCGCGGAGTGGGCGCGGCCCAAGGCGCGCAGCACGGCGCGCTTTTACCTGAACTACTTCTCGAGCCGCATCACCGACGTGGGCGCGTTCGGGCTGCCCGACGTGGTCCAGAACGGGCTGGCGACGGCGGACTTGGTCTACGAGTTCACGATCAAGGGAGACGACCGCTGGAAGATGCGCTTCGCAGCTGAGAACCTCAACAACGCGCGCTGGTTCTGGACGCAGGGCGGGGAGACCTTCCTCGGCTACAGGGAGGGTCGCACCTTCACGGTCGGGACAAGCTTCAGGGTGTTCTAGCGGCAGCGCTTGCTCGCGACGCGAGAGCGTGGCTGGGCGGCTCCAAGCGCGCTCGCTTCGGCAGTGTAAGATCTCCATGCTCCGGTGGCGTGCGGGCTAGCAGGCTGTCCGCGTGCTATGGTCACGGCGACGATGCGGCCCGTCACCGAACCGAAGATCGGCACACTGCAGTTCAGTCCCAGCTCGAGCTTCGAAGAACGCGCTATTTCCCCGTACCGGGAAATGGGAGCCTACGAGATCCTCTGGTCCGATCCCCGCGCGACGTTCAAGTCGCTGTCAAAGCGCTTTGCCGAATATCCCGGCAGCGTCCCTTCGGATTTTGTCCCCCGCGAGGACGCGATTGCGTGCGCTGCGTTTGTCAGGCAACGGTTCGCTGCCGCCTCGATCGCCCGGTTTGGCGTCTGCGTGCACGGTGCCAGCGAGTACCCGGAGAGACTAAGGGATGCGGCCCATCCGATCGAGCTTCTTTATTACCAAGGATGGTGGGATCTCGTCGCATCCCGCTCTGTCGCCGTGGTCGGAACCCGTAAGCCATCTCGGGACGCCCTGCGCCGTTCGCGGCGTCTGGTCCGCGAACTCGTCAACGACGATTTCACCGTCGTATCCGGACTGGCCGCTGGCATCGATCATGCCGCCCACCAGACCGCCATCGAGCGTAAAGGCCGCACGATCGCCGTCATCGGGACACCTTTGTCGCATGTCTATCCAAAGGAGAATGCTGCCCTGCAGTCTCAGATTGCAGAGCGATTCCTGCTCGTCAGCCCGGTACCAGTGAGGCGGTATGAGTCACAGGACTACCGCTTCAACCGGCTATTCTTTCCGGAGCGCAACGTCCTGATGTCGGCCCTGACGGAAGCGACCATCATCGTCGAAGCAGGAGAGACCTCCGGCACCTTGATCCAAGCGAGAGCTGCACTCCAGCAGGGCCGGAAGCTGTTCATACTCGACAGTTGCTTCCGTGATCCGCGCCTGACTTGGCCGGCGCGCTTGGCGGCGAAGGGTGCCATCCGGGTGGCGGAGTACGATGACATCCGACGTGGCCTTTCCGGATCGCCTCACTGAGATTGACGAGCTCACCTGGCCGGATCACTACTGGCTGACCGCCGCCGACCGTTGCTACCCGACCCGCCTGAGGAACGTGACGCGGCCGATTTCGACCCACTCCGCCACGAAGATGTTGCCGTCGTGGTCGAAGCAAGCGCCGTGCGGGCAAACGAACTGGCCCGCGGGGAAGTGGCTGCGGTCGAGCAGCCGCCGCTCCCTGTAATCGTCCGGCCCTGTGCCGAGGTGGCCGATGAGGTTGTTGGCGGAGTCGAGCAGGGTGACGCGCGCGGCCAGATCGGGCACCAACAGCGTGCCGTCGCGGAAGATGTCGAAGTGGCACGGCAGGTCGACGCCGCCGGCGAAGCGCAAGTGATTGCCGTCGAGATCGAAGTACTGCAGGCGATGGTTTGAGCGGTCCGCGACGAGGACTTCCTCGACTCCGCTACGGGCATCGATTTCGATTCCGTGCGGGCAGTGCAGGCTGCCGACAGCATCGCTCTGACCGCCGCCAAAGGTCTGGAGATAGCGGCCGTCGCGGTCGTAGCGAACCACGTAGCTCGAACCGTAGCCATCGGCAACGTAGATGTCGCCGTTGCGCGCCACGGCGAGATTCGTGGGTTTCCAAGACGGGGCGAGCCGGCCTTCGCGGACGGCGTAGGCCGGTGATTCTGACGGGTATCCCAGAGTGAGCAGGACCTTGCCGTCAAGGCTCGTCTTCTGCACGATGCCGCGTCGGATATCGCAGAAGTAGAGGAATTCATCGCCACCCTCGCGGGTGAGACGAAAACCGTGCGCCCCGCCGGCGAACGCCCCGCCCCACGACTTCACGAACGCGCCCTGCGGATCGAACACCACCACCGAGTGATCGCTGGGAGAGTCTGCGTGAACGGTGTGGTGGACGTAGATGAATCCCTCGGAATCCACCTGGACTCCGTGGCAGTTTCCATAGCGGATGCTGGCCGGAAGCTCGCCCCAGTCGTGGTGTGCCTCGTAAGCCCTGTCGGCGGCCTCGACGATTGGCAAGGATAGCATGTCCATTGATTGTACGGAGCGGCATATCCTGCCGACGGCCGGGCGCATAACCCAGCGGAGCGGTACGACCGCAGCGACGGCCGGCGCTGCGGTCGGCATCTCGGCGCGTTCGCGGACCGCGCTGCGGGCCTACACTGGATCGTTGCCGACAACGGGCGCTGCCGAGCGCGTTGGCTTGGAATGTACGCGGGGCTGAGCATTGGCGCGGTGATTCCCGCACACAACGAAGAGGACAACATCGGGGCCGTCGTGGGTGCCTTGCTGGCACTGCGCGAGCTGCAGGGCCAGCCGTTGATTGACCAGGTCGTTGTCTGCGACAACGCTTCCTCGGATGCGACTGCCGAGCGGGCGGTCCTGGCGGGCGCGCGCGTTGTCGAGCAACCGCAGCCCGGCTATGGGATCGCCTGCCAGACAGCGATCGCTGCGCTGCCGCCGGTGGACGTGGTCCTGTTCGTCGACGGTGACCAAGCCTTTGACGTGCGCCAGTCCGTCGATCTGCTAGCGGCGATCGCGGACGGCGCCGACATTGTGATCGGATCGCGCGTGCAGGGAACCGTCGAGCCCGGCGCGATGTCGCTGCCGCAGGTGCTGGGCAACCGCGTCGCCGCGGTACTGATCCGGCTGTTGTGGGGCAAGCGCATCACCGATCTCGGACCGTTCCGGGCAGTCCGCGCGGATGCTCTGCGCCGCTTGGATATGCGCGATACCGCCTACGGCTGGACGGTGGAGATGCAGGTCAAGGCCATTCAGCACGGGATGAACATGGTCGAGCGCCCGGTCGACACGCGTCGTCGTCGCTTCGGCAAGTCCAAGGTGGGCGGCACGGTCCGGGGCGTCGTCGGCGCCAGCGTCGGCATACTGTCGACCATCCTGCGGCTGCGCTGCCGCGGCAGGGGGCCCGGTTGAAACCCGTCTGACAGCGAGGGGGCGGCGTCGCGAAGAGTCGAGCGCTGGCCGGTCTTGCGCAGAGCCCGGCTGGCTCGCACCGCGAGACGCGCCCTTACCGGCTGTCGGATCCTCGGACCATCGGCACGAACCGGACGGGCAGTTGGTCCTGCCGCCGGACATTCCCCCTAGCGTCCTTCGTGACCAAGACGATCCTCTGCGCGTCGGGATTCCTGCCTACCGGCGCCACGAGCCGGCCTTGCGTTGCGAGTTGGTCAACCAGGGCCTGGGGAAGCTGGGGCGGAGCGGCCGTGAGAATGATTCGGTCGAAAGGGGCGTGCTCGGGCCAGCCGAGGTAGCCATCTCCCAAGCGAACGCTGACGTTGCGATAGTCCAGTTCCTGGAGGATCTTCGCTCCGCGCTCGGCAAGCTCGGGGACGATCTCGATGCTGTAGACGTGGTCGCACAGGGTCGCGAGAACCGCTGTTTGGTAACCGGACCCGGTTCCGATCTCCAAGACTCGGTGGCCGCTTTCGAGCGCCAGCATCTCCGTCATGTAAGCCACGATGTAGGGCTGGGAGATGGTTTGGTCGAAGCCGATCGGCAACGGGCGATCAGAGGCGGCGTAAGTGCGAATCGACTCCGGAACGAATTGCTCCCGCCGGACCGTGCGCATTGCCTCGAGCACCCGGGGATCCCGCACCCCGCGGGCCTCGATCTGCTGCCGGACCATGCGCACGCGCTGGCTATCCCACCCTTCCCGCTGCGACTGCGCGGGGCCGGTCAGGACCGCGAGAGCGATCACTACCACCACGGCGCAGCCGAGTAGGATTCGCCCTAGCATCGACAGCGCTCATGGTACCAACCGACCATCGCACGCAGGCGGAGCATCGACGGGCTGGCCCTGGGGGACAACACTCGAACCAACCGCTCGCAACGGGGGCCGCGGATCTTCGAGGAAGAGCTAGATCCCCGTGGCAAGACGATCCAGGCAAACCGGCCGGCCGCCGAATCGGCCGCTTGACTGTCAACCCTGCGCCCGGGGGCGTCGGCTTCTGGCGCGCATCCAGAAATAGACGGGGACTCCCAGCGCGATGACGACGAGGCCGGCGCCCGAAGTAGCGGGATTCTCCCGCAGGGCGTTAGCAACGATCAATAGGCACGCCACCGGGAAGCAGAGCGGCGCGAAGGGGTAACCCCAAGCACGGAAAGGCCGAGTCTCCGACGGATGCCTTCTCCGAAGCACGAACACCGCGAACACCGCGATGCCCGCGAACAACACGACGGCAAAGCCCGTATACTCCACGAGCTGGCCGAACGTGCCCGTCAGGACTAGGATCCCGCTCCAGACGGCCTGTGCCGCAATGGCTACGACCGGCGTGCGAAACCGCGGGTGCACCCGGGCTACAGCGCCGAAGAACAGCCCGTCACGAGCCATCGCATAGTAGACCCGCGGTCCGGCGATCACCATCGCGCTGATGCTGGCCGCGATCATCACGATCGACGCCGCGGCCCATGCTCCTCCCGCGCCACTGCCGAACAGCCGCTCCACGGCGATGTCGCCGATGCGGATCGACTGATTCAGAAAATCCTCGACCGGCATCGCGTACAGGTACACCATGTTCAGGGACAGGTAGATCAGCACGACAACCGCGGTGCCCATCAGCAGAGCCCGCGGAACGTTGCGTTCAGGGTTTCGGATCTCCTCGCTGACGTATGCCGCGGCATTCCATCCCGAGTAACTGAACAGCACGGGTATCAGCGCGAACACCCAGCTCGAGAGCTCTATCGGCCCCCCGCCCGCATAGTTCGTCGCGTTGCCCCGCCCTATTGAGAACCCGAGTGCCACGACGACGACCAACGCCGTGACTTTCGCACCCGCCAGTAGGTTATGGACGATGCGACCTGGACCCAGGCCCGCACTGTGAATGAGCGACAATCCTGCGATGGCGGCAAGCGCCACCAGCGCTTGTGGTGAGAACGTCAATGAAAAGAATGGCAGCGGAATGGAAAGGATCGGCGTCGTGTCCCCCGCCGCAGGAATGAAGCGGCCCAGAATCGCTGCCATGCCGACCGCGCTGGCCGCGATGGCGCCCGAAAATCCCGCGACGAACGACGTCCAGCCAGTCAGAAACCCGAATATCGGGCCGTAGGCCTCCCTGAGGTAGACGTACTCGCCTCCGGCCCGCGGGCGTAACGCGGCCAGTTCTGCGTACCCGAGAGCCCCGGCAAAGGCCAGTGCCCCGCCGACCAGCCAAACGCCAAGCATCGCCCATGGGCTGGGTGCCAGTTGGGCCACGACGGCTGGAACAATGAATATTCCTCCGCCGATCACGTTGGAGACGACGATTGCGGCACCGTCCAGGGAACCCAGCTTTCGGTCCAGGGTCGCTGCGGAGCCGCCCCCGCGGTCGGCAGCGATCGGTGGGCGCGAGTCAGCTTTCGGCACGTGGCATACTGAGGCGGCGCCGCTGCCCCGCCAGCTGGACCGGGGCAAGCGGCAAGGACACGTTCCCCGCGGCGCTGCCAAAGGGAACCTGAAAGGGGGAATCGGTATGCAGCTTAGAAGAGTCCGAGTAGCAGCCATGGCGGCTTTCCTCGGCACCATCGGCGCATCGGGAGCTATTGCTTGGCAGCTGGGATCGCGACCTGCCGAACAATGGATCGAAACCCTCGGCCGGCCCGAACGAGTCAAGGGACTCCAGATCGACGAGGTGATCGCCAGGCTCCGGATCAAGCCCGGAGACATCCTGACGGACATCGGTGCCGGCACGGGAGTGTTCAGCCTGCCATTCGCACGCGCCGTCGCTCCTGGCGGCAAAGTCTATGCCGTGGAGGTGGACCAAGGCCTTGTCGACCACATCGCGGAGAGGGTACGGGTCGACGGCGTCTCGAACGTCGAAACTGTGCTCGGCGAGTTCACGGACCCCAATCTTCCGACACGGGACATCGACCTGGCGTTCTTTCACAACGTCTTGCACCATGTCGAGGATCGCGCCGGATACCTCAAGAACCTCGCCCGTTACATCAAACCGGAAGGCAGAGTTGCGATTATAGAGCGCGGACACACGCGGCCGGACGAGCACGAGTTGCATATGAGCCAAGAACAGGTGACCGCATGGATGGCAGACGTGGGTTTCCAGCCCTCCGAGGAGCATTACCTGTTCGAGGGCGGGAAATGGTTCGTGGTGTATTCGAGGCGCTGAAGGCATCTTCCTCCGCGCGTTTGGCTCTGGGCGAAGGGCCAGCCGCTTGAACTTACGGGCTGCGGCTCCGCCCGGACAAGACGCGGCGACCCAGCGGCGGGCGCTTCCCGCGCGTGTCTCGGGGGCGCTGGAACGATTACGGTCTCAGGGGCCGACAGCATGCGGCTGTCGAGTTCTTGATACCAAGGCACACACATATGGCGGAAGTGGATATGTGTGCCGAAGTCCCTACGGTTTCTGGGCGTTCTTGTATATAACTCCCCTTTGTTAGACTGCGATTTGGCCATGGATCACGATGTCTTGGTCATCGGCAGCGGACCCGGTGGCTACGTAGCGGCTATTCGCGCCGCACAGTATGGCCTCAAAGTTGGAGTGGTCGAAAAGGACCCTCACTTGGGAGGCACTTGCCTGCACGTCGGCTGTATCCCGACCAAGGCCTTGCTGCACTTTGCGGAGGTGTACGAGTCCGCGCTCCACGGCAAGCAGATCGGCGTGCTGGCCGATAACGTCTCGATTGATTTCAAGACGATGGGCAAGCGCAAGGCCGAAATCGTCGGCAAGCATGCGACCGGCATCAGGCAGCTGTTCAAGCGGCACAAGATCAGCACCATAGCCGGATACGCAACGTTGCAAGGGGCCGGCAAGGTCACGGTGGCAGGCCCGGACGGGGAGCGCAGGCTGAAAGCCGCGCACATCGTCCTGGCGACCGGCTCGGAAGCCCGCATGCTGCCTGGCTTGGACGTGAAGTCGGGGCGCGTCCTGACGAACGTCGAAGTCCTGGACCTCGAACAAGTGCCTGGATCGCTGGCTGTCATCGGCGCTGGCGCGGTGGGAGTCGAGTTCGCCTCGATGTACCGCAGCTTCGGAGCGGATGTCGCCCTCTTCGAAATGCTGCCCCGCGTGGTTCCCCTCGAAGACGAGGAAGTCTCGGCCGGGCTGCTGCGAGCGTTCAAGGCCAAAGGCATCGAGGTGTTTGCGGATACGGCCGTGGACAAGATCGAGGAAACTTCGAGCGGCGTCAAGCTGGCCTTCAAAGACCCGGCCGGAAAGAAGCAGGCCCGGGAGTTCGAAAAGTTGCTCGTCGCGGTCGGCCGCAAGCCCAACACGGACAATGTCGGCCTCGAAAACACGGCAATCTCGACCGATCGCGGGTTCATCCCCGTGAACGGATACATGGAAACTGCCGAGATGGGCGTCTACGCGATCGGCGACATCGTGGCGGGCACGCCCCAGCTGGCGCACGTGGCATCGGCGGAGGGACTGGTCGCCGCCGCCCGCATCGCTGGACAGCCGGTCGAGACGATCGACTACAACCTGAACCCGAACTGCACCTACTGCGAGCCGCAGATCGCCAGTGTCGGGCTCAGCGAGGCCAAGGCCCGCGCCGCCGGCTGGAACGTCAAGGTCTCGAAGTTCCCGTTCGCCGCCAACAGCAAGGCGTCGATCCTCGACAGCGATGCGGGATTCGTCAAGGTCGTGGCTGACGAGAAGTTCGACGAGATCCTCGGCGTGCACATCCTGGGGCCGCAAGCGACGGAGCTGATTCACGAGGCGATCGTGGCCATGAAGAGCGAGGCCACGGCCGAGTCCATGCGTACGACCATTCACGCGCACCCGACGCTGTCAGAGGCAGTGCTCGACGCGTTCAACGGGATCTACGGGCAGGCCATCAATGCCTGAAGCGGTTCTCGGCACGGTAGCGCCCTCCTCGGGAGTCATGCCGTCCGCCCCAACTTGCGAGGTTCGCGACCTGGGTCGGTGCGGATACCGCGAGGCCTGGGATATCCAGTTGGACTTGGTGCGGCGCCGCAAGCTGGGGACGGCCTGCGATCAACTGCTGTTCGTGGAGCACCCGCCGACCATCACCATGGGTCGGAACGCCGATGCGGCAAACATCTTGGCCGCGCCAGGCCGGCTCCGCCAGCTCGGTTTTTCCGTGGAAGAGACGGATCGCGGCGGGGACGTGACATATCACGGTCCCGGCCAAGTCGTGGCGTACCCGATCCTGGACCTAAAGCAGTGGCGCCGCGATGTCGGCGCCTACCTGCGGGCACTCGAAGAGGTCATCATGGCGGTGCTGCTGGATTTCGGCATCCAGTCGCGACGCGTCGAAGGCCTGACCGGCGTCTGGGTCGCGGATGCCAAGATCGCGGCCCTGGGCGTCCACCTGAGCCGCTGGATCACTTCGCACGGGCTGGCGCTGAACGTGAGCACGGACTTGGACCATTTCAAGTGGATCGTTCCGTGCGGGCTGACCAAGCCGGTGACTTCCATGGAGCAGGTTTTGGGCAAGGCACCGAGCCGCCAGGCCGTGATCGAGTCGATGAGCGCGAGGTTTGGCGAGGTCTTCGGTCGCACGATCGTCGGTATTCCGGGCGGCGACTGGAGCCGCGAGAAGGACTGAGAAGCGAGGAAGGGCGGAAATGGCTGACGTTGTCATGCCCCAGATGGGGGAGAGCATTGTCGAAGGCACCATCACGAAGTGGCTGAAAGGCCCCGGCGACAAGGTGGAGCGCGACGAGGTGCTGTTCGAGATCTCGACAGACAAGGTCGATTCGGAGGTTCCCTCGCCGGATTCGGGCGTGTTGGAAGCGATCTTCTTCCCCGAGGGCGAGACAGTCGAGATCAACACGGTGGTAGCCGTCATAGGCGACGGCTCCAAGCTCGGCAAGCACGCGTCGCCGACGGCTGCCCCGGCTGCACCCGCACCGGCCGCGCCGGAGCCGGCCCCGCCGCCCAAGGAGGCAGCGCCTTCTCCCGCAGCTGCTCCCGAGCCTTCCCCGACCGATAACGGCAAGCGTATCCACAGCTCGCCGCTGGTACGCAGTATCGCCAAGGAAAAAGGAATCGACCTGGCCAAGCTGGGCAAGGGCACGGGCGCGGGCGGCCGGATCACTAAGAAGGACATCTTGGGGTACATCGAGAGCCAAGAGCGGGCCGCTGCAGGAGGCCTGCCCGCAACGGCCTTCCCGCCCGCTCCCGAAGCGCGCTTCGGCGATTTCGATGTCGAGCCGCTCAGCGCGATGCGCCTGAGCATCGCCGAGCACATGGTGCGGACCAAGCGGACCTCCCCGCACGTCTCGACCGTGCATGCGGTCGATTGCACCAACATCGCCAAGCTGCGCGATGCCGCCAAGGAAAAGTTCTTGGAGCAGAACGGCACCAAGCTGACGTTCCTGCCGTTCTTCCTGCAGGCCGCAGCCTCCGCCCTGAAGGCCTACCCCACGGTCAACGCGTCGCTGGACGGCAAGCAGTTGATCAAGCACAACGACGTCAACATCGGCATCGCCGTGGCCTTGGACTGGGGTCTGATCGTTCCCGTTATCCGCAAGGCCGACGAGCTGAGCCTGCTTGGCCTGCAGCGCGCCGTGAACGACCTCGCCGCGCGGGCCCGCTCCAAAGCGCTCAAGCCGGACGAGATTTCACAGGGCACCTTCTCGGTTTCCAATTACGGCGGCTACAATTCGCTGCTGGCCACGCCCGCCATCAACCAGCCCCAGGTGGCGATCCTAGGAATCGGCTCTGTCACCAAGACGCCGGTTGTCATCAACGACGCGATCGCGATCCGGTCGA
The DNA here is from genome assembly GCA_022826925.1 of Bryobacterales bacterium. Classification (GTDB taxonomy): domain Bacteria; phylum Acidobacteriota; class Terriglobia; order Bryobacterales; family UBA6623; genus VXMF01. The sequence continues at coordinate 24,999 of JAJDTX010000006.1, forward strand.
TGGCCTATCTAACGCTGAGCTTCGACCACCGCGTGCTCGATGGCGCGACCGCGGACCTGTTCTTGGAGCACATCCGCGAGGTCGTGGAAGACTGGAGCACTCCCGTCCTATAGGGCGGAGGCCTCGAGGCGGCGCGGGTCTGGCAACGATGCGGGTCTTGGTTCCCAACCTAGGTTCTACCTCGCTCAAGTACAAGCTGCTGGACTTCCCCGCCGAGCGAGAGCTTGCCGCGGGCCGGCTGGAGCGCATCGGCCGCCCCGGCGGAGACGCGCCCAGCTATCGCGCGGCCATAGGCCGAGTGCTGCGCGAGGCGGGGCAAATCGACGCGGTCGGCTTCAAGGCAGTGCATGCCGGCCCGGACTTCTGCGGCACCTTCCGGATCGATCGGAGCCTTCTCGCTGCGCTGCGCGAGTACGAGCCCGTCGCGCCCCTGCACAACGGCATCTACATCGAGGGAATCGAAGAGTTCCGCAGCCAGCGCCCCGACTTGCCCCTGGTCGCCGTGATGGAGACGGGCTTTCACAGCACGATGCCCGCCCGGGCCAGCACATACGGCCTGCCCGAGGAATGGCGCGAGGGCTTCGGGATCCGGCGCTACGGATTTCACGGCGCTTCGCACCGATCCGTGGCGGAGCGGCTGCCCGGATTGCTCGGCGTCGATGGCGCGAGCCTGCGGGCGGTGTCATGCCACTTGGGAGGAAGTTCTTCGATGTGCGCCATTCGGGGCGGGCGCTCGGTCGACACGACGATGGGTTTCTCGCCGCAGTCAGGCTTGGAGAACGCCACGCGCCACGGGGAACTGGATTCGTTCGCAGCGCTGTACCTGATGGATCGCGTGCAGCTCTCGGCCGCCGAGATGCGCGAGCGGTTGGTCCAGTCCGGCGGACTTGCCGGGCTCTCGGGGATTCCAGGCGGTGACGTCCGGGACATCGAGGACGCCGCCTCCAAGGGCGATACCCGCGCGGAACTGGCGCTCGAGGTGTTTGTCTACCAGGTTCGCAAGACCATCGGAGCCTATGCGGCCGCCATGGGCGGACTGGACGCGCTGGTCTTTACCGGCGGGATCGGCGAGAACGCCGCCGGACTGCGCCAGCGGATCTGCGCCGGGCTGGAGTTCTTGTCGATCGCGCTCGATCCCGACAAGAACAGCAATCCCGTCCCGGACTGCCGGATCGAGCGGCCCGGCGCGGCGGTGGCGTGCCTGGTCTTGGCGGCGCAGGAGGAACTTGTGGTGGGCCGCGAAGTCTACCGCCTCCTAGGCCGATAGGCAGATGCCAGCGCTGCCGTCAAGGCAGGAACAGGATGCCCTTGGCGAGCGCGATCAGGGCGACCACCACTAGCGCGGCTACCAGCAGGCCGTTGATATCCACGCGGAAGCGCTCGTAGAAGCTCCGCAGGCCGCGGCTGAGGCCGAGGTCAAAGAGGTGCACGAAAAGCAGGTCGTGACCCGGCTGGCTGACTTCCACTTCTTTTCCGCTGCCGGCGTCCCAGCGCGATCTGCGGTTGAGCCGGTCGTAGAACGGATCAAGCCGCTGTTTCGACTCCGGCGGGGTCAGCAGGCTGATGGCCGCCAGCGCCAGGAAGCCGACGACCAGCGAGATTCCGAAGTTGAGCGCTTCCCACTGCAGCAGCACGCCGTACTGCCGATATGTCAGCCAAAAGAACACGCCCGCCGAGGTCAGCAGGCTGGCAAGGGCGCCCCAGCGGTTCGAACGGCGCCAGGAGATCGCGCCGAACATGCTGATGCCCATGAACGCGGCCAGCGTCTCGGTGAACAGGAAGGCTTGCAGCACGCTGCCGACGAACAGCCCGAAGCAAACGCCAAGCAATGTAATCGCCACGCCCGCGAAGCGCCCGGACCACAGGTAGTGCCGATCCGTCTCGTCCTTGCGCAGGTAGCGGCGGTAGAGGTTCTGCGTGAAGAGCGCGGCGCTGTCGACCATGAATGCCGAGCCGGTCGACATGTTCGCGGCGAGCACGCAGGCGATCATCAGCCCCAGCCCGCCCGGGAACAGCAGCTCACGCGTGGCATAGCCGAACGCGTCCTCGGGGTCGGCGAACGCGACTTCGCCGCGCTGGATCAGCAGCGTGGCCACTACGATCCCGACCAAGGCCCATCCGATGGTGCAGAAGCGCTTGATGAAGTTGCCGTAAGCCATGCCGATGCGGCACGAGCGCTCGTCCTTGCCCGTGCCCACGCTGGCTAGGATGTGCGGCTGGGCGACGATGCCGATCAGCCCGTTCAAGGTCAGCATCACGATCGTGAAGACCCCGACGTCGCCGGGCGTGACCATCGAGAGCATGCCCGGATCGAGAGTCTCGCGGATGCCGGTGAAGCCGCCGGTCTCTCGCAGGCCCATCGGGATCAGCAGGAAGCTGAGGGCGATGATGAACAGGCTCTGGACGAAGTCGGTGTAGGCCGCCGAGACCAGGCCCCCGACAAAGCTGTAGAGCAGGAAGGTGGCGGTCATGGCGAGCACGACCGCGTTGGCGGAAACGGCTTCTCCGGAGGCCACGCTGACGAGCTTGCCCGCGCCCTTGAGCATGGCGCCCATGTTGAACGTGAAATAGGCCAGCGCGAACGCCGTGTACACCGCGCCCATCCAGTCGCCGTAGCGATCCTCGTAGACTTCGCCCGTGGTCGTGCGGCGGAAGCGGCGGAAGAGCGGCGCCAGGATCCAGTAGAACGGCGTGATGAAGAGGTTCTTCCACTGGTACCAGATGCCGGCGTAGCCGGATTGGTAGACCTTGCCGGCCAGCGAGACCGGCATTTCGGCGTGCGTGCCGACGCCGAGAGCTTGGCCGATGACCAGCCAGACGTTGAAGCTGCGGTTGCCGAGGAAGTAGTCGGAGGTTTGCTGGACTCGCCGGGCGGCGTATAGCCCGACCGCGACCATCATGGCGAAGTAGACGGCGATCACCGCCCAATCAATGGCCTTCAGGGAAGTCTCCATGAGGCGAGCCGTCAATTATAAGCTGCCGGCCCGCTGGCCGATTCTTGCGTGTGCGGCGTACACGATCGCTCCCGCCAAGATGCCCACCGGAACTGGTGGAAGCCAGCCCTCGGCGCCGCCGCCTGCGAGCAGCGCAATGCCGGCGGCCCCGAGCGAGCAAGCGATGGCGGCAAGCGCGACGGATTGACCGGGCCGCCTCCAGAACAAGCCTGCGACCAGCGGCACGAACAGTGTCAGCGTGAGCAGGCTGTAGAAGAAGCTCAGCGCCGAGAGGATCGATTGGAACCAGTTGGCGAGCAGGATGCTCAGCGCTCCCGCGCCCAATGCGGACCGTCTCGCCAGTGCCAGCCGCTCCCGGTCGCTGAGCTTGCCGCGGAAGAGCGGCTCCAACACGTCGCGAGACAGCGACGTGGCGATCATGAACAAGACCGCATCGGCCGAGCTGACCTCGGCGGACAGGATCGCTGCCAGCATCAGGGCTCCCAGCCACAGGGGCGCGACCTCGGTGAAGAGCCTGACTAGGGCGCTTCCCGGATCGGCCAGCTCCGGGAAATGCACGCGGGCTGCCATGCCGAGCAGGACGGGCAGGACGGCATAGGCGAGCAGGGCCGCCGCCTGCAGCCCCACGCCGACCCGGACTGCATGTTCGTCCCGTGCCCCGAAGAGCTTTTGCACCAGTCCCGGCGAGACCACGAAGGCCGGGGCCAGCAGAAGCACGAGCTGCGCCGTGTCCCCGAAGCCCGCTCCGCCGAGCGATAGCGCGCTGTCGTCAGCGGCGGCGGCCGCCACCTCCGTCCAGCCGCCGCTGGCGCGGATCATCCACGGCACCGCGACCAAGAATCCGACGGCCTTGACCGCGACCTGCAGGGAGTTCACCCACGACGCCGAACGCAGACCGCCCATGGCAAAGTACACGGTCGCGAGGGTGCCGGCAATCGCCGTGCCGAGACTCTTGGGCAAGCCGACCGCCGCTTGCAGAACCAAGCCCGCCGCGATGATCTGCCCGGCCAGGATTGCGGGCGCGCCCACCAGCAGGATCGCGGCGACCGCGAGGCGGGTCGCCCGGCCGTAGCGAAGCTCTAGGTAGTCGCCGACGGTGTACAGGCCGCGCGCCTTGGCGACGCGATGCAAGCGCGGTCCTACCAGGAAGGCCAGCGCCACGGAGCCGATCCCGGCCGAACCCACCCACCACCACGCCGGCAGGCCGGATGTGTAGCCGAACTCGGCGGCGCCGACCGTGCTTCCGGCCCCGAGGTTGGCCGCGAGGAACGTGGAGAAAATCAGCGTCGACGGCAGACTTCGCCCGGCTACGAAGAAGTCTTCCGCCCGGCGGACAGAACGGGATGCGAACGCTCCCACCAGCAGGAGCGCGAGGCAATAGGCAACTAGGATGGACAGCATGGCCGGGTACTGGCTAGGGAAAGCCTAGCGGAGCGTCAGCAATTCGGGCAAACCTGCGGCTGCGACGGAGACTGGAGCGTCGCGGCCGACGCCAACACGCAGCGAGATCGTTATCGGCTCGCTGCGACAAATCGAAGCCGCACTCCGCAGGCAGACGCGATCTTGGCAACCGTGCTGAGTCTAGGGTCCCTCTTTCCCGACAAACCTCGGGAAAGGCCCACCCGGTCGACGTCGGCACGGCGTGCGATTTCCGATACACCGCCCTGCGCTTCCGCCACGTTTCGAAATGCTTTCATCAAGAGTCGGGGGTCGCCCTCGAATTCTTCGATCGCGGCGTTCAGGTACGCGGCGATGTCTTGCTGCGTCCTGAGATAGTCGCTTGCTCGGTGTTCCTTCACTGGCATATTCGCTTCTCCTGCTGACATACCCTCCAACAGGCTTGGGCCGCTCCTATGTAGCGGGACTGCCGCTTCTTGGTTCCGCCGGCCAGTAGTATCACGAGTTCCTCGCCGTCGGCAACGCAGTAGACACGGCACCCGGGGCCGAAGTCGATACGAAGCTCCGACACGCCCTTGCCAACCCTTTTCGCAGCCGCCGGAGTTTCCAAGCTCAACCCGGTCGATCCGCGTCTGGATCCGCGCCCGAGTCTCGCTGCTCTGGCGCTGCAACCACTCGCCAAAGTAGTCCGTGCCGCCCTTTCCCACGTAATGGACTACTTTTGACCAAGGGTTTATTGTAGCCAATTGGCTACAGGAATCTATGACAATCGCAAAGCGGCAGGCCGTACTTTGCAGACGGTTTCCCGTCTCGCTGTCCGTGCCGGACCGCGTCGAATCCGAGGCGCAAGTCTTCCCGTGCTCTCGCAATTGACTCCGATGCCACTCGGTGTCGCTCGCGGTCCGGAGGCAGTTCTTATGAAGGTCGGCGGTCGTCCGCTGAGCGTCGCTTAGGGCCGGCTGCTTCGCGCCGAAACGGGGCGCTGGAATCAGCTCGTAGGGGAGCTCGCAGCCGAGCGCGATTGTGGGACACCATAGGGGGTGGATTACCCACCTATTGAACTAATTGATTGAAAATTCGCCACTTAGCTAGAAGAGATGGCGTCCCCAGCGGGATTCGAACCCGCGTTGCCGCCGTGAAAGGGCGGTGTCCTAGGCCGGGCTAGACGATGGGGACGCGGTAGCGGGAGCGCCGGGGCCGCTCCTGATTTGATCCTAGCACGCAAAGCGGCGCTTCAATGGCACCCGCACCGGCGGTCCGGACCTCGGCCTAGAGGCCCGCTGCGCCATCCGCGGTGGAGCTATCGCTGCGCCAGCTGCGTCGGTGCCTCGATGGGCTGGGCGGCGATGACTTCGCCCTCGCTCAGCCCGGAAACCACCACCGCTTGCGTGTCGCTGATCGAGCCGAGCTGGACTTGGCGCATCTCGAATGCGCCATCATTCTCCACCCATACCACCGGCGCGCCCCCGACTTCGGCGACGGCGGCCCGCGGAACGACCAAGGCGTCTTCCTGCGTCTCCACGATGACATCGACACTTGCGGACAGATCGGGCTGGATGCGCTCGTCGGAATCTACGATCTCGACCAACACCGGCACCTTCTTGATCCAGTCACCCCGCGTCCCGCTTGATCCGGGAGGGCCGCGGCGGCCGCCGCTCCCGCCGCTCGAAGTGGCCATTGCGCCGACGTTCTTGATGCGGCCGTCGAACTCGACGTCGGGGTAAGCGTCCAGCCGGACGATGACGGGGGCACCCAATTCAATGATCTGGCTGTCGGCTTGGTTCAACTCCGCGTAAACCGCCATGCTGGACAGGTCGACGATGCGCATGAAGTACGCCCCTCCGTAGACCTGATCGCCAGGCGAGGCCTGCTGGAAGCTGCCGCGCGAGAACATGGTCTCGATCACGACCAAGCCCCCGACCGGAGTCCGCAGCCGCATCTTTTCGAAGTCAAACTCGGTCCGATCCAAACGCTTCTGATCCTGCTCGACAGTGATGTCGAGGCTGCGCCGCTCGGCCTCGTCTGCGAGCTCCTGCAGGCGCACTTCCTGTTCCAGCTGCGCTGTCGATGCCGTGCCCTCCTCGGCAAGCAGCTGGAAGATCTCCGCTTGAATCGCTGACCGCACCTCGGCAGTCTGGAGGTCAAAGGCTGCCTTCTCAGCCTCGGCCTTGGTGGTGCGGTAGTTCTGCCGCAGGGTCTCGGTGGCGATCAGCATCTCGGCCTTGCGCGTGGCTGTCTGGGATCTGGTCTGGGCCAGCATCGAGGCGTACGTGTCCATCTGGTCTTGGGTGCTCTTGGACTCGAACTCGGCCACCACGTCGCCGGCCTGGACCACGGTACCGGCTTCGGCGAGCGTTTGAATCGTTAGCGAGGAGCCGCCTCCGCGGTCTCTGCCGCCGCGCATCCGAGGCGCGCGGATCATGGCGAAATTCGTGGCGCCGACCGTTCCGCCGATCCGAATCGACTTTTCGAAGGTGGTCTTTTCGGCGGCCACCGTGCTGGTCAGGGTCGGCTGCGCTGCGGTTGGCTGCGCTGCCTGTCCGCTTAAGGCTTGGTAGGCGACCAAGCCGGCCAGAATGCCGCCGATGACCAACAACGCGATGCCCCATGTGGGCACCTTAGGCGGCTGGCCCTGCGGGTCTGGCACGGGCTCCGGACCAGGCTGTTGTTGCGTGGGTGGCAACTCATCTGGCGCTGATCCCGCTGCGAAGATTGGCCTCAAAATCCAAGAAGGGGTGAAAGCTGATGTCGCCATGTTTCCGGCCTCGCGATTCGAAAACCGTACTAAGTGTAAGGCGAATTTCCGCGCTGCGCGGTTATCGACTGGCCGAAAGAAGTTGACGAGGAGCGACGAGCGCGCCCCCAACCGGCATGGATCTGGGGGCCGTGCCTATACAATGGAAAACCGGAACCCGCCTGCTTCTGGGCAGCGCAGCCCCGCCCCAGCCGCGATCGGCTCGCGGATGAATCTGCTCCAACTAGCCCAGCAGGCACAGGTGCCCGAAGCCGCCATGCAACCCCCCCACATTCCCCGGTCTCGCAGCGTGCCCTGCTTGCGCTCGCCAATAGGCTGGCTGGCCGTCGCCTCTCTCCTGTTGGTCGGCTGGCCGGCTCAAGGTGCCGCGGACGAGCAGGCCGTCGAGCGATACATGGGCCATGTCGAATTCTTGGCATCCCCTGAGATGCGGGGCCGCGGAGCGGGCATGCCCGAGTTGGACGAGGCTGCGGACTACATCGCTCAAGCTCTCAAGGCGCAAGGGGTGGTGCCGGCTGGCGAGGACGGCACATACCTGCAGCCGTTCGAAGTCACCACCGGTGCCAGCTTGGGCGAAGACAACAGCCTGCGAGTGGAGCGCAAGCGGGGTGCCAGCGAACTCGAACTGAAGCAGGACTTCATCCCGATCAACTTCTCGGGCAGTGGCAGCGTCGAGGGCGAGGTCGTGTTCGTAGGATATGGCGCCACGGCCGAGGAGTTTGACTACGACGACTACTTCCATCTCGACGTCAAGGACAAGATCGTCTTGGTGATGCGCTACGAGCCTCGCTTCTTCAGCGAAGAGGACTCGTCCGAGCAGGCCGACCGCGAGTCCGGGAGCAGTCGCCGAATGACGCGGCACTCTCACTTGATCGCCAAGGCGATTCAAGCTCGCAAGCGCGGAGCCAAGGCGGTGCTGCTGGTCAACTCCCGCACCCGGGGTAGCCGCCGCGATCGCTTGATCCGCTTCGGCAGCGTGTCCGGGCCCACCGACGCGGGCATTCCCATGGTGCAGATCCGCACCACAGTCGCGGAGCAGTGGCTGCGTGGTTCCGGCCGCTCGTTGCGCCTGTTGGAGAGGGACATCGAAGAGTCTGAGAAGCCCCAATCATTCCCACTTGCCTCCTCCCTGCGCGTGAGCCTGTCGGTCGATGTCGAGCACCAGCGCGCGACGGTCAGCAACGTGGCCGGCTACCTGCCCGGCAAGTCGGAGGAGTACCTGGTCGTCGGGGCGCACTATGACCACCTGGGGATGGGCGGCGAGGGCTCCTTGGCCCCGAATCGCCGCGCGGCCCATCTCGGTGCCGATGACAACGCTTCGGGCGTGGCCGCGATCCTGGAGCTGGCTCGCAGCTACGCCCAGGGCGACGAGCTGGAGCGCGGGATCTTGTTCCTCGCCTTTGCGGGCGAGGAGATCGGCCTGCTGGGCTCCAGGCATTGGGTTGAGAACCCCACCCTGCCCTTGGAGAACGCGGTGGCGATGTTCAACTTCGACATGGTCGGCCGGATCGAGAAGCGCAAGCTCTACGTGGGCGGCGTCGGCACTGCCGAGCCGCTCGAGGCCCTGGTGCAGGCAGCTGCGAGCGAGCACGAACTGAAGGTGGACAAGTCTAGGAGCGGGTCCAGCTCCAGCGACCACACCTCGTTCGCGACCAAGCAGATCCCGGTCCTGTTCTTTTTCTCAGGGCTGCACGCTGACTACCACAAGCCGAGCGACACCGCCGACAAGATCGACGGCGCCACGACCGTCGAGATGCTCGCCATGGCGCGCCAGATCATTGACGGCATCGCGGAGCGCCCCGAGCGGCTCGCCTTCGTGAAGGCCGCGCCTGACTCCAGTCACGGCCCGGGCGCGGGGGACGGGGAGCAGCGCGGCTACGGACCGTGGTTCGGCTCGATCCCGGACTTCGGCGAGGTTCCCAATGGCGTGAAGTTCGCGGACGTTCGAGCAGGTTCCCCGGCTGGCAAGGCCGGCCTGCAGGGTGGCGACATCCTCACGCATTGGAACGATGCCGCGATCACGAATCTGTATGACTTCACATACGCCTTGCGCGACTCCAAGGTCGGCGACGTCGTCACGGTGCGCGTTTTGCGCGGCGAGCAGGAGGTCACGGCCAAGGTGACCTTGGCTCCCCGACCGTAACCCGGCTGCGAGCGGTCCGAACCGGCGGCGCGATGCGATCCTTCGGCGTTACCGCCAGCCTGCTGTACCAGCTGACGCGACGCGATTTCCGGCAGCGCTATGTCGGATCAGTGCTCGGCTGGCTGTGGGGCGTGATCCACCCTCTGGTCCTGCTGGCCATCTACTGGTTCTTGTTTCGGCACGCCTTCGGCGCGCGCCTGCCCGCGGAAGAGGCGACCGACAACTATCCGCTGTTCTTGATGGCAGGGATGCTGCCGTGGTTGTTCTTCTCGGAGACTCTGGCGCGCTCGGCTCCGGCTGTCGTCGAACACTCGGCCTTGGTGAAGAGGAGCGTTTTCCCTTCCGAAGCCGTGCCGGTGAGCATCCTCGCCTCGACCCTCGCAACGCATTTGCTGTCCGTGTTGGCGCTGCTGGTCGCGGCCGCGGTTTGGGGGCACCCCCCGGGCGCATCGGTAGCGCTGCTGGCGCTATGGCTGTTCCCGATGGCGCTGTTCAGCCTGGGCCTGGCTTGGTGCGCAGCCGCTCTGCAGGTTTATGTCAAGGACACCTCGCAGGTACTCTCGGTGGTGCTGATGGCTTGGTTCTGGACCACTCCCGTGTTCTTGCCCGAGGCCTTCTACCGGGGGCGCGTGGACTTCGTACTCGAGTGGAATCCAATGCGCTACGTCGTGCTGGGATACCGCAGCGCGATCCTAGGTGGAAGCGGCCCCAGCCCCAGCGAGACTGCCTTTCTCATCGGCGCGGCCTGTGCGGTCTTCGTTCTCGGAGCGCTGTTCTTCCGGCGTGCCAAGAGAGGGTTTCCGGACGTCATTTAGCCCTGGTGCCGTGCAGCCGGCGCTGATGCAAGACCGCCGTCCTCGCGGCCGATTCCGGCCGCGCAGATGACGAGTATGGCTCTCGGGAGCACTTCCGGGAGTCGAGTAACTGACGGCTGCGGGCGACCATCGGAAAGGGCCGGCGCGGGGTCTAAGATAGGATTCGCCCCGCGTGGGGCGGTCCATCCTTGGCAACGGTCGTATTCAGTTCCGTCTCGAAGAGCTATGCAGCCTATACCCGCCCGGCGGATCGCCTGCGGGAGCTGGTTCTGCCGGGCCGCTCCAGGTTTCGCGGCGAATTCTGGGCGCTGCGGGATGTCTCGTTCGAGGCCTCGACCGGCGAAACGCTGTGCCTGATCGGCGCGAATGGCTCCGGCAAGAGCACCTCCCTCCAGCTGGCCGCGGGCATCTTGCGGCCCACGACCGGGTCTGTCCAGGTCGAAGGGCGGGTCGCTGCCTTGCTGGAACTCGGCGCCGGATTCCACCCGGAGTTCACCGGACGGGAGAACGCCAGGCTGAGCGCGGCCTTGTTTGGCCTGTCGGGGCGGGAATTCCGCCAGAAGTCCCCGCAGATTGAGGAGTTCGCTGAAATCGGCGACTTCATCGACAAGCCGGTCAAGACCTATTCCAGCGGGATGCTGGTACGGCTCGCGTTCGCGGTAGCGATCCATGTCGAGCCCGAAGTGCTGCTGGTGGACGAGGCGCTGGCGGTCGGTGACTACTACTTCCGCCAGCGCTGCATGCGCAAGGTCCACGAGCTGCGGAGCAAGCAGGTGACGATCCTGTTCGTCTCTCACGCCATGGCGGACGTGCAATCGTTGGGCACGCGGGTGCTCTGGCTCGACCGGGGCCGGATAGCCGAGCAAGGCGAGCCTAGCGCAGTGGTCCGCAAATACCTGGCCGACATGACCGCGCGAGATCGGCAGGCCGGCGGCAGGCCGGTGGTCCGGCAGGACGATCCGGAGCCGGTCGAACCGAGCGCCCCCGGACTGCGGGCCGCGGATGCCATTCCGAATGTCGACGGCCGCTTCGGAACCGGCCGCGCGGAAGTGACGTCGATCGCCGTCCTTGACAGCCAAGGCCAACGCCTGCGGGAGTTGATTCCCCGCGAGCGGACCACCGTGCGCGTCACCGTGCGCGCCCGTGAGCGGATCGCCGCCCCCAACGTGGGCTTCATGATGCGCAACCACTTGGGAATTGACTTCGCGGGCACGAACACCGCCCGCGAGGGCGTCGTGCTGGATCCGCTGGAGCCGGGCCGCACGTTCGCGGTCGACTTTCACATCGACCTGCCCGAGCTCTACCCCGGCTCGTTCGCGTTCGCTCCGGCGATCGCGGACGGGGATCTCGCCGACTACGAGATCTGCGACTGGATCGACAATGCCCTGACAGTGCCGATGGCCCGCGGCGTGGGCGAGATCTACGGCTACATCCACCTGCCCTGCCGGGTCGAGGTGCGCGGCGGCGCCCAGGGGAACGGCGGATGACTCGAGCCTGGGCCGGCCTTGCAACCGTTGTGACCGCGGTGTTCCTCGTGGCGCTCGCCCCGCCGCTGCTGGCCCTGCTGGCCTTGGTGCTGCTTGGCGCCGATGTCGTGGCGATCATGTCGGGCAGGCGAAGCGCGGATCATGACACCGGAGTCTCCAGGCGCGCTGTCAGCGTCGTCATCCCGACCTGGAACGGTCGCGATCACCTAGCGCGCAACCTGCCGCACTTGCTCACTGCCTTGGCGGACGTCGCTGAACACGAAGTCCTGATCATGGAGAACGCCTCCGAGGATGGGACCACGGAGTATCTCGCGAAGCACTTCCCCGGCGTGCGCGTGGTCGAGATGGGCTCGAATCTTGGCTTCGGGCGGGCTTGCAACATCGGCTGCAGCCTCGCCCGCTTCGACATCGTGCTCATGCTCAACAACGACATGCGCGTGGAGCCCGGGTTCTTGCAGCCATTGCTGGACGGCTTTCGCGATCCGCGCGTGTTTTCGGTCACGGGCCAGATTTACTTCGAATCGGCCGCCAAGCCCCGCGAGGAGACCGGCTTGACGATGGGGCGCTGGCATCGGGGCCGCATCCACCTGCAGCACATGGCAGACCCCGAGGTGGACGAACTGTTCCCGACCTTCTACACGGGGGGCGGCTCGACTGCGTACGACCGGCAGAAGCTTCTAGATCTCGGCGGATTCGACGAGTTGCTGGCCCCGTTCTACATGGAAGACGTGGACTTGGCCTACATGGCGTGGAAACGGGGCTGGATCAACTTCTACGCGCCGGCCAGCGTGCTGCACCACGAGCACCGGGGCACAATCGGGAGGCACTTCTCGGCAGAGCACATCCAGCATGCGCTGCAAAAGAACCGCCTGTTGTTCGTGTGGAAGAACATGCACGAGTGGGGCCGCCTCGCGGGCCATTTCGGCTGGCTGTACGGAGACATGTGGCTGTCGCTGCTGGCCGGCAAGAGCGCGGACCGGGCCAGCGCGGCGGCGTTCTTGGGGGCATTGCGCCAGGGACTGCGCGCGGCGGGTCACCGGGCGAATGCGCGCAGGCTGGCTGAGATCTCCGACTCTGAAGCGCTGCTGCGGCCCTTGGGCGGGTTCTTCCGAGACCGCTTCCAGCGGCTGGAAAGCAAGCCGACCGAAGACCTCGACGTGCTGTTCGTGTCCCCGTATCCGATCGATCCGCCGCTGCACGGCGGCGCTGTCTTCATGAAGCAGACGGTTGAAGGACTGGCCGCGGGTTGCCGCTTGCACCTGCTCTGCCTGCTGGAACGCGAAGCCGACTTCGCGGCCCACCGTGAGCTGGCGAGCAAGTGCGCGAGCGCGGAGTTCGTGCTGCACGACCCGCGCCGCCGCCGGGGTGCCCCGCTGCTGTGGCCGCACTCGGCCCAGTCCTTCTGGGATCCCGACCTGCTTTGGAAGATCCAGCGCACGATCTTGCTCCGCCGCATTGATATCGTCCAGCTCGAATACGCCCAGCTCGCATCCTACGGCGCGCGGTTCCGGCAACTGGTTTCGTGCCTGTTCGAGCATGACCTGCACTTTCAGGCCATCCAGCGGGGGATGCTGGCCGCCGGCCTGCCGGGCCTGCCCCGCAGGACGTACGAATACCTGCGAGCCCTCCGCTTCGAGCTGACTCGGCTGCGCCACTTTGACGTGGTCCAGGTCTGCAGCGCCGCGCAGCGCCACGCCTTGCGCGCGTTGCTCGGGGACGAGCCGCCCGTCAAGGACAAGCTGCGCACGGCGATAGACGTCTCCGCGTACCCGCTTCGCGTCGAGGGGCGGGAGGAGGGCACCGTGCTGTTCGTGGGCAACTTCCGGCACCCGCCAAACTTGGAAGCGCTCACGCACTTCCGCAAGCACATCGCTCCCTTGGTGCGAGACAGGGTGCAGGGCTCCCGCTTCGTGGTTGCGGGTTCCGATGCGCCGGACTGGCTCGCTTCGGTGCTGGAGGCCGACGGCATGGAGTTCCTCGGCCCGGTGGGCGACATTCGCGACGTGCTGGGACGCTACGCGGTTTTTGCTGCGCCGATACTGAGCGGCTCCGGCGTGCGCGTCAAGCTGCTGGAGGCATTCGCGAGCGGCATTCCCGTCGTTGCCACGAGCCTGGCCGCCGAGGGGCTGTGCAAGCCCGGTGCCGCCGAAGCCTGGATCGAAGACGAGGACGAGGCGTTTGCCGAGGCCATCGTCGCACTGTTGTCGAGCCCCGCGCAGGGTCATGCCTTGGCCACTACCGCTCGCGCTTCGGTGGAGCGGAATTGGGACCGCGCGGCAGCGGTCTCACGCCTGCTGGCTCAGTACAGGGCCGTCCACACGACCAAGCTCCTGACACGGCCGGCCTATCCGCTGCCGCTGGCCTGATTCGGTCTGGGGGTTGCGCCCCGCGCTGCAGAGTTGCCAGCATAGATTCCGCGCCGCCGGCGCGCTACGATGCCTCCAGCCCCCGATCACAGCTATTGCGTCGCGCTTTGCACGTGCCCGCCCGAAAAGGCCGAGGAGATTGCCGGCGAGCTCGTCCGTCGTCGGGTCTGCGCCTGCGTGAACGTCGTTCCCGGCTTGACCTCGGTCTACGAGTGGAAGGGCGAGATCGAGCGGGATCCCGAGTCGCTGCTGGTCATCAAGACGCGGTCCGACCGCTTCGGCGAGCTGGAAGCAGCGGTGGCGGCCGTGCATCCCTACGAGGTGTTCGAACTGATTGCCCTGCCAGTCGGGCAAGGCAATGGGGCCTATCTCCGCTGGATCGACAGCGTGCTGGACACCAGCTCGGCGGGCTGATCGATTGGCACTCTCAGCCGAATCTCTCCCGATCTGAGTGGCGCGCCGCCTCGGGCACTGCAACGAGCCGGGTGCAACCACGTCGCACGGCCCGTAGTCAGATACTGGATCTCTCCTGCATCTCCCAGTCCTCGTTTTCGTCGAAGCCTTCCGTGTCGGGGATGCCTTGACGAGCCGAGCCTGACTTTCTGTACGCCTCACGACGGTGGAGCACTCGTACGATTTGGATTTTGTCGTCTTCGATACGGTACCTCACACGCCAATCGCCCACCCTGAGTCTGTAATGAGGCACCGCGAACCCCTTCAATTGCACGATATTTCCCTGCCCTGCGATGGCAATTCGCTGTACCGCACGCCGGACGCGATCAGCCTCTTGTTTCGGGAGTTTCTTGATGTCGGATCGCGCTTGTCTAGTCCAGTCGATGCTCCTAGCCATGGAGGGGTCACTCTAGGCCGAGTTCTCGCACAACCTCCTCATGAGGGATTCCCTTGCCACCGTTTTGTCTGAGCCATTCTTCGGCCTCGGCGACCAATCGCTCTTCCTCCTCGGACACTGGCTCCTCGGATACCGGCGCATTGCGGTGCGCAGCATCAAATGGCGTGGGGTAAGAAGCCAAGAACTCCTTCACACCCGCAACGTGCTTGTCGGGCAAGCGATCAATCTCGTCGTGAACTTCCTTGCGAATATCAGTCATCTCTCTTTCTCAACATGTCCTTTGGCTGTAACTCCTTGTTCGATGTTCGCCCCAGCACGGGTCCAAACTTGGCCGGTTGTCGCATCGAGCCGCTCTGCAGCCCAGACAGTTGCAGCATAGCAGCGAACCGTTCAGAACCGCTTTTCGCATAATCCCTCTGGTTCAGGCTAATCAGTAGCGCTCGACGACTGGCATGCACCCCCCTGAGTTCCAGCGATAGTCGATAGCTGCCGAGGCCGTCCCGGCCGAACGACGCGACCAACCGATCATGGCGGGTCTGCCTCGGTGAAGCATGTGCGAACAAGTCGGACCCAACGCCATCGCGGGGCCTGTGCTCAGTTGCTGGACCCTTCCGACATCTCCCAGTCCGCGGTCTCGTCGAAGCCATCGTCCCCCGGGATGTCTTGACGAATCAAGGCGGACTTTCTGTATGCCTCGCGACGGTGGAGCACCCGGACAACCGAGATACCTAACTCGACCGTTCCTACGTCTTCGTAGCAAAACCGCACTCGCCAATCGCCGACTCTTAGCCTGTACTCTGGAGGATCGAATCCTCTCAGGCGCTCGACGTTTCCCTGCCCCGAGACGGCCAGTCGTTCTACCGCCCGTTCGATCCTATCCGAATCTTGCGTTGAGAGTCTTCTTAGGTCTGCTCGGGCTGATCTGGTCCAGTCAATGCTCCGAGCCACGGCCAACTCACTCTATGCGGAATTCTCGCTTGATCTCCTCGTGAGGGATCCCTCTGCCACCGTTCTGCCTGAGCCATTCCTTCGCTTCCGCCACCAACCGCGCTTCCTCCTCGGTTTCTGGCTCGTCAGATTCCGGGGCATTGCGAAGAGTGGCATCAAGGCGACTCGGGTAAGAAGCCAGAAACTCCTTGACCCCTGCGACTTGCTCATCGGGCAACCGATCAATCTCTTCATGAACATCCTTGCGCATATCCGTCATCTCTCCCTCCTCTTCTGCTTCGGTTGCAACGCAATGTTGGGTGTTGCCCCGGACAGCGGCCTGAGCCGATCGTAGCATCGAGCCGGCCGGCCGCCCATTCTGTCACATCATCCCAGCACGCCTTACCGAACCGCCCCTTGCCCAATCTGTCTGTTTACTGGCAATCGGAAGCGTCCGATGACCGGTTTGCCCCGCCTGGATCCCAGAGAAGGTCGATAGCCGCCGAGGCAACCGCAACCGTGCGACGCGACCAACCGACAAGAGCGGTTCTGTCACAAGCTTGGTGGCTCGTGGATCGCCAAACTCTTGAGGTATCGCGCTAGCGGTCCGTCCGGGCTGCTGCTGGTGCGCACCGGCTGCCGTTCAAGAAACTGCGCAAACCAGACAACCCCGTGAGGCGTAGAGGGCAATCGATCAAGCGACACTTCTTCGCAGATTCAGCGGCCCTCGCGCGGTCATCTTCCTCGAAGGTCTGTCTGGGGTTGCTTTGGGGCCTACGAGGTTTCGGCCACAGCAAGTTGTGCCGGGGACAACTCCCGGTGATCGTCCCGGAGTCGCGCCTGTGCTTCGTCGTAGGCGGCTTGCAGGCGCAACCAAGGCTTATCCGGGACCGGCATGCGACTACCAGCCGAGACGCCAGTCCACGCCTCTCGGACATGGATGCCGAAGTACGGCGGGTTGTGCATTGCCGTGGTCCGGCTAGTTCTCGCTAGGCTGCGCGCCTCCGGCGCTCGTCCTTTCTGGCTCGATTTCTGGCTCGAATCGTGGTGATGCGCTTGGTCAGGGGCACCTCCGTGGGCGCCTCTCCGCCGCCTGTCGTATATGAGAAGCCATCCAGGCGCACCCTTGGAATCTTGGATCCGACAGCGCGCTCGATCTGGCGGACGTCGGACTCCTCCTCTGGTGCCACGAGTGTGATAGCGTCTCCGGTCAACTCCGCACGGCCGGTGCGCCCCACCCTGTGGATGTAGTCCTCCGGTACGGCGGGGACATCGAAGTTCACCACATGTCCTAAAGCTTCGACATCGATCCCCCGCGCAGCGATGTCCGTGGCTACTAGTACCCGGTACTTCCCGGCCTTGAATCCCGCGAGCGCCTTCGTGCGCTGCGCCTGCGACCGGTTTCCATGGATGCGCTCGGCGGCGATGCCGTTTCGGACCAGTAACTTGCACAAGCGATCCGCCCGGTGCTTGGTCCGCGTGAAGACCAGCGCGTCGTGGATGTGGCCGCCCTTCAGGAACTCCACCAGAAGCGCCCCTTTGAGCGTGCGGGGCACCGGATAGAGGGCCTGAGAGATGCCAGCGGCCGGTGCAGCTTTGCGCTGAAGGGAGATTCTCACCGGATTTCGGAGGATCTCGCGGGTGAGAACCTCGATCGGCGGCGGCATGGTGGCGCTGAAGAAGAGGGTCTGCTTGGGTCTCGGCACGTGCCGGAGCACGCGCCGGATGTCCGGCAAGAAGCCCATGTCCAGCATGCGATCCGCCTCGTCCAGAACTAGGTACTTCAGTCCCGACAGGGGTGAGTGCCCGTGCTGGAAGTGATCGAGCAGGCGCCCGGGCGTGGCAACGATCACGTCTACGCCTCGCCGAAACGCCTTCACCTGCGGACCCATTCCCACGCCGCCGTGGACAGCCGCGGCCTTGATCCCCGTATGGCGCGCCAGCGCCCGCAGATCTTCCAGGAGCTGCAGAGCCAGTTCCCGGGTGGGTGCCAAGACCAGGGCCCGCGTGGTGCCCCGAGGCAGATCCACGAGCCGGTGCAGAATGGGGAGCAAGAAGGCGGCGGTCTTGCCGCTTCCCGTGGCGGCGCAGGCGAGAAGATCTCGCCCCTTGAGGGCCGGAGGGATCGCGTCCGATTGAATGGGGGTCGGGGCAGTGAACCCCAGATCGTCGACGCCCTTCAAGAGAGTCGGGTGCAATTCGATGGTAGAGAAAGACAAGGGTAATCCTATTGCGGGGCCTCAGCAGACCGGCCGCAGAGGCCGACCCGAGAGGCCGGAGCAGAGTTTTGGGGCGAATGCTGCCCCCGAGCCGAGGAGCCTCGGTAGGATCCTAGAGGGCGGAAGTTAGCCTGACAGTGGGGACAGTGATGGGATGGGTCGCATCCTTCGCCAGCTTGGCGGCCATGCGGCTCGCCGGTTGCCAAGTGCGTGGCGACGTAAAGCGGAAGCGCCTACCTGTCATTCTCGCACACATTCTCCATAAACTGTTGTACCGGTCTTGTCCGACCACCGCTGATTCCTTTTCAGGATTGGGGGCTTTGACGCACACTGGGGGCCAAAAGGTGGTTTCCAGAGCGAGATGCTGAGCAAGATAGGGCGTCAGGCCCAGCATGGATGGAGGTTTGACGCCGCCGAACACAGTGCTGG
>JAJDTX010000047.1 GCA_022826925.1 Bryobacterales bacterium
ACCGCGCTCACACGATCCCCTGCCTCCTCCCAGCTATCCTTCTGCCCCGCACACCCGTCCCGAATAATCCGGGAAAACGCCCCCTCCTGCGACCGGATTAGTCTGAAAATCTACCGCCGGAATACCCCGGCGCTGTACACCTGCGACTCGCGCCAAAGCTGGCAGGCCGAGGAGAAACGATGGCGGGCGAGCGCTACCAGCGCGGCGGTCCGGAGCGATTCCTTGGAGCGGTGCAGGTAGAGCGCTCGGTCGCTGAAGCCTAGTGCGGTAACGATGTCTTGGCGCGCCAAGGCCAGCTCGGCCTCGTGACGGCAGTGGGCGGCCTCGCGCTCTACGGCGAGGATGTCCTCGAGCCGCGTCCCGCATCGGTAGCATTTCGTCCCGGACTTGTACGGTGCCCCGCAAGTTGGACAGTTCGTCACGGTCTACTCAATGAAGAACAGGATCTCGGAAAGCTCTCCTGCCACTTGATCTGCCTTCTCGTCATCTCCTCGCTGAACGGCGCCCTCCAACGCCTTCGCCAGGCGCTTGATCTCGGCGAGATCCTCGGCTGGAGCCTTCTCTAGCACAGCCTTTACCCTCTCCAGCAGCTGGCCTGCTGCGTCCGCAGCCGCCTGATCCGGGTCGTCTCCCAGATCGAGCTCCAGCGCGTTGTCGTCGGGCCTAGCGGCGAGCGCGTCCTCGATTCTTCCGCTGATCTGCTTTCCGGTGCCCCTCTCTCGGGCGGAGATGTCAAGGATCCCGTCGACGTTCAGCGAATAGCTGACCACGATCCCATCCTCGTATGCGTTCTCGTTCTCGTTCAGCCCGTCAAACGTGAACCCTCCAATCCGTGTGTTGTTGCGGGTGTCGGGATCTTCGCCTTGGAAGACTTCGACTTGGACGCTTGCTTGGTCCGGCGTGATCGAGAAGAACACATCACTCTTCGTGACTGGCAGCTTGGAATTGCGCGGGATTATCGGCGCGTAGTGGTGAAACGAGAGCAAACCGTCCAAGTCCCCTCGGGTTCTGATACCGAAGGTATAGGGAGTGATGTCGACAAGGACGCTGCCAACTTCCTCGCCAGCTTCCATTCCGGCCTGAATCGCTGCTCCGAGGGCGACGCAGCGATCTGGGTCCACCTCCCCGTGGGGAGCCATTCCGAGGCGTTCTTGTAGCAGGCGCGACACGAGCGGCATGCGCGTGGATCCGCCCACAAGCAAGACGCGACCCAAATCACCGGCCCGCACTTGCGCGTCATTCAGAGACCTTGTGACCTCGTCCAGACTGCCCTGCAGCAGTTCTTGGATATCGTCTTCGAAGGCAGAACGACTCAGTTCGTAGGACAGGTTCAGCGGGGTCCGGCCCGATCCCTTCAGATTGTCCTCCTCGATCACGGCGAACGGTGCCGTGGACAGCTTCTTCTTGGCGGCCTCGGCGGCGTGCCGCAGCCTCGCCTGCACGGTCCGGTCGCTCCGGTGCGAATCGTCCTTCGTCTCCTCATCGAGGTGCAGGTTGAGGCGCTCAACTATCAGGGCGTCAAAGTCGTCCCCGCCGAGGTGGTTGTTGCCGGCGGTTGCCAAGACCTCGACCACACCCTGCTCGATGGACACAACCGAAACATCGAACGTGCCCCCGCCCAAGTCGTAGACAAGGATTTTCGATGCTTCGCTCGAATCGGATTCGTAGGCCAGCGAGGCGGCCGTGGGCTCGTTGAGTATCCGCTCCACCTTCAGGCCTGCGAGTTCGCCTGCCTTGCGAGTCGCCTTCCGCTGGGCGTCATTGAAGTATGCAGGCACGGTGATGATTGCCCGTGAGATGTCACGCCGCAAGGTAGTCCGTGCGCGGGAGACCAACTCCCCGAGAATGTAAGAGGAGATCCTTTCAGGCGTGTAGTCGGTCTCCCCGAGCCTTACGACCTCATCTGAACCCATCTTGCGCTTGATGGAAAGGACTGTGCGGTCGGGGAATAGCACTGCTTGGTTCCGAGCCGGGCTGCCGACGACAACCCGGCCCTCACTATCCAAGCCCACACAGGACGGAACGAGGCCGTCATCTCCCCCGTCAAGAACTTCGGGCAGGCCGCGCCGTATCACCGCAATGGACGAATTGGTCGTTCCTAGGTCGATTCCCACGACGAGTTCGCTAGTCATCGGTGTCCCCTCGCTGGTTGCACATGTTTACAATAACCTCCGCAGTGCGCAGGACCTTCGTCCGCAGGAGGAACCCCCCGCGAACCTCCTCCACCACGGTGCCGTCACGCACCTCTGGATCCTTGCAGGTGCCCACGGCACTCATCGTTGACGCGTCAAACGGCATCCCGACAGTGTCGAGCCGCGACACCCCGTGATCCTCCAGCGTACGGTCAAACTTTCGCAGGACGAGACCCAAGGTCGATGCGAAGCTGGCAGGATTGGCGCCCGCCGATGCCCGCAGGCCCTCAGGCGAAATCAGCCCTTGCGCCAGCACTTGCGTCCGTTCGAGAGAGTCGCGAATTTCCAGGAAGCTAGTGATCACGGAGAGCGCCTCCAACCCTTCGCCCTGGCTAGCGTCTGCCCCATTAGCTGAGGCTGTCTGATCGCGCAGTCGGGCTCCCAGTTCGGCGACTGCGGCCATCGCCGAGTCTAGCCCAACAACGGATTTTTTCTGCGTCCGGTTTTGTAGGGCTACTTCTTGGCGCAGGGCCGCAACTTCCGAGTACAGGTCCACCAAGCCGCGGCGCTTCTCGGGGCTCGGCGCGGGATCGGCAGGAGTCGACGCCAAGTCCTTCAGCCACGCGGCGAAGTCAGCCAGTATCGCGATCTTCCAGTCACTCTCGGAATGTTGCATGCTCACTTATCTTCCGCAGCACAGATCTCACGTAGCCCCGGAGGCGTCCAAGCCCAATTCGCGGCCCGCTCCAACTCCGCCAAGGCATCTTCGAAGGAATCGCACTGCACCGGACCGGACAGCTCCGATTCGACCCTCGCTGCTCTGTCCTTCAGCATGCCGTAAGCGTTGGCGACCAGCTTGAATCCGTCAGGGTCCCTGCTCGGAGGGTGGGCGCGCACGAGTTCGAGATAGCGCTGGCGGATTTCGGCGTCGTCCGCGTCGCACCGCAGGCCGAGGATGACATGTGGGCAGATCATGTCCAGACCTCCCGCAAGTGAACGGTGCGGCCCCGACTACGGCGATTCGCATGGCATGCCCTCGTCACGTCTGGCGTTGCGGCTCTTAGAACAGGTCCCATTGGCTATCCAGCAGATCGAATTCAAATTGCTTGAGCGCAATCGCCAGCGTCGGCACGAATCGCGCTGCCACAGGCACTGAAAGTTGTTCGGCAGCGGCACGAACCGGCTTGATCTCGTTACTCGGAATCGAGTCGATCAGCCTGCAAAAGCGGCTAGCTCCGACTTCCTCGCCAAGCAGATACTTCACACTCGCAGAGTACAACAGCAGGATGCGCTGGTACGTTTTGTTCTGGGTTCGCGTCAAGCGGCGAGCTAGTTCGCCGCGCAGCACCTCTAGATCTGCGAATTCCACCGCCGCAGGAAATATCCGAAGGGCGTCGCGATCCGGGACTGCCCGCAGGACGCTATCCCAGAGATCGTCGAGAAGCAGTGACACTATCTTTGTTCCCGCCACGTTGTTGAACGCAATCGGCATCGGCTCCACAACGTCAGCGAGATCCGCAGGTGCAGTCTTGCAGGTGTCAAGAATAGCCTCGTGGAACAACTTCAAGAGCTTGTAGTTGTCCTTGGGGCGTATGGGGACCGGCAAGTCTATCAACTGAATTGCGTTCCAGACGATACATGCCGCTTTAGCTCGTGCTGACGGAGATGCGCCGTCTAGCGTACGCTCGTACGCGGCTAGGAGGCTGGGCCCCTTCGCTTCCGCGGACGAGGCGATTGCCTTCCATGCCAGCACAATGGGCTCCGACCTCGGGTTCACCACGGACTCCGCGTTGGACAGGTCACGTAGCGCTAGGGCGAGCCGCCCACCCTGCAGGTTCCGCTTTGCAGCCAACAACGACGCAGCTACCATCAATTCGCTCACGCGACGGTCGTGGCTAGCGTAACCGCGGGCCTTTTCGAGAGCGGCCTCCGCCTTCCGATAGGCGTTGCTGCCAAGCCGGAGCTCTGCTAAGGCGATCCACGGACCCGGATCTCCGGGAACGGCGTCGGCATAGTGCTCGTAGGCAGAGATCAGCTCCGAGTTTTTCCTTGGGAAGCGGCTCTCCAGCAACACGACCAGTTGCTTGTGGGCAGCCGCGTTCGCCGGATCCTCGGCCACGCTCCGCCGCAACAGGTCTATGGCAGCGGACCGGACGCTCCGGGCGTACTTCTCGACGGATTCGAAGTCGAAGTCGCCCAAGATCTGACAGATGTCCTCTGCGGCGCTGTAGGTCAGAATCCAATCGCCCGAAGAATGAACCACTTGGGCCAGCTTGGCTAGGATATTCGCCCGCGCAACGCGACGGTCGGAGTCGTCCGGGAAGGCCTGCTTGATCGCGTAGAATAGCTCGGCGAGGTCCGTCAAGTAGTCGAGAGACCCCTGACGCTTGAATAGCGATTGACAATAGACTAGGAACTCGACGCACTCTGTCTCGCGCTCTGAAACGCCTCTCGAAATAGCATTCCAGTAGGCATCCTCATCAAGTTGGCCTGCCTCGACTGCGAGGTAGAGGGCTCGGATGAGCCTCAGTCTCGTGACGGAGGGACTGTGGGCGTCGACAGCCTTGGCGAAGTCCCGGAGCGCCCGTCCTAGTTGTGCCGTTTTGGCCTCTTCCACCGCCCGACGCACGACCTGAGCGCGCTTAGAGATCGAGCGTCTGCCGACGCCCAGCAATCTCTCCATGTCGCTCCTTGCGGCCATTCCCTCTGCCGCTCCAGGCTTGGCGTTGGCTCGAAGTACCTTGGTCGCGGACCGGAGAGGGAAGTCGGATGGCAGGCCCTTAAGCGCTTTCGCGACCGCTGGCACGTCCCCCTGAATGTGCGCAGCCATCGCGACGCTGAATGCCCTCCAGTGGCGGAAGGCGGACTCGGGGGACAACGGCACCAAGGCTCGAGAGCCGATCTCCCAATCGCCTCGGTCCAGAGGCTCGCTTGCCGACGCCATGACAGTGGCGTCGTCTCGGAACTGGCACGCGTCAGGGAACGCGTCAAGCTGTTCCCAGCATCGGTTCAGAACTAGGTGGTCGGCGAGCATCACCTCGGCGTCGGGTGAGGGGGGATTGGACCGCAGGTACCGCGCATAAGTGGCTAGGCGAGAGTCGGCAGGCTGGGTGTGCAGGAATGGCAGGATGTCGTCTGCCGTCGGTTCCCGATCGCCACCGGCGGATCCATGCAGCGCCGCATTCTTCCGGGCGGACTCGGCTTCCTCTCTCAAGCCGCGCGCCTCGAGTTCCTCGGCCCGCACCAAGTAGGCACGGTGAAACAACTGGTCCAGATGCTCGGTCGGCACCCCCTTGAACTGTGCGAGACGAAGTGAGTCTAGGGCCTGCTTGGCATTACCCGCTGCAAGGCGGCCTCCGGCATGTCGGATCAGCTCCTCCTTGGTCTGAGGGCCGCCCTTTCGCTTGCGATTTGGCCTTCCCATATTCGGATGTGGTCGCAGACGCGATGCCTGCTCCCCGGCGAGGGGCGTTTCGGATGCAGGGTCCTCCGCCCGGACCCCATTGGCAGGCCGTGACCCTCACGATAGTGTGGCACGGCGGATGCCCAAAGCATACCACTGTTGTGAACCGGAGGCCCGGACTGGGCCAGCGGCGAAGGATCCGTCGCCTGGCCGAGGAGTGGACTGCGAGCCCGACATCGTTTCCACAGCGTTGCTGCGAAGTCGCCTGCCTTCCGGCAGTATCCGATGGTCTGATGTAGTACCCCCATGCGCGCCAGTTCGGATGGATCCCCCGTCTCTTGATGCCGCGCCCACGCATCCGCCGCTGCCAGCTGTGACGGCTTCGCTTTCGCCAGTTCGACGCCGGGATTGTCGTCCTACCGCTCCTCAATCGCGCCTGGCCGCTGCGCGGTCGGATTGGGCGGAGGTGCGGCTCCCTCCCAGTCCAGCGATCCGCACGGGCCGCGAACGATGGCGTATCCGGTCACGCCGAACTCGTCCCGCACGATCAGGCCCTGCACGATCTCGATCAGATCCTGGACCGTGCGGATAGCCCGCCTGTCGGGAGCCAGCGATATTCGGAACTGGGCTGGGTATTTGACTCCACACACCACTATATGTTGTGGTTGAGCATGGGTACTTTACTCCACAGGAGCTTCCCCCGTGGTCTGTCGCACTGGCTGGCCTCCAAGCATGGCCTTGCGCGGGACTGGTGCGGTAGCTA